>NZ_DFQV01000021.1:0-14251 GCF_002377945.1 Psychrobacter sp. UBA3480
TAGTTTAGCTTTGAAGCTTTCTTTGATGAGCTATAAAAGTAACTTATCCTACGATTTGAAAGAGGTTGTTAGCTATATTATGAATATGTGCCAAGTTTGAGTACAAGCATACTAGATGTCAAAAGGATTCCACATATAGTTGATAAAACAGATTCAGTTAAGGTTTGCCATAGTGACGATTGCAATGATTACTTAGCCATGACATGTACATTATATTTGAACGGCTACTAACTAAACTGATTGTTATTTATGATATAGACATAATCCCATGAACTTATCATCGGGTACTGTCCGTTTAACATAATATACATTATACGAAAACAAACCAACGGTTTTAGTAGTTAGGCGAAAAACCATTTATACCATGTCATTCTTATACCTTAGATCAGATTTAATATGAGTTTGAGTTATAGACTTTTACTAACGACAAGTTTCAAGCAAATGCTGACGCAACGTTTTGCCATCCTGATCTAAAACCACATCTGCGACTTGGCAAGTTTTATCATTATCATCACATGACAGCTCATAATAAATATCGCTACCTTGTGCCAAGCTAACCTGAACCAATCCTTGATCAGTTATTGAAAATTTTTTGTCTTGCGTATAGTCAGGATCTTGCGAGTTCCAAAGTACATCGTAATCTATATTGCAGGACGTCTGAGTTTTATCAAAATATGCTTGCTCAAGTTGCATCGCTGCTTGCAAGTCAGCATCAGCATATTGCTGCAGCACTACAGGATTACTCATACCTTGGTCATCAATATCTTGTTGGTACATTTTCGTGATGGTCGCAATCTTTATATCAGCCATGGCATTTTGTTTCTGATCTACTTTTGGTACATCCGCTATAGCGTGACCGACAGGCATCAGTCCTATGGTCAATAGTAATGTCAGCGATTTATATGTTGGCATGGTGTTCTCTACGGGCTTTTATCCTATGAATGTTACAGTCTATTACATCATAGCCATATTAGGACTCTGCTGTATTATCGTATCATTCAGGTTTACTTACCAAAATATCGATTACATAGCGATTTTATGGTATTTTTTACGGGTTCCCATGACAATTTATAGTGATGTTTCTTTCGCTAATAACTGTGCTAAGGATGATTTTATGATGACATTACCTGCGTTTTTTAAGGAAAAATCTGCGACATTAGCCTCTAGTAGTCTTCTGCTATTCACTCTAGCTGCGACAGGTTGTCAGTCTGCTTCTGAGTCCAGTGAAGCCATTGTATCTCAGCCAACCAGTAGCTCATCAACACCTAGTAATGCTGATATCAGTCAGCAAACCCTTAGGCAGCAAGCGTTACGTATACAGCGCGCACTGGCAAATAAGGACTTTTCTAGAATCACTAATGATATCCATCCAACACGTGGTGTTCGTTTTTCGATGTACGCTTATGTACGGCCTGAGTCAGATAGAGTCTTTAGCCGCGGGCAATTTGCACAGTATTTACAGCAGTCCAATATCCAATTTACTTGGGGCGAAAAAGACGGTACTGGCGATCTATTGGTCACGCCGTTGCCTACTTATTTGGATACTTGGGTGGATGGTAAAAAATTCAATAACGCTAGCATCAATGTCAATGAATTCAAAAATAATGGTAACTCTATCAATAACTTAAAACAGATATACCAAACATCAGATGTTGTAGAATTTTATTATAAAGGCACGGATGAGTATGATGGTATGGACTGGCGTGTTTTGCGCTTGGTATTTGATGAGTATCAAGGCAAGCGATATCTGGTGGCCATTATTAATGATCAATGGACGGTTTAAGGTGTAGAAAAACGATTGCCCGATAACTTTTATAAGGCTTGTTTAAAGTGGCAGCCTACTCTATCTGGTTATAAATGCTATATATTCAATTAAAAATATATAGCAGCTTGTGTTACATGGTCTTTGGTATAGTTTTTAATGACAAGCTTTGTCAGTTTTAAACTCGGGACTTTGTGCGGTTTTTTTGATTAATTTTAGCGCTCGTTGTAGCTCGCTTGAGTTTTTATAGAAGCGCTGTTGATTGAGCTTATAGCCTTGTACTAAGTATTCACGTAGTCGCTGCGTTGCCCAACGCCTAAATTGTACGCCTTGAGGAGATCTGATGTTATAACCGGCTGATATAACCACGTCTAAGTCATAAAAAATCACCGGACAGTCTGAATTTGCAATATGCATTTTTTGAATATTAATTTTCTCAGTGATTTCTTCATTTTTTATGGCATTAGCGATATGACGAGAAATTACTGATTAATTACGACCAAACAACTCGGTCATTTGTGCTTGTGACAGCCAGACAGCCTCTTGCTCGAAACGTACATCCACTTGCGCCTTTCCATCAGCACTTTAATAGTTCTCTACTTTTTCCCCATTATCACTTATAGTATTAATTACCTCAACTTCCCCAATTCCAATATGCTTATGCTGTCTTAAATACAGCTTACTATCACCATCTCTATAAATATCATTTATAACGGCGCCTGACGAAAGAATTTCGCCATAATCTGATAAATATCCGGATAAGCATCAACTAGCTTTTGTGGCGTTTCAAAAAATACTTCACTGAGAACGGCAAAAAACTCCGCAGGATTGGTCGCTCCATACCGATCAAGCCCTGACTTGCGATGTGTTTGAAAATTTTCAAAATCGCGGCTCATAATCTGTGTCCAGTTTGCAGGATCCATATCAGGTTGCATCGGCGGAAAGCCATTGGCGCGGCCATTCATCATATCGAGTTTATGCACAAACTCATGAATGACAACGTTGTGTCCATCACGTTCTCCTGAGTGCTTGGCATCTTTCCATGAAAGAATGACAGGCCCTCGCAGCCATGCTTCTCCGCTACGGTGTTGACTGCCTTTGTGAACGATACCAAACTCATCTACTGTAGTGCTATCACTCTTGTACGAGCCAGGATAAATGATGATGGATGACCAACCAGCATACCAGTCAAGACCTAAGTTCAAGATAGGCAAACAGGCTTGTAGTGCAATCGATTGTCTCACAGCATTGGTAATCTCAAAACCTTGTGCACCAGTGATGGATTTATCAGCCAAAAATAACGTTGCGAGCTCAAACAGATGTAATAGCTCATCGGTACTTAATCGATCCAATATAACAATACGTTCGGCTGCCTTTTTCCAGTCAGCCTGAGTAAATTCGCTATTGTCTAGTATACGCTGTTCGCGCCAGTCTTTTATGATGCCAAACATATACGCCACCCCTATCCTTTTAATATTTCGCACACATTGGTATTACTGAATCTGAAAATTATATCGGCAATCAGCAATATGCCCTTATAATTTATATATGGAAATATATAAGCAAAAAACGCTGCTCATAAATGAATTATTGAGCAGCGCAGGCTTACATCTACACATTAAGATTTAAAATTGATATTGCAAGCCTAGTTGTACTGAGCTGTCTTTATCATCACGTGCAAAGGTGGTATCACCATTCAGATAGGCATAAACGTTTTTATGAACCTTGTTACTCACACTCAGCTCAAAATGTCCATAGTCGTCATCTTTATCTGTTTGGGTAATACTAACATTTCTCGTTTGACCGTCAGCTAAAGACGTTGTCGATAAACTATCTGTTAAACCATCGTCGATCACATGCACGTAAGCGATTTTACTTTGAAGTTTGGCAGGCGTACCCATCAAATTAAAACCATACTGCAACTGATAACCAAGCTCTGAATCCCATGCCTCACTAGAGGTGCTATCAACCTTTAGTGCAGTACGAGAATCAGCATTGCCACTGGTATAACCATCTATGTCTGTATCACTGTAATTCAGACCCAAAAAGGCACCATGCGCGACGTTTTTCTTGATAATAAAATTATAGCCAAGCTCATTGTATGCGCTAAACACATCAGCATCAGAACTACCGCGTTCGCTATTGTTGATAATGTTGATGCCGTCATTACCATCCAGTGTTACCGTTCTATTAACATCCAAGTCATGTTTAGATAAGCTCAGAGATGTGGTGTTCCACCAAGCCGTGTCTTTTCCGCCCAATAAAGAATAGGCTTGAATGCCATAGCTTGTATCTTTTTTAATACCATTTTCTATGCCTTTATTGTTTTGATTAGCCGCTTGCACACCTGCGCCAACACGCCATCTCGGCTGTATAGTATATTCGCCATATAGACCAATATTGGCGCGAGTGCCCTCTTGCACCTCATCAGCATCCACGTAGCTTTGAGATCCATCTACCCAAACCTGAGTACGCGACTCGGAATCAAAAGGCTTCGCATCATCGAGAGTATGTAATGCCAAAGCATTGGCACGCTCAAGCACCGCTGAATGTGAGTCGGTAGCATTAATTTTTAACGCAGCACCCATCGTGTTTTGCAAATTGATGGCGCTCTTGGTTGATGCGATGATATCAGCATTGGTTTGCTCCACAATCAATCTGCTAATGATACGTGAGTAGTCTCGAATTCTTTGCGCTATGCGTTCTTCACCAAAAGCCGCAGTAAGTACTTCTTCGTTATCTAATGCAGGGTTATGCCACGTATAGCCGCCTGGAATATCTGGGTTTTCAGTTTGCGTATAACCATCATAATCAGGCCCAAGGCCCCAGTTAGTCGCTTCAAACCCGACGACCTGCATGACGCTATCAAAAGACTCCTGATCGCTACAGCAGCCAACGCCATAAGGCTCGTATGGCTCTGTCTCACCTGGTGCAATAATGGCTGGATTGACTTCTAGTGTAATACCAAGCTCTTTAGCAATGCGCAGTGCATTTTCACGCAAACTTACATTGGCAGCCACTTCGTTGCCATCATTGTCATAAGCATTTCGCCCTGCATTGGCATACATTTTGTCGCCTGTAATCAGACTGTCTAGGTTAATCATACCCAACGCTGTTGATTTTTCCGCGTCCGTTAGTTGATCAACAAACGCCCTTGACCCATTGAGACCGCCCTCCTCTGCACCAAATGCCACAAATTGGATGTCATGCTCTGTCTCAATACCTGTCAGGTTTTTGGTCAACTCAGTTAAGACACCAGACCCAGAAGCATTATCGTCCAGTGCCTCTAGATTTGCATAGTTTGGATAGGCAACGGCAGAATCATAATGTGCGCCGACAAATAGCGTTCTGTTGGTATCAGCCCTGCCTTTTTGAGTCACGACAACGTTATTACTCGTTAACGTCTGACCTCTGAACAAACCACGAGGCGCTACGAAATCAAACGTTTGACGATTGACTTGGTTGTTACTGCCATCGATGGTCATGCGCTGCTGCATATAATTAGCGGCTTGGACTTCTTTATCGGAACCTGTATAACGACCAGCATAATCACGGGCGAGCGTCAGCGCCGTTTCTGTACCATAATCACCGTAGTTGGCCTCTGCAAATACTTGCGAGCCTGTAAGCAGTGTCAGCGCTGCAACCACTGAAATCTTAAGCGGTGATAAATTAGTATCCAAACTGCTTCTCCTTGGTTAAAGAACTATAAACGATACTGAAAAATAACCTAAAATAATGCAGTTTACAAGATAAAAGACATATGTTTGCTTACTTGATTTTTAAGTAAAGCGATGGATTATTTAAACGCTATGTACCTACCTGCGAGCAATATTTACGAATCGCTGTTTAATATTTATTGTCACCTTCATACTGCTGATTTACCGGGTTATTCGGGAAGGCTTTATTAATACTTAGCTTTGGTTAGGTCAATGGCATCCAACTGAACTTCAACCACACGAAGTGCCATCGTCTTCCAGTCTAGCTCCAGTCCATCGGCGAACACCACATGGTGACTGATACTGACGTACCCATGTACGATTGCCCAGATATCTAACGCTATTTGCCGACGTTCCGTCACGCTAGCCTCTTCTGATAAATAAGAACCTGCCACCCGAACCAACTTTGAAAACGCGCTATCTCTTGCTGCAATGGCCTCGATTGAGGGCTGATAACCTGCATCAGATTCCCCAAAAATCAGCCGATAGTGTGCTTCATATTTTTCTCCGACGTTGAGATACCCTAGGCACGCCTCTAGCACTTGCTCTTTGTTTGCTCTACCCTCTGGAATGACATCCATGGCTTCACGAACGAGATTAAACCCTTCTATGTACAGCGCATCTAGTATGCCTTGCTTACCTTGGAAGTGACTGTATATACCGATGGTGGACAGTCCTGCCCGCTTGGATATAGCGCGTACACTCAAGGCGTCCCCACCCCCTTCTAAGAAAAGCTCAGATGCGGCGTTTAGTATTTTGGTTCTGGCATCCATTAGATTCTCACTATGTCTTGACAATTATAACAGTGTTATTCTAGTATATAACACTGTTATGTACAAACGATTATAAATTGATTGCATTGATAAAAACTCAACTTAAGAGTAAGGACGCTATGAGTATTCAACAACTAGAAACGGATTATCTAATCATTGGTAGTGGCGCGGTGGGCATGGCTTTTGCCGATGTGCTGCTCACAGAAACAGATGCTAATATCATTATTGTCGATAAACATCATAAGCCAGGTGGTCATTGGAACGATGCCTATTCGTTTGTCACACTGCATCAGCCATCGTCTTTTTATGGCGTTAGCTCACGTGAGCTTTGCGGCGGTATGATTGATAAAATTGGTTTAAATAAAGGCTTGTCTGAGCTGGCGTCAGGCGCAGAAGTCATGGCGTATTTTGATAAGGTCATGAAGCATACGTTTTTACCAAGTGGTCGCGTGAAGTACTTCCCGATGTGTGAGTACAAAGGCGCCGGCAAGTTTTCATCGTTGCTGTCCGATACTAGCTATGAGGTTAAGGTCAATAAAAAAATTATTGATGGCACTTACTTCAAAACTTCAGTACCAGCGACCCATACCCCAAACTTTGAGATTGCTAAAGGTGTTAAGTTTGGCCCGTTAAATGACTTACCGAGTTTAACCAAACCCCGTGATGGTTACGTGATTATCGGTGGCGGAAAAACAGGTATAGATGCGGTTTTATGGCTACTAGAAAACCAAATTGATCCAGACCATATCACATGGATTATGCCAAGAGATGCTTGGCTGATCGATCGTAAAAATACCCAACCCTCTCGTGAATTTTTCACCCATACTATAGGGGCTCAGGCTACTCAAGCAGAAGCGATTGCTGAAGCTGAAAGCATCGAAGACCTGTTTAATCGATTAGAAAAAGGTGGCGTATTAATGCGTATTGATCCAAATGTACGCCCGCAAATGTTCCATGGGGCTACCATTAGCAGTGAAGAGCTTAAGCAATTACGCCGTGTTAAAAATATTGTGCGTAAAGGACGCGTGACTCGCTTAGATACGGACAAGATTTATTTTGGTGAGGACAGCATTTCTACCACTCCCAACACCATGCATATCGACTGCTCTGCACGGGCAGTACCAGTGACAGAGACATACGATGTATTCAAAGGTGATACTGTGGTGGTGCAAACCGTACGTACCTATCAGCCTGTATTTAGTGCCGCATTTATCGCCCACATCGAGGCCAATTACGATGACGAAACTGTCAAAAATGAGTTATGCCAAGTGGTGCCAATCCCAAATCATGATACGGACTTTTTGGTTGGCCTTGTTAAACAAATGCAGAATCAGATGCGTTGGTCAAAAGAGCCTGCGCTACGTGAATGGATGATTAACAATCGCTTAGATGGCTTCACAAAATTGGTACGAGCCAGCGAAGACACCCCTCCTGAAGAGCTTGCTATTCTTAAACGTCTAAAAGAAGCAGGACCAAAAGTCGCTGCAAACATGCCCAAACTCATGGGTGAAATTATGCAAATAACGGCAGCACGTCACGCCAACACCGCTAATTCCTAAAAAATGTCTGCCAATACTATCTATCAATCAAGGAAGCGACTATGCCAGAATTTCAAACCAACAAAGCAAACCTAACCCAAGCTCGCCTGCAAGAGACGCCTATACACACTCTCGGCGATGGCGAAGTACGGGTCAAAGTCGATCGCTTTGCTTTTACTGCCAATAATATTACTTATGCGGTCATGGGTGACCAATTACGCTATTGGCAGTTTTTTCCGCCAAACGGCAACGAGCCTGAGAAATGGGGTATTATTCCAGTATGGGGATTTGGCGATGTGATCGAATCAAATAGCGATGCACTACCTATCGGTGAGCGCTTATTCGGTTACTTCCCGCCCGCCAATGAATTAATCATAACACCCAAGCGAGTCACCCAAACCAGTTTACTTGATGGTAGTGTCCATCGTGCCGAGCTACCACCCGGTTATAACCTATATCAGCGCGTTAACCATGAACGAGGCTATGACCGCGCCCATGACGATCAGCGCATGCTGTTGTTCGTATTGCATCTGACCTCATTTTGCTTACATGATCTGTTGAAGAGTAATGATTGGTTTGGTGCAGAGCAAGTGGTGATTATTAGTGCCTCTAGCAAGACCAGTACTGGCTTAGCATACGGCTTAGTTAATGATAAAGATGCACCGCACGTTATCGGCCTCACTTCAAACCGTCATGTAGATTTTGTTAAGTCAATTGACGCTTATGACAGTGTGCTTAGCTATGACACCCTTGAGCACATTGATGAAAATAAGCCGACGGTTATTGTCGATATGTCGGCTAATACTGACGTGCTTAGTCGTATACATAGACACTTAGGCGACAACATGCGTTACACCAGCAATGTTGGTCTTACACACTGGGACGAGCCACGTCATACCGAAGGTATCATTCAAGCGCGTAGCCAACAGTTTTTTGCACCAAGCCATGTACAGCAACGTATGAAAGAATGGGGCCCTGAAGAATTTAATAAACGCTCTATGCACTACATCATGAATAGCACTACAAAAACTAGTACGTGGTTAAAGATTCAGGAGCTTGATGGAGTCAATGGCTTACTGGAGGTTTATAAAGATATCTGCGAAGGTAAGATAGCTGCTGATGAAGGTTTGGTAGTCGTCATGGGTGACAATGAATAGATAGAGTAACTGGGTTATCAATGTCTAACTATAAGATTATTACTTATTAGCTATTAATAAAGCATAAAAAAGCAGAGAGTCTTGCCAATAAACTCTCTGCTTTTTGTGCGTTATACACTGACTACAGACATACGCTCTACTCACAGTTTTTAAGTTTTTAAGTTTAAAAGCTTTTAAACTTAAAAACTATGGTTTAGATTGCGGTTTAACGTACCCATCCTTTGTCTTTTAAATAATCATGCAGCCCTTCAGCGAACTGTCTGTAGCCCGCAGCATTGGCATGAATTTTATCAGACTTTAGAGCCTCGTCTGATAGTATAGTGGACCAGCCATCAGAATACAGAGGTATGCCTTCAGCTTCCGCAATATCTTCATACAGTGGATTATCACTTGCCTTACCAAACAAAGCACTAGTACTGAAGTACGGCTCAGCGATTAGGACAATGTCAATATTGTTGGATTGTAAGGTATCTATAGTCGCGATGATATTATCCCGCGTGGTATCAGGTGCGATGCGCTGCAACACATCATTACCACCTACACCCAGTAAGACTAAATCTGGGTTTTGCTCAGTGATCTCATTCACGCGAGTAAGCACATCTGCAGAAGTATCACCATTGACGCCTGCATTAACGACGTTCCATTTGCTTAGCTCTGCTAGCACCGTAGGATACGCTGTTTTAGGATTTGCGCCGTAACCATAGGTTAATGAGTCGCCAAGTGCGACCACTGTGCTACCAGCGGGCAAGGTATCTTGTTGTGGTTCGCTACCACAGCCAGTCACACTGATAGTCGCTAACAACCCTATACCTGCCAGCATTAAAAACCTTCCACGTAGCTTCACGTCTTCTCTCCTCCTGTTTCTATTGAGTTAAACTTATTGGAATTAGGTTCAAGTTTTTAAAAATCTATTATTTAACTCTTGTTGTATGTTGCTCAGTAACCGTTGTATAGTCCATACAGGAGATAGACTACCTGTTGGGCGCAGTACAAGTGCTACTCTACTTAGCATAGACAGTGTATTCATCATAAAGTATAACTTTACCAAGGATACGTGAGGTATTTATGAATAAAACAGCATCTCAAAGTCAGTCTAAAGATGGAAACCCAGACAAAGAAAAATCTGCAAATCAAAGCCAGAGTCAGAGTCAATCCATCAAAGTGCCCAATGATAATACTAAAAGTCCCGCGTCAACACCGATCGAAGATACCTTAACAAAAGACACTTTAGACAAACCTGAGCAAAAACCACAAAGTTTCGATGAATTGCAGATAAGTAAGGGTAAGTATCGCCCAGTGGCACAAGCTGTTGGCCATTGGCTTGATAACATCAACATGGATGCCCTCAATTATCTAAACGAACAAGCAGAAAATATCTTTTACCGTAAAGGGGTCACCTTTACCGTCTATAGCGATGCCAAAAACATCGAGCGTATGATTCCGTTTGATATCATTCCACGCATTATTGCAGCGAGCGAATGGAAACAAATAGAAGCAGGCTGTAAACAACGTATCACCGCTCTCAATGCATTCTTACATGATATCTACCATGACCAAGCTATCATGAAGGCGGATATTGTCCCTGCCAGCTACGTCTATGCCAGTGGCTGCTATGAGCCATGGATGATGGGCATTGAGCTCGACAAACCTATCTATTCGCACATCAGCGGTATTGATTTGATTCGAGACGAGACAGGTAAGTTTTGTGTGTTAGAGGATAACCTGCGCACCCCATCAGGCGTCTCATATATGCTTGAGAGTCGCAATATATCAGAGACACTATTAGCTGATATATTTACTGAAACGCCTATTATGGGTATTAGTGATTATCCTAACCGACTCAAAGCCTGTCTTGCCAGCTCAACATCCAAATATGATCCACAGGTCGTCATTTTAACGCCAGGTCGCTTTAATAGTGCCTATTATGAGCATGCCTTCTTAGCGCATGAGATGAATGTGCCACTCGTTCATGGTTATGATTTGGTCGTTGAGGACAGCAAAGTCTATATGCAAGGCATTCGCGGCAAGGTACAAGTCGATGTGATCTACCGCCGCATTGATGATCCCTATATTGATCCGTTAGCCTTTAAATCTGACTCCATATTGGGTGTATCAGGACTAATGAGTGCTTATCGCGCTGGCAACGTGGTAATTGTTAACGCCCCAGGTACGGGTGTGGCCGATGATAAGAGTTTATATCCTTTTGTGCCAGATATGATCAAATTCTACTTAAATGAAGAACCTATCCTACCTAATATCGAGACATACCAGTGCCGTAAGCCTGATGATCTCAAATATGTGCTCGATAATCTAGACAAGCTGGTGGTAAAAGAAACGCAAGGCTCAGGCGGCTACGGGATGCTTATTGGTCCAACGTCGACCAAAAAAGAAATCGAAGAATATCGCCTGCGCTTGCTTGAAAACCCAGCCGGTTTTATTGCTCAACCGACTATCTCACTATCTACCAATCCTACTGCCGTAAGCGATGGTATCGCACCGCGTCATATTGACTTGCGCCCCTTTATCCTCAGTCATGGTGATGGCACAGTAGATATTGTACCCGGTGGTCTGACACGAGTGGCCATGGTTGAAGGCTCTTTGGTCGTCAATTCATCACAAGGCGGCGGTATCAAAGACACTTGGATTATTGATGACAGTGATTTAGACAGCCAGCAAACCGACAAGTGCTCGCCTTTATCATCAGTGGGTGTCAATGCTTCAGGGCACGCGAATTACTATGATCGCGTCCAGCCCTTAGAAACAGGTTACGAGAGTTTAGATGATGCGCCCATGATACTGCTACTCTCTACCGCCAGTCACTTAATATGGCTAGGCCGATATAGTGAGCGTCTGTATTACTACGACGATGTGATGAAACAACTTATCAAAGGCGATCTCAAAAAATCACAGATCAGACATCTAATTAGTCACTTAGGGTTTGCCGTTGATGGTGAAGTGTCACTGACCACCATGAAAGCACAAATGATGGCTGATTTGGAACAAAACATCATACCCAATATCGTGCAATCGATTGAGGACAATGTCCAAGAGGCCAAAGGTGTCATTGGTAAAGATACCGCTGAGTTATATAACTTGATCAAGCGTTTATCGAGTGCTGGCACGTATCGAGCAGCGACTTTGCAGCTACACGCGTGTAACGCTGCGATGAAACAAGAAAATCCGACAGTGACTTGCTTTTGGCAATTAGGGCGTCACTTTGAGCAGCTTGAGCGTGCCGTCTTGTTGGGAGAGGATTCAACAGAGATCAGTTTTGAATTCAGACACTGGATTAATGAGTTGCCGGAGAATACGCGCTGGCGTGAACTTATCCGCTTGACCAACCAGATGATCAGGTCAAAGAAATTTAGTGATTTTGCGCTGATTAGCAAGGAGTTCAATCTCATATTGCGTCAAGGTGTATAGAAGGTGTCTAGCCAAAAACCAATAACAACGGCTTATGAGACATATGGAATAAACAGAAAATAGAAAGATGCTATAAGGAAAATGCCATGAAACTTCAAATCAGTCACCAAACCAACTATTATTACGATGAGCTGGCACAGCGCAGTGTACAGTATATACGCATGACCCCCATGCAAATGCCGCACCAAACCATTCATAAATGGGATGTGATGCTCCCTAAAGTGGCGACCAATCAAAAGGATGGCTTTGGTAATGCATGGCTCACGCTCAGTCGTAACGAGGCACATAACAACTTACAAATGCAGGCGTCAGGTATCGTTGAGATTAACACCGAAACCGAACGTTTAGAGGATATGGATCATGTCCCCTACCTGCTATTTACCGTACAAACCCCGTTGACCAAATGCTCACAAGAGATGCGAGAATTCGCAGCGCCATACCTAAAAACCCCTACTCATGACAGCTTAAAGGCAATGGCAAATGCCCTTATTATGAAAATGCCTTTTGTTAAAGACGTCACGCATGTGGGTACGACCGCTGCTGAGGCGTTTGCGACAAGTGCAGGTGTGTGCCAAGACCATACGCATGTATTTTTAAGTATCTTGCGCGATCAACAAATTCCAGCGCGTTATGTGTCTGGTTATCTGTATGACGATACCGAAAATCACATGGCCAGTCACGCATGGGCTGAGGTTTGGCTGGATGGTTACTGGTATACTTTTGATATCTCAAATCAGGCATTTACCCCAAACTCACATGTGTATGTGGCTATTGGGCGAGATTATCTGGATACGGCGCCTGTTCGCGGCGTGCGTATGGGCGGCGGTTACGAAAATCTTTACAGTTTGGTATTAGTCAAAAAGCTATCATAGCGTTTGCTATTTTTTATTATGTTTATTCATCAAGGGTATTTTATGACTTATTGTGCTGCCATTCGTCTAAAAGACGGTATGGTCTTTGCCAGTGACACGCGCACTAATGCCGGTGTTGATCACATATCGACATTCAGAAAATTGTATCAATACGGCGTTGAGGGCGAGCGCTTTATGGTATTACAGACAGCTGGTAGCTTAGCGACGTCGCAGGCAGTGTTCAATAAACTACAAAGCGACATTGACCAGCGTGCTGAGAGCAACCTCAATACAGTAGCGACGTTGTTTGATGCGGCGCAAATGGTTGGTGAATGTATGCGTGAAAAGATGAACCATGCAAAAGCAGTCGCTAATTCTAGTCGCGATGGCGCCTTTACCAGCTCGTTTATGCTTGGTGGTCAAATCAAAGGACAGCCACCTGAGCTATACCTGATTTATCCTGAAGGCAATTGCATCAAAGCCACTGAAGATACGCCCTTCTTTCAGTTAGGCGAAAGCAAATATGGTAAGCCTATCTTGGATCGTTCTGTCAGCTATAACACGGATGTAAGACACGCGGCACGTGCGTTGATGCTGTCATTTGATTCCACGATTCACTCAAATCTATCAGTCGGTATGCCGATAGATTTTGTACTTTATGACAATGACAGCCTAGCTCTGCCCAACGGCCGACGTATTGATGAGCGTGATGAGTACTTTAATACGATTCGTCATCAATGGTCAGATGCGTTACGTCGCACGTTAGTTGAATTGCCTAAATGTCCTGATGGTTATTGGGGATAAATAGTTCCGTATAAAATCATATTTTTGTACTAAAGGGCTTTTTTATTATCAACTAATAATCAGGCAATAAAAAACCGGAATAGCGCTGAATAAACAGCACTACTCCGGTTTTGCGTTAAAGGCCTTGAATGCCATCATAATGATGTCACACTCAATTGTTGTGTAATCTACCTCATGACCTGGTACATGGAAGACTCACTGGACTGCACCTAGATAAAGGCCCTAGT
>NZ_DFQV01000021.1:14368-38231 GCF_002377945.1 Psychrobacter sp. UBA3480
ACTAGGGCCTTTATCTAGGTATTAGCAGGACTGAAACAGTCTTCCTTGGGTAAAATGTAATGGCTTGACTCGTGGACGACGCAACGTCGCCCCTCACCGTAAACGGTGAAACGCTAAATCTCACAACTCGTTAAGTTTGCCTCATAATAGTTATTATTGTCAATATATAATTGCAAATAAAATTATGCGCGACGCTATATGTCGCAGCTCATATATTTCCTTACAAAAGTCCTTGATATTTTCTGTGAAACGCGCTTTTATGGTGCTACAAAATTACGCGCACTGACAAAATAAAAATTAAGGCAAATTTCTATGAGTCTGTCATTTTCACAAATTCAGCAAGCTTGGCAAGCCCAGGATCCAAGTTTGGTCGATAAATTATGTACATTGGCAACTCAAGCTGATGCGATTCCCGAGACGCCCATCCCTGAGCATGAGCTTACTTTTGATCGGTTTTTAGATAAGATATTTAGTCATCAATTTCGGGAGCAACACCCCGAAGTACAGTTTGCAGAGCGCGTGGCAATGATTGCCAAACTGGAAGCAGATGAAGGCGTTTACCCCCTCCCAGATCGCTACAAAATCCACATAATACTGACCGCACTGTGGGAAGATGGCAGCGCGTATTCTAGAACTATTTTAAAACAAGCCATTACAGCTTTGCCAGTCAGCTACGGTGTGTGGAAGGGTTTAAAGCGTATTTATAAACAAGCTGAATTTTCTCAAGATTATGAGATTTTTGGACAAATAGCTGCCAAGATTGATTTACAGCGTTTCAATCAAACCGCCAACTCTGCGGTCAGCCTAGCCACCAAAACCTATATGAGCCTTAGAGCATGGCGTTATC
Source organism: Psychrobacter sp. UBA3480 (assembly GCF_002377945.1). Taxonomy (GTDB): domain Bacteria; phylum Pseudomonadota; class Gammaproteobacteria; order Pseudomonadales; family Moraxellaceae; genus Psychrobacter. Next base: position 15,216 of record NZ_DFQV01000021.1, read on the forward strand.
TACGCCAGCTAGGACAGCAAATGCCAATTGGCTACATTGATGCCGCCGTTTCTGTACTCGCCAGCTATGACGAAACCATGGCGGCAGGCAGCCCTGAACAAACAAACAGCTGGGTGCTCAATCACATCTGCTTTCATAACAGCCTTGATTATGGCGTCAATCGATTCAGCAGCCGCTCACCTCGCAAGCTCTTTGATGCAAAAGGTCGCGCGTTCTCTGAGGCGTGGCAACGAGACCCCGAGCCGCTTATTGAGTTACTGGCCATCGCCAAAAATGAGACTGTCAGACAGTTCGCAACCGATAGTCTAAAGCATGACTTTAAGACCCAATTACGTGATGTGAGTGGTGAGACGCTACAATATTTATCTGCCGGACAAGCGCATAGCAAAGCACGTGATGAGATGATTGTTTGGCTATTAGAAAATTCACCGCATTTTGAAAAGTCTAAATTTCAAGCATTGGGCTTGCATCAAGTCGTACTGCAACTACTTCATTCACACTATCCTGCCGCCTATCAATATGCGATTGGCTATGCCAAAAGCTATGCTCAAGACTTATCGCTCACTGAGCTGATGTTACTGGCCATGTCAGATTATGAACCTGTTAGAGCATTTGCCATTAACAATATCTTGAGTCGTGATCCTGTTTCTGATATCGGTGTCAATGGCTGGGGTCAGCTATTAGACACAGAGCATCACTATCAAACCGCGAGCAAACAACTTAGCAAACACTTTACGCGACGTGACTTGACCCCTGAGTGGTTTTTTGAACGACTGACTAGCGGTAGAACACACAGCGTAAAATTTTCCATAAAAAAACTGCCTGAGCTTTATAGCGCCAAAGAGCTAGGGACTGAATACTTTATTCGCGTTGCCCAGCAGTTAGATGTACCAGAAGTACACGACTTCTCTGCTCATGACGACAGCTACTGCATGGACTTTGCGTTGGATCAGCTCAGACGTTTGGATTTGAGCCAAGTAAACGCTGCCGTGTGGCAAACACTATTGTTACACCCATTATCGCAAGCGACTATTACCGATTGGTTTGATGAAGATGTACTGTCAGCAGCAACGCTTGATATGAGCTATTGGCATGCACTTGCCTATGAGCCTGATTGGCAAGTGAGTGAATATGTTGAGCAATTAAAATCTGCTGACACTCCTATTAAAAACTGGCAAACGCATTTAACCTTCGATGAATGTTTAGCAGAAAACGTGCGGGACTGGCTATCTGATGTGCGTCGGTTTGCGCCGATAGATTTAGGTTTCGACTGGCTTATGAATCTTGCGCATAGCGAACAAGCGCTCTATCGTGAATTTGCGATTGAACGCATTAACAAAGGATTCTTGCCTGCCGACTTTATCGCATATCTCGACAGCAACGAAGGCGACTCTACTGACAACGCTTCCAGTAATAGCGCTGACAATAAAGACTCAAATAGCGATGCTGCTACTGAAGTAGATTTAACTGGCCAACGCTATTTATTCACAGGCAAGATGCAAAGTATGACTCGTGGCGAGGCCGAAAAAGTTGTGAAAGCGGCTAATGGCGCTATTAGCAGCGCCGTCAACGGCAAGTTAGATTACTTGGTCATCGGTGATGATGGTTCACCGTTGTACGGTAATGGCCGTAAAGGTAGCAAGCAAGTTAAAGCCGAAAGCTTAATCGCTGATGGTGCGCCGCTAAAGATTATTTCCGAAACCGCTTTTTTACAGATGCTGAGTGGTCAATCGAGAGAGGTATCTGAAGACGATACTTTTGCAGGTGCCAATGCACTGTGGCATATGGCAACAGATGACGCTACTGCACCTATCAGTGAGCTTGCGATCAGCTACCTCAGTCATCATCATGAACAGATCTGTATGGCACTGACAGACAGACCAGTCGATCCCGATGCGATTATCCCTTCTTCATTCTTTGATGCGGAGCGTGTCATTCCTTTACTGCAACACCGTAACAGCCAGCTGCGAGAATTTGGCTTATTACTGAGTGAGTATGAGATGGCGACGTGGCAACCAACGCCAGCCCTATGGCTGATGATGGCAGAATCTCCCTATACGGATATCACTCAACTGCTAAAGCGTGCGCTATTGGACAAGCCATCTGTTGCCAATCGACGTTACCACGTTCAGTCAGCACAGTTGAATGCTGGCATGTTGAATGCGTTGATTGAAAGCAAAGCGCGAGTCGCTCGCCAAATCGGTATCACTCTACTACAGCGTCATGCCAATTTCCAAGATGTGCAGTCTTTATATCAATTGACCCAAAGTACAGACCGTGAAGTACGTTATGCTGCCGTGACCATGCTATGGAAACACTATAAGGCGCGTCACGTGTCTCCAAACTGGCAACCAGCCAATAGCGATAGTAAAGATAAAGATGCTGCACGAGATAAAGACAGCAGCGCTCAACCACTCATAACAGAGCAGTCAGATAAATGTTTGGCAAGCTTGCCTGCAGAGGTCGATCAGCTACTAATGCTACTACGTCGTGGTCTATTCGAGTTACCACCTGGACGTCTAGGCGGTTCGCAAGAGCCCAATGCTAGTGACAGTAATAAGCATAAGCAACAACGTTATTCAGATAAAAACTCAGCATCATCACAGTCATATGAGGCAGCTGAGTCAGATAGCAATATCACGCTAAAACCCATATCTGCGAGTCGTGCCAAACTGGCATTGATTGAGACTTTTCGTGATGTGGCATTGGCCGATAGCACCTTTGCAGCGCTCATCATGCCCACACTGTTCACCTTTACACATTCGGCAGGCAAGATGGAGCGTCATGCGTGTTTGGTTGCCGTCACACGACTATTGCATCGCTATCCTGAACTATCTAAAAACCTGCAACCAGTGGCATCGGCTTAACGGCTTTGGCAGACATGGATAAATAAATACTTTAAAAAAATATGACGTCACCTCAACTGAGATAACACCATGAAAACAGTAACACTCCCCTATTGGGGTCAAATCATTGGCCTAGTCAGTAAGGCCAACAGCACCCAAGCGGCAACTCAAAAGACAACCAAGCAAGATGGGCGCAGTCTTTTTATTACTCGCCAGCAGCAAGCAGCTGCCACGGTCTTATACGTCCTCGATCAACAAGGTGAGCAATTTAGCTTATCGACAACTGCGCTGCCTTGTGCGATGCAAGCCATCACCAAAATAGATGACAGCACTATTGTGATGATTGGTGATGATGGTCATCTTTACCAAACGGATTGGCAAGCAAAGAAAGTTAAGAAAACCAGTGCTAAATCCTTGCTTGATGCACCTGAAAATAATAACAATGATATAGGCCGTGCTGTAGCCATGGCACCACTACAAGATGCATTGGCTATCTTATATCCGAAACACATCGTGGTATGGCCTTATCAGGACAGTCAAGCCAGCAATACTGTCATTATTGAGCATTATTCGTCTTCTATAGCAGCATCAAGTAAAGAATCCGCATTAACAGCGCTAGCAACGTCAAGTGATGGCTCGTGGTTAGTCGTAGCAGATAAAACGGGAGATGTTAGTAGCTATCAATGGACCTCAGATAGCGTTCAGCTCACTCTAAGTAGTCGCAAACAGCTCCACCTAGGTAAAGTAAACGCGCTTTGTTTTGAGCCAGTCGGGCAGTACTTCTTCTCAGCAGGCGCAGATAAGTGCTTATACCGTACTCATGTCCAAGGCGATCTGCATCCTGTTGATAGAGCCAAGTCTAGCCAACACAGTGAAATGATCACGGCGCTTTGTGTGTCAGACACTCGGCTATTCACTGCCGCCGATGATAAAAGTGTTAAATCATGGGCATTTGATAAAGGTCAGCCAAACAGCTGTAAAGAGGATCTAACCAAGGCTCGACAGATCGTCTTATCTTCTTACGCTGAACAACCAACGCTCATCGTAGTCAGTGCCGATCAGAGCTTACGTTTCGTACCTATTGACCATGCTCAAAGTACGTCACAGAATAGCACCTCACAAAATAGTACGGCAAAAAATAGCAAGCTATTACCAGTCGCTTATATTATCAAAGATGGCTATCAGAGAATCGGCCAATTACTGACAGATGCCTCAAACAATAACGATGTGTCGTTTAAAGAAGGCTTGGCGCTGCTACAGGCGCAAGCAGATAACCAAACATTAGAGCTGGTTAAAAAATTACTTGCTGATAGCGACACGCTCACGGCTAACCAAGCATTGCAATTGGTACAGTGGGTTGCTACTACTAATCTTGATAAAACTGCACAGGTTTTAGAGCAGCAACTAAGCTCGGCGCACAGTGCAAAAGTACGCCTTGCTGCTTTTCATGCCTTGGCCGACCGTGCAAGTACGGCGAAGCGCCCGCTGCATTATCTAGAAGAAGCCTTTAAAAACCGTTACTACGAAGAAGTGGTGGCTTCTGCGTTACAAGGTTACCTAAAGGTCGCGATGAAGGATGCCACAAGCCAGCGCCGCATCTTGCCTATTTTAAGAGACGCGTTGTCACACAGTTTTGCAAATATTCGCAAGCAAGCATTGGCCTCACTTGAGACCTTATTGCCAGAGAACAGTCCGCAAGCAGATTTGATGGCATTAGACTGTAATCAGTCAGACATTGTCCAGTCAGGACTGATTCGTCTGTATCAGCGCGGCATGCTAAACCATCTTGAAGTCTCGCGTCAGTTGATGCTGCTACAGAATCATCGTAATACAGAGATTAGGCAAACGGCATTTTATGTCTCATTACTGTCTCAGCCTAAGTTGGTAGAGGCGTTAAAACAGCAAGGTGACACGCAAACATTGCGTACCCTATCTGATTTTGATGACTTTCGCTTACTGCGTGGCACGCTACTAGATAATGCTAGCAGTACAGCGGCGAATAATAAGGTTAAACAATCCGATGAGGCGATCCGTTTAACCTTATCCACGCAAGATTTTATCTCTCAAGCAGATAATACCCAAACATCTAAGTCTAAAAATAAGGCTAAAACGGCCAAATCCAAAAAGCCTGATACTGAATCTATAAATCTAAGCAATGACACGTTAGAGCCCTTATTACAGAGCTTAAGCAATAGTCACGAAGATATCAGTTTCCGAGCGGCTTATGCGCTGGCTTGCCTACAAGACAAACGGGCATTTGGCACCCTGATTAGGCTTATGAGCCATGATGACAGTGCCATCATCCGTGCTGGTGTCGCCACCGCGCTTGGTCATTTAAATATAGAAGACGCCAAAGCAGTCCTACCGACATTACTAGACGATAAGGACGCAGGCGTGCGCCAAGTGGCTATGCAAGCCTATGGTAAGTTGGCAGACAATGCATTGTCTTGGGCAGCGACGGGTTTTGCTTCTAAACATCAAGATATTCATGAGCAGTCTTTAGCACTGTTTTTAAAGCATGTTGCACCAGATAGCTCAAATAGTGGTGATAGCAGTGATAAAAGTGCTCAGATGTCGTCAGAGATGACAGACATACTGCTACAGGCATTGAACAACCCTTTTACCAGTATTCGGTTAGAAGTGGTTAAAGTTCTATTAAACCGCCAATTTAAGCAGTCATCTGAAAGCGCCATCGTTGACATCATTGAGCTATTGCAGCAAAGCCTCTTTGAAGATGTGCACCAAGTGGCTATAGAGGAATGGCAACGACTGTTGCTAGCGATGAACTCGAAGCATAAAACAAATAAAGCCAATAACACTGAAGAAACGAATCACCAAAAGACCAATCAAGCTGTCCTGACCCTGTTCTTTGCGGATACGTTTGCCGCCATCCGTAAGCAAGCCTTTGACATCTCATTGAAACAGAGCAAACACTTAGGGTTTGCTGACGTCATGTTGAGCGCGCTTGCCAGCCCTTATGCTGATACCAAGCAACTAGCCCTTGCGACAGTGCAAGCCAGAGCGAATACGACTCAGCTGACACAGTTGATGCCAGCTCTAGTGGCCATGTTCGCTGATGACAGTATTGAGCTGCGTAAACAAGCATTAATTGTTGCTTTGGCGCTGACAGACTTACAGCCTACTATTTTAGCGGATCACAGTAGCCTAGATGATAGTAGCGCCGATGATCAACCGAATCATCACGAAGCATTGATTACCGCAGCCCTCAACAGCCCTTATCCTGATATTCAGCTAACAGTCGCGCAACTACTGGCCAGTCAATCACGCCTATATGCTGACGAAGAACAGGCACAGCGGAGTGATGAACAAGCGTATCAAGTCTTTAAACACTATCTAGAACTGCCTATGCCCTCTCAAGGCAAGAAAAGTGATAGCTATACCCAGTGGCACAATCATGTAAGCCAAGCACTGTTTGGTTTGTCTAAACTGGCATACCCATCAAAGCATGATGCGTTAGGTTGGTATGCTAAATATCTACACCACTCTGATGCTGATTTTAAACCTCTTGCACCAAAGATTACGCAGATAGTTTCTTTCGAGGACATTGATCTACTGGTGAAATGGCAAAAAGATGAGCGCGACATTATCAATCAATCAGCCAGTTTGTGTTTGGCTATTTTGGGTGATGCTCGCGGGCAGTACTTCCTTACTCATAACATGAGAGACAATACAGACAATCTTAGTACGCTTGTTGCACCGATGACGCCTACGCATTGGCTACAAGCGCAGCACGGTTTAGGTATTACACATGCACGGCAATTACAGCCTTTGTTTGAGTCAGAGTCCTATGCAGTATCAGCCAGACTGTTATTGATATTTAATGACTTACAGAATGGCTGGCACGATAACAGGCCAACTCCTGAAAAGACCGCTACTAGCACTGGTCGACCCAACCGACTGATAGAAGCCCTAAGCTTTGCCGATAATGACACGGCAGTAGTCTACGCCAACATACTCGCTCGTTACCCAAATGACGTACAACACCCTAATAACCAGTCAGCACTATCGTCAGCATGGCAGTATTTGAGTGATTACTTGTCACGTCAATTAGGCAGTATTTTATCTTCTCACTCTGAAGTCATTACGATGACGATAGATGCCATGCCAAACACGGCAGATAAAGGTGGTGTTAAAGGACAATCGCATAATACGGCCTCTATCCGAGCAAGTACTCTGACAACCGTCAGTACCGAAAACTTACAACAGCTCGCCAACCTCAGTCGCCATCAGCAGCCATTGGTACGCGCCCAAACTATCGATGTTATCTGCAACTTATCTGAATTACTCGCCCATGACTACTATGACGATGAGGACGATGTGTTTGAGACATTACAAAAATGGCAACGCAGTTTGCAGGCATTGTTAAGTGCTCACCCTGTATCAGCCTCTATTCAGGATGTTTCAAACGACGATGCGCAAACAGTCGGTAGCTCTTCTACTGATAAGCAAGACAGTTCCGAGTTGCATTATCCATACCAATCTCTTGCTTTTGGCGCTTGGATTGGCGTCATACGCGCAGGCGATGATTATTATGCTAATAGCAGCACTACAGACCAAGCCATTCGAGGGCTAATGTGGCTTGCTACTCAATCATCGCAGCTTAACACCAATAACAACACTAATAACGATGAGGACTGGCGGGACAGTACCAGTCGCGTGCTATTACCACTACTTAACCACCGTAGTTTTGACACTCGTGAGCTGGCGTGGGAATGCTTGTACAAGCTAAACATGCCTACCAAAAAGCTGGCTGACTATGCCATGAGCACGCCCTATCGAGATATGGTCAAACGCGGCTTGGATTTATTGTTAGATACCGCAAAGAACGATGCCATACAGCAGCAAAGCAAACCATCGGATACAGCGACTGTCAGTAGTAGCGCTGATCAACAACTCATTGATTTGTTAAAAACCAATAATCACACCTTAGCAGAAGAGACCTATCAGCTGCTAAAAGGCCGACTAGGCCATCTGCCAGCCAGCTTGCTCGGGCTACAGACATATTGTCAGTCGCTACTGCCTCAGATCGTTACTGAATGGAAACAAGTCATCGTCACGCCCTTTGCAGACAGTCAATCGCCGTCAGGGCAGCGTCAAGACAAACTGACATTTTTGCTGCACGCTGTGAAGAGTGATGACTGGAATGCAAAATATCAAGCACTGAGTCAACTGGTCGAGTTTCATGACGTACTCTTTGCGGACAGCACGCTATTTGATAGCTTATTTGATTTTGCTGAAGACGCTCAGTCCAGTAATGAGAGATATCGTAGCTGGAAATTACTTACTGAGGCACTCACGTCGTACCAATTCATCAATAAGAACACTGTAGAGGGTCGTTTAAATAGCAGCTTTGATAGTGGTTTAGAGAGTAGCTTTAATATTGCGACTGCTGAACAGGTCGCCAATGAAGCGCACTTACGATTATTAGCCTTACTTGATGATCCACATATCAACAAACCTAAGCAGTTTATTTATAGTGATATCGCTGACCTGCGTAACACGCATCTGGCCGCACCATTACTACAGCGTTTAGAGAACCTGTTTGAGCACACACCGCAAAAGCATAAAGAAGAGCGTAAATACTTATTTGACACTTTGGTGAAAATCAGCGGTTACGATCAGAACATCGAGGACTACCTAGATGAGCGTGAAGACACGCGTTGGTTACAACGTCAGCACCCTAGAGACTCGCAAGTCTTGTTATCACTGTTTACTACGCTTATGAGTCATAGTGATTATGTACTTGCAGCGCTGCTATTGCCGTCACTTGCATGGGTAAAATCGGATGACAGTGATTTATCCTCGCGCATTGATAGCGCTTTGGCGCTAGCCTACGAGCAGATGCCAGCTAAGCATACTTTTAAATTGGTCGAGGCACTGGCATATCGGGCCAAAAGACGACATGGTAGTATTGCCTCATTACAAAACGCTCTACGCAATAAAGACGCCGATGTGCAATTTGCCGCGGCTGAAGGACTCGCTAAATGCGGTCATGCTGATGGGGTCAATATCTTGATGGCCACGATCGATTATAACCCTGATGCTGAGTTCCGCAGCTGCAGTGTGTTAGCCATTGGCGAGCTACTAGGCAGCAGTGACCATCAAAACCAAAATCAAAATGCTGAATCGCCTAATGCTAGCTCGCCTGCGGACAACGCTGATAAAAACTTACAGGTTCATACCTTATACAAAGCCTATGATAAGTTAATCAAACTGGCCGAGGACGACGAGCACTACTTACAAGACGTGGCCAGTGAAGCCTTAGGTCGCCTTGCACAAGGTGGTGACTTTGAGCATAGTCCGCATATTTTTGAGCTATTAAAATCGCACTTGTCAGACCCCGCAATCCATTTCACCAATCCCGCCATTGTCCATTGGTTAAATGGACTGCGCTGGCTGAATACAACGCCTGCTTGGGAAGAAATACGCCACTATATACGCATTCATATCGATAAAGCCATATTCTTCCGTCCACAAAGGCATGCGGTATGGCTACTGCAGATGAATGATAGCGATGCCAATAAAGCATTAATTTTAGATATCTTAAAGCAAAACAACCTAGATCGTGCTGTGCTCATGGCGGCTTATACGGCGGCACAGAAAACTTGGGGCAGTCTTGCGACGCAGATTTATCCTTATGATTGGGCAGCCATCCAAAGCCATAATGATGACTTTGTAGAAGAGACTGAGCATTTGAGTCTAAAGCGTATCATTGATAATAGCAGCATCGATGAGCTGGCAGCATTTATCACCCAGCATGGCGCGCACTTACCAGCCAACATCTTGATGGCACTGCAAAATGCCATTATGGCCAAGCAAGACATGCCAACATCGCAGCTTACCGCGTTGATTACCAGTAGTAACACACTGACACAGCATATTGGACTGTGCTATCTGACCCAATACCCGACCAACTATCTTGATAAAGAGATGGTTACGACGTTGCAGCAGCGTTTTGACACTGCAAGCGAGCAATGGCATACGCTTATTGACACCATCAACCGCAGTCCAACGACCATCAATAATAGTCAGTGGATTGATATGGTTGAGCAAGTGGGTGGCACCATCAGACAACTGGTTTGGCTAATCATGCGTCATGTGTCCATTACAGCTGTCAAAGGTGCTGTCGACAAAACGGCTACTAAGCAGATCGTGGCAATGCTTGATTGGCTCAATGATGCTCGTCAACCATTGACCATCACCTCTATTCCACTGCTCTCTACGACTGTTAGCGGTTGGTGGCAGCAAGCGCTGTTAGGACTACTGGCCAGACCAGTCGCTGACGATAAGGTGTTATCAAATATAGTGCCAACATTGAGCAGCGTATCAACTACGGTTCAATCGCCGCTCACTTATGACAACCAAGCCTTACTATCAACGCTACTAACTCGTATTGAACAAAGCGGTACATCTACCCAAAAATCCATAATAACGGTAGTAAAAAATGCGCTGAAACATAAGGGCTCGTCTACCGAGATACCAATCAATCAGCAGCTACTACAGTGGATCAAAGCCAAAGACGCTGACGCACTTTATCATTGTGCAAATAATGACAACATGGAGATGACGGTTCGCATCCGTGCCATCGAAGCGCTTGGACAGCTACATGATCCAAATATTGAACAATGGCTGACGACGCTCATGGCACATGAAAACTCAGACATTCAGAAGCTTGCTTATAAAGTACTACGCCGCTGGCAACGTGCCATGATACGAGCACAGCAAAAGCGTCCGTTGGCATATAGTCAGGACAGCAGTCAAAAAAGCAATCAGGGTGAAGGAGACAGTCAATGACTATAGATAATCAATTAGACCAAGCATTAGAAACAGAATCAGAAGTAGCAAACACTGATGGCCTGATGATGCAGTTGGACTACGCCGCACCCAGCCAAATCAGTCAAGTTAACGAATCGTCAGATTCACTGTCGGAGGCGCAAACGACCGAACACACTCAGCATGTGGCACTATTTGCTCAGCTAAATCGATCGGAGGTTAACTTCCATGGTAAGGTCAAATCTCCCCTTGTCTTTCGTGACAGTTTGCTAGCCTTATTCGATGTGGTCAGTAGTGATTATCGCTATGTGCCAAAAGACCGTTCAGCGTATACGATCTTTATGCAGATGCGCCGTGCCAATAGCAATAAAAATCTATTTACTGCGCAGCGTGACTATTTCACATGGTTGTTCGATAACGATCCACTCGCCTTTTGTATTTTAGATCCTATTATTCAGGTGCATGAGCAAGGTGTCAGCTTTGAGGTATTTAGCCGTGATGAAGGCTGCTATGCCCAATTAACATTGACCAATGAGATTTTTGAGCAAAATACCAAACCTACCTTTGGTACGACAAGTATTGATTACAGTACGGCCTTGTTTAACGGTATTGAAAAAATACGCGATCATCAACAAACGATATTAGACATTGGTCATGAAGCGGTCGGCTTACAGTTACTTGAAGCCAAACCAGAGACAGCTGAAGCAGATACTGATAGTACAGTAACCAAGCCCACCGTAAAAAAACAGATCATAGAAAAACGCATCAATGTACCAAAAAGCTGGGTCAGAGCACTGCTGCAAGTACAGTCTGCAGGTCAATTGACACAAGACACCATCCATCTCGACCCAATCGCACTGTACAACGTGTTGTTTGAGCTGCGTATGCATGCTGATATCAAAGGCAAACGCCGTGGATTGTTGATTGAGCTTAGACCTCAGCAGCTGCCAGTGATTATATTAGAGCCATTTGACATCACTGTTACTAGCCAAGTCAGCCAACAGCAAAAGCCCTATCAAGGTCAACAAGCAAAGCTCATTCGCTTATGGGGTCGTCGTCGTCTCAGCCTATTAAAACGACTGTTGCCGCATGCTGATAGTGTTTCCGTCTCTTTATTGGGTCAAGGCATGCCAAGCTACTGGACACTAAAAGGCAAAGGCTTTCATTTTACCTTTGCTATGACAGGCTTTAGCCAAGCCAACTGGTCACAGTCATTAAACTTTGACTTGTTACTGCCAAAGCGCCCACTGCAAAATACATTAGCTGCTAGTGAAGGGTTATCAGACAGTAGTAAAGCAACCTTAGATGATAGTAATAATGATAATAACGATGAGCATAATGGCTTGTCTGTATTGATTAAAACACTGGCAAATACTCCTAGTACAATAGAAGATTTGGTAAAGTCGCTATCAGCAGATGCTTCATTAACGTCTGTGCCTGTTTCTCGCCAACAAATCCAGCAATGGTTACTGTCAGGTACTCAGCAAGGCTTAATTCGCTATGAGATGGCGAGGCAGCTGTATCACTACAGACCTTTGACGCAGACACCGCTTGATATGGCGCAGTTTGCTTATCACAATGAGGCAGAAAAACAGGCCTTTGATTTGATTAGCCGTACGGATGCCGTGCAGAAGTTCTCTGTCGAGACAGTCGCTGTCAAAGGTATTACCATTCGTGCAGATATTCATGTCGAAGAAGACAGACGTACTTATCACAGCCAGCTGCAATTAGGCGATGAAGCACTGGTCAGCCGAGCAGAATGTAGCTGCCCGCAGTATTTACAGCACCGACTCACTCATGGTGTGTGCGCGCATCTTATCACGCTACGACTTAGATATAACCAATACGACCCAAATAACACCGGCAATGATAGCTGGCATGACACTCGTGTCTTGAGTAAACGCGTACCGAGTAAGCACTTTAATCAGCCTAGGAATAAAAAAGAAAGCGTACAAGTAGCAGGCTATAACTCGTTAATGACATTATCTTCTGCACCAACACTTGATTTAACGGCCTTAGCTCAACCAGTTGCCCAGTCACACGCGACTACAAGTGATAAGACACAAGCGTTAACCGCACAAGAGACCGCTATTGCTTATGTTTACATCACCATTGCCCATAAGAAGATTACCATTGAACAAACAATAGGTGACAAGGATACGCGCCAGCAGTTGGTGTTCAATCAGCCTGCTCAAGCCAAAGCCGCTTTTTTACAACATATTGCCAGATTTGAAGCCAAAGGCTTTATCGAAAATCAAGGGATATAAGGTATGACCACACAAACAGCCAACCATAACGATTACATCAGCCCTGAGCCAGTACCTACTCCTTTTGAGCGTCAGTGGCAGCAACTATGGCAAGATATTGAGCTGGCAGGCGGACGTTACCAATATGTTCAGCAGCAGCTGGTCAGTCAAGGCTTTATGGTCGATCGTCAACCTGTCGATAACATGAGCCCAAAAGAACGGGAGCGCTATAAAAAAGCCTTAAAAAAAGAGGCAGCTGAAGAGAGAATCCTCAAAAAGGCTGCTTGGCAAGCATACAAAGCGCATCACATGGTTTATCTTGGTCGTCATGTATATTGGACGGACGATACCAGTACCGATAAATGGGATATCAAAGACGCGGCCAATCGGCTGATTGAAAACAAACTGCCACTGCTGCGTAAACATAATGAGTTAGCAGAAGCGGTTAATCTCACCATACCGCAGTTAAAAGGATTGTGCTATCAAAGAGAGGTCGCCACCAATCTGTCTTATTCGCATTTCACTATTGCCAAACGCAATGGAGCAGCGCGTCAAATATGGTCGCCGATACCACGTTTGAAGTTTGTGCAACGCTGGATTTTGCACAATATTTTGAATAACTTAACGACGCATGGTGCCGCCCATGGCTTTGTACGCGGTAAATCTATCGTGACCAATGCAGCCGTACACAGCAACAGTGAGCTGCTTATTAAGCTTGATGTTAAAGACTTCTTTCCTAGCGTGAGCTGGCGCCGTGTCAAAGGAGTATTCCGTCATGCTGGCTACCCAGAGCAAATTGCCACATTATTGGCATTATTGTGTACGGAGTCGCCCCGACAAGTGGTGCAGCAAGATGGCGTTACCTACTATGTAGCATTAGGCGATAGAGCCTTGCCACAAGGTGCGCCTACCAGTCCTGCATTAACGAACATTGTTTGCTTAAATCTGGATCGACGCTTGACAGGATTGGCAGAAAAGTTGGGCCTACGTTATAGCCGTTATGCCGACGACTTGACCTTTAGTGTGCCCGCTATTGAAGACACCAAACCCAAATCGAAGGCTAAAACAACGATTAAAGCCACGACTAGCACCGCAAAGAAACAAACCGATACGCAGCATAATAAGCTAATCGGGCAACTGCTCGGCTCAGTCCATAAGATATTACGTGAAGAAGGTTTTGCATTAAATAATGATAAAACGCGCGTGATTCGTAAAGGCAATCAGCAACAAGTGACAGGCATGGTGGTCAATGGTAGCGGCGTGCCAAGGGTATCTCGTCAGATTAAGCGCATGTTACGAGCAGCTGTTCATAACCTAGAGTCAGGCGGTACATTACGCGCTGATGAGACTTTAAATACGCTGTCAGGATATGCCGCTTGGATAGCCTCGGCAGAGCCAGAGCTAGGACACAGTTACCTGACTAGGATTGAGCGTTTGCAAGTGCAGCAAGAGACATCTGCATAAATATTTATTTATATTTATAAAAAAATGAGTATTAGAAAAATTCTATTTCTAATACTCATTTTTACATCAGTAACATGTACTGATGTAAATATAGCGCCATTACACCAATAAAAACGCTGCAGTACGACTGTCTTTTGATTGGGCAACGTCATATGGCGTACCTTGAGCGACGATTACCCCGCCCGCATCCCCTGCCCCTGGTCCGATATCAATGATCCAGTCACTATTGCTCGCCACCTGCATATCATGTTCAACCATAATAACGGTATTGCCCGCAGCGACGAGACCATTTAACTGCGTCATAAGCATAGACACATCAGCAGGGTGTAGGCCGGTGGTTGGCTCATCCAATATGTATAGCGTGTCGCCTCGCTGCGTGCGTTGCAGCTCGGTGGCAAGTTTAATACGCTGTGCTTCGCCACCCGACAATTCGGTGGCAGGCTGACCCAGACGTAAGTAACCAAGTCCAACTTGTAGCAACGCCTCTAATGCACGCAAAATAGGCGCTTCATCAGCAAAAAATTCGTGAGCCTCTTCAACTGTTAAGTTTAATACTTCAGCGATATTTTTATCTCGATAAGTGATTGCTAGCGTATCCTCGTCATAGCGTTGACCATGACATACCTGACAAGGTGCATAGACGCTTGGTAGAAACAACAGCTCAACACTGACAAACCCTAAGCCTTCACAGTTTGGGCAGCGACCTTTTATGGTATTAAAGGAGAACCTGCCAGCATCATAGCCATGAGATTTTGCTTGCTTGGTGGCTGCAAACAGCTTACGTACATCGTCAAATAAACCCGTATAGGTTGCCAAATTAGAGCGCGGTGTACGTCCAATCGCTTTTTGATTGATATTAATGAGACGACGGACGTGCTCCATGCCAGCGACGATTTCACCGCCAGTTATTGACTCAAGCTCCTGCTCAAGTAAGTCCGCCTCACCGACAGGCGCTTCTGTAACTGTTTTTTGACCCAATGCTTCATTGATAAGCTCTACCAATGCTTGGCTGACGAGACTTGATTTGCCTGAGCCCGAGACCCCTGTGACACTTGTCATCACCCCAAGCGGGAACTCAACATCTAATCCTGTAATATTATTTCGCTCAATGTTGGCAAGCTTAAGCCACTCTGTCGGCTGCCTTGTGCTAGATTTTGACTGTGCGTTAGACGTAGCATTGGCAAAGAGATATTGACCAGTATGCGACTGCGTAACTTTACGAAGACCATCTACAGGACCACTATAGACAATCTCGCCGCCATGTGTACCTGCCTTTGGCCCGACATCGACTACCCAATCGGCATGTCTGATGACACTCACATCATGCTCAACGACAAACACTGAATTACCAACGGCAATCAGCTCATCCAGTGCACCTAGCAATGCTTGAGTATCAGCGGGATGCAGACCTGCCGATGGCTCATCAAGGACATATACCACGCCAAACAACTGCGAGCGAATCTGGGTTGCCAGCCGTAGTCGCTGTAGCTCACCAGGAGAGAGAGTCGGTGTGGTACGCTCAAGCGAAAGATAGCCTAATCCTAACCTTGTCAGCGCTTCAACACGAGAGAGAATGTCACTGGCGATACGCTGGGCAACGATGGCTTTTTCGCGGTTTGGTGTGTTATCGGCTACCTTGGTACAAGCGGTTACTTCTAATTTTTCCGCCATTTCAGTCAGTGTTAGCTGTGATAGCTCACCAATATCCAATCCTGCAAACTTGACCGATAGCGATTCTTTCTTTAGTTTTTTACCGTGACATTCAGGGCACTCAGATATCTGCATAAATTGCGATACGCGTTTTTTAGTACGCGGGCTCTGAGTGGTAGCAAAAGAGTGCAAAATGAAGTTTTTGGCACTGGTAAAAGTACCCATATAGTTTGGCTTTTCGCCCTTCTCGATCGCATCACGCGTTTGCTCAATGTTGTATTCAGGATAGACAGGTACTGTTGGCGTATCATCTGTAAACAAAATCCAATCACGCGTCTTTTTCGGCAGTGTGTGCCATGGTTTATCGATATCATAGCCCAATGTAGTCAATATACGGCTGAGGTTTTGACCTTGCCATGCTGGTGGCCAAGCTGCAATCGCCCGCTCACGGATTGTCTTAGTGTTATCTGGCACCAGCAGCTCTTCAGTGACCTCAAATACGCGGCCGATACCTGAGCAAGTCGGACAAGCACCATCGGGCGTATTGGGGGAAAATGCATCTGCGTATAGAATCTCTTGATCAGCGGGATACTCTCCTGCGCGTGAGTACAGCATACGCAGGCCATTGGATATCGTCGTTACGCTACCCACGGACGAGCGCACTGATGGCGTACCCCGCTTCTGCTGCAAAGCGACTGCTGGTGGTAACCCTTCTATAGAATCAACATCTGGCTCATCGACCTGATCGATCAGTCGTCTAGCATAAGGCGATACAGAGTCAAGGTAGCGGCGTTGTGACTCGGCAAACAACGTACCAAATGCTAATGACGACTTCCCTGAGCCGGAGATACCGGTAAAGACCACCAAAGCATTGCGAGGTAAATCAACATCAACGTTCTTCAAATTGTGTACGCGTGCCCCTCTGACCTGAATATTGTCTTGATCAGGGTTATAAAGGGCATTTCTCACTGTGTTTGTTGTACTTGTTTTTTCTTCTAATTTTTCTGAATTCGCCATAGCGTTATTGTTCCTATCGAATCGTTGTTTATTCCTAACGAGCTTAGTTTTTTTTATTTAATTAGGGCGTGTCATCAATTAGCAGAAAGGTTAACACGTACTCATGGAAGGTCATGGCGAGGTTTACGTATCAATAGCATAGATAGACAAAACGATAACTCAAGTCACCCAATCATTAATAATAAAAAACCCGCATCAATGCGGGTTTTGTTTAGAAAAAATACTATTAAATTGCTAAGAGGCTGACAATTTAGGTATTAAGACACAACCAAGCGCATCAATTGGGTGCTGATATAACCACCAAACGTCCCTACTGCGTAACCTAAAATACCCAAAAACACTCCTACTGGTGCTAGCGATGGATGAAATGCCGTAGCGACAATCGGTGCTGAGGATGCACCGCCTGTATTGGCATTAGAGCCAACTGCCAGAAAGAAAAATGGCGCACGAATGATTCTAGCGACGGCAAATATGATAACGACATGGATGCTCATCCATAGTAAGCCGATTAACAGTAAACGCCACTGTGAGACGATACCCGCCAGATTGATTTGCATACCGATTGCGGCAATTAATACAAAGATAAATACTGTGCCGATTTTTGATGCGCCAACATGATCAAGCCTACGTATCTTAGTGAACGAAAATATAACACCTATTACCGTAATAATTACCACCATCCAAAAGAACGAGCTGGCAAAGCTATACTGAACAGCCCAACTATAAGGCGCAAAGAAATTTGCAATCTGACCGCCGACAAAGTGCGCGACCCCGACCATGGCAAAGCATAAGCCAAACATCACCATCAAGTCATTGATGGTTGCTGGGCGGGCATGATCACGTTCATAGCTCTCGACTGCTTTAACCACTTTATCTATGCTACTGGTATCCGCGTGTAAAAAACGGTCTATCTTGTCGCTATGTTTTGCCATTACTAAGATAGCTAGCAGCCACAGTGAGGCATTGGTCGTATCGACTAAAATCATCATACCAAACAAATCATCACTGACCCCGAACAGCTCCTTCATTGCTGCTTGGTTAGCCGCGCCGCCTATCCAGCTGCCCGCTACAGCAGAGAACCCACGCCATAATGTGTCATCGGTGAACATCGCAGGCGATATCCACTTAGCGACTCCCAAACTGATCGGACCACTGATGACGATAGCGATACTGGCAGCAAAAAACATAGCGATCGCTTTCCAGCCTAAGCCCAATATTTTAGGTACATCCATGGATAAGGTCATCAATAGTAAACTTGCTGGCAGCAAATAAGTGGCAGTAAAGCCATAAATCTGCGAACCAATGCCATCGGCAAACACGCCTAAGCTATTTAGAGTGGCTGGTATAAAGCAGCAAAGTACAATACCAGGCAATACGGCATAAAATCGACGCCAAAATTTGCCCGGCAAGCCTTGGGTATAAAAAACCAGACCAATAATGGCCATAATGATGCCAAAGGCTAATGGCAAATTATCAATTGCTAAGTTTGAGGTGGCAGGCATCAAGGCGCTCCAAGAGTTACAACGGGCAAAAGTAAATCAGTATAGACAAGGCAAAAAACTCCTGCAAGCAGCCATCGACTATTAGCTAGGATTTGCCAAGTAGTATTTGACAGGATGAATAGCAAGATAACGGCTATACACGTAACGTCATACACTCGTTATTGAGCAATATAAAACAGGTAAACGCAAAAAAGCCAGATAACAAGTATCTGGCTTTTTCAATGCTATCTTTAGACGATTAATGAATCAATGATTTTAATCGTCAAATATAGCTGTATTACGAGTTGTTACCACGGTTGCCGCCGTTTGGACGACCTTGGCCACGGCTGTCAGAACGACCAGCTGGACGACCTTGGCTACCGCTTGGACGACCGCGACCAGTTGCAGCACGCTCACCACGTGGAACGCCATTGCTATCACCGCGGCTTGGGCCACCAGTGCGCTTGCCTTGATACGGCTTGCCACCTGAACGCTCATTTGGTTTGCCTGACGTGTCACGTGGCTTACCTTGATAACCGCTGTCGTTGCTCGCGCGTTGACCAGTTGGAGCGCTGTCGCTTGAACGACCACGACCTTGACCACCACCGCTAGATTTACCAGCATAGCCACCGCCTGAACGACCACGGCCTTGACCGCCACCGCCGTTTGAACGACCACGGCCACGACCACGACCACGACCATTACCTTTGTTTTCGCTAGGTACGTAAGTTTTCTTAGGTTCCATACCTTCGATGATACATACTTCCATTTTGCGATCTAAATAACGGTTGATAGCGTTAAGCTGTGGACGATCATCCATGCTACATAGGCTGATAGCAACACCAGTACGACCAGCACGACCACAACGACCGATACGATGGACGTAATCTTCAGTCTGACGCGGTAAGTCATAGTTGATAACGTGCGAGATAGCTGGGATATCTAGACCACGAGCAGCAACATCAGTCGCTACTAGGATTTTTACTTTACCATTACGCAAGTCTTGAACGATACGGTTACGCTTGCTCTGTGGCAAGTCACCATGTAGGAAGCTTGCTTTATGGCCTGCTTCTTGTAGCTGTTTAGCCAGTTTTTCAGTGCTACGTTTGGTAGCAGCAAAGATAATGATTTGTTCCATATCTTGCTGGCAAACGATTTTGTCAAGTAAACGGTTTTTGTGATCAAAATCGTCACAGTAGTACACTTTTTCTTCGATGTGTGCAGATTCTACTTTGATTGATACGCGCTCAGGGTTCTTAGTGAAGCTGGCAGCGATTTTACCTACTGGGCCATCCCAAGTTGCTGAACACATGATCGTTTGACGATCGATTGGTGCTGCACGAAGGATGTCACTGATATCATCAGCAAAACCCATGTCTAGCATACGGTCAGCTTCATCAAGTACCAATACTTCTAGGTTTGACAAATCAACGCGACCTGCATTGATATGGTCAAGTAGACGACCAGGAGTTGCAACGATTACTTGAACGCCCTTTTTCAAAGCAGTGATCTGACCGTTGTATGGTGCGCCGCCAACTAGTGGTACACAAAATAGACCGCGCATGTCTTTAGAATAAGTGCGAACGCTGTCATGTACTTGCTGAGCAAGTTCACGCGTTGGCGTTAGGATAAGTGCTTTGGTGAGTTTGTCAAAGCTAGTGGCACGGCTCAAACGGTCAAGTACAGGGATAACGAAAGCCGCTGTTTTACCACTACCCGTTTGCGCTGACAATAAAAGGTCACGACCGGCTAGAGCAAAAGGAATGGCTTGTTCTTGAATAGGGGTTGGATTGGTATAGCCACTGCGATCAAGCGCAGTAAGAATTGGCTTAGCAATGCCAAGATCAGTAAAAGTGATTTTGTTTTCTTCAGTGGCGTCAGTAGCAGCCGCTTGAGTATTATTATCAGTATTTGGAGTGTCAGTGCTTTCGATGATGCCGTTTTCAGCGGCGATTGCAGATAAGATGTCAGTCATAAGAATCCTTGGTAAGTATAAGTTGCTGTAAATTCAGCAAACTTGATGCATACCACTGATAACCGTTCACCACGCTGCTCTTATTAGCATTACCGAGCAATATAAAATTGTCGATAATCAGAAACCAAGCCAATAGAGCTTAGCGTCTTTATAATAAATGCGTTCGTGCTGTCTGACGTATTTTGGTGGTAGTGCCGAGTGTCTTATCCTTGCTTGATATACGCTCATTATCAATGCTTTGTCCAAAGCAGATAAAGGCAAACAGCAACCAATCTAGACCCTAGTTATAGGCCAGTAGATAAGATATGAGTCAAAAATAACGGATATTTTTAAAGGTTATTTAAGTACACAAAATCATCGGCAACAATTACTTATGGTCATCCTAGACCCAAAATCGCAGGCGATGTTATCAATCTCATAATTCACGAAAGCCTAAGCTAACGTGGCGACGCAGTATAGCACAATAAAAAAATATATGTACCTATTTCTTCAATTACTGAGTAAATAAGCACTAACAGTGTTGATAATAAACAAGTTTAGGTATTTTATTGAATAACTAAAGTAAATGAACTACTGGCTATTTATCTATCGTACTACTTTGACTTCTGTGACATAGGTAGGTAGCTGCCATGCCCCGCCTGCCTCGATTAAGCGGCATAGTCCAGTAGTACTTTCATGGCTCTTTTCAAATGCACGGCCCGTCCATAGCCAATCGGTTTTGCTCATGCAATCACCGATGCCGCGACCTTTTTGTACAGAGGTAAGCTTGCCTTTATCGTAGCCAGTAGCATTGGTCGTAACCAACGTTGGCTTATAAGGTTTACTATCATTGAGCACCCAAACCCCTGCTCCAGCGTTATAAGCGCCTGTCCAGCACTCATGCTGTGCCAACAGCTGAGAGCCATTTAGACGACTGATACGCCAAGGTGATTTGTCTGAAAGATTGGGACAAACGCTGTCTGCATCTTTCATTGTGCCTTTTACCAACGCTGCCAACTGAGAGGACCTCATTACAAACTTTTTGTCATTACCATCGTCCGCTTTGGCGCTTGGAACGATGAACTGCAGTACTGGCGCGGCTTTGGGAGGTAATATACCGCCACTAGATTTAGCAGCATCGTCATTTTTGATAAAAGCACTGGATGTACCAACGCGACCTTGGAACTCATCGGCTTTTAGCATAGCAGCACTGGCACCTTTGTCAGAGAGCTGCCAACGTGAATTGCGCAAGGCCAACGTAATCTTGCTAGATTTGGTCAACGCCTCTAACAGTGCAGTTACTTGCGCTTGAGTAAGCTCAGCGTTACCTGCAGCGGCTGAATATGGCTTCGTCTCACCATAATCCTTGTCATTAATAAACAACGAGATGCGATGACGATTACCAAGCTGCATTAAGGCTTTAGACGAGCTGTCCTTTGCTCCGCCAAGCTTTACTTTACCATCCACGCCAGCATTTGCACCTGCACGGCGTACGAGCAATATAGAAACCGGAAACTCACTGTTATTCTCTGCTTGATACCCTGCCAGCCGGCACGTACGCGTATTATCACAAGCGACTTGCCAGTCTTGACTAGTAAACTCAGTCGATGTATTGGCCATACTGGTGGTACTAAATAAAGCGGTACTAAGCGCTGCAAGTACAGGCAGTAATATTTTATTTTTTATCATATAGGTGGATTGTTCTTTTATTTTTTTAGGTATGTTTTCTGAATAATACTCTACAGTGATGTTTTTGGGATTTTTATTAGACTGGGCACTGTTTTTATAGCTATTGTCATCATACTTATTATCGTCATAGATAATGCCTGACCTACTAACACCAGTTAAATCAGCGCCTCTTGATAGCGACATATCGTTTATATAATTATTGTCTTTCATAATCATCACCTTTCAGTAGAAGAAGTATAAACACCTGTCTATTGTAATGGTGCTCGGCTATCTTAACGCACTAGTGTTTCTATCTGTTGTACTAATGTATCATTGTGTAAAGACAAAGGGAAGACCTAGCATACATTATATTCATTTTTATGAATATAAGTAAAAAGGCTGATAAGCTATTTGCTTATCAGCCTTGCTGCTGTGCTTAAGGTTTATTTATGCTTAAACTGTACTGTTAGATCTAAACTGTATTGGATACTTAGTTTAGTCGATTGGTTTTAGCTCTAGCGCTACTGCACGTTTAACTGCAGGACGTTCAGCAATTTTCTTAGCCCAACGTTGCAAGTGTTTGTAGTCTTCTACTTGTAAAAACTCTGCTGCGTCATAGAGCTTACCTAGTGCCAACTGACCATACCAAGACCAGACAATCATATCCGCAATGTTGTAATCAGATTCATTATTGCCACACAGGTACTCATGGTCTTTTAGATGCGTGTCTAATACATCGAGCTGACGCTTGGTTTCCATCGTATAGCGATTGATTGGATACTCTAAAGGTTCAGGCGCATACGTATAAAAGTGCCCAAAGCCGCCACCTAAGAAAGGCGCGCTACCCATTTGCCACATAATCCAAGACAAACAATCTGCTCGCGCTTTGCCAGTAG
>NZ_DFQV01000021.1:38375-144792 GCF_002377945.1 Psychrobacter sp. UBA3480
GCTGTATCAGTAGAATGATCGACCAAGGCTGGAATCTTTGAATTGGGGTTTATCTCTACAAACCCTGAGCCAAACTGCTCGCCTTTAGAAATATCGATTTTGTAGGCATCATATGCTGCCCCATCAATACCAAGCTCTGCCAGCTCTTCTAATAGTATGTTTACCTTGACACCATTTGGTGTATTTAACGAATACAGCTGTAACGGGGCATCACCAACGGGCAGCTCTTTATCATAGCGAGCTCCAGACGTTGGACTATTAATACTAGCAAACTTGCCGCCGTTGTCTTTATCTTGCGTCCAAACTTTTGGTGGTACGTATTTATTATTATCTTGACTCATAATTTATCCTCGGTTTGTATTTATGACTGCCGCGAAGGTTTACTATAACGAGAACTCGTAACGATATTAAAGTCCTCTCTTGTAATCAATGTTGTGTTTCTACTGCTAAAGTAAAAAGAGACGAGCTATTAGCACGCATCGAATTTCTTGTCTTGTTTCGCCTCTTTTCCTTTTTAGCAATCCTTCGCATCGTTGCTCTTATATAAGTTATCTTATATCAGTTACTTTGAGTCACTTTTATTATGAGTTAAGCTTTCTTATACTACTCAGCTTGCATAGTGATCTGTTCGCAAATCCGCTATTTTCTTACTTCATAACGAGACGTTCAATGGGACTCACATGGTAACGCTCACCCCGACTCAAGATAAATACCTGCCTTATGTACTAGCGGTAGCGCTATTTATGCAAATTTTAGACGCTACTATTTTGAACACCTCGTTGCCACAAATGGCGCAGGCACTCGGTGAGTCACCACTAAAGATGCAGTGGGCTGTCATCAGCTATGCATTAACCTTGGCGATTTTTATCCCTATCAGTGGTTTTTTAGCGGATAAATATGGCACACGCCGCGTATTTTTATCAGCGGTCATTATTTTTTGTGTTGGCTCATTACTGTGTGCGGCGTCGCAAACGCTAGATTTTTTGGTTGCTTCACGTGTGGTACAGGGTATCGGCGGTGCCATGATGACGCCTGTCGCTCGCTTGATATTGGTTAAGTCTTATCCGCGCAATAAGCTGCTCACTGTGATGAATTTCGCTGTGATACCAGCGTTGGTTGCACCGCTAGTCGGTCCAGTATTAGGCGGCTATATCGTGCAATATGCTAGCTGGCATTGGATATTTTTGATCAATATACCGATGGGTGTGGCAGGTTTTATTATGGGCAAAAAACTGGTCCCAGCGCTATTTGAGGATACCAAGCGTTTGGATTGGACTGGATTTGCATTATTTGCAGCAGCAGCTTGCGGGTTTACCCTTGCGGTAGAGTTTGGCTCACAAACGGGGCGCGGGCTTTATGGGTTGTTGCTTGGGTTGGGCGCAAGTCTATTGATAAGCGCGTATGTCTGGCATGCCAAACGGCGAGCAGCTCCCCTGTTTCCACTCAGCTTGTTTGATATTCGCACCTTTCGAATTGGTATTACAGGCAACTTGTTTACGCGGCTTGGTATCAGTGCCGTGCCATTTTTGCTGCCCTTGTTACTCCAAGTGGTGTTTGAGTACTCACCTTCGCAGGCAGGTTGGCTACTTGCCCCGATTGCAGTGGGTGCTATAGGTATCAAACCTTGGGTTAGCAAAATTATTCAGCGGTTTAGCTACCGTAAAGTACTGGTCTATAATACCTTGTTTATGGGTTCGCTTATCATTGTGCTAGCGCAGTTTAATGATGCCTCGCAGTGGCTATGGTTTATACCCATCCTGACCATCATGGGTGCCTGTAACTCCATGCAGTTCAGTGCGATGAATACGATTACTATTGGCGATTTACAGGGCACACAGACTAGTAGCGGTAATAGCTTAATGGCGGTCAATCAGCAGTTGGCGATTAGCTTTGGTATTGCGTTCGGTGCTGCTGTGTTGAATCTATTACGTGAGCGTCTACAGATGGATACGTTAGTAGCGTTCCAAACCACTTATTGGATACTGGGTATTTTGACCATTCTCTCGGGGCTATATTTCTTACGTCTAAAACCTGAGGATGGCCGCGGTTTATACTAGGGTGTGTCTTCAATCGAGATAAGCTTTCTATTGAGTGAGATTTTACATACGACACGTCTCTATTCTGTATAGCCAAGATGTTAGAAATGTCTTATCTATAGACAGAAAAAAGCCAGTATGGAATTGAATTATCAATCTCATACTGGCTTTTTATTATGACTTACATCAATAGTTAATACTATTATGCGTCATCATCACTCATTTGTGATTGGATGTAGCGCTCTACACCAATACTTTCAATCAAGTCCTGCTGCGTCTCTAACCAGTCTTCATACTCTTCATTGCCATCTTTTAGCGTGACTAATAGCTGGCGAGAGACATAGTCTGACTTTGTCTCACATAAGGTGACGGCGTCAGTAATAATATCGAACTTTTGTCTCTCAAGGCGTAGGTTGCACTCAATGATTTCTGGTACATCTTCACCGACCAATACCTTGCCCAGTTCCTGCAAGTTTGGCAAACCGCCTAACAATAAAATACGAGCGATTAGGTCGTCTGACCATTTCATCTCAGCAATAGATTGCTTATATAATGAGTCATTAAGCGCTTCTAGCCCCCAATGACGTGCAATACGTGCATGCAAAAAATACTGGTTGATGGCAATCAATGACTGCCCAAGTACTTTGTTTAACGCGCGAATAACTTCTTTATCCCCTGTCATTACCTTTCTCCCTTAATCTCTATTATTTATGCTGAATACTGTGAATGCTAGTCATACGTAGGATGATATCAGACAATATTAGGAGTGACTTCAGCCACTTGGCTTTGTAGGTAATTCGGTAGACCAATCATGTCGATGAGACGGAGCTGCTGCTCAAGCCAATGCGCATGATCTTCTTCGGTGTCTTTCAACTGCTCAACCAGCATCTCACGCGTGACATAGTCATGCTCTGCTTCGCAAAGTGCGATACCTTCTTTTAGATGCTTTTGTACTTGATACTCTAAATCTAGGTCAAACTGCAACATCTCAGGGACAGTCGCACCGATATGAATAGCGTCGACAGACATCTTTGGTGTGCCACTCAACATCAAGATACGGCGAATGATATTCTGTGCGTGTAGCGTTTCGTCTTCCATTTCATGATGGATACGGTCGTATAACTTGCCATAGTGCCACTCAGCATACATCTCTGAATGGATAAAATATTGGTCACGGGCGGCAAGCTCACCACCTAGTAAGAAATTCAAATAATCAATGACTTTCTGGCTACCTATCATAACGCGTACTCCCCTATTTATTTTTACCGATCACCATACATCCACAATTTATTATATAAGGATAGCATAATTGGCAAACTGATCAGTAAAAATCAAAATCAATAAAATGGCTTCTAATCTCAGGTAAATATAGTAGCATACAGGCGCAGTATAGGGTGTAACGTTATGAACTAAGAATAAGATGCTAATTGAGAATCATAATTAGCTACAACTGGCATGAGACTATTTAATATAGTTCGTGTTGGTGTATGACTGAGGTTATACGGACGCTTGCACCCTGCTCCTTATGTATAATAAATAGAGTTAGATGCAAAATACTGAATATAATTTATCGTGTTAGGTCTTATTGCACTAGATAATGAGAATGTGTGATTAACAGTGTTTAAACGGCGTACGCTAGATTATCGAGTTTTGCATGGTGTTCATCTAGGTAGTCATTAACCATCGGCTCACAACAGCCACAGCACGTTGCTACATCGAGCGTATCTTTTAGACCATCGAGCGTATCAACACCTGCAGCAATAGCTGCTTTGATTTGCTTTTCTTTTACGTTGTTGCAGATACATACGTACATGGATTGGCTCCTCGGAATACCACTATTCGATAATGACGGCATACGACACTTATATAAAAACTTTTGTGATAAGTGTCATTGATAAACGGATAATTTACTGTTTTCTAGCAATGAAAACTTAGTCGTTAAAATCACGTTTATCGCTTGCAGTATAATAACGATAATTATTATCATTTTCAATCACATTCGATATATTTATTCGTTGAGACAGTATCCTTGTATTACAGGCAGTTCATTTATGTAAGTGGATATAAGTGTGCGTGTAACCGAATATTGTCAAAGGTAGTGAATTGACGATGAACTGTAAATTTGCTTATTTTTTAATCGATTTTGTAGATAACTGCTGTTATATTGAACCCCTATTAACAAAGCCCATTGGAATTCACCTATGTCTGATAATAACTTTACGATACGACCTATCGATTTATTCAAAGTCCTATCTGATCCGACACGTCTAAAAATATTTCAAATTCTTTTCAAAGAAGAAGCACGTTGCGTGGGTGATTTGGTAGATATGCTTGACCAGCCACAACCAACAATATCACGCCACCTAAACCATTTGAAAAAACTGGGTATTTTGAGCTGTGTACGTGATGGTACTTGGATGTGGTATGAGGTCGCTGATGATTTACCAGATTGGTGTCAAGATATTTTAGACATCACCTACGAGCAAATCACTCCTAGAGGAACTAGTAGAGATATATCGGATCTTGCTTAGATGCTATTGTCCGCTTGTGTCCGCTTAGATTTTTAGTTCTTTGACTGCACTTTATAAAGAGCGTTTAAGACCATAAATCTGCGGCAATGCGCCAGACCAAAAAAGACCTACTTTCGTAGGTCTTTTTTTTGCTCAACTATTGATAATTCGACCTAAATTACGCTAGGTCAAATAATTATACAAGATCTAAGAAATCGCTGATAAAGGCGTTGGCTGGCTGGTGTATCAGCTCCTCTGACGTGCCCACCTGCTCTACTCGGCCCTGATTCATCACGACGATCTCATCTGATACCGCACGGGCTTCTTCTTGGTCATGCGTTACCATGATACTGGTGATACCAAGCTCGTGGTGGATGTTTTTTAGCCATGTGCGCAGCTCTTTACGGACTTTGGCATCTAGTGCACCAAACGGCTCATCTAGCAGCAACAGCTTCGGTTTGACAGCAAGTGCACGTGCTAATGCAATGCGCTGGCGCTGACCACCTGATAGCTGATGCGGATAAGCATTGGCAACTTGTGGTAGCTGTACGAGGTATAAGAGCTCTGCCACACGCTTATTGATATCAGCTTTGCTCGGGCGTTCGTTTTTTGGCAACAAGGTCAATCCAAACGCCACATTGTCCGCGATGTTCTTATGGCGAAACAAGGCATAATGCTGAAACATAAAACCAATATGGCGCTTTTGAACTGGGGTATTAGTCACATCTAGCTCATCGAACAATACCTGTCCAGAGTCGGCATATTCTAGACCCGCGATAATACGTAGCAAAGTGGTCTTACCGCAGCCTGATGGACCTAGTAACGTCGTCAGCTTGCCAGTCGGCACCGTGATATTGATATTATCTAAAGCGGTAAAATTGCCGAATTTTTTATTAACGTTGCGAATCTCAATGCTCATAATCGTATCTCTTATTATATCTTTTGTCGTATCGTGGCAAGTAGCTGAGTAGCGACTGCATCAATAGTATTAACATCATTTATCAGATAATGGCAGTTATACCTTGCCAGTACTGTCCGCACTCGTCGATTCAGTGACGGCAGTGGCGTTAGCACTTACTGGCAGCTCAGGTGCGCTGGCAAGCCGCTCAGATTTAGCAAATTTACGCTCTTGTATCTTAGTCATGACTTGCTGAATCAGTAGCGTCACTAAGGCAAGTGCAGCCAATATGCTCGATAAGGCAAACGCAGCGGTAAAGTTATAATCGTTATAGGCAATCTCAACCAATAGCGGCATGGTGTTGGTCTCGCCGCGAATGTGACCAGATACCACGCTGACCGCACCAAACTCACCCATCGCGCGGGCATTGGTCAGAATCAAACCATATAGCAGCGCCCATTTGATATTAGGCAATGTCACATGCCAAAATGTCTGCCAACCAGTCGCACCTAATGTTAGCGCTGCTTGCTCTTCAGAGTCGCCTTGAGTCTGCATCAATGGGATCAGCTCACGTGCAACAAACGGAAAGGTCACAAACAACGTCGCCAAAATGATACCAGGTACTGCATATATGACCTGAAAACCCATACTCTCAAGCCAGCCGCCGATAGTAGAGTTCAGTCCAAACAGCAGCACAAACATCAAACCTGCAACCACTGGCGATACCGAAAATGGCAAATCTAGCAAAGTGGTGACCAACTGCTTACCTTTAAACTGATAGCGCGTGACCAACCATGCAATCGCAATGCCCATTACCATATTAATCGGTAAAACAATGCCTGCCGTAATAAGCGTCAGCTTGATGGCTTGCAAAGCTTCAGGGTCTACTAATGAAGCAATATACAACTGCCAACCATTTTTAAAGGCTTCATAAAACACAGCCAGTAATGGAATGACCAACATGACAACCATGAATAACACCGCAATGGCAATAAAGGTACGACGTATCCATGGGGTATCTTTGGTCGCAGCGTTGCTTTGGTAGTCGTAGCTATTAGATATTTGCATATTAGCGAGCTCCTACACGGCGCGACAGTTTCCACTGCATGATATTAATGGTCAGCAAGATGACAAATGATATGAGTAGCATAAATAGTGCAACCGCAGAAGCACCTTGAATATCAAACTGCTCAAGTTTACTGATAATGATAAGCGGCAAAATCTCAGACTGCATCGGAATATTACCCGCGATAAAGATAACTGAGCCATACTCGCCAGTGGCACGAGCAAACATCATACCTGCACCCATCAGCAAGGCTGGCAATAGTTCTGGCAAAATCACTTTACGAAAAGTCGTCAGACGATTAGCGCCCAATACCGCAGCCGCTTCTTCAAACTCAACGGACAGCTCAGCGAGTACTGGCTGCACCGCGCGGACAATAAAGGGGAAGCTCACCACAACTAGTGCTAGCCAAATACCTATCGGCGTAAAAGCGACTTGAATATCGAACTTTGCAAACCATTGACCGATCAAGCCATTAGGCGCATACAAAGTGGCAAGCGAGATACCTGTAACGGCCGTTGGTAGTGCAAATGGCAAATCCACCAAGGCATTAATCAGTGACTTACCCCAAAACTCATAGCGGACAAGCACCCATGCGACTAGTGTGCCAAATACCATATTGGTCAGCATCGCCAAAAAAGACATCCATAAGCTCAGCTTGATAGCGGCAGTGACTTGTGGCTGAGTAATGGTTTCCCAAAAGCCCGTCCAACCCATCTGCGTCGTGGTATAAGCCATCATGGCAAACGGTAATACCACCAATAACGACAAGCTAAAGACAGTAATACCCATGCTCAGACCGAAGCCGGGTAGCACATTGCGCTGACGCAAACGGGTCAGCCAACCTTTTTTGTTGCCGGGCTTACTGGCAGAAGAAGATGTTGCACTCATAGTGATGTCCTATTGCCTAACTGATGGTACTTAGCGAGGGTGCTCACTGTAAGACCATTATTACCATTGTTATCAAAATTATTATTGGTCGGCTTATGATATAAAGGACATAGTGCGTACGACCATGTCCTTTATGGGGTGCTTCATGACTGACTGCACGATTAACTGAGTTAATCCGTTTCAGTGTTTAACGCAGTAGCTGCTCTAACTACTTAGCTCGCGATTACTGAGGCGCATTAATTGCCAATTGGTCAAATACACCACCATCACTGAAGTAAGTGCTCATGATCTCATCCCATGTGCCAAAGGCATCGTTCGGGCGGAAAGTCTCAACTGGCGGTAATTTGTCACCGTTTTTGTCAAGCACGCTCTTAACGCTAGGACGTAGATATAGATTGGCCGCTAGCTGCTGAGCAGGCTCACTCCATAAGTAATCAAGATACGCTTTGGCAGCGTCTGTAGTGCCTTTTTTATCTGTTACCGTCTTCACAACTGCCACAGGGCTTTCTGACTTGATCGAGTATTTTGGATAAACGATGTCTACTTGACCAGCACCAAAATCAGTCGCTGCAAGGTTGGCTTCGTTTTCAAACGTGACCAATACATCACCAATACCGCGCTGTACGAAAGTCGTTGTCGCGGCACGTCCGCCGTTCTCATAGACTTTGACATTTTTTAGCATGTCTTTTACGTAGCCTTTAGCTTTTGTTTCATCTTTATTAAAAGCATGTAGACCATAACCGTATGCACCTAAGAACGCGTAACGACCGTTACCTGTCACTTTTGGATTGGCCATGACAATCTCAACACCGTCTTTGGTCAAATCTTCCCAGTCTTTGATATTTTTTGGATTGTCTTTACGTACCAAAAATACGATCGTACTAGTAAACGGAACCGCGTTGTCTGGGAATTTACTTTCCCAATCTGACTCAACCAAGCCTTTTTTCTCAAGCAGCTCAATATCAGAGCCTTGGTTCATGGTGGCAACATCGGCTTGTAGACCGTTGGCAACAGACAGTGCTTGCTTACTTGAGCCGCCATGTGACTGTTTGATTAGGATATTGCTGTCTGGGTTTTCAGCTTTGTAGTGCTCAACAAACAATGGGTTGTAGTCTTTATAGAAGTCACGTGCCACATCGTATGAGACATTAAGTAGCTCGATATTTTGCCCTTCTGTCGTCGCTGAACCATCAGCTGCGGCCTCAGTAGTCTCACTGTTGCTACAGCCAGCTAGACCCAATGTCAAAGCAACACCAGCAATACTCAGGGCACTAAGAGTTTTGCTTTTCTGTTGATAACGAGCTACGTCTGTCATAAATACCTCAAAGATGTCTGTTGTGTAATGCAAGTATGCTAACAGCGCCATCTTATTATGTTTAATGATGAATATGCGTATGTTATTGCCAAAAGGGAATAACCAGTAAACAAAGCTAAACATATCAATAAGTTGTTAAAAGAATCTATATGTATAACTGACTGTTTGTTTATTGATGGTTTTAGTACTGGCATGTGCCCTATCTATCTTGTCCGCGTTTCATTGAAAGCAGCTAAGATAGATAGTTAGTTATATAAATTAAGAATTAAACACTACTTAGTACTTGCCAGCTGATCAAAACGGCCACCATCTACAAAGAAAGCATTCATAATCTCTGCCCATGAGCCAAACACAGCCACAGGTTCAAACGTTTCAATATCAGGCAAAGTATCTTTGTGAGCAGCTAGAATCTGCTCATCACTTGGACGCATATACATTTTTGCCATCAGCTCTTGGGCAGGCTTATCCCATAAGCCTTTTAGATAAGTACCAGCCGCTTCCGTCTTACCAGATTTCTCAGTCACTGCCGTTACGACTGCTACTGGGTTGGCAATCGTAATCGAATAGCTCGGGTATACGATGTCAACGTTACCCTTTGCAAATTGTTGGGCAGTTAAATGTGCTTCGTTTTCGGTTGTGATCAGCACATCACCTAGGCCACGCTGAGTAAAGCTGGTCGTTGCAGCGCGTGCGCCATTGTCATAAGTGACCACGTTTGCCAGCAACTTCTTGATAAAATCATTGGTTTTTACAGGGTTTTCATTACTGCTTTCTTTGAATTGGTGCAAGCCATAACCATAGGCACCCAAAAAGGCATAACGCGCTGTACCACTGGTTTTCGGGTTCGGGATGACCACATCGATATCATTACGGGCCAAATCTGACCAGTCTTTGATATTTTTTGGATTACCAGCGCGAACCAGTAATACCATGGTGCTGGTGTACGGCACGGCATTATTTGGTAGTGCTTGCTGCCAGTCAGCAGCGACCAAGCCTTTTTCCACCAATAGATTCATGTCGCTCTCTTGGTTAAAGGTCACCACATCCGCTTGCAAACCGTTGGCGACAGAGAGCGCCTGCTTACTAGAGCCGCCATGTGACTGATTGATATTTACTTTGCTATTTGGGTGAGTCTTCTGGTAGTCGGTACTGAATAAAGTGTTGTAGTCTTTGTAAAAATCGCGAGACACATCATAGGAAACGTTGAGTAGATTGACGTCTTGCGTCTTGCCACTGGCACTATTTTCTGCGTCATCTTGCGTCGCTTCTGTTGGACTGCAGCCTGTCATTATCATCGCTGCTGCGAGCATGCCGCTGGTGGCAAGTACACGCGCTTTTACAGGCTTATTATTAGTTGATTGAATGCTAACAATGCTGATTTGTTGGAATTTTTTTTGCATGATGCTCTCGATAAAAGTATTAGAAGCGTTTTGTCAAAATCTTGACCATCATCACAGAGCCTACAATCTTTTGAGTTCGGTTGTCGGGATGATGCAAGCTATGCTAGCAGCATAAATAGCAAACGCTTAGTGACGAATTAGCTTATCGACTAGTGAAGTTGGCATAAGTGATAGGAGCAATCGTTTTGCACTATTAAGAATAAAATGGGTTGAGTAGTTGCTGGCAGGTTTATTAAGTAGACTATGATTTGGGTAGGCTGTACCATTATTTGTACGCCATAAAGCTTGTTGTATCAATGATACTTTTATCATCTCGCTACTATGCAAACCTTACCCTCCTACTTGACCAAAGGCCCTTATATGAATACTTCATACTATCAATTTCGTTCTATTGTAGGGCTGATAATATTGACCTCTACCCTAGCTGCTTTAACAGGCTGTAATAGCGTGTCGCCCACTATGTATAGCGATAGCCACAGCACGGTTAAATCAGTTGCCAGTACAACATCTACTTTGCCAGCTATTCAAAATAATGATTTGGGTGACAATGTCTCAGCAGACAAATTTTCAACAAACAAGGTTTCAGCGGATTACGCTACTGCCGACTATGACAAACGAGCACAAGGCTATGATTGGGTTGGCGTGATGGTACGAGCAGATGGTGATCAGATTGACATTAAAGTTCGTTCACGCAGCGATATTAAAAAACCTACTTGTCATTTCGATGGTAAGGCGACACTCATGGGGCAAGATACCGCACACGGTACGATTTTCCAGGCAAAGGTAAATGGTAGCACTGCTTTTTTCCAATTTAAGGACGACAAGCTCATCATCGACAGCCCAGATAAATATGCATTGAACTATTTTTGCTCAGGTGGTGGCTCTCTTGCTGGAGAATATAAAAAGCTGGCAGCAGGTTTAGAGATTTAATGGACAGCGCTAGTATGTGTTAGGACGTGCTTTTCATTTTAAAAATGGTGATAAAAAAAAAGGTGCCAGACCATAAGTCTGACACCTTTTTTACGACTGGTTTAGTACGAGTTTTTTATACTGATGATCAGTCTTTATACAGCAGATGCACCCGTTAATTTAACCTCAGCACGCTCTTCTTTTGCGATACCAGCATAGTAGTCACGCAAAATCTGTAGTACTTCTGGACGGCTAAAGTTTTCTGGTACATCTTCGTCTTCTGATAGTGCTTTACGCAGCTTAGTGCCTGACACTTTAACGTGCTCAGAGGCGTCATGCGGGCAAGTCTTATCAGAGGCCATCGCATTACAAGCGTTACACCAGAACGTCCAGCCAATTTTGAGCGGTTGGGTGATAAGGTCGTCTTTACCAACGTGCTCAAAAATCGTTTGCGCATCAAACGCACCATAGTAATCGCCAACACCCGCATGATCACGACCAACAATCAGATGGCTACAGCCATAGTTTTGACGGAATAGCGCATGTAATAATGCCTCACGTGGGCCAGCATAGCGCATATCCAACGGATAGCCTGCTTGGATCACGGTATCTTGTCTAAAGTAGTTATCGATCAAGGTCTTGATGGCTTCTTGACGAACTTCTGCAGGGATGTCGCCAGGTTTCAATGCGCCTAATAATGAATGAATCAACACACCATCACAGATCTCAATCGCAATCTTAGCCAGATACTCATGTGAACGGTGCATTGGATTACGCGTTTGGAATGCAGCCACTGTTTTCCAGCCTTTAGCATCCAAAATTGCACGCGTTTCTGCTGGCGTTTTGTAGATTTCTGGATATAATGTTGGAAACTCGCCTTCACTCAATACTTCAACACTACCGGCAATATTGACAGCTTCTTGGTTCAATACTTGTTGTACGCCTGGATGCTCTGAATCGGTAGTCGTAAATACTTGCTGGCACTCATGCTCTTTATCGATGGTGTAGGTTTCTTCTACCGTCAAGATACCCATGACTTCGCCATCTTGAGCGACCAATGCTACTTTGTCACCTTGGCTCAAACTATCCGCAGTTTCTTTTGGCGCAGACAAAGTGATAGGAATTGGCCAAAACAAGCCAGCGTTTTCACCGCTTTGCAAGCGCATGTTGTCTACTACGCCCTGCCAGTCCGCTTGATTCATAAAGCCATTTAACGGAGTGAAACCGCCGATACCGAACATGATTAAATCACCGCGCTCACGTGAGCTTAGAGTGATGGTCGGCAATGTGCTGGCAAGCTCTAATGCTTGATCACGTGCTTCGCCTTCTAACAACAGTGGTTTAAGCTCTGCACTACCGTGTGGAGGAACCAGCTTTGATTTGAATTGGGATTGGGTTGGGCTTTGAGTTTGAGACATATAGTTATTAAAACCTCTTATAAAAAGAATGGTTGGAAGAGATGAGCAAAAATGCAAAAGCGATTAAATGTACAAAACTGAGAAGAAAGCCGTCGCTAGATAATAAGTAGCGTACTAACGATTGGGCATTAAATTTGTTACGCATAGGCTACCTAACTTTCATTATGAAAATTTATGCTGTGTTTGGATATGGATATGTCTGAAAGGAATTTATGTTTCTGGGTACAAGCTTATATGATGTATAGCTGAATTATTTACATTGCGAACGGCAATAAAACCTATTACACACGCAAATCATTTTCGTCGCTGATTTTAAGATTAAAAACAAAACTGAGATTACGTCATGTATCAATATAATTACGCTGACCAGACTTTGGTAGAGGAACGAGTTGCCCAATTTCGCGACCAAACGGAGCGATTTTTGGCAGGTGAGCTGCCAGAAGAGCAGTTTTTGCCACTGCGGTTGCAAAACGGCCTGTACATCCAGCGTTATGCGCCGATGTTGCGTATCGCCATTCCTTACGGTTTGCTTGCCAGCTACCAGTTGCGCAAACTGGCTGAAATTACTCGCAAGTATGATAAAGGCTATGGACACTTCACGACCCGTACCAATATTCAGCTGAACTGGCCAAAACTAGAAGATGTGCCAGATATTTTGGCTGAATTAGCCTCAGTGCAGATGCATGCCATCCAAACCTCAGGCAACTGTATCCGTAATACCACTACTGATCCATATGCTGGTATCCATAAAGAAGAAATCGCTGATCCACGTCCCTATTGTGAGATTATCCGTCAGTGGTCAACCTTCCACCCTGAGTTTGCTTTTTTGCCGCGTAAATTTAAGATTGCCGTCATTGGCACCAATGATGACCGTGCGGCAACCCAAGTACATGATGTCGGTCTACATGTAAAAACCAATGATGACGGTGAGATTGGGTTTGAAGTATTGGTTGGTGGCGGTCTTGGACGTATTCCTGTCCTTGGTAAAGTTATCAATAAGTTCTTGCCACGTCAGCATCTGCTGAGTTATTTAGACGCTATCTTGCGTGTCTACAACTTGCATGGTCGCCGTGACAAAGGCAGCAAATACAGATCACGTATCAAAATTTTGGTCGAAAGCATGGGCGGTCCAGCGTTTGCTAAATTGGTCAATGCCGAGTGGGAAGCTCATACCAAAGATGGTCCACTTACTTTGACTGATGAGAACTTTGCAACGGCAACTGGTTTCTTTAGTGAGCCTGACTATGTCTCATTCGACGCACTACAAGTACAGTCTGAGCTACAACAGCAACTAAACGCTGATAAAGATTTTGCCAACTGGTACAACCAAAACACCGTAGCGCACAAAATAGCGGGCTATCGTGCCGTAGTAATTTCTCTCAAAGCAGGTTTGGTCGATGGCAAATATGTACCATCTGGTGATGTCAGTGAATCACAGATGGATGCACTGGCTGACCTTTCTGACAAATATAGCTTTGGTGAGCTGCGTGGTACTTATCAGCAGAATCTAGTATTCGCTGATGTGCAAACCAATAAGCTTTATGAGTTATGGCAGCAGCTATCAGAATTGCATTTAGCGCGCGCAAACATTAATACCCTAACGGATATGATTGTCTGCCCAGGTTGGGATTACTGTTCGCTTGCCAATGCGACCACCCACAACATCGCTGAGCAAATCGAAAAGCAATTCGATGACCTAGACTATCTATATGACTTGGGTGAGATTCGTCTGAACATGTCTGGCTGTATTAATGCCTGTGCGCACCATCATACAGGTGATATCGGTATCTTGGGTGTTGATAAAAAAGGTGAGCATTGGTACCAGATCAGTCTTGGCGGTAACTCTAGCGATGATGCCAAACTTGGCAAAATCTTAGGCAAATCCGTCCCTGCTCTTGAGGTCGCCAACACCATACAGCAAATCGTTGATGTGTACGTGGACTTACGTGCCAGCACAGACAATGACGTCGAGAGTTTCGGTCAATTGGTTGAGCGCGTTGGTATTGATCCATTTAAGGAGAAGGTCTATGGCTAATCATCATATTTTGGACAGTCATGGCGTAGATATTAGCAGCCAAGACACTTGGCACGTGCTTGCTACTGATGCACTGCCAGAGAGTATTGTATCGACTAACATCACGTTGCTTGAGCTACTACAAAAACAAGAGAAGCCGGACGTCATCGTGCCGCTCGCTGATTTATTAGACGAGTCAGGCGCGCAGGCTGGTGGTTTGATCAAAGAAGTTTATGAGCTGATCGTACAGCACAGCAGCCGCCTTGGATTATGGGTCACCGCCGATACTGACGCTGATGCACTAGAGGGCATTAGTGAATTACTATCAACGCACGCATTGATTGTTATTGATGTGCCTAAGTTCGCTGATGGTCGTCACTTTAGCTTTGCGCGTACCCTGCGCCAAATCGGCTATACCGGTGAGATTCGTGTTGCTGGCGCGTTTGGCCGTGATCAAATTGCTTATATGTTACGTGTGGGCGTTGATAGCTTTGTATTGAGTGAGCATGACCTAGAAGCTGATTCTAAATTTGGCATTGAGCAAGCCTTTACAGCGCTTGCCAGTAGCTATGACGGTCGAAGTGCTTCAGACTTACCGATGTTTGCATCATCAGAGCCATCGGTCGCATAGCTGTCGTACTGACCATAATTTTATAGTAATACCCGATACTTTTAATCAACACTGTTATATTAACAACAATTAAGGAACGTATTATGAGCCAACTACACCCAAATCTAGATCTTGACCAAGCCAACCAAGACTTGCAAGGTAAATCACCTGAGCAAATCGTTGAATGGGCACTAACTCAAGCAAAAAACCCAATTATCACGACTAACTTCCGTCCATATGAGTCAGCGATTTTGCATTTGGTTGCCAAGCAGCGTCCTGATATCACGGTATTGTGGGTAGACTCAGGCTACAACACCGATGCGACCTATCAGTTTGCTAACAAATTGATTCGTGATCTTGATTTGAATGTTGTGACCTATATCCCAAAACAAACGGCTGCCCACCGTGACGCGACCATGAATGGTATCCCAGGTATCGATAACCCACAGCATGACGAGTTCACAGAGCAAGTTAAACTTGAGCCATTCCGCCGTGCACTAGATGAGCTAAAGCCAGATGTATGGTTCAATGCTATTCGTAAAGACCAAACTGAGTTCCGCCAAGGTCTTGACGTACTTAGCTTATCAAAAGACGGCGTGCTAAAAGTAGCGCCATTGTTTGAAAAAACAGATGCTGATTTAGACGTATATCTAGAAGAGCATAACTTGCCTAATGAGCATGACTACTTTGATCCGACTAAAGTAGAAGAGAGCCGTGAGTGTGGCTTGCATACTCAGCTATAGTAAGGCGCTGACTGTGGCTATTGTTTGTTGAACAATGGCTATAGCTATATCAATAAAAAAATCCCGCTTGGCTCTTATAGAGTCATTAAGCGGGATTTTTTTATGCTGTTCTAGCTATATCGAAAATTTACTGCTATTCCTATTATTAGCTAAAATATGAATTAATATCTCAAAAACGAATATACTAATGCCAATTCACTAGATGAGAGTGTGTCTGTGATACCTCATAATGGCGGCATTCCTTATATCTTTTCTACCTTTTATAATAAACAATTAAATATATGGTGACATTATGAACACCTTCCCGCTATTTTTTAAATTAGAAGACCGTAAAGTGCTCATCGTGGGCGGCGGCGAAGTGGCACTGCGTAAAGCGGATTTGCTCAGCCGTGCAGGTGCCTGTATCACTATACTTGCACCTGATATCAGCCATGAGCTACAAGCTTTGCTAACTGACGATAAGCATAAGTTTATCTATGAGAATTATAATAAAGCTTATATGTCAGGCGCACGGGTAATCATTGCCGCGACTGACGATGAGACGCTGAATCACCAAATTCATGCAGATGCGACTGAGCTAAACATTCCAGTCAATGTGGTCGATACGCCGCATTTATGTGACTTTATCTTTCCAGCCATTATCGATCGCAATCCTATCGTGATTGGTATCTCATCAAATGGTAAAGCGCCTGTGCTGGCACGTCTATTACGGGCACGCCTTGAGACGTTAATTCCGCAAGGCTATGGAAAATTAGCCAAGCTGGCAGGTGAATTCCGCAGTGAGGTAAAAGCCAAGATACCGACGCTTACTGGTCGTCGTCAGTTTTGGGAGCGAGCATTTGAAGGTCAGGTCAGTCAGCTCATGTTTGCAGGTAATGAAACTGAAGCGACTGCACAACTGCAAGCTGATTTAGATAGCACTGCCGCTGCTATCAGTAAGAAAAGCGACGATACAGACTCGGTTAAAGAGTCAGATGCCATCAAGACCGCCACATCGGATGAGTCAGAAAAAAGCTTACCAGCCGTTGGTGAAGTCTATATTGTGGGCGCAGGCCCTGGTGATCCAGAGCTGTTGACCTTCAAAGCCTTGCGTCTAATGCAGCAAGCAGACGTGGTGTTTTATGATGCTTTAGTCTCACCGCAGGTCTTAGACTTATGCCGCCGTGATGCTGATAAAGTATTTGTCGGTAAAAAACGCAGCAATCATACAGTTGCGCAATTAGGTATCAATGAGCTACTTGTCAACCATGCCAAACAAGGTCGCCGAGTCGTGCGCTTAAAAGGTGGCGATCCATTTATCTTTGGACGTGGCGGCGAAGAGATAGAGAGCCTACGAGCACATAATGTACCTTATCAAGTCGTACCAGGCATCACCGCTGCCAATGCTGCTGCTAGCTATGCAGGCATTCCGCTAACTCATCGTGATCATTCACAATCAGTGCGTTTTGTGACGGGATTTTTGAAGGCTGGTGCACCCAACAGTAACTTTAAAAGCTTCTTAAATACTGATGAGACAGTCGTATTTTACATGGGTCTGCACTCGCTGGCACGTCTGACTGAAGGCTTGGTTGACGCTGGTCGTAGTAGCGAGACACCCATTGCTATCGTCTCTAATGCGAGTATGCCCAATCAGCAAGTATTGACAGGTACGCTTGCAACGATTGTTGCCAAACAAGAGCAAGCACAATTGCCAACGCCTGCCCTCCTAATTATGGGCGACGTGGTCAGCTTACATCATGATTTGGCTTGGTATAATTTGCAAAATCAGCAGCACAGTCAAAACAGCGATGACATCGCTAAAAATTGGTTGCGTGAAGGATCAAGAGGTGAAGCAGTAAAACAACCGATAGACCAACAAGCTCATGCCCTATCGATGGTCGCAAATCTTGCAACGCAGCAAGGAGATGGTCTGGAGCAATTGATTGTTGACTAGCGATTACTGCTAACCTGCAAAACGCTTAGTTTTAAATAAAAAGAAAGCCCTACCAGTATATTATTGGTAGGGTTTTCTTTTGGCAACAGCGCAAATCTCAACGATTCTTGCTAGAATGAAGACTTTCTACTGCTCATACTTATAGTCTACTTATGCCCATACCTGATGCTAGCTTGCCTTCTTCTTTAACCACGCAAATGAAACCTTTGACCATATTGCATACCTCAGACTGGCACTTGGGTCGACGTCTGTATGGGCGTCTTCGTTACGAAGAATTTGAGTCATTCCTGCATTGGCTACAAGACACCATCAGCGCGCAAAAAGTAGACATATTGATTGTCGCTGGTGATATCTTCGATACCATGACCCCAAGCAATAAAGCCCAAGCGCTGTATTATGAATTTTTGGGTAAGGTCTCACGCTCCTGCTGTCAGCATGTGGTAATTGTCGCAGGGAATCACGATTCACCGACATTTTTAGACGCGCCAAGCAATGTGCTTAAGTTTTTGAATGTGCATGTAATTGGTACTGCTTGTGATGACTTGGACGACGAAGTATTGGTATTGGGTGATGACGACAACAACCCTCATTGTATTATTGCCGCTGTGCCCTATTTGCGCGATCGGGATGTGCGTAGCAGTAGCGCTGGCGAGTCTGCAGATAGCAAAGACGCCAATGTTATCGCTGGTATTTGCGAGCATTATGACAATGTTGCAGATATTGCGAAGGCTAAGCAAGCCGACTTAATCACGACGCATCAGCGATATATTCCTATCGTCGCCACAGGACATCTATTCGCGTCTGGTGGCAAAACAACCGAAGATGATGGTGTACGCGAGCTATATGTCGGCTCACTAGGTAAAATCTCCGCCGATATGTTCAATGATGGCTTTGATTATGTGGCACTTGGGCATTTGCACGTGCCGCAGCGCGTTGGCGGTCGTGAAAGTATTCGCTATTCAGGCTCACCCATCGCGATGGGCTTTGGAGAGGCCAAACAACAAAAGCAAGTATTGCTGGTACAGTTTGGTGCCGCAGAACGTTGCAATAAGGACATCTTAGGATTAAACGTCGCACCTGATGATATTACTCCTCATGCTATCGATACAGCTGCTGACATTGAAGTCGCCCAAGTTAAAAAATCAGTAGATAAATTAGCAGAAAAAGCCGCTAAAAAAGTGGCGAGTCAGGAACTGCCTTTCATGGATGATTTGTTTGGCTTTGATGAGCCATTAGAAGATAAAGCAGTGGCACAATCTACTGCCATAGAAAATACTCCTGTTGAGCAAGATATAAACAATCAACCAACCTCGAATGATGCTATGACTAGCAGTAAAATACTGCATCGCGATGACGCTAATCAGATGCAAGTAGTGTCCCTACCCATTCCAAAGTTCCAACAACTGGCGCAAATATCTGGTGACTTAACCACGATTGATCAAACCGTTAGAGCGCTTACGCAATCGGACTCTATTTGGCTAGAAATTGTCTATACGGGGGATGAGATTGTCAGTGATTTGCGTGAGCAAGTGCAAGCAATGGTAGAAGGGTTGCCATGTGAAGTGCTTAAGATAAAAAACACTCGTACTTATAATAAAGTGCTCAATCAGCAGCAGACCTCAGAGAGCTTGCAGGACTTAAATGAGATGGAAGTTTTTGAGCGTTGTTTGACGCTCAATGACATACCTGACTCACAAAAAGACTCATTGCGCGACGCCTATGGTCAGATACTTTATAACTTACGTCATGAAGACAAACAGGCAGAATGATATAAGTGACATATCATACCCGTACTTCCTTATCTTTTTCAATTTTTCGCAGTTGCGGCTATTACTAATATTAAGAATTATCCATGCGCCTAATCGAACTCAGACTAAAAAACCTCAACTCCCTAAAAGGTGAATGGCATATTGATTTTGCTGATACTGCCTTTACCAATGAAGGCATCTTTGCTATCACAGGACAGACTGGTGCTGGCAAGACAACCATATTGGATGCTATTTGCTTAGCGCTATATGGTGAGACCCCAAGGATTAATAGTATCAGTAAGAGCAGCAATGAGGTGATGACGAGACAGACGGCAGAGTGTTTCGCTGAAGTAGTGATTGACTTAAATGGCGAGCAGTATCGCTGCCGCTGGGGACAGCGCCGTGCTTACAATAAAGCAGACGGCAATCTGCAAGATGCGACTCACGAAATTGCTAAGATAAACGTTGATGACTCGTCAAAAGAGGATGATCTGCTAGAGAGTACCTTAAAACATACCAAGAACAAGATCATTGAACTGACTCGGATGGATTTTCAGCAGTTCACTCGCTCTATATTACTAGCTCAGGGCAGTTTTTCAGCATTTCTAAAGGCAAAGGCTGATGAACGCGCAGATATTTTAGAGAAAATTACGGGCACTGATATTTACGCGACTATATCAACACAGGTTCATGATAAGAAACGTACTGAGGAAGAAATTCTTAATAAGCTGCAATACGGTTTAGACGGGTTGATGCTTTTGGATACCGATGAAGAAAATCAGTTAAAAGCCGATTTACAGTCGTATCAAAGTGCCCAAAGTGAGCAGCAGCAGACCATTCAAGATTTGGCCGAAAAGATAAAGTGGCTAGATAGCGTGACAGAGTCAAAAGAAAGACTGAATACTTCTCAAAATGACTTAGTGCAGGCTCAGCAGGCTCAGCAAGACTTCATCCCTAATGCCAAACGCTTAACCGCTGCTAATAAAGCGTTGGAGATTGATAGTCAATTCAGCCAACTTGTGCATAGTCGAGATAATCTAAAACGCTTGCAAGAAGAACAGCAGCAAATCAGCAGCATCCTACCGCAAAAACAAAATGATCTAGAACAAGCAACCACACATTTAGATACAGCGAAAACTCATACACAGGCTGCCCATGAAGCTTTGCAAACAGCTCTACCCAATATTGCGCAGACGCGTAAACTCGATGTGGAGATTGCGCAGAACACGCATATCTTAAAAGACATTGAGCAAAGACAGCAAGCTCTAATGAGCAGTACCCAACATTTAAATAAAGAGATAGATAA
Organism: Psychrobacter sp. UBA3480; assembly: GCF_002377945.1. Lineage (GTDB taxonomy): Bacteria > Pseudomonadota > Gammaproteobacteria > Pseudomonadales > Moraxellaceae > Psychrobacter. The sequence goes on from NZ_DFQV01000021.1 coordinate 59,170, forward strand.
CCATAAACAACAGGCTGCACAAAATAAAACCCAGCTCGCAAGTGTCGAAAGCTATCTTAATGACGCCCATGAATTAAACAATATCGATAGTGATATAGCGAATTTCAAAAGTCATTGCGGCCGACTAAAAGTAGTATTGCAAGAGAATACCGCCCTATCAGATGATAAAACAAGCCAGCAGCAACAGATCCACCAGTATCGCGCCAACCTTGACGTATTAAATCAACAGAAAAAGACAAAAGACACCACCATGTTGTCTATAAAGGATAAATTGGCAGCGTTACAACGAGAGCAAGCAGCATTAACCCAAGTGCAGTCATTGGCTGATATACGAGATGAGCAAGAGCAGATTGATGATATCAACCGTCAACTTGACCAAGTGAGCGTTAAGACAAAACAGCTTGATGAGCTTAGTGTACAAGTAGAGAAAATAGTTGCGACCTTGCCAGTAATGAGTAACGACCTCAAGAAGCTGGCAGGCTTAATCGCTGATAATGAATCGGCGCTCGGCGCTGCCAAAGAAAAGCGTCAAGACAAACAAACCCAGCTACATTTACTACAAAAAGTCGCCAAATTAGAAGATTATATCGCTGACCTAAAAGATGGTCATCCTTGTCCGCTTTGTGGGTCGCTAGAGCATCCTTATAGTGCAGACCATCTACACTTAACGCAAGAGACGGAAGCAACGCAAACTCAGCGACAGATAGCAGAGCTAGATACGACTATATCCAATTTAGAAGATGCTTTATCTAAACATCGTATTACTCAGGCAACTGTAAGGCAGCAGTTCTCGCAGCAGGAAGAGCAACAAACCATATTGAACGACCAAATACAAAAGTTAAAGACAGATATCGAACAGCTGGTCAGTTCAGTACTAAATAAGGGCTACTCTCGATTTATTACTGAAATATTAAAACCGCTGGTGCAGTTTGATACGCATATAGATGCGCTGTCATTATTAGAAAGTATCAAAATCGAGCTAGGTAAGCGTAGACAGTCTCTTAAAGACACGTTAGCTCACTGCGAAACGCTTAGCGAGTCGCTCTCTACGATGCGTAATGATATTGAAGCGTTAGACAAGGAGCAGCGTGCGCTGGCAAATACTGCTAACGAGATTGAAAGCAATAGTGAAAAAATAGCATGGGCTATAGAAAACTTAGATAAAAAATATCATGATAATTTTTCTGAATTGACCGTGCTCAAAACCGATATATTAGCCCTGTTGAATAAATATTCCACTGGCAAACATCAGTCAGACGCAAAAACGGTGATACGTTCTTCACTGCAATCATTACAACCGCTTATAACCAGCATTGGAAATCAAACCGTACTAAGCAATTTTGACGCTCAGGCGCATATCAATACCCTGCGCCAATGTCACAGTGCCCTTTTAGAAATCAAGCAACAGTTCAACGACTACAGAGAGAAACAACAAACTCTAAAGACATCACTCGGTCGACTAGAAACACAAATCGAGACCAAGCAGTCTCAGCTCGACAAAGAAGAAAATGAGCTTGTTAAAATCTCTCAACTCGCGGCAGAAAGAACTGAGGCGATTGAGAAATTACAAACAGACAGAAAGTATGTTTTTGCTAATAAAGATCCTGAAACAGAAGAAAAGCGTTTACGTGATGCGTTAGATCAGGCTAAAACCACGCAGACCTCTACGCAAAGACAGCTAGACAATGCTGAGCACATACTTAGTCAATTGCTTGATAAGCAGCGTCAGTTGACTGAGCAAGTGACCATAGTACAGGGAACGCTCAATACTCAAGAGGATATCTTTAAGTCGATACTTACCGCCTCTGATTTTGCTGATGAAATAGATTTTACTAATGCGTGCCTGCCAATTGATGAGCGTAAGGCACTTAGACAGCAGCAGCAGCATATCGATTATGCGCTAAAGCAAGCGCAGTCTTTATTGGATGCAACACAAAAAACACTTGCAGATAAACAAGCCAATCCGCTAACAGTAGACGATAGAGAGACGCTTACCCAACAGCAATCGCAAGCCCAAGATGAGTTTAACAAACGAATTGAGTCAATCGGTGCAATTAGTCAGCGTCTAAAGGACAATGAAGATAAGAAAACCACCCAACAGGCACAGCTTGATGCCATCACTGGCCAAAAGGACAAATTGCAAGTTTGGCAACAATTGCACAAATTGATTGGCTCATCTGATGGCAAAAAGTTCCGTACTTTTGCTCAAGGACTTACTTTTGATCTCATGGTCACTCACGCCAATACACAGCTGCAAAAAATGAGCGATCGCTATTTGCTGGCCCGTGATGATAACAGTCCGCTTGAGCTAAATGTAATTGATAACTATCAAGGTGGCGAAATTCGCAGCACTAAGAATCTTTCAGGCGGCGAAGGTTTTATCATTAGCCTAGCATTAGCACTAGGGCTATCACAGATGGCCAGTCAAAATATACGCGTGGACTCGCTATTTTTGGATGAAGGGTTTGGTACATTGGATGAGGAATCTTTAGACATTGCGCTTGATACGCTGACCAATCTACAGCAAGAAGGTAAATTAATCGGGGTGATATCCCATGTTCAGGCGTTAAAAGATCGTATTTTAACCCAGATTAAAGTCGAAAAGCTCTCGGGCGGATTCAGCCGAATCAGTGGTCAAGGGTGTCATAAAGTCGTCAGTGAAAAAGTATCATAAGTTAGGTTAATCACTTTACTACTTAATACTTTTAATTAAACCATTTCTTTTAGACAATAAAAAACCACCGAGCATGAAGAACGGTGGTTTTTTTGTGAGACAGTTTCGGGTTGATATTACTTCATTATTTAGTAACTAAACCACTAAGCTCACTCATCAATACTGACAACGTCGAAAGACCGATTTGACCTTCTTCATCGTTACTATGCAGCTCATCCAACTTATTCATCTCTGTGGTGACTGCTGCAAGCTGATCGACGTGTCTTGCTCTCCATTCACTAAATGCTTGCTTAGCATCTGGTTTTGAGAGTACCGCATCCATCAATAGACGCAAGCTGCGAGACAGCTCGTTCACTAATGCATGGCGTGCACGGCGATCCCAATAATCTTGCTGTGGTAGACTCGCAATATTTTCCATCATCCAGTCTAATTGCAATACTTGATAAGCTTCAAAGTATAAAGTTGCAATCTCATCAACAGGACGCTCGTATTGCTCAGCAAGCAATGCAGCATCAAGCGCATCGACATGGTACGGTAGCATCGCAAATAGCGTAGCATCATTATCAGACAGCTCTTTTTGCATCAAGCGCTTAGTATCTTCTTGCAGATATTGAGCAAACTGCTGCTCGATAAAACCACTTGGCTTGGTCAGTTTTTCTACACTTTCACTAAAGCGGCTAATCATATCAGCGACTTGTAAGTTTTGACCGAAGGCATTGATGAACCAGACCACACCGCGCTCAAGTGAGTCACGTAGACGTAACTCAAGGTTCAGCAGTAACGTCGCCTCAACTTGATTGTCTAATGCTTCAAGTGCTTTCCAGGCGCGCGATACGTTGAATACATCACGGCTAATCGCATAACCACGTACGATAGTAGCTAGTGATTGATCGGTTTCTTCAAAGAGACGGAATAGCGCTTCGATACCTAAGCGGTTGACCACACTGTTGGTCAAGTAGGTACTGATGATCTCGCGATGCAAACGATGCTCAGTCATCTCATCAAAGAAGCGTGACGCCAGTTCATCTGGGAAGTACTTACGTAGCTCATTGATAAAGTACGGATCATCTGGTAAGTCAGACAATAATAGATTGTCATAGACCCACATTTTGCCATAGGCCAAGACCACTGCCAGCTCAGGATTGGTCAGACCAGTATCCGCTTTTTGACGTTTCGCAATCTCTTCATCTGATGGTAGATACTCAATCGTACGATCCAGACGCCCTTCACTCTCTAGCATCTGAATAAAGCGCTGATGATCGCTCAGGTTTGCTGCGGCACGGATATGGCTCAGCTCAATCGCTTGTGGTTGCAAGTAGTTTTGACGCAGTACCAGTTCTGCTACGGTGTCAGTCATACTCTCAAGCAGCTCATTACGTTGCTTCAGCGTCATATCACCTTGCTCGACCACTTTGCCAAGTAGGATTTTGATATTGACTTCATGATCCGAGCAGTTCACACCGCCTGAGTTATCGATTGCATCTGTATAGATACGCCCGCCCGTTTGAGCGTATTCAATACGGCCTTGCTGGGTTAGACCTAAGTTACCACCTTCACCAACGACGGCTGCACGTAGCTCATTACCATCGATACGTAGCGAATCGTTTGCACGGTCGCCCACGTCAGCATGTGTTTCGTTTGCACTTTTGACATAAGTACCGATACCGCCATTCCAGATAAGGTCGACAGGTGCACGTAACAACGCGCTGATCAAATCATTCGGTGCAAGGCTGTCTTCACTGATATCAAAGAGCGACTTCATTTCAGGACTGATAGCGATGGTTTTGTCTTGGCGTGAGAATATACCACCACCTTGACTAATCAATGATGCTTCATAATCTGCCCATGATGAGCGTGGTAATTCAAACAAGCGTGCACGCTCAGCGTATGAGGCCGCCGTATCTGGATCAGGATCAATAAAGATATGCAAATGGTTAAAAGCAGCAACGAGCTTAGTATGCGTTGATAGCAGCATACCATTACCGAATACATCCCCACTCATGTCACCAATACCAACAACCGTAAAGTCATCACGGTTTTGAATGTCCATACCGCGCATACGGAAGTGGCGTTTGACCGACTCCCAACCACCGCGCGCTGTGATACCCATTGCTTTATGGTCGTACCCTACTGAACCACCTGAGGCAAAGGCATCATCGAGCCAGAAGTTGTATTCTGCAGCTAAGGCATTTGCAATATCCGAGAAAGTAGCTGTACCTTTGTCTGCTGCAACAACCAAGTACGGGTCGTCTTCATCATGACGTACCGTGTTGGCTGGCGGGACAATGTTGCCATCTACAATATTGTCTGTGACATCAAGCATGCCGCGTAAGAATGTCTGATAACAAGCTATACCTTCTGCTTGGAATGCCTCACGGCCATCAGCCATGCTCTTGGTTTTTACAATAAATCCGCCTTTAGAACCTACAGGGACGATTACTGCGTTTTTGACCATCTGCGCTTTGACAAGGCCAAGTACTTCAGTACGGAAATCTTCCATACGATCTGACCAGCGCAGACCACCGCGAGCGACTTTGCCGCCACGTAAATGAACAGCTTCGACGCGTGGTGAATACACAAATATCTCAAACATTGGCTTTGGTTTAGGCAAGTTTGGAATGTCTGCTGCCAAGAATTTAAATGACAGACGATCTTTGCGCTGACCATCACTATCCACTTGATAGAAGTTGGTACGTACCATCGCATTAATCAAATCTAAGTACCAGCGCAAGATACGATCTTCGTCTAGGCTATCGACATCTGCTAACGCAGCGGTGATTTGCTCTTGAATGGTAGCAGCCTTTTCTTGACGTTCTTCTTCGCTATACTTAGGATTCATACGTGCGTCAAACAAACTACCTAACGCGACACTGATATCGCTGTTTTTGACCACAGTTTGCTGAATATAAGCACTCGAGAATGGCGCACGTGCTTGCAGCATGTAGCGAGACAATGCACGCAATACGACGACATCATAAGTATCGAGCTTGGTCGTTAATACCAATTCATTAAATGAATCGCTTTCAACGCGACCTGCCCAGATTTGCTTGAGGCTATCTTCGAACTGACCACGCACGACTTGCATATTGACCGTATCGACATGCTCTAAGGTCAGCTCATACTCTTGCATCCAGATAGGCTGCTCTGGCAAGTCAAACTCATAAGTCTGTGCTGAAATAACTGACACACCAAAGTTTTCAAGTATTGGCAATACTTTTGACAAGATAACCGGCTGCTCGCGACCGTACAGTTTTAGGTGAAGCTGGTTACGTGCATCGCCTGTCGACTGGTATAAATGCCAGAGCATCGGCTGCTCTGCGGTCAGTCCCGCCAAACGCTTCGTATCTTCGACTGCGGTACGAGCATCAAAACGCTCTTGGTAGGCAGCAGGGATATAGTTTAAGAAGCGACGATTTAAAGCATTGGCTTGTTGCTCGCCCACATTATCGAGTAGCATCTTTTGATAATTATCATCCCATGATTGCATGAGTGCTGATAATTTGGCTTCAAGTGTGGCGATATTGACGTCATTTACTTGACCAGGCACGGTACGTACGTGGACGTGTACACGAGCATGCGCAGATTCATTGAATTCAGTAGTAAACCCTGAAGACATACCGTTATAGGCGTCTTTTAGGACGTTTTGTACTTTGATACGTAGCTCGGTGTTGAACTTATCACGCGGGATATAGACCAAGCACGAAACAAAACGCTGATAATGGTCAATACGGCTAAATAGACGTAAGCTCTTCTTGTCTTGTAGTTGAGTAATGCCCGAAACAATTGGGTATAGCTCTTCGACGCTGGCTTGGAACAAATCATCACGCGGTAAGGTGTTAATCACATGCATCATCTTGTGATGAGCGTGACCGTCACGTGGCAAGTCTGCCATTGCCATGATTTTATTGGCTTTTTCGCGCAATAGCGGTATTTGCTGTACAGTCAGCTGATAGGCTTGTGACGTAAGCAAACCGATAAAGCGGTATTCACCAATTAGATTACCGTTATCATCGAACTTATGAATGCCCAAAAAGTCCATATATACTGAACGATGCACAGGTGATACACGGCTTGATTTAGACAGCATCAACACGCGCGGCTCAGTCAATAATTGCTTTAAGCCTCTAGGCAATTGGCTAAAGCTCTCTGATAGCTTGTCTTTTTCAGAACCACGTAATAGACCAAGGCCACTGTTACCGATTGCGAATAAATCTAAATCGGTCGGCTCAGAAGTCACTTCGATAGACTGACCACCTTCCAAGCGGTATTCACGATATCCTAAGAATATAAAGTGATCGTCTAAGATCCAATCTAAAAATGCTTGGATTTCTTGTTGTGAGTAGAATACTTCCGGTAGCGGCTTAGTTGAAAGCTCAGTTTTGATGTCATTCAACTGCGCACGCATCTGTTTCCAGTCGCCAACGACCGTATCAAGCGTGTCAATTTTTGACATCAGCATCTGTTGCAGCGCTTCCAAGTCTTCGTTGTCTTGGTAAGCAATTTCACAATGAATCAATGACATATGTGAAGTGGCACTTTCATGTGCGCCTTCGATATGGGTGATATCACCATTGTCATCACGCTCAACACTGATAATGATGTTGTAAGTACGATGAACATCGATACCTTCAGCTTCTAGACTCATCAAAATCGTATCAACTAAGAATGGTCTATCATAAGCTGCGATTTGAATGACAGTGTGCGAGCTGTGAAAGTGCTGCTCTTCTGCTGCTGGGTTTAGTACTGTCAGCTGTGGCTTGCTGCCGTCGTAAGCTTTGAGTAGTGTAAAGTGATGTAGCGCCATGCCCGCCAAGTCAGCATTACTAATCGCCTCTGCAGTTTCTTGATGCAGCGGCTGATAATAGCTATGAATAAAATGATCAAATAGCGATTTGTCTTTTTGTACATAACTGGTAGCAATATCGCTTATCTGGCTAATGCGCTCTTTTGCGATACTGAGGGAGTTTGGCATTTCCTGCGTCCTTTTTTTATAGATTTGGTTTAACATTTATTTATTTAAGTTTATCGATTTAGATTGACTACTGTTACTGCATATTCATCATTGGTGCAACGGTGCAGTATTTCCATTCACGCGACTTATTTTATTTTTATAACAGTTAGAAATTTTCTCCTTTTTTGCTCTTATTTTTTATTAATATGTAGCCATCAGAATTTAATACTACCAATATAGTGAAGTGTAACGCACATAAGGCGCGAGCTAAAGTGTACAACATCATTTCATGAATCAGCGATGTGTCGATAACCTTTACTAATGAGACAATGCGGTTTTGGACATCGATATGGATGATTCGGTGCTGGCAGGCGGATACTCATGGTAATTGAAGGCGTTTTTTTGTTAGAATATGCCAACATATTTAAGAGCGTACGACTCGCTCACTATTAACTTTAATGCTAAGGGCAAAAGGTATGATGAATATTTTGGTGGTTGGCTCAGGTGGTCGCGAACACGCATTGGCATGGCAATGTGCAAAAGATGACAATGTAAAAAATGTCTACATCGCTCCTGGCAATGCTGGCACCGCCCTTGAGCCTAAATGCCAAAACGTTACGCTAGAGTCTACCGACGCTGACGCAGGCGAGCATAGTGCTGTTATCGCCTTTTGTCAAAATAACGATATCGACATGGTAATTGTTGGTCCAGAAGCGCCTTTGGTTACGGGTATTGTTGATGCTTGTCGTGAAGCAGGTATCAAAGCATGGGGCCCTACAGCGTACTGTGCACAGTTAGAAGGCTCAAAAACTTTTGCTAAAGAGTTCATGGAACAAAACAATATCCCAACCGCTGCTTATCAAGGTTTTACCGGCGCAGTCGCTGCAAAAGCCTATGTCGATGAGCAAGGCGCGCCTATCGTTATCAAAGCAGATGGTCTTGCTGCAGGTAAAGGCGTCATCGTTGCTGAAACGATCGAACAAGCACATGAAGCTATCGACGATATGCTAGCGGACAACAAGTTCGGTGATGCTGGCAGCCGCGTGGTTATCGAGCAGTTCTTACAGGGTGAAGAAGCCAGCTTTATCTGTATGATTGATGGTGATAACATCTTGCCAATGGCAACCAGCCAAGATCACAAACGTGCTTTTGAAGGCGATACCGGTCCAAACACTGGTGGTATGGGTGCCTACTCCCCTGCTCCAGTTGTTACCGGCGATGTTCATAACAAAGTCATGCAGCAAGTGATACAACCAGTAGTCGATGCCATGAAAAACGCAGGCCATCCTTATACTGGATTCTTATACGCTGGTCTTATGATTGATAAGGCAGGCGATCCGTATGTCATCGAATTTAACTGCCGCTTTGGTGATCCAGAAACGCAGCCTATCTTAATGCGTTTGCAGTCATCAATGGTCGATTTGGTCGCACAAGGTTTGGCAGGTCAATTACCTAGTGAAGCAAAATGGGATGCGCGCCCTGCTCTAGGTATCGTTGTCGCATCAAAAGGCTACCCTGAAACTTCATCTAAAGGTGATGTGATTGCTGGCTTGCCAGAACTAGATCCTAACAACTACAATGCTGTGAAAGTTTTCCATGCTGGCACGGCATTTTCTAACGATAATGATAAAGAAGTCATTACAAACGGTGGGCGCGTCTTATGTGTAACTGCGCTAGCAGATAGTATTTCTGATGCTCAGCAAGCCGCATTAGCAGTCACCGCTGCTATCAGTTTTGATGGTGCTCAGTACCGCCGTGATATTGGTCACCATGCCATCACTCGCGAAAATGCTTAGCAGCTAAGGCATCCCAAGAAACATATTGGGCAACGACTTGGGCAATATTTTAGAGAATGCGAAGGTTTTGCTCAATATGTTTGATTAATAGTATTTCCGTATTTTATAGCTCTACATCACTATTTGACCTAGCATCATGCTAGGTCTTATTTTTTAAAATAGATTTTTCTAAATTTTAATAACCAGTGAACTTGCTAGAAAATGCTAACTATTTATTAATCATACTCAAACTAGTAAGCACTTATTTATCAATAGTTACCGCTAGATATTGGCTTACAAAGTAACTATCAATGGCCAGCTCAGGCTCATAAAACCAACCCGCTTTATATGATACAATTTTGTACCTGTGCATCACGTCTCCCTTGTATTGTAGGTTTCGAACCCGCAAATCAATACCAATTGGATGAATGATTATACTTATGGCAAATGATACGTCTAAACCTTTTAGCAACAAGCAATCAATCGATAGCCTAAAAACCTCAGGGTTTGATCGTCGTATGTCGATTGCGAAAACCTCTTTGAATATTGGTCGTCGTTGGGCGGGTAATAGCGTGTCTGGCATATTCTTAAATAAAGAAGCACGTACTGCACGTAATCAGGCGTTTATGGAAACTCAGGCAAATTATCTGGCATCAGAGCTGGGTAAATTGAAAGGTTCGGTCGTCAAGATTGGTCAAATGCTAGCGATTTATGGTGAACATATACTGCCGCCAGAGATCACACGCGCTTTGCAAACTCTTAATGATGACACGGCGACATTGACTTGGCCGACGATTGAGCAAACATTACGCCAGTTACTGGGCAACAAACTAAACGAGCTAGACATTGATCCTGTTCCCATTGGAACTGCTTCTCTTGCCCAAGTTCATCGTGCGACCGTGCTCGCCACTGGCGAACAAGTTGTGTTAAAAATTCAGTATCCAGGGGTGGCAGATGCTATCAACTCTGATCTTGCCTTGTTCAAACGATTGTTAAAAGTAAGTAATATCGTTCCTCAAACACGCGCACTCGATGCTTGGTTTGAGGAAATACGTGACCTACTCCATCACGAAGTTGATTATGAAGCGGAAGCGGCTACGACAGAGCGTTTTTATGAGCGTTTAATTGATGAGCCGCGCTATATCGTGCCTAAGATTAATCGCACTTATTCTAAAAAACGTCTGCTATGTATGTCATACGAGCCAGGTATCACTGTGGTCTCGGAAGCATTGCAATTACTACCTCATGAACGCCGAAATGCCATTGGTCAAGCGGCCATTGAAATCATGATGCAAGAGATTTTTGTATGGGGTGAGATGCAGACCGATCCCAACTTTGGTAATTATCTGGTGCGTGTGAGCGAAAACGAAGAAGATATCGATAGATTAGTTTTGCTAGATTTTGGAGCGATTCGTCAGTTTGATGGCAACTTGTTAACGATTGCCCGTGGTCTACTACGCGCAGGATATCGCCATGATCAGCAAGCAATGAGCATTGCTATGAAAGGATATGACTTTTTCGATAGCATGAGTAATAAAGTACGTTCGGATATTGCCTCGTTATTTTTGCTTGCTACAGAGCCTTTTAGTGACCCTGAGAAAAACACCAATATCCCTAGCGAATGTTTAGATGAGCAGGATCGCTATATTTGGGCCAATAGTAAACTACATTCACGCTTATCTACTACGGCCACACGCGCAATGCAGTCCTTCGAATTTAATCTACCACCAAAAGAATTTATGTTTATCAGTCGTAAGTTTATCGGTGCATATACCTTTTTGACTGTTTTAGATGCGCATACCAACTCTAACAGCCTCGTAAAACCTTATTTATAAACCGTGCAAATTTCGAGCCGTCCTTTAGTGACGGCTTTTTAATGTTTTAATTTTATTTGCTTAGGCTATTTTATATTTAATATCACTATCACTATCACTATCACTATCACTATCACTATCTTTATTTTATACTACTGATATAAGCTTTATATTTTTACTTAGGCTATTATTTTTCGCTTATAGCACTTACCTGCCAATCATCAAATCTTGTCTTATACCATTTTGGCTTACGAATACTTAGCTCCCAACACACTTCTTGTCGGGCAAGATATTTCACTTCGAAATGAGTGCGCTGACTGGTCACTGGTACTCGAGAACGTGTCGATGGCAGACACCACACTTTAGTTGCTTGGTGTTCTGCATTGTCCATATAGGATTCGATATTAGTCACTAATATCACTTCTCCGCCCACTTGCAAACGTGACAATAGAAACTCAAAAAAAGGCATATTCAGCCATTGCTGATTGGGATTGTGCTGTTCAGGATTGGGATAAAGAATGAAGATTTTAGCCAAGCTCTTTGGTTTAATGGCATGCACTGTCCATGCAATCGCATCTGCGTGAATCGCGTCTAGGTTTGATAGATTTTGTAAAGTGGCTAATTTTGAGAATGCTTCAAATTTATTACGCGTGCGTTCAATGGCTATCAGATGCTTATCAGGATTTTGTGCAGCAAAGCTAAGTGCATGCTTACCCTTCCCTGCCCCAATCTCTAGCATCAACGGTTTTTCATTTTTATTGTCATTAATGATATTTGGAATAATAAAGTCACGCGGTGCTGACAGTTTTTGTGGTTGAAAGGCACGCTCTTGCTGATGCGTGAGATCAATATTGTCGGTCATCTACTATCCTTAAAGCATTTGTCTTTTGTCATTATTCGGCCCCATGCTATTATATAGTCAATCCAATTGAATAGTAATACAGCGACAGCAAGTACACCTCGTTTCGTCGTAATTTAAATGACGGATGCGTTTTATGCTTATGTCGTATGCAACCAATACTAACAACATTTAGGACATTGCTCTTTTCTTATGACTGACTCTACTGCAAATACGCCTCCAAAGACCTACCCTTGTCCACGTTGCGGTACCCAGACGGCCTGGCAAGACAATAAATATAAGCCGTTTTGTAGCAGTCGCTGCAAGCTGATTGACTTAGGTGCTTGGGCAAACGAAGACTACACCTTACCTGCAGAAACCACGCCTTTTTCTGACGAGCTATAACCCACACTTTTACTCAATTATTATACCAAGGATGCTTTATATGTCTGCTACTTACCTGATGCCCACTTATAATCGTCAACCAATCAGCTTTACACGCGGTGCAGGCAGTTGGCTCTATACCAAAGATGACACGCCTTACTTAGATGCCTTAACTGGTATCGCGGTATGCGGCTTAGGACACTGTCATCCACAAGTCACTGACGCGATTCAGCAGCAAGCAGGTACGTTAATTCATACAAGTAACTTGTTTGGCATTGATTGGCAAGAGCGTGCTGGAGAGATACTATGTACCGCCGCCCAAATGGACAGTGTGTTTTTTGCCAATAGCGGCGCCGAAGCCAATGAAGCTGCATTGAAACTGGCACGTTTATACGCGTACAAGCAAGGTTTTAAACGCCCAAAAGTTATCGTAATGGAGCAATCGTTCCATGGTCGTACGTTGTTATCTTTGTCAGCTACTGCAAATCCAAAAGCACGTGAAGGGTTTTATACACTAGATGAAGACTTTATTCGTGTGCCATTTGGCGATATCGACGCTATCAAACAAGCTGCTCAAGAACATGATGATATCTGCGCTATCTTTGTAGAGCCGATTCAAGGCGAAGGTGGTCTGAATACTGCAGCTAATGGATTCACTTATCTTGAAGAGCTACAAGCGGAATGTGATGCTCATAACTGGCTATTTATGCTGGATGAAGTACAAACAGGTAATGGCCGTACGGGTAAATATTTTGCTTATCAACACAGCAACGCTCGTCCTGATGTGTTGACGACAGCCAAAGGTCTAGGTAATGGTTTCCCAGTCGGTGCGTGCATGGTACGTGGCCGTGCCAATGGTTTGTTTGGTGCTGGTAGTCATGGCTCTACTTATGGTGGCACGCCATTGGCCAGCCGCGTGGTGCATAGCGTGTACGATGTGCTAGCAAATAGTAATATCATGGAAAACGCAGTGACTGAGGGTTTATTCATCAGAGAAAGTATCGTTGATACATTTGGCCAATATGGCGTTAGCAGTCGCGGTGCAGGTATGATGATTGGTATCGCGCTACCTGAAGACATGGATTGTAGCCAACTGGTGGATCGTGCCCGTGATGAGCAAAAGCTGATCATCAATGTGACGGGTGGTCATGTTGTACGTTTGCTGCCGCCGCTTAACATGAGCCGTGATGAAAGCACACAAGTCGCTGAGCGTTTAATCAATCTGTTAAAGCCATCATTTTAAAATATGCCTCAACGTTAATAACAGACAATAAAAAAGCCTATAGATGATTCATTATCTATAGGCTTTTTGCTAACCGCTTATTGCTAACTAAAAACGTTTTGTGCGTAGTGAGAACAACACTTAATTCGCATGAAAGTACTTTTTCAGTACTTCTAGGCAACGAGTGATTTTAGCTGGCTGTTGGTCGCGATTTAAAGTGACCGCATATAGCACAAAGCTTGGTAATTGATAGCCAGTCAACACTTCTACTAGCTCACCACTCTCAAGCTCTTTCTTAACATCCATCTCTAACATTCTAACCAAACCGTGACCTTCTTTTGCCAACGTCGTTGCCATAAACACGTTATTGGTATAGATACGTGAGTTCATTTTGACACGCGTCTTCTTACCAGTTTCAGTCTGAATCATATCGATCTGATTGGCATCTTTCATGATTTCAATACAGATTAATTGATGCTCAGCCAAATCTTTAGGCGTATTTAGCTTACTGTGCTGACGCAAATACTGAGGTGAGGCAACCAGTAATTGGCGCACATCGGTCAATGGATGACTGCTCAGACTAGAATCATTAATCGATGGGCTCATGCGAATAGCAATATCAATACGCTCATCAATCATATCAATATAATGATTATCAGCTAGATAAGTGACACTTAGATCATCATGTGCCGCCATCCAAGTAGAGAGTGCAGGCAATATGTGATTAACACCGAGCTCAGGAGTCGTCGATACACGCAAACTACCTGCTAGCTCATCACGCAATTGATTGACTTTAATACGCCCTTGCTCCGCTGCACTGACGACATCTTTTGCCGCTTCATAAAAGCTCTCACCAGCTTCTGTTAAGCTTAGCTTACGAGTTGAGCGATGTAGCAATACCACCCCAAGCTCGTTCTCTAACGAACGAATTTGCTGACTAACTGCACTGGTTGTAATACCTAGCTCACGTGCTGAGCCACTAAAAGAGCCATGTCCGACCACACTGGCGAACACAGCCATACCGCGTAAATTATCCAACATATTCTCACCTAAACGTCATTTCAGTTTTTAATATAACTTAACCATTATAACGACTTTGCACTCATCTTATCGTTATCAAATGGTTCTCTCTTGTTTGATAAATATATTTTGACCCGTAATAAAAACAAAAATATCAAGGTGATATATTGCTATCACCTTGATATTTAATATAAAACTACGTTCAATATATAAATATACTTTTAGACATTTTGAGCAAACACTGCTCTAAAATCTCAATACAGCTGTACTTTACCCATTTTCCCCTCACCGCGTTCAGTTAAATACTGCATTACTGGTGTTTTTAGTAATTTCGTTTCAGCAACGGTTTTCGCTTGCTCTAAACGTTTTTTCTGTCGGCGCTCTGGGGTTTTATCTTCGGTCTGCATGATACTACTATCAATTTTCAAGTCAATGTCAGCTTGCGTAAATTGCTGTTGTAACTTAGCTGCCAATTGCTGAAAAGTAACCTGCAAATGCTTACTATCAACACTGGTCAAAAACGTGGCCTTACCATTGCATTGACCAGTCATTGTCCCTTGTCGTGCCAGTGCTAGCTCATCTTGTGCCAATACCTCGCCTTCACGAGCAGTTTGCAACCAGTAGTCCCACTTTTCTGGGTTCCACTCGCCTGTCAGTTCTTGAGGTGGACAACGCAGCAACGTACGTGGGTCTTCATCAGAGTGTGCTGTTAACTGAGAATCATTTGCACCAGGCTCAACAACTGGTTCAGGCTCAACAACTGGTTCAGGCTCAACAACTGGTTCAGGCTCAACAACTGGTTCAGGCTCAACAACTGGTTCAGGCTCAACAACTGGTTCAGGCTCAACAACTGGTTCAGACATAGCACTATTAACTGACTGTGCTAAATTGTCATTACCATCAATACTGCTTTGTAGCTCATCGTGACTTGAAGTCTGATAGTCAACACTATAAAGCTCTGGCGGCGGTGCTGACGCTTCATGTGCAATAGCATCTGGAGCTGATGCCGAAGAAACTGGTTTTATAGCTGGTACTTTTGTAGCAGACCCATCACTATCATAAGTATTGCTCAAGACTTCATCGACTGGTAATGGACGAAACGCCAGCAATCGCAAGATGCACATCTCAAGCGCTTGCATCGGTGTACTTGCGAGCTTGACACCTTCACGGGCTTGCACAACAATTTCATAATACAGCTGCAAGACATCAGGGTTGATATGCTGAGCTAGCGTATAAATATCTTTTGCTTGCGCCTCATTAACATTAAGAGCGACCTCAGGCAACAGCTGAGTCAATGCCAACTGATGTAACAGTTCAGCGAGCCCATCAAACATACTAGTCGCATCGACCATTTGCGCGCGCATTTGCTCAATATGAGCAGCAACCGCAGACTTATCATGATTATAGATATCTGTGATTAGACGCACTAAGTCAGCAGCATCAATGAGACCAAGCATTGCATTGACAGTCGCATCATCCAGTGCGCCTTGACCAAAAGCAATGGCTTGATCGGTCAATGATAACGCATCACGTACAGAACCTTTGGCTGCACTTGCCAATTGCCAAATGGCTGGCTGAGTATAGCCTACCTGCTCTTTAGTCAGGATATTTGCCAAGTGCTCGCTAAGTAACGTTTGAGGTAATGGGCGCAGAACGAACTGCAAGCAGCGCGAAATAATCGTAATCGGTAGCTTCTGTGGATCAGTCGTCGCTAATAAAAACTTCACATGCTCCGGTGGCTCTTCTAACGTTTTAAGTAACGCGTTAAAGCTGTGCGTAGACAGCATATGTACTTCATCAATCAGATAAACCTTATAACGTCCTTGACTTGGGGCATAAGGCACATTGTCTAACAGCTCACGCGTGTCTTCGACCTTGGTACGAGAAGCGGCATCAATCTCAATAAGATCAATAAAACGCCCCTGATCAATAGCAACGCAGTTATCACACACGCCGCAAGGGGTACTGGTAATACCTGTATCACAGTTCAAGCATTTAGATAAAATACGCGCAATCGTCGTCTTACCCACACCGCGTGTGCCTGTAAACAGATAGGCATGATGCAGACGATTGTAATCAATCGCATTAATCAACGCTTGAGATACATGCGTCTGCCCAATCAACTCATGAAAGTTTTTTGGTCGGTATTTGCGAGCTAAAACTTGATATTGCTGCGTCATAAGAAATGCCAATGTAAATAATACAAATATAGAGGGAGCGTCAAACTAATGAATCATACTATGTTTAGGTTATAACTGAGCTTGAAGTTGGGCCAGTCGGTCATATAAGCGTTGAGTGCTTTCATCAATCAATGAGCCTGCTTGATGAAAAATATCCAGATAAACCTCAGTGTTTACACTGTCTTCGCACGGCCTAAACTCTACGCCTAGTAAAAATAAATCGTCCATTACTGGCTCTTGTAACTGGACGTTGATGTCTGACAATAAATCTTTATAAGAGAGCCTAACATTCTCTGCGCTTAGCGAACTGCTATTGTCTTGCGCATAAAACACCATGAGATAATGGCGTCCAAATACATGGTAAGAATGCTCATGACGGACATAACCATTCCAGCGCGAGTCTTGATCCATGGTTCTATAAGCTAAGATTTTTTCTACTAGACATGCATAGGTATACATTGACTCATCTACCAAAATATCAACCTGATCATTTGGTAAAGGTGTACCAGCTTCATAATAACGCTCAAGCACACTGTTGAATAGCTTGAACCACATCCCAGTATTTTTTTGCATCTCAGCCATTAAGGCATCGGCAAACATAGTCTGATTCAGCTCTACTGCTTTAAGTAAGCGTAATTCAACTTGCTCAATTAACTCGTTGTCAATTAGCTGTTCTTGTACCCTAATCGCTCGTTGATGAAAGTCAGGTGATTGTAGAAACTGTTTAAGCAATGTCGATTCGTTTTGAAATGATGCAAAGCTAGATAGTTGACGACGATGGAAATCTAAAAAGGTTGTTAAATCACTTGGAGTAACCAACTGATTGAGGATATCAACGAAGTTTTGATGACTAAAGACTTGTAGGATACTTTGCTCATCATCTAAGTCTAAAACACAGTCTTCTGCAAAAAACCGACTGCCATATTCGTAGCCAACTGCATAAGATGCATGGCCCGATTGATCGTCTTGATGATTGATAGATAATGACGTTAAACCGATAAAATAAACCGCTTTATCAGTTGTCGCGGCACTTCTATCTACAATTAGGCTATCGTTTTTTTGATAAATCTGAGCGTGGCGTTTGATAAGTTGGTTAACAACTTCTTTTCTCCACTCACGAACTTTAGCATTATCCACTTCTTGCTTATTTGCCTGCATCACAACCGTATTGACGAGCAAATAAATAGTAGCGCCAGAAAACTCAAAAACAAAATCATAACCCTGAAAATGATCAGAGTCAGTGATTTTGTCATCAGGCAACTCATACAATGATAAAAAACATTGCTGAATCATTTTTTGCCATGGCGCATGTGATGCTTGCTGAATATCCATAATACCTCTATAAACGATATTTCACAAAAAAGCTGATACCCATTCTGTGAAAATGAGCAAAAGCTTTTTATGCTGAGTTAAGTATCAGTTTGGATTTATAGCAAGCAAATCCACCTTAGCTGTCTTGTTTGCGGCGCATATGCGGGAATAAGATCACATCACGGATACTAGCAGAATCGGTAAATAGCATTACTAGACGGTCAATACCAATACCCTCACCGGCTGTCGGTGGCAAACCATAAGACAATGCTTCGATATACTCTTCATCAAAATGCATAGCTTCATCATCGCCCGCATCTTTTTCAGCAACCTGACCACGGAAACGCTCGGCTTGGTCTGCTGGGTCATTAAGCTCGCTAAAACCATTGGCCAACTCACGACCACCAACGAACAGCTCAAAGCGATCGGTAATCTCAGGATTGTCATCACTACGGCGCGCTAGTGGTGAAGTCTCAGCAGGATACTCAGTAATGAACGTTGGCTGACGTAATTGATGCTCAGCCGTTTCTTCAAAAATAATTGTCTGTAGTTTACCCACACCAAACACATCTTTGACTTGCTGCTTAAGTGTCGTAGATGCATATTCTGCTAGGTATTCACGATCATTGATACGCGCCATGTCAAAGTTTTCAGCATATTTTGCAATCGCATCAGACATTGATAGACGAGCAAATGGTGCTTTTAGGCTAATGGCTTCTTCTTGATAGGTCAGCTCTGTTGTGCCCAACACATCTATTGCTAACTGATTAAACAGACGCTCAGTCAAATCCATCAAGTCATGATAATCAGCGTATGCTTGATAGAACTCAATCATGGTAAATTCTGGGTTATGACGGGTTGAAACCCCTTCATTACGGAAACTACGGTTAATCTCAAATACTCTCTCAAACCCACCAACAACCAGACGCTTAAGATAAAGCTCAGGCGCGATACGTAGGTATAAAGGCATGTCTAATGCATTATGATGTGTCTCAAACGGACGGGCTACTGCGCCGCCTGGTATCGGATGCATCATTGGCGTTTCAACTTCCATAAAACGCTCATTAAGCATAAATTGACGAATACCACTAACGATCTGACTACGAACCATAAAGGTATTGCGAGTCGTCTCATTGGTCATCAAATCAAGATGACGATTGCGATAGCGCGCTTCTACATCAGCCAAGCCATGGAACTTATTCGGCATTGGACGTAGTGATTTGGTCAATAGCGTAATTTCTTCAATATGCACATACAAATCGCCTTTACCTGAGCGACCGATATAGCCTGATACACCAACGATGTCACCCAAATCTAGTGATTTGATGCTCGCACGCGTCTCCTCATCAAGCTCTTTACGTGCTACATATAACTGAATACGGCCTGTCATATCTTGGATCACGATAAACGAACCACGGTTGAGCATGACTCGACCTGCCACGTTTACTTGTGTTTTTTCACCATTCGCTGCTTTTTCTTCAATTTCCTGCTTTGAGACACCATCAAAAGCCGTCTGTAAGTCTTGCGCATAATCAGTGCGTTTGAACGTATTAGGATACGGCTGTTTACCTGAAGCACTGATATCGTCTAGCTTGGCTTGCAGTTGTGCGATTAGCTCGTTAGCATCTTCTACGACTGGGGTTTGATCTTGGTTCTGATTATTGTGCTTTGACATAACACTCTCAATATTTTTAGGTAATTAAATGGATAAACGAAAACAGAAAAATTAAATCAATACTTATTATTATAAGAACAGACATGGTGATAAAAACGATAAAACTGTTGGTGCTTTTAAAGACTAGCTACTAGTCATTGCCACCGATACTGGCCATCAAATCAGCCTGATGCTCACGTAATAGTGCATCAAGAATCTCATCCAAGTCGCCTTCTATAATAGAGTCGAGCTTGTATAAGGTAAGGTTGATACGATGATCGGTCATACGGCCTTGTGGAAAGTTATAGGTACGGATACGCTCTGAGCGATCGCCACTACCGACCAAGTCACGACGTATAGAGTCCGCCACATCCACCTGTGCTTGCACTTTGGCTTGTTGAATTTTAGAGACCAGCATTTTCATAGCATGCGCACGGTTTTTGTGTTGGCTACGCTCTTGCTGACACTCTACCACGGTACCCGTTGGAATATGCGTCAAACGTACAGCAGAGTCAGTCGTGTTAACGTGCTGACCACCCGCGCCACTTGAGCGGAAAGTATCCATCTTGATATCAGCAGGATTGATATCAACGGTATCATCAATCTCAACTTCTGGCATGACTGCGACCGTACAAGCTGACGTGTGAACACGACCTTGGCTTTCGGTTTCAGGGACACGCTGTACACGGTGAGCGCCCGATTCAAACTTTAGACGACCATATACACTGTTGCCAGATACGCGAGTGATGATTTCTTTATAACCACCATGCTCACCTTCATTTGCAGAGAGCACTTCTAGCGTCCAGCCTTGGCTCTGCGCGTATTTTTGGTACATACGGAACAAATCACCAGAGAAAATCGCTGCTTCATCGCCTCCTGTCCCGGCACGAATCTCTAAAAATGCTGGTACTTTATCGTTGGGATCTTTTGGTAGCATCATCAGATTAAGCGCTTCTTCCATCTCTACGATGGTATCACGCGCACTCTCAATCTCATCGATCATCATCTCTTTCATGTCAGGATCTGTTGCATCGGCTAGCATCGCTTCTGCATCGGCCTGATCCGTTTCTGCACCCACGTAGTTTTGCCACAGCGTCGTGATCTCCATCAAGTCGCTGTGCTCAACAGACAATTCACGGAACTTATTATTATCACTGATGACACTAGGATCTGATAATAAAGCGGTGACCTCTTCATAACGGTCTACCATCTGGTCTAAACGCAGGCGTAAGGATTCTTTCATAAAAGGACTTTTAATTGGATAAGAGGAATAAGCCCGTGATTATAGCAAATTTTTTGGGGTAAATTAAAACCTCTAATCATTCTTGTTGATATTGTCGGTAATCTCGATGTTATCTTCTCAAACATCTCTGTTTATATTTAGATGTCACGACGTAATTTCAATAGCAAAAACGACAGACAAAAAAATAGCTAAGAAGACTCTTAGCTATTTTTATCAGGATAGGAAGTTAAAGTATTAGACCTTGCGAACTAAGACCGATCCAATAGAGTAACCTGCACCAAATGAGCAAATAACACCCAAATCACCTGATACTAAGTCGTCTTTGTGGCGATGGAATACAATCATAGGACTCGCTGAGCTGGTATTGGCAAATTCAGCAATAACACTTGGAGCAATTGATTTATCGGCATCTTTACCGACCACGGTACGTAGAATCAAATCCAACATATTGGCATTGGCTTGATGCAACCACATCATCTTAACATCAGATGTTGGGATGTCATTTTCTTGCAAGTGCTCAGTGATAATCTCTGACACTTTTGGACAGACTTCACGGAATACTTTGTGACCATTTTGCAAAAACAGCTTATCAGTGACAGGTGCTTTGATATCTGGATACATTTCGGTCTGCGCTGCTAGGTACTCTGAGCGATCCATAAAGCCATATTCATTTTTGATGTTGGTCGAAAACTGAGTAAATAGCTTAGAGTTTAAAATCTCATAACCTTTTGGCGTATCTAATTCTTCAACGATAGAAGCGGTCGCCACATCACCGAAGATAAAGTGGCTGTCACGGTTGCGCCAGTTTAGATGGGCTGAGGTAATCTCGACGTTGACCACAGCAATACGCTTGGCCAAACCAGAGATGATAGAACCGTGTGCTTGTGACAGACCAAAAGTCGCCGCACTACACGCAACGTTCATATCATAAGCAAAGCCGCCAATCATACCAATTTCGTTCTGGATCTCGATAGCAACCGCAGGATAAGTACGCTGGAAGTTTGAGCAAGCAAGGATGATACCGTCTAAGTCATTGGCCTCAAGTCCAGCATCAGCCAAAGCATCTCTAAGTGCTGCTGCACCCATTTCGGCCATTACTGACAACTCTTCGCCCAAGTTACGGTAAGGGATAACTGGCGCCATGATTTCAGTATTTAAGATACCTTCTTTTTCCATCACATAACGTGATTTGATGCCAGATACTTTTTCGATGAAAGCAGCTGAAGAAGGCTCAAGTGCCGTCACTGTCTCTGCAGCTATTTCTTCAGCATGTTCGGTATTATAGTTTTCAACATACTGGTTAAATGACTCAACTAGCTCTTCGTTACTAATGCTGTAAGGTGGAATATAAAGACCAGTGCCTGTGATACAAGTCGTCATGATAAGCTTCCTTGTCTACTACTGTGGTGCTTGGAATAAGCATAAAAGTGGAAAAATAATAGCCATTCAAATTCAGTGAATAACTGTAAACTTAAAATCAGTGTGTTTATTATGCCTGAATATTATAATTTTTCTAATACTTTGTTACAAATAATCTGTTTCTTGCCATAAATTAGCAAAGACTGCCGTCCTTTTTCGATAGCTACGTTATAATTAGCATCATTTTATTCTGTACGACTCATCGAACTATCTTAATTATTCAGAATATTGATACACGCTCATACTTAGGAATGCTCATGGCAGAACTTCTCAACTGGTTATTTGATCAATACGCTGACTACTCTACGATATTCATCATTCTTGAACTGATTGCCGTTGTCTTCGGCGTAGCAAGTGTCTTACTTGCCAGCAAAACCAATATTTTAGTCTTCCCTATCGGTCTGGTCAGCACTGCTATATTTGTGTACCTACTGTGGAAGTGGCAACTGTTTGGCGATATGTTCATCAATGCTTACTATACCGTGATGAGCTTGTATGGCTGGATTAACTGGTCAAAGAACAAGAAAAACCAGTCTGTTGAGCATAAGCAAGCAGACGCTAATAATGTCCGTATTGAGCATCTGCATGCAGGTGACATCCCTATACTCTCTGCTTTGGCAGCAGGAACAGTAGCTTTTGTAGGATTGGTTTATTATTTCCGTCCAGTGATTAATAATGGCTTTAGTTTCGATGGTGCGGTACTTGGACTCCATTTATTTACTTGGGTCGATTATACTGACATGCTCACTACGGCTTTGTTCTTGATGGCGATGTGGCTCATGGCACGGCGCAAGATTGAGCATTGGATACTCTGGATCATCGCTGATGCGATATCAGTACCGCTATACTTCTATAAAGGTTTTACTTTTACCGCGCTACAATATGTAGTCTTCACTCTTATCGCAATCTGGGCATACTATGAATGGCAACGACGCTACCGCGTACAACCTCGAGCAGCATACGCCTAAATCTGTCATCAACGTCGCGGTTTTAGGAGCAGAAAGTACGGGTAAGACGACCTTATGTCGTGATTTGGCCGCGCATTTTGATACTTCTTGGGTGTCAGAATATATGCGCACCTACTTACAGGCAAAGTGGGATGATGAGCAGCTGACTTGTACGTGGGAAGATCTGCTCCCTATCGCACAGGGGCAGATTACACTAGAGAATATCTTAGCCAAACAAGTCGCTCAGTCGTCTAATGCCAGTCATTATTTGTTTTGCGATACCAGTTTGTTTGAGCTGATGGTTTATTCTTATTGGTATTATGGCGACTGCCCTACTGCCCTTGAGCAAGCAGCATTGGCCCATCATTATGATTTGATATTATTGACGGATGTTGATACTCCTTGGGTCGCCGATGATCTGCGAGACAGTCCGTATCAACGTGATGAGATAAGTGATTATTTCGCCAGTCAATTAAGCAGGCATCAAAAACCATTCCAGCGTATTAGTGGCGATAGAAAAGAGCGTGTTCGGCAAGTAGTAGCGCAGCTCGCTGATATAGATAATATATCGCCTGACTAAAGCTAAATAGCTATGGCCATAAACTTACCTACACTTGTATTTTTAAAAATTTCATGTCTTTAAGACTTTCGTGTCTTTAAACATTAAGAGATACCCATGCTAAAGAAGTTTGAGCTTTATTTAGAAAAAACTATATTTAATAGCCGCTGGATACTGGCACCCTTTTATCTAGGGCTTGTGTTAGGCATTATTTTATTATTTATTAAGTTTGTTCAAAAGCTATGGCACATGTTCGCTGACATTCTGACGGCCTCTGAAGCCAGTGTGATTGTAGATATATTGGTATTGGTTGATATCTCTCTAGTTGCCAGTTTATTGCTTATTATTATATTCAGTGGCTATGAAATTTTTGTCTCAAAAATCGATACTGGCACTCATGATGATCGTCCTAGCTGGATGGGCAAAGTGGACTTTTCTGGTCTAAAGCTCAAAGTCATCGGAGCGATTGTCGCTATCTCGGCGATTGATCTATTAAAGTCCTTTATGGATATATCTAGCGGAATGAGTGAACTTGATGCCGACAAGCTCATGTGGAAGGTTATTATTCATATGACCTTTGTATTGTCTGGCTTGTTATTCGCTATCATGGATAAAGTCGTTGGCGACACGAAAAAGCATTAAACACATTAATAATCGAAAAATAATTATCAGAGAATATCGACTTTCACCCTTTCACAGTTATTCCATATTTCCTGCACATTTTCTCGTTATGCCCTCTCTATGATGTCTTTTAAAGCCACAGTCTGTTATCTCGGCAGCTGTGGATTAAAGACACTTAGGAGGCGACAACATGCAAAAAACATTATTGACTAAGTTATCCATCATTGTAGGACTTTGTATCGTTTTTTCGATTGGTCTCAATATGATTAGCGACATCATATACGAGAGGCAGTACTACGCAGAGTCAGTGATAAAAGAAATCACCCAACAGCATGTCAATCCACAAGAAGTCATTAACCCATTTATCGCCATTCCTACGACAGTCACACCTGCATGTCAGTCAAATACATCTGATACACCAAATATAAAGAGCAAATGCGAACCGTCATACTCGAAAATTGAGACGATATTTGCCTCTCAGACGCAGGCTGCACAAAACCTAAAAGTAAACACAGACACCTATAAACGCGGTATCTATAGTGCTACTAGCTATGATGGTCAGCTTACGTTCGAT
This sequence comes from Psychrobacter sp. UBA3480, assembly GCF_002377945.1. Taxonomy (GTDB): domain Bacteria; phylum Pseudomonadota; class Gammaproteobacteria; order Pseudomonadales; family Moraxellaceae; genus Psychrobacter. Next base: position 84,356 of record NZ_DFQV01000021.1, read on the forward strand.
CAAAGTTATACGCTTGATAAGACTTTAGAAAATTTAGATCAGGTTGGCACTACAATTGACAATGGGTCAGATTCAGTCGGTATATATCCTAATGCAGATAAGACACAGCTAGCCAAAACCATTACCCACTGGAACAAGGCAAAACTTATCATTCCCGTGTCTGATTTGCGCGGTGTCGCTACCCTGCCTACTGTCACAATTAATCAAAAAACGATTGCAGCAAACTATCCGCAGATACCAATGATAGAGAACTTAACCTATGTCGAAGTAGATATACCTAAAGATATGTTGGAGCAATTAATCAATCCTACTAGCCAGCAGAATAAAGATAGCTTGGCTACCAAAGGCTCAATAAATAAAAAACTAGATAAATCAGAAGTAAATAGCAAGTTATCTAATCCTAAAGACAATCAAGCGCTCAATATTGTGATCGACTTGCCATTAGCTGGCATTAGTAATTTAACGACTGTCCCAACTGGGCAGAACTTTATTCTGTCTATGCACAGTGACTGGCAGACACCAAACTTCATAGGTAAAGCATTACCAAATACCAAGAGCATTACCGCTAAAGGATTCGATGCCAGTTGGCAAAATCAGTATTTAACCGTTGCAAACAATCAGTACCTCTCTCAATGTCTCAGCACACCTAACCATCAATGTACTGTCATAAGTGAATCAACGATCAATACCGATAGTCATTCGTACAATCCTGATTCGTTTGAGGCATCAAGAGGTCTGACGACAGATAGTACAGCAGTAGCTGGTAGTAATCAAAGTGTTCTGCTAAACAGCTTTGGCGTTAGTTTTGCGAGCCCTAACGATGTCTATCTACAAACTGAACGAGCCATGAAGTACGCCTTGCTATTAATTTTGGTATCGTTTGGTACTTTCTTTTTATTTGAAGTGCTCAAATCAAGTCGTATCCACCCTATTCAGTATCTGCTAGTCGGCTGCGCACTATTTGTCTTTTATGTCTTATTACTACCACTTGCAGAACAAATCGCATTTTGGCAAGCCTATATGGTAGCAGCCAGTGCTTGTGTTGGGCTTATTGGCTGGTATAGCTACTATGTATTTGGCGGTTTAAAACGGGCAATAATCTTTACCGCGACACTTGCTGGGCTATACGCTACGTTTTTCGGTATTTTAAGTACAGAAGATCTCAATCTGTTACTGGGTGCGATATTTTGCTTTGTGATACTTGCCTGCGTGATGGTGATGACTCGCAAACTCGACTGGTATAAAGTGACATAAATGATGAGAGCCATGCACTGTATAAAACAAGTCAGACAAACTGTCAGTAAATGAAAGGTTTTTATCTAATAATTTGAAAAAAGGCACTAGCTGCCTTAGCTTATCAACTGAGCTAAGGCAGCCAAGTAGTAATATCATTTGACGATATGATTGTTTAACGCTTTAGCCCAGTTATTGCAATTATCCTCGCAGCGCGGGCAACAATGATTAGGGTCAGAGATTTCATCAACGTAACCGCAATACATACAAGCATAATAAACCCCTGCTTCTACTTGCTCGACCGGTCGGTATTGCTTGGGGAAAAGCGGCATCCCGTAGTCTGTTTTTTCAGAGGTGTGCAATAAAATACTAAAATTGCCATCAGCTTCGAGCAAACCGACACGAACTTGTCCTAAATGCTCAACCCCTTGTTGGCGCATTTCAGCAAAAAACTCATCATGTGACATCTCACCTTTTTTGATTTTATCAAGCACTAGCATGCCATCTTCTACAATATACATTGAGCGCCCCTCTAGCAGGTCCTCAAAAGGCTGGAATTTCATCATCGCCCACGTACAGAGCCTATAGAGTGAAATGACCGTACCCATGATTAATACCGCTTGGATAATGGGCAGATCTTCGGTGAACATAGGGTCACCTGCAATAGAGCCCAACGATAAAATAATGGTCAGCTCGAAAATAGAGAGCTGACGGACGCCGCGCTTACCAGTGAAGCGTAAAAATGTGATAATTAATACAAACATTACAGTGACACGTATTAAAATTTCTACGGCAAACAACCAAGTTGTGTCATAAATAAAAATACTTGCCCAATTCATACTATCTTTTCCTATTTATTTATCTGATTTATTGTGTTTAATGAATGTTGTTCTAATAGTTCATTTGATACGACGCACATCATCCCTATTTTTAGACCTTATCGTCAATACAACTATCGTTATTCTGATTTAAAAGAGACTTTTTGCCATAAGTACGACAAAATATCCTGTCCTGTGAGACAGCTATAGATTAGATTGATAAGTTATCAATCTATTATCTTTGCTAGAGAAAACGATCGTTATAACAGCGTACCTTACGACCTAAAACTAAAATCCTATGCTTGCCTGTTTTGTGCCATTTATTCATTGTAGGAATTACTTTTGAAAGCCACTATTTATACTATTATTGCGTTAATCGCCTTTGCCGCAAACTCTCTGTTTTGCCGAATGGCATTGGCAGAAGGCTATATCGATGCTTGGAGCTTTACCATCATTAGGCTAGTGAGTGCGACGGCCTGTCTAGGCCTTATCATGGCTGCACATGCTTACAGACTGCGACGCCAAACGTCTAATCATGACAACTCTACTGTTCACGCTATATTAAGTGATAAAGGCAGTTGGTTGAGTAGTCTCAGCTTGGTGATTTATGCGCTGTGCTTTTCAATTGCGTATGTAGAGCTCGATACTGGCACTGGGGCATTGATTTTATTCTCAGCGGTTCAGCTTACGATGATTGGCTGGGATATCTATAAAAAAGAACAGCTCAGCGCGCTACAATGGTTGGCGTTTGTCGTTGCAGTAGCAGGATTTGTATATCTGATGTTGCCATCGGCTGCCATACCATCACCATTGGCAGCAGCGTTAATGGCTATGAGTGGCGTAGCATGGGGAGTATATAGTATACGCGGCAAATCATGTGTCTCACCGCTACGAGCGACAGGGTTTAATTTTGTGCGTAGTTTAGTCGCTGTGCCTATACTATTACTGGTAGGTATGACGTATCTAGATGACTTAGGTTTGAAAAATATCAATTTGGAGGACATTACCACTGAAGGTGTACTACTCGCCTGTGCATCAGGAGCAATCGCCTCAGGGTTGGGTTATAGTATCTGGTATACAGCGATGCCACTATTGAAAAACACACAAGCCGCTATCGTTCAGCTATGTGTCCCTGTGATTGCTGCGTTGCTAGGTGTGGTGTTTTTATCTGAGCAACTAACTTTGCCATTTATAGTTGCAAGCACAGTCATTTTGGGCGCGGTCTTGGTGTTTACCTTAAATAAAAAAGTACCGGTATAAAATAAGGCTATTAATAACCTATCATTAGCCAAGTTGCTCAGAAAAGGTTCCAGCTAATTACGTTACCGGACAACATAAAACGCCCCGACTCTTATAAATCGGGGCGTTTATGTATTCGAGTTATTATTTTAATATTGCTAGTCTACGGTCACTAGTCTTTAAACAACCGTCTTAAACGACTGTCACTTCTAGACGAGTATCGACATTACCGCGAGTAGCATTAGAATACGGGCACACCTGATGCGTGGCTTCGATCAACTGCTGCGCCTGCGCTTCATCAATACCTGATACTTCTACAGACAACTCTATCTCTAAGTTATAGCTACCGTCAGCTTTCATACCGATACCCACTTGCGCAGAAGTTTTTGAAGCGGTAACAGGCAATTTCATGTGCTGTGCAGTCATGCTCAAAGCGCTATCAAAACAAGCCGCGTAACCCATGGCAAAAAGCTGTTCTGGGTTCACGCCTTCTTTGTCTTGCTCTTGAAAAGATACCAAGTCAAATCCTAAAGAACCATCGTCTAATCCAGTATGGCCAGAACGTCCACCAGTAGCGGTTGCGCGCGTTTTATAAAATATTTTCATGATTAATTATTCCTTGTTTCATATTATTAGAGGTCGTACTTACGCTGTTGCGATGAAATTATTATAGAATCCTCTGCACTTATACGTTAGAACAAACCTCTATAACTCTTGCCTAATCCTACAAATATTTATACTATCAGGCAATCTTATAAAATAAGCACTCGTGATGAATCAAACGACTATTGACCAACTTTTAGCAGTACTACCTAGAAATAAAACTATTGAATCTGCTGTTTCAGGCTTGTTCTTTTACTGCGCGGACAAACCAAGCAAAGCCGTGAGTTATATTCAAGAGCCAAGTATTTGTATTGTACTGCAAGGTGAACGAGAGATTTACTTGGGTGCTGACTGTCAAAGGTTTGACAATAGTAACTTGATGTTCTGTCCAGTTAATATACCGCTAAGTATGCATATCAAGCACGCTTCGATAAAGAACCCTGTCATTGTTTTATCAATGAAATTAGATTTAGCTATGATTAGAGATGTATTAGCGCAGATACCGACCACACACCCAGTAGCAGGCAGTCATTTAGGAATAAAGTGGCACTTAGATGACACCATAATGGACGCGTTTGATCGATTGATACGCTTGCTTGATTATCCAAACGATATTGATTTTCTGTCTTCTTTAATTCAACAAGAAATATACTATCGCCTACTCTTGGCTGAGCAAGGCAACAAACTTAAGCAATTGGTCGTTAGCGGTAGCCATACACACCGCATTGCCCAAGCGACTGACTGGATAAAGGCACATCTAGATGAACCTATTATGGTTGAAAGCTTAGCTAGTAGATGCGGCATGAGTGTCTCAGGGTTTCATCAGCACTTTAAAGAAATAACCCAGCTGAGTCCGTTACAGTATCAGAAAAGCTTACGTTTAATGGAAGCCAGACGCTTAATTAAGATGCATGGGGCGCAAATATCACAAATAGCGATGCAAGTAGGCTACGAAAGCCCTAGTCAATTTAGCCGAGAATATAAGCGGTTTTTTGGTCTAAGTCCGAGTAATGAGTTGTAGTTATAATTTTATTTTCTAATAGGATAAATTTAATTTGCTTAGGCTATTTTCTATTATATCTATGGAATTCTTCCCCAGAAAACATCATTTTTAAATTGAATAATGTAGGGAGTATTTTAAATAAATAGAAAAATTGGTTGACGTGACTATATATTCGTATTATAACATATAATATATATTTAAAATAATGAATGTATAGGAGCAGCTTTACTCTGTGTACGATCGATGTAAAGCGATCAATAGAAAGCTTAGGGAGGAGATAACATGATTCGTTTAAGCTACACTCTAAAATGCTGGGCACTTGGCATCACGTTTTTTACAGTGTTCTACTTTATGGTAGTCATGAGTGACCCTGGCTTTAGTAAGTACATTTATATGTTAGCTTTCAGCACTTTGCTATTCCCTATTGCTAAACGTGCAGTCGATGTTATGACCGATTTTTTCGCACCAGATATTGAGCTGTTCAATGGATTGTTACCATCACTTTTAATCAATATTGTGATTTGGATGCTTACTCCATTTATCGTCGCATTAACTGTGATTGCTTATGTACTTTATAGCATGGGTGTACTGACAGAAAAGATTAGTCATTAAGTATCAATTATTAAGTACTGGACATTAAATACCAGTCACTAACTATCAAACATTAAGCCTCAATAGCTCATAGAGAAGATGGTTTGCAAACTATCTTCTCTAACTATGTATATAGCTGCTAAAGCGACTAATAGATTTAACTTACAACGGCTAGTTGCTGACTTTTTTACCAACAAACTGTACTACAGCGCTAAGCCCTTGATGCCGCTTTCCTTCTGATACCATACGCAACTTCTCTACACCAATCACTTCGTTCAGCCCTACAAGCTCATTTTGAAAGTTCTCTAAAGCGCCAAAACGCTCCCTTTGACTGGCTGGTGGTCCACCGACTGCCTCTGTTTCAAGCTGCCGTTCTGTATAAGCTTCGACGATAAATACTCCATCTGGCTTGAGAGCGGTGCCAACTTGTGCATGTACATATTGACGTACCGCTTTGGGCACATGTGCCCAGATAGAAACTATGGCGTCCCATTTATCCTGACCAAAGTTGTAATCTGCTAAATCAGCTAATTGAGTGGTAATAGCTACGCCTCTATCTTTGGCCAACTTGTTCGCTTTGTTTAACCCTACTTCGGACATATCCATCGCAGTCACCTTGAAGCCTTGCTCAGCTAAGAATACTGCATTCCTACCCTCTCCCTCTGCTAGACAAAGTACGTGTCCACCTACAGGTATCTGCTCAAACGTCTCTCTCAAAAAATCATTAGGTTCGGTACCAAATGCGAACTCTGTACCGCTATAGCGTTCATCCCACATTTTAATCGTCCTGTTATTTGAGATTGATATCCAATTTAGTAGGTAACATATGGCATTTAGAAAACGTAGCAATAAAGCACACATCATAAAATTAATGTGCGCTCTATAACATAACGTACCATACAAACCTAAAACTTAGCCTAACTCACCTTATCCCACATCTTGCTTAGACGCTTGGGCGATACTGCCATACGAGTTTTCATAGGCTGGGCAAACAGTTGAATACGATACTCTTCCACCATCCAGCGATACTCACTGATGGCTTCTTTGTCCGCACGTCCTGCTAGCCGCTCCATATGCAAGTCAAGCGCGTAAACACCATCGAGGTCGGCGTCGAGATTGTGCTCCAGACGCTCTAGTCGAATCTGTAGCGCTTCAAGATAGCGTGGGTACTGTTGCCAGTGGCTATAGTCCATCCGATAAACAAAATCAGCCAAATGTAAGTCTTCTAGCTGATCTTCGATATCATCGATAGACTCACCAAATATCTCGCGATCTAGCATCAGCAACCCTTGGCGGATACGCTGCCAACGAGTGTAGACATTCTTAAGCGTTTTGATAACGCTTTGACCAGTTAATAAGAAGTTATTGACTACCACTTCGAGAGTTTGGCTATACTCTTCAGAGGTAAACGGTAGCTCCTCGCTCAATCCAACTGCGATGTCATCGGCGCTTTCTGGTAAATTCTCAGAATGATCAAATAAGACATAGTGCTCTTCGAGAGCCGCGTCTAACGCAGCATCTATAACGATCGTTTTGAGTTTATCCATGTCGCCAAGTGGTGCAAATGCCAGTTTAAATATACTATCGATTTGGCTCGTTAGCTGCTTTTTCTTTGCACCAAGTTTGCCTTTTATTAAAGTCAGTACCCCGATACGATGTGCTTGAAGTGCGGCATTGACATCAGTGTATTGATGAATCGATACAGCTTCTCCCGCTTCATCAGCGACGAGCGCCGCAAACTGTTTCATCACCACGCCTGCACTATGATGGTTTTTGCTAAAAGCAAAATGCTCAGGGAACTCAGTATGCACGCCTTGCTGCTCATTTACCGCTTGACTGGTTTCAGATGCATGACGAATCTGTAGGGTTTGTAGATCACGGCCTTTTTCGATGATACGGTTTTTCTCATCGACCACGCAGATTTGTGGCTGCAAATAACGATCAATCGTAGATGGATTGAAGTTCTCTGGCGTTACCGACATAATACCGCGACGATGCAAGGCCTGACACAGCTGCTTCAGCAATCCTTGTCCACCCTTTGGTTGCAACTCATCAAACAAACTGTCTGCAGTATTGGGTATCGGTACGATTTGACGACGTATCTCCTTTGGCAGTGACTTGAGCAGTTGTAGAACCAGTTCATAGCGCCAACCGGGCACGCCCCACAGTAGCTCAATCGCGTCGAGCTGCGGTAATGCAGCAAGCGGCACACGTATGGTCACACCATCATCATCGCTGGCGGGATCAAAGATATAACGGAGTGGCAGCTTTAGATCGCCCAGCTTCCACACTTCTGGGAAATCCCCTGTGGTCGGTGCTTGGCTATTAAGTACATCTTCATCAGTAAAGAATAGATGCTTAGTATCATGCTTTTCGACTTCTGCACGCCAATCTTCAAATGCTTTACGACTGGCAACGTGCTCAGGGATTTTCTTATCATAGAACTGATAGAGCGTCTCTTCATCCACCAACAAATCACGGCGACGCAGCTTGTCTTCGATACGCTCAACATGAGCAATCTTATCCATGTTATGTTGCAAAAATGGTGCATTGCGACCAAAGTTACCCGTCACTAAGCCATCACGGATAAATATCTCTCGTGATTCAACTAAGTTAACTTGCTCATAATTGGTCAGCTGCTTACTAATAATAATCAGTCCAAACAGACTAATCTGCGCGTAAGCTTTGACGCGTCCTGTTTTCTTGGACCAATGTGGTTCAAAGTAATGATATTTCAGCAAATCACCTGCCGCTGAAATAATCCATTCTGGTTCGATTTTGGCAACAGTACGCATAAAGACTTGTGAAGTCTCCACCATTTCAAACGCCATCACCCAAGGTGGTATTTGTTTAAACACCGTGCTGGCTGGGAATATCTTCGCCTTTTGCTGACGCGCAGCCAAATACTCACCGCGGCTTTCGGTCTTATGCGCGATGATAGACAATAAACCAGTCAATAATGCTCTATGCAGATTGGCATATTTGACTGCTTTTAACTCTTCATCTTCGATCGCTGTCGGATCATTGACAGCCACATTTTTATCAGCAGCTTTTGACTCATTAACATCAGTTAGCTTCAGCTCAGTGACCATTTGTACCAATTGACGGTGTGTCTGATGCCATTCTCGTACACGCGGGAAGCTTAAATAGTTTTTCTTAGCAAACTGCTTACGCTGATTGCCAGACAGTTTATTGCCGTCTTCATCTTTTTCAAACAGCGCCTTCCATAGACTCAGATAAAACAAAAAGTCAGAGTCGTCTTGACGGAAGACCGCATGCTTTTGATCCGCTTGCGTACGTTTATTGGCAGGACGCTCGCGTGGATCCTGTACAGCAAGCGCTGCCACAACGATCAGCATTTCGCGAATACAATCAAAATCAGAACCAGCCACCAGCATACGTGCTAGCCTTGGATCGATTGGCATACGTGCCATTTTCTGACCAGTTGCTGTCAAACGCAGATGATCAAGCCCTTTTCTCGCTTTTGGTTTATTGGTTTTGTCCTGAGCAGCAATGTCTTTCTTGGAAGTAATAGCGCCCAACTCATCTAGCAATTTATGACCATCAGTGACCAATCGGCTATCAGGCGGCTCAATAAATTCAAAGTCATCCACACTACCTAGACGTAGATTGGCCATTTGCAGGATTACTGACGCTAAGTTGGTGCGTAAAATCTCAGGCTCAGTAAACTCAGGGCGGCCACTAAAATCCTCTTCACTATAAAGACGAATACAAACACCTGGAGCGACACGGCCACAGCGACCTTTACGCTGATTAGCCGCTGCTTGGGAAATTGCTTCAATCGGTAAACGCTGTACGCGCGAGCGATACGAGTAACGCGAAATCCGCGCGAACCCCAAGTCGATCACATAGCGAATACCCGGCACAGTCAATGCAGTCTCAGCAACGTTGGTCGCGATAACAATGCGGCGACCTCGACCCGATGGCTGAAAGATACGCTGCTGCTCTTCATACGTCTGCCGTGCAAACAATGGCAGTACTTCGGTATGGCGCGGGCCATGACGCTCAAGCACTTCTTGCGTTTCGCGAATCTCCGCTTCAGTCGCAGCAAATATCAAAATATCAGCTTGATCGGCGTGACCTTTACTCTGCGCATCGCTAAAACACTCTTCGACAGCGGCAACCACAGCACGCGGCAGGTTCTCTTCAAAATCATCGTAGCTGTCATCTTCCGAGCTATTTACTGGCTCATCTGTCAACGGACGATAACGGACTTCTACTGGAAAGCTACGCCCTTCTACATTAAAAATAGGCGCAGGAACTTGCCGTTTGAGCTTATTGTCATAACGGCTGAAGTATTCACTAAAGCGCTTGGTATCAAGGGTCGCCGAGGTAATAATAACTTTTAAATCTGGGCGCTTGGGCAGCATCTTTTTGAGATAACCCATAATAAAGTCGATGTTTAAACTACGCTCATGCGCCTCATCGATAATAATCGTATCGTACTTACTCAAAAACCGATCGTGACCCAACTCAGCGAGTAAGATACCATCTGTCATGAGCTTTACAACAGATTGTGCTGTCCCTTGCTCATTAAAGCGAATCTTAAAACTGACCGTGTTACCTAATGGCTCACCCAGCTCTTCTGCGATACGGTTTGCCACACTACGAGCGGCCAATCGTCTCGGCTGTGTATGCCCTATCTGCCCTGTGATACCGCGCCCTGCTAACATCGCAAGCTTAGGCAACTGCGTCGTTTTACCAGAACCGGTCTCACCAGCGACAATAATGACTTGATTATCGATAATCGCTTGTACTAAGTCTTCTGCGCGTTGGCTAACAGGCAAATCTAAATTTAGCTTGGCAGGTAAATCATTTGGGATACTATCGATACGTGCCTGCACAGCTTGTTGAGAACGTGTCTTTATTTTCTCGTACTGAGCACGTTTCTTGGCAAGTACATCATCTGAATTATTCTTTTGCTCATAATCATGATTAGATTTTTTATTTTTAGATACAGCAGCACGTGCCAGCTCTCGCTCAAGACGGCTTAAGTAATAGCTGTCTTTAGCAAGTACTGGTAGATCAGAGGCAATGCTAGTCTGAACAGCAGTTCTATCGTCGCTAAACTTATTATTCGAGTGACTGTCATCTGGATTTGTTTTCTTATTTGTTTCTTCAACGCTGCTTTCACTAGGCATTTTTGGTTCATTCTCAGAAGTATTGGGCATATTTACTTAGGCTATTTATTATGTAGAAGTGGTTAGATTATGGGGGTAATTAGGGTATGATTCAAGTTAGTCGAGTTCTGATTACTCTTGTATCAATAATGCTGAAACTATCACACATTACAGAACGTATCCGAACTTAAGCTATCCATTAAGTTCATTTAATCAGGTATATATAAATCTACTTTTATAAGCTTTAGATAAACCTATTATAGCGCCAATTTCTTTAAATTCTTGATACTTAGATAGCCGACGTACTCTTTGTCCTCGTAAGCATTCAGCTCATCTGTATCACTAATAGGCTCAATCGAAAGCTGAACACTTGAAATAAGATCGTTTACGTTATATATGTCATCTATATCTACTGCAAACTTATCATCAATATGAGAAGCTGCATTAAAAGGTGACGTTTCATCTTTAAAAGTAAATTGCTTATAAAAATCACTTTTCTTCGCTTGTTTGATCGCGTCAGCTTGGTTAGGTGCAACGATGAGTAGCTTATAATGGAATTCTTCAAAATTGTCCTGCTGATAGCCACCTAGATTGATAAAGAATAATTTTAAGTCAGTAGCAGCCTTTAATTGCTCACTTGATTCAATTAACTTGATGGCATAATTACCCACTTTAGTAATCGCACGATATGAATCAATATGCCATTTATTTTTTACCTCAGGCCAATGTTCATTGATATCTCCTATCAAGTCACTCACTTGATAGGCTGCGCCAAAGAAAATATCGTGTTGCTCAATCAGACGGCCTTTAGGACGACCGCCCAGTTGAACCATATATAGTGTTAGCATTTTACGTAATCTCTATTAAATCAAAATCCATAGTTAATCTAAAGGTAATGCTATCATTGCTAGAATAGAATGTTTTTAAGTACTGTCATACTGGAACTACTCTACCCGTCTTCAATGCAAATGCCCAATCTTCACGTCCGTTTCTTAGAGCCATATTTGCTGCTGCTTCATGGTTATAAGCCACTTTGACATGCTCTGTTTGCCAATGTTTACCTTGTTGAGTCTCAATACACTTGATAAGAGCATAATTAGCATGAGGCGAATAAGTTTGCATCTTATGAATAATAGGCAAATCATCTTCGTAAGCTGGATAGCCAACGCTACCACTATTCACAATAGTTTGTCCTGACGACAGTACTACTGTTCGCGGGATGTGTGTATGACCACATAAGATAACATCATTATCAATACCATCAAGTAATGCCAATATAGTCGCATCATTACGCACTATTGGTTGACCCGTTTCGATATCCTCTAGTAAATATATCATGTCATCGGTCGGCGAACCGTGGCAGAGGTATACATCCTCACTTACATGAAAATCAAATGGCAAAGACCGCATCCATTCAATCGCTTTTTTAGAGAGATCTTTGATAATAAAACCCATGGTTGGATTATTAGCAATTTCTGCCGTAGTGGCTTCATAAATCTGTCTATCCTGATTACCTCTAATGGTAATAATATCATCTCGATTTGCCATTAATAGCTCATAAGTAGCATGAGGCGCTATTGGCCCATATAAAATATCACCAAGATTGACAATCTGATCAACATCTCGATATCTTATATCCGCAAGCACAGCTTCAAAGGCGTAGACATTACTATGAACATCTGAAATTGCAGCGATGGTTGTTATCTGTTTCTTTTCTAAGTTATCCATTTCCTGACTCACTAATCAAAAACTGCTTTACAACGTCAACGGTTGCTAACGGATCTTCTTCGTGCGGTACATGACCTAAGTTATCAAATATCTTAAGCTGACTATTACGTATATCTCTATGAAATAATGCGGCGTTTTCTACAGGAATAAGATCATCTTTTGCACCCCATAAGATCAAAGTCGGTATGTCCAGCTGCTTTATTTGAGCTTGATCACTGTCATCATCAGTCTCATTTAGGCGACGACTCAAAGCCTGCTGATTACCTTGGCGCAAGGTCAATTCATAGTATCTGTTAATCAACTTCTCATCGACTTTGCTATTGTCTGCATACACGCTTAAAACGCTTTTCTCAACAACACTTCTGGGTAGGATACGATTTAAAATTGGTGACATCATTGGATATTTAGCAAGTTTAAAACCAACGGGGACATGTTTTGGCGTTGCTGGATAACCAACTGAGTCTACCAATATCAATCGACTGACACGCTCAGGATACAAAGCGGCGGTGCGCCACGCTACCTTACCTCCTAATGAATTACCGGCTAGCGTGACACGGTCCAGCTTCAAATGATTGAGTACTTCAATGACAAATGCCGCATAATTTTCGCTACTATATTGTGTGCTTTCGTCCACGTAAGGACCGGTCAAACCGAACCCTGGCAAATCCATGCTCACGACACAGTATTGATCAGACAGCGCCTTGGTCCAGCCCTCCCATGTATGCAAACTTGCCGATGTACCATGCAATAAAACGATTGTTTCGGGTCGGTTTTTTTCGGCTGTATTGCCACGGTGTGTATAACAATTAGCTGACTGCGCTACATGCGCTTGCATACCTTGTATGTCTATAAATTCGCTGTTAGGTAGTTGCCATTGTTTTAGCTCAGCGATGGTACGATCAGGTGCCCAATATTTTGCTATAAATACCATTAACACGGCAATTGCGCCTAGTAATATCAGAACAGTTGCTTTTAATAAGTACTGTGTCATGTGATCAAATCCATTTAATAAGATGACGTTAATAATAAACATTCTATACCGTTAGCTTATATGATAAGCCATAAAAAACCCCAACGTTCAATTTGTCTTGAACATCGGGGTTTCACTTATACTAAGCAGATATGACTAGGATTGTAATGACTACTTGATTATATCAAGAAAAAGTACGCCCATAGCCCGATAACGATAGTAGCAATGATATTTAATATGATACCTGTACGAATCATTTCTGTTTGCTTGATCAAACCTGTACCAAACACAATAGCATTTGGCGGTGTGGCAACTGGCAACATAAAAGCACACGATGCACCAATACCGATGACCAATACGAGCACCTCATGTGGCAAACCCATCTGCTCTGCAATAGCGGCAAATACAGGCACTAACAATGCTGCCGAGGCAGTATTGGAAGCAAATTCTGTCAAGAAAATAATAAATGCTGAGACTGCCATCATCACAATGATAAGTGGTGCAGAAGACAGCGCAGTTGCTACGGTTTCCCCTAGTACCAAAGACGCCCCAGATACTTTCAAAATTGTCGATAGCGCAATACCACCACCAAACAACATGAGCACACCCCAATCCGTATTGTCTGATACTTGCTTCCAAGATACCAATCCTAAGCTTACTACCGCTGCTGCTGCTGATAGTGCAACGATAGCATCAGTGTCCGTAATATCTAAAGCTGCACCAATCTTTTTGGAAAATATCCAGCTCAATGCCGTAACGATAAAGACGATGATAGTGACGATACGTGGCTTGTTCCAAGCAATCGGTGCATCATCAACTAGGACAATGGTACGATTTAGGTTCGGCTTTAGGAACACATACATCGCACCCAACAATAATGGTAACAGTACCAACATCATCGGAATACCAAACTTCATCCAGTCTACAAAGGCAATATCGAGCGCCTTTGCGGCAATAGCATTGGGCGGCGAACCAACAATCGTACCTAGACCACCAAGGCTGGCTGAATAAGCAATACCTAATAGTACAAAAACAAACGTACCGCGGTCTTTTTCACGATCAACTTGCGTCAAGATACCGAGTGCCAATGGGAGCATCATCGCAGCTGTAGCAGTATTCGATATCCACATCGACAAAAATGCCGTCACACCAAATATCAAAAATACAGCTGTACTCAGTTTGCCACCAGACATCGATAGAATCTTTAGTGCGATCTTTTTATCTAGCTGCTGCACATGCAATGCTGCTGCCAAAGCAAAACCACCAAAGAACAGATAAATAGTAGGATTGGCAAAGCTTTGCAGACCGATTTCAGCATCGAAGTCTGGTATGCCAACCAAGGCACCGATTACTACGACAAGTAGCGCTGTTATGGTGACGTGCACAGCTTCTGTAAGCCAAAGTACCCCAATAAAAAACAGGACTGCGAGACCTTTATTCGCATTGATGTCGAACGGCAACACATTGTAAATAATCAACGCAATAATCGCGGCAATCGCGACAACGATCAGCCCTTTGCCTGTACCTTTTGGGAAAGTATCAGTAAATAAATATTCATTGCCATCATTAGGAAGATGGCTATCTAGCTTTTGCTCTGACATAGAATGTCCTTATTGAATCAAAGACGGTGTAAGAAACCTAAAAATAAAACATAAATTATCGGTTAATGTATTTTGATAAATACATTACCATTGAGGTGAATCTAATTATATGTAGACATCACTTGAGATATATACGTCAAAACTCGTCTTTCTACAACTTATGCTGGTAATTCGTAAACTTCATCATTAGCCATGTAACTGGCTTCATTATTAGTTGCAGCGTTAAGTGCAGCATCAGTTACACATAGTCACTAAACAAGTGTACTCTGTATATGTACAAGACTATGACCACATTGCATACTAGATAAGTTAAATAAAAGCCAAGCGCTACTAAATACGAGCGTCAACAAATAAAGATTTAATTAAAACATCTCTATTAAGAAGTAAATAAAAACACTGGAGTACTTTATGACAGACTCAAATAAAACGGACTCAACGACCAAAATGGCACCAAAAGACATCAATCAAGATGGCCTAGCCAAAGAAGATCAACAACGTACTGACGACTCTATGCTCGATATGATGCAAGGGATGCATGAGCACGAAGATCATAAAGAATAAGACCAAAGCATGTTTTGATAGCTCGCTATTCTACACCTAAATAAACATGCAAAAAACCAATACAGTTAATAATAGGCACGATAGGCGTTTATCACTATGATAAGCGCCTATCTTTTTTTGGTTCTCTCACCTCTGGCAGATGATCTGAGACATAGTTGTATACAAATGCTGCTGTCGATACAATGGCGATGGGAACAAACAAAGCATCATAGCTGACTTTTGCAAACAAGAAAGCGCCTACTGCGCTACCACCGCAGAAACAATACCAGATAATGGCTTGAAACCCTAAGGTTGGCTTACTAATAGAACGACCAGCAAGCCAATTACCAATTGCCGCCCCCATGTCTGAGGTCAGCCCTGTCAAGTGGGTGGTCCGAATGACCGCCCCACTATAAGTTGCGACCATCGCATTTTGCAGTCCACATGCCATTGCTGCTGCTAATTGCCCTAAGTAATCATGCTGCTGATACAACCAATAGCTAACCAACAGTAGTGCTGCTTCTAGATATAGCGCTCGTCCATAACGACGACCGAGTTTCAATGATGTCTGTCCAATGACAAAGCCGCTTAGTATAGCCCCTGCCAAAAAGGACAGCAACAAGGTACCAATATATAAAATACTACGCGCGTCTGAATGAGCGATTGCCGCTGCAAACAAGCTCACATTGCCCGTGACGTGCGACACTGATAAATTGGCAAACCCCATTAACGCCGTCGTATTCACGCAACCAGCACTAAAGGCCAATACCGCCCCGCCCCATAGTATCCACTTTGGTAACTTGGTTATCATATCCCTCGCTCAAAGGCACTTAACTAAAAGTGTACACTGCTAAAAAAGCACGTAGCCAAAAAGACTCATAGTATAACTAGAAAAGACAGCCAATTGGCTGTCTTTTCTATTATCAAACGAATCATCTATAACAATTACTGTGCTGGTTCATCAAGCATCATCAACTGCTCGCTGATAGCTACTGTATTGAAACCTGCATCAACGAACATAATCTCACCTGTAATACCAGATGCCCAAGGCGACAATAGGAACAATGCGGCGTTACCTACTTCTGTCTGTGTGATGTTGCGTTGTAGTGGCGCAATTTTTTCGCTGATATCAAGCATTTTACGGAAAGACTTAATACCACTAGCCGCTAGCGTGCGGATAGGACCTGCAGATATCGCATTAACCCGGATACCTTCACCGCCCATAGACGTTGCTAAATAACGAACACTGGCTTCTAAACTAGCTTTTGCCATACCCATGACATTGTAGTTTGGCAATACTGAAATGCTGCCTTCGTAGGTCAATGTCAACATAGAACCATGGCGCATCGCTAGTAACTCACGAGCTGCTTTTGCCAGTGCAACAAAGCTGTAGCTAGAGATATCATGCGCGATGTGACTGCCTTCACGAGTCGTTGCGCTAACAAAATCCCCATCCAACTGATCCATCGGTGCAAAACCAATGGCATGTACCACACCATCAATACCGTCGCCCCAGTGAGCAGTCACTTGCTCAAAGCATGCAGCTATCGACTCATCAGAAGCTACGTCACATTCTAGAACCAAATCTGCTTCAAATTTTTCAGCGGCCATATCGACGCGTTTTTTGATTTTGTCATTCGGGTAAGTCAGGATTAGTGAAGCCCCTTCGCGGTGCAGCGCTTCTGCGATAGCCCAAGCGATAGAGAGTTTACTTGCGATGCCAGTTACGACAAATCGTTGTCCTTGCAATAGCATAAGATTTCCTTTTGAATCAATCGAGATGATTTAGAATAAGAATTTATTTAGAGTAATTAGAAGATTGAGACTACTAAATAGTACAAATGAAAAGATGAGTTATTATACACGAATTAATTTAAGTAAACAGTCGTAAACTGTATTTGGTTCTTGTTATCGGATTGACTAATACAAACAACCGATAATGTCAAAATGACCAATAGCAGTTTATCACTTGAAGTAGTATCGACAGTGAGAGTTTTTCGCGAGTTATTAGATTCCATTTTAGCATCAACGCTTCACGATAAAATACTCAGACTATAGTAGTTTGCTTATTTTATGAGAAAAATTGCACTTCGAATATTAACACTACAACCGTTTCGATTAAGTACCAAGCACCCCTTTATTGATTAAAGACTCAACTGCTAGCCACAGCAGTATGAAGTTCAGCAGATTTCGAGTATAATCACAGCCCTTCCCAGCTTGCACAATTTTTATAAGAGTCCTCACACGATAGGATTCAACGTTAAGCTACACCCACATTTTGGATGGCTGCCAAACTTATGAGTAACACCCCCATCATAACCCCAGATTATAAAGAAAGTACCGAATCCTATCGCCAACTGATTGCTTCAACTGGCGAAGACTTAGATCGTCCGGGTTTGCTAGATACGCCTGTACGTGCTGCAAAGGCCTTTGCCCATCTGACCCAAGGCTATCATCAAAGTATAGATGAAGTGGTCAATGATGCTGTGTTTCCATCAGCCAATCGCGAGCTGGTACTGGTACAGAACATTGAGTTTTATTCACTATGTGAGCATCATATGCTACCGTTCCATGGTGTCGCTCATATCGGCTACTTACCTGACGGCCAAGTCTTGGGACTGTCAAAATTTGCCCGTATCGTCGATATGTTTGCCCGCCGTTTGCAAATACAAGAAAACCTAAGTGAGCAGATTGCACAGACCATTATGGATGTTACTGGCTGCCGCGGCGTCGCAGTCGTTATGGATGCATCGCACATGTGTATGATGATGCGCGGCGTTAGCAAACAACATTCAACCACGCGTAGCACCGCGATGCTTGGCGAGTATCAACACAATAATCAAGCACGTAATGAATTTTTGGGCGCTGTACCTAAGCGTCAGCCAGCGTTTTAATTGGCTGTTAATTGCTTAGGCTGTTGCGAATAATAACTAAACAAAAAGGACGCATATGATGCGTCCTTTTTATTTGACTGAGTGATGGAAAAATAGTACTAACCAATTGGTTTTACATCATCTATCCAATCGCCATAACCAGCAGCTTCCATATCTGCAAGCGGAATAAAGCGGAGCGCTGCTGAGTTCATGCAATAGCGCTTACCTGTCGGTGCTGGACCGTCATCAAATACATGGCCCACGTGTGAGTCCGCGTAACGGCTACGAATTTCAGTACGGGTTCCAAATATTCCTCTATCTGGCTTTTCAACCACTAAGCTCGTATCCAATGGGCGAGTAAAGCTCGGCCAACCTGTACCAGACTTATATTTATCACGCGAAGAATACAGTGGCTCACCAGATACGACGTCCACGTACAATCCAGGCTCTTTATTATCCCAGTACTCATTATCAAAGGCGCGCTCGGTACCTTCTTTTTGAGTGACTTTGTACTGAATATCACTAAGGGACTTCTTTAGCGCATCTTGTGAAGGTTTTACAAATGTATCTGGGTTAAAACCTTTGCTTACTTTGCTATCTGATGTGTTATTTGGCGTCACTTGCTGTGTGCTATCTGCTTCGGGCGTAAACTTACTAAAATCAAGCTCATAGTTTTTACCATAGACACTCTCGATAAATTGATAGCGACCAGAATTAAAGGTATAAGCTTTATAGCGTATCGGGTTCTTTTTATAATAATCCTGATGATACTCTTCAGCAGGATAAAAAGTGCTAGCAGGTACAATCTCAATCACTACTGGCTTGTCATACACACCAGATGCTTGCAGGGATTGCTTGGCTGCTTCTGCGATTTGCTTTTCTTGCGCATTGTTATAAAAAATAGCGGGACGGTACTGTGTGCCGCGATCAACATACTGCCCTTTATCATCAGTAGGATCAGCGATTCTCCATAGCGCCTGTACTATGCCATTGTAAGTAATCTTCTTAGGATCATAATACACCTGCGCCGCTTCTGTATGCCCAGTACCACCTGCTGACACCTGCTTGTAGGTTGGGTTTTCAGCGGTGCCACCCGTATAGCCAGACACGACTTCTACCACGCCAGGGATTTTTTCATAACCTGCTTCAACACACCAAAAACACCCACCCGCTACTGTGGCTACTGCCAATCCTGGTGTAGTCGGTGCATATGGGTTAGCGGCAGTTGTGTTCTTTACAGTAGAGCTGTTTTCAGTTGATGCGCAGCCTGCGTAAATCGCACTACTCGCTATGATAACTAACCCTATGATTTTAGATGGTAATATGCGGTTCATAAAAATCTCCTAAGCGTAATATCCTTTAAACATCCTAACGCTTTTGTATCACTGAAACATTCCTATACTGTTATATATTTACAGTTTATTAAGATATTTTTTAGCAACTGGGTTTAGAGCGTGTCCTCAATTCAATCGATAGTCATCTAAATGGGTTAAAAAAGCCCATTCTCAAAAAAGTAATGGGCTTTTATTTATCGTAAGGTTATCAATGTAAACATAGAATTATGAAGATTTTTGGCTATCTTTATCAGCACGTTCGTCACTTGCCTGCTTAATCTTCATTAGAATTTCTTTCATTTCAGTTGCTGACAGATAGGTTGGCACGGCATAAGTATCACTGACTTCTTTTGCAGCTGCCTTTGCAATATCATTAAAGTCGCTGGTTTGCATACCATTGACAGTCGGATCAATATTTAGATCTACAATCAAGTTTCTAACTTGGGTGATAAGGTGATCTGCTATCTCACTATCGCCATTGCCTGCTTGACCATCCTGTACCATACCGGTTCTTTTCGCCAATGCAGCCAGTCTTTTTTTGCTCGCTTTGCGATTGACGTCGAGCACATAAGGCAACACGATGGCGTTAGCACGGCCATGAGGAATACTATAGTAAGCGCCTAACTGATGCGCGATAGCATGCACATAGCCCAGACCTGCTTTGTTAAAGGCGATCCCGCCATAATGAGCAGCGATACCCATCTCTTCTCTTGCTTTTAGGTTACCACCATCTTTATAAGCTAGTGGTAGATAATGCATAACAGATTTTACGGCAGAGGCTGCATAGTAATCTGTCTCTACGCTGGCATTGGCACTCATCCATGCTTCTAAGGCATGGGTCAATACATCAATACCAGTATCTGCTGTAATATGGGCTGGCATGCCTTTCATGATAACTGGGTCAATCGCAGCGGCTAGTGGTACCATTCTTGGATCAATAGACAATGCTTTTTGATGCGTTTTATCATCCGATACTACTGCACCAAGTGTCGCCTCTGAACCCGTGCCAGCTGTCGTTGGTACGCAGTATAACGGCGTCGCGGGCTTTCTTGCTTTAAGAATACCGATTAGCTGCTTTGGCTTGCACTTGTTGCCTTGAGACATAGCTATCATTTTGGCCGCATCGATCACTGAGCCGCCGCCAATGGCTACGATAGAGTCACAATTGGCCTCTATAGATTGACGGAGCCCTTCTTCAACTACTTTAAAAGTAGGATCTGGCGTAATACCATCATAGATGTGATAACTGATATTTTTCGCATCTAGATAATCAGTGACTTTCGCAGGTATACCCAGTTTGTTGAGCACTGCATCCGTGACAATAAACACATTGGTATTGCCTTCATTGATAAGCATATCGCATAGCTCGTCACAGGCAGTCTCGCCAACGAATAACATCGGTCTTCTGATAGGTATCACATAAGATACTGCTTTTAATACCTTTGCCCGAGTCTTAGCCACAGCCAAATAACCAGCATGCTGCAAACTGTTGTTCTTTACCAATTTAGTAATACTGTTTTGTGTTTTCATGAGCACAAAAATCCTTTTTAATGATGGTTTTAACTACAATAAAGACCGTTAAAGACCGTTTTTGCCAGCCAGTTAAATATTACTAATTTACGAGCGCCAGAATGTATAAAGATACGCATCACAGCATTATAAAATGGGCAGCTCTCTAAAATTATTGTACCACTGCTTTTTTCGTTATGTCGCTATTATTATGAACTGTGATGTGTCAATTTTATACCAAGCCGCTTATTTTAGTCGCTTAGTTTGATTGATCAATCTAAGTGGCTACAGTAAGTCGTTTAAACTAGTCAGTACTTGCCCTTAATAATTGCTGAGTGTAAGTATGTTGTGGATGATTGAAAAGATCTTCGGTACGTCCAGATTCTACGCAAGTGCCTTGTTTTAACACCATGATATGCTGACACAGTGCACGTACTACCTTGAGATCATGACTAATAAAGACATAACTGATTTCTAGTCTTTCTTGTATTTCACGTAATAAACTAACTACTGTGACCTGTGTGGTACTGTCGAGCGCAGAGGTCGGCTCATCCAATATAAGTAAGCTTGGTTTCATAATGAGGGCACGCGCCAGCGCCACGCGTTGACGCTGACCACCTGACAGCTCATGAGGATAACGCTGCGCAAATGCTAAAGGCAAATGTACCGTAGCAAGACTATCTAGCACCGCTTGCTGACGGGCGACTTTATCCACGCCTTGTACTAGCAATCCCTCTTCAACGATTTGCATGACTGTCATACGCGGATTAATACTGGCAAATGGATCTTGAAATACCATCTGAATTTGCGAGCGGAAATTACGTAGTGCTTTTTTGGACAATACTGAGATATCTTGACCATTGACCACTATCTGCCCATTCACACGTGCTTGGTTGCTCAGTAGTTGGCTAAGCCCCAGCGCAATGGTGGTTTTTCCAGAGCCAGACTCACCGACGATACCCAATGCTTGGCCTTTTTGTAGCGTCATATCGACATCTTTGACCGCATCGAACCAGCGCTTGGTACCTCCAAGCAGACCTTTTTCAATTGGGAACTGTACGTTAAGACGCGTCACTTCTAATACGATTGATTGTTTATCTGCGTTATCGTCTTCTATGGTTAATGCTTGCCCAAAGTCTTGCTTGATAAGTGTGCGGGTATAATCAGCTTTAGGCTGATCAAATACCGCTGACGTTTGACCCTGTTCGATGGTTTGACCTTGGCGCATAACGATGACCTCATCACTATAGCGCCTGACCAAATTGAGATCATGACTGATTAATATCATCGCCATATTGTGCTTGCTTTTGAGATCATCTAGTAGCGCTAAAATCTCATGTTGCAAGGTAACATCGAGCGCAGTCGTTGGCTCATCAGCAATTAAAATATCAGGCTGCTGAGCCAATGCCATCGCAATCATTACTCGCTGACGCTGACCGCCTGATAACTCATGTGGGTAACGGTTCAACTTGTCAGCAGGATCTGTAATATTGACATCATTTAGCAAAGCAATGATGGTTTCTTGCCATTGCTTCTTAGGCACGCCAACTAGACGCAACGATTCAGCGATTTGTTTGGCGACCGTATGCAACGGATTTAGTGCGGTCATTGGTTCTTGAAATACCATACCGATACGCTGTCCACGAATAGCACGTAATGCGGCATTACGCGCCTTATCATTCGCTATGGACAAGGTCGACATGCCTGTTGTACTTGCAAGCCGCACCTCACCAGTAACGGTGAGGCTATCTGGTAACAGCCCTAGTAGCGCAAGACTGGCAATTGACTTGCCAGAGCCTGACTCACCAACGATGGCCAAGGTTTGCCCTTGTCTTAACTCATAAGACAGCGCATCGACCAACTGGATGCCTGTAGTCGTCGTGATAGTTAATCTATCTACAGTTAGCATGAGCTTATCTTGTGCACGATGAAGACTTTCATTTGGCGCATTGCTGTGCTTAGTGGCGACAATATTTTTAGTCATATTAAGAACGCCTCGGATCAAATGCATCACGCAGCGCTTCGCCGACGAAGATGAGCAATGACAAAATAAAGGTCAAACTAAAGAATCCTGACAAGGCAAGCCAAGGTGCATCAAGGTTGTTCTTCCCTTGTACCATTAGCTCACCAAGAGACGGCGAGCCAGGTGGCAATCCATATCCCAAGAAATCCAGCGCAGTCAAAGCGATAATATTGGCCGTTAGAATAAATGGCAACTGCGACAAACTAGAAGCTAACGCATTGGGTAAGATATGTCTAAGCATGATTTGGCTGTCCGAAACACCTAAATTGCGTGCAGCTCGCACATAGTCAAAGTTGCGGGCTCGTAAGAACTCTGCCCGTACCAAACCGACCAAACCCATCCAACCGAACAGTAGCATCATGGCGAACAGCATAATAATGCTGGGACTAAACAGACTGACCAAAATAATAATCATAAACAGCTGAGGCATACCGCCCCATACTTCCATAAATCGCTGCCCTGCCAGATCTACCCAGCCGCCATAATAACCTTGTAC
The DNA here is from genome assembly GCF_002377945.1 of Psychrobacter sp. UBA3480. GTDB lineage: Bacteria > Pseudomonadota > Gammaproteobacteria > Pseudomonadales > Moraxellaceae > Psychrobacter. The sequence goes on from NZ_DFQV01000021.1 coordinate 108,058, forward strand.
CGCACCGACGATAATCCCAATCAGTGCACCCGCAAGCGTCAAGGCCAGACCAAACAGTAACGACACTCGCATACCATAAAGTATCCGTGCCAGCACATCACGTCCCATATCATCAGTACCAAGCCAGTTCTGAGCATTGGGTGCTGCTGGATAAGGCAGACCAAGCTCGACGTTGGGCGTCTGGTCGGCAAACGGAATAGGCGGCATTATATAAAACCCTTGCTCATCAATCAGCGACTGCACTGCAGGGTCTTTATAATTGGTTTCGGTCTCAAATACACCGCCAAACGTCGTTTCAGGATAGGCTTTTAATACCGGAAAGTAATAATCGCCTTGATATTGAACCAGTAAAGGTTTGTCATTGGCAATGACGTTAGCTGCCATACAAATAACAAATATCACTGCGAAAACAAACAGCGATATCATCCCAAGTCTATTTTGACGAAAGCGATTGAGTCGTGCTTGCCAGATAGGGTTCAAGCGTTGCTTTTTTGTGGTAGATAGCTGCTCAGGCATTGGCGCTTTATCTGGTTCGCTATTAATAGTACTGCGATTTGGTGAAGGTTGATTATTTGACATTAGCGCCCCTCAAAGTCAATACGAGGATCGATTAAGTGATAGCTCAAATCACTGATTAACTGCAGTAGCAGCCCCACTAAGGTAAAGATAAATAGTGTGCCAAATATCACTGGATAATCGCGTTGTTGAATGGCTTCAAAACCTAGTAAACCGAGGCCATCAAGTTTAAAGATAATTTCAATCAAAAAGTTACCGGCAAAGAAGATACCAACGATAGCGGCCGGAATACCTGCGATAATAATCAACATCGCATTGCGAAAAACATGTCCGTATAGTACTTGACGCTCACCTAAGCCTTTAGCACGAGCAGTGAGTACATACTGTTTGCCCAGCTCCTCTAAAAAGCTGAATTTGGTCAGATAGGTCAAACCTGCAAAACCGCCTACAGTACTTGCCAGCAGCGGTAACGCCAAATGCCAAAAATAATCTTTTACTTTACCAAGCGCGCTTAGCTGATCAAAATTTTCGGACGTCAGTCCCTGTAATGGAAAGATATTCCAATAGCTGCCACCTGCAAAGAAAACCAGTAAAATCACTGCGAAGACAAACACAGGTATTGCATGTCCGATCGCTAGCAGCATAGCAGTGGCTTTATCAATGCCTGAGCCATGATGCATCGCTTTATAGACGCCTAGCGGAATAGCGATCATATAGATGAGCAACGTACTCCACAGCCCAAGCGATATCGAGACTGGCAGCTTCTCTATGATAAGATCGGTCACCGACTGCCCTTTAAAAAACGACTCACCAAAATCTAGCTGAGCGTAGTTCTTTAGCATGAGCCAAAATCGCTCTGGAGCGGATTTATCAAAGCCATATTGAGAATTGATCGCAGCGACCATCTCCTCAGAGAGACCACGCGTGCCTTGATAAGTACTGTCGTTGCCACCTGCACTGCCCGCACCAATATTACCGCCAAGCGCATTATCTTTTGCGCCCTGCTCAATAAGTGCCAGCTGCTGCTCAACAGGCCCGCCCGGTGCCGCCTGTACGATCACAAAATTGGCAAGCAATATCAAAAATAGTGTCGGCAATATCAGTAGTAGTCTTTTTAAGATATAACGACCCATAATGGCGACTTCCTAAATAAAGAGAGATAGCAATGACGTTCAGCAGCGAATTGTGGTGTATTAAATAGGTGCTTAAAAGCAAACTATTTGTTAAAAACTTACTTTAAAAGTTGTTTTTCAGCTCACGTAACGCTGCAAATACCGTTAACGACTTCTCATCATCGATAGGCATTTTGGATTTAACTCCTGCGATTACACTCGGCTCTTGTGTACGTAAAAACACATTTACCGTGCGCTCATGCTCTAGTGTCACTGGTAGCGTTGCCATGCCTTGTTCAGTTTGTACCTCTGCTCGTGCTAAGGCTTGCTGCATCGATTCATTGTCAGGTTCAATAGATAGACCAAAACGTAGGTTACTGGCCGTATATTCATGCGCCGGATACAGTAGCGCCTCATGAGGCAAGCCGTTCAAACGCTTAAAGCTCTCATGCAGTTGCTCAATCGTACCAGTAAACACACGTCCACAACCTGCACTAAACAACGTATCACCGCAGAAACAATGCTTTTGCCCATCGATATCTAAGATATATGCCATATGGCTAGCGGTGTGCCCTGACACATCCCAGACTTGCGCAGAGCAGCCCCATGCGCTCACCGTGCTACCATCTTTGATAGTTTGATCTTCATCGACGCCATGCTCACTATGCGCAACCAGGTGAGTCATCGGATACGATTCCTGTAACTCTGCGACACCGCCGATATGATCATGATGATGGTGAGTCGTCCAAATCGAGGTTAGCTCCAGTTCATGCGTCTCTAGATAATCAATGACCGGCTGGGCTTGGCCTGGATCGATGACAATCGCCTGCTTATTATTTTCATTAATCAATGTCCAGATATAGTTATCGCTAAATGCTTTAATTGGGTGAATACGGATACTCATGTTAAGTCCTTACCGGTAGTTATTTTTGTTACGTGTTATTTTGAGTTATCTAGGGCGTGTCCTCAATTCAAACGAGTGTCCTCTAAATGGGCTAAAAACAGCTAAATTTTGCCAAACATCGTCAAATAGTTGGTCAATATCTCGATATTATCTGCACTATTTTCCTCGTTTGACGGCAATTTATCTCATTTTTATCACCATTTTTAAAATGAGGACACGCCCTAATCTAACTGTTATTTGATAGCAATAGCATATATTTAATAAAACAACATATAGGCTCAGCTGTCCGTTGTTATCGGGTCAAGCTTTATAGTAAATACTGTTTATTGTTTTAAATATTTATTGATACGCCCTTCTGCCTCTTTATCCACCCACCAGTAATCGATACCAACAGCATTGGTTGGTAGTTTTTCAGTATGGCGATACTGATCCCAATAGGCGACATTGGTGCCAGATTTGCCGTATAGCGGTACGACATAATGCCCTGCGCGTAACAACCGATCTAGCACCTGCGTATACAGTACGATCTCGTCACGATTTTTAGCATTACCAAGGGCAGCAACGACCTTATCGACGGCTGCATTCTTGATACCAGCACTATTATGATTACCCGGCTCGTCAGCAGCAGCGCTACCCCAAAATGCCGCTTGCTCAGCACCAGGAGATAGACTTTGAGCAAACACGTCCACGACCATATCATAATCAAAACGGCGCATACGCTCATAATATTGTGGCCCATCGACTTGGCGCAATGTTGCATCAAATCCCAAGCGTTTTAGATTGCGAATATAAGGCAACAAGACACGGCCCATGGTCTCGCCTGTCATCAAAATCTCAATCTGAGCAAGCGATCCATCAAGTTGATATAGTTTCATATCCTCATAATAAAACCCAGCCTCTAATAGAAGCTGGCGCGCTTCTAATAATCCTTGACGATTAAAACCATTACCATCACTGGTGGATAGCTGCCATTCTGCTAATGTGGCTTCACGCTGAGTCAGTTCAAGCTCAGACAATAAAGGCGTCAATACCTGTATCTCTGCATCAGATGGCGTACCCGTTGCAGCGAGCTCTGAACCATGAAAGAAGCTCTGCAAGCGTTCATATTGCCCATGAAATAGGGTTTTATTCATCCATTCAAAATCATAAGCAGCTGTCAGTGCTTGGCGAACTTTGATATCTTGAAAGATTGGACGGCGCAAATTCATCACCAATGCTTGCATCGGTACTGGATTTTGACTGGTTATCGTCTCTTTTTGGATAAGCCCTGCTTTTACCGCCGGAAAATTATACCCAGTTACCCAGTTAGATGCTTTGTTTTCGGGACGAAAACGGTATTGACCAGATTTAAAACCTTCAAAGGCAATTTCATCGCTTTGATAATAAACAAACTTAATCATATCAAAATTGTAGCGGCCACGATTGACCATCAAATCACGACCCCAATAATTGGGATCACGTATATAACTTACCGAACGTCCCGCATCGACTCGACCTAATTTATAAGGACCACTACCCATCAATGGTGATAGGCTGATTTTCTCAAAATCGGTATCAATGGAAGATTTGGCAAATATAGGAAACTGTCCAACGGTTAATAAAATCTCTTTGTTTTCAGTAGACGCAAAGACAAACTTTACTTGTTGATCATTGATGATTTGAATGTCTTTGATATCACTTAGATAACTGCGAATATACATGGGGCCTTTATTCAATATCGCCTCAAAAGTCGCTTTTACATCGCGACTGGTCACAGCAGACCCATCCCAAAAAAGAGCATCAGGATTGAGATGATAGATAATCCAGCTCGTATCATCTGGATCATATGTCACTTTACTTGCCAGCTGCGGATACATGGTAAAAGCTTCATTCAATGAGCCAGTCATCAAAGTATCATACAGATAGTCTGTGCCAATCATCGCCACACCCGTAGTCATCCATTTATTGGCGCTATTAAACGTACCGCGAGCATCTAGAGAAAGCGTGCCCCCTGATGGCGCTTTTGGATTGGCATAGGGCATGTATGGCGCGCTGATATACTCAGTAGAGCTATTGTGACCAAGCGCTGTCGTCGTGATGGGTGCAGCGATACTGCTCGATATCCAGCTGACGGTAACGGTTAGCAAAACAGCTTTTAACAGGGCATTTTTTATTATCATGACGTTATAACAAACCTCTATGCTAACCAATATAAATATCAAAACGTAAAGCCTGACAGCAAAACAGCGTTATAGCAAAATTTTATCATAACAAACTTAGGTTTTTTAACCTAATGGTTTGCCGTGGATATCGCTTCATGGTGATAGCATTAAGTCATATCCACGGCAAACCATTATTACTACGCGCTAGCATGACCAAACTGTCTGTTTATACATATAAAAAAGGCGCAACCATGGTCAGTTGCGCCTTTTTCGATATGAGTTTATATATGAAAACTTTATACGCTAACAGTTATTATTTTGCTTAGGCGTGCTTTTTTTCAAAGGCAATCATAAAGTCAACCAACTGCTGTACCCACTCAAGTGGTACGGCATTGTAAATACTGGCTCGCATACCGCCTACGTCACGATGACCTTTTAGATTTAACAAGCCAGCTTTTTCTGACTCTTCTAAGAATACTTTATCAAGGCTGCTGTCTGCTAAAGTAAACGGCACGTTCATGATAGAGCGATACTTAGAATCTATTGGATTATTATAGAAACTGCTCTCATCGATTGTCTTATAAAGTAAATCGGCTTTTTGCTGATTGATTTTACCGATAGCAGCCACACCGCCCTGCTCTTCCAACCAATCAAACACTAACCCAGCTAAGTACCAAGAATACGTCGCTGGCGTGTTAGACATAGACTCTTTATCAGCTTGATGCTCATAGTTCAACAGCATAGGACACCATTCACTTGCTTGCCCCATCAAATCTTCACGGATAATGACAATAACCAAACCTGCAGGACCAATGTTTTTCTGTGCACCCGCGTAGATCATACCAAACTTAGACACATCTATCGGCTGTGACAAGATACAAGATGACATATCAGCAATAATTGGCGCATCGACTTGTGGCGGCTCAAATATCTGTAGGCCATGAATCGTTTCATTGGCACAATAATGAAAATAAGCGGCGTCTTCACTGATATTCCAATCGCTTTGCGCTGGTACGTCAGTAAAGTTATTCTCTTTACCAGTCGCAACTAGGTTAATCTCGCCCAAACCCAACGCTTCATATCGCTTGGCTTCCTTGATTGCTTTACCTGACCATGCACCTGTCGTCAAATAGTCACCGCGTCCGCCATTTAACAGATTCAATGGAATCGCAGAAAACTGTAAACTAGCGCCACCTTGCAAAAACAGCACTTTATAGTTATCTGGTATTTCCATAAGCGTGCGTAGCTTAGCTTCCGCCTTGTCAGTAATGGCCATATACTCTTTGCTACGATGGCTAACTTCCATGACCGACAGGCCGCGACCTTGCCAATCAAGCAGTTCGCTCTGTGCGCGCTCTAATACGGCTGTTGGCATGGTAGCAGGTCCAGCACAAAAATTTGGCAGGCGATGCGGTGTAGTAGTTGCTGTAGACGTTGGGGTTGTAGGCATAATCACAGTCCTAGGTATGATGAAATAAAAGGATGCTTTTTATTTCAGTTTGTTGATAAAGGCATTGGTATCGATGTTAGTTTTCATACAACTCAATGAGATATCTGCTCCCACAGTTGACGTTTAGCATCACTGTCTGCGAGCATTTCTTCTAATGTCGGTACAGTGGTCAGATTGGGATGTTGGAGGCCGTTAGGCAGCGCTGTCAGTGCAGCAACTTGTATCTCTTCACTCCGGCCAATTCGAAAGATATATCCTGCAAGACTGGCATTGGCAAGCTCAGCAGTATCCATACCGTCGCAAATCGGGAATGATGTTGTCTCGCAAGTGATTGATAGCGCTTGAATGATGTTTTGCCATAGTTTCTGACTGTCACTATTTAGCGCTTTGATATCAACCACTATTACCCAGTCACCATAGCGGCCACCTTGCAAGTCAAATGGTGCTACTTTTTTTAAGCTATCATCATTTATGCTGTCATCACTAGCACTCTGTGGAAAACTACTTTGCGGAAAATTATTCTGCGCAAATTGAGGTTGCTCAATAGGTGCATTCGTAGAGGTTACAGCAGTTTGGTTCGATGTAGTACTTGGGATGTCATGATAGATAGACCCAGTACTTGAACTAACAGTAGTTGAATCAACGGAATCAAAACTATAAATAACAGGGCTTTGCTCGCTAGCCGTCTGCTCAGCGGTAGCTTGCAAATCAGGATCATACTCATCGGCAACATAGCCCTTAGCATTGTAATCATAACCATCAGTCGATCGATCAACTGTGCCTAAAATTCCAACGCTCACTACTTCATTGTTACTAGACTCAATATCAGTGGAAACAATATTTGACTGCTCAACCGAAGCTGTCGCAATGTCAGCCATATTGATGGTTTCTGACTCAGGTTGTACCCACTGATTGATACCTATCATCGCTAGAATTTGGCGTTGCTGCACACGGCGCTGTAATACAGTTAGCGGGTCTTGGGTATCACTCATTCGACTCTACTATCCTACTCATTTTGTTTATATCATTTATAGATGTTTTTATGGTTTTGGCAGCTCTCATTAAGCATGCGCTATACTATCAATTAAGTAATAAATACATGCCCATCAAAACAGCTGTCGAATACCGAGCCAACGCTCTGATATTGCCAACAAACAATCGTATTCATCTTGGCTGATTATCGTATCGTGTAACATCACCGTATGCAACGTACTTAGCCATTGGCGATACTCATTATGAGTAGGCTGGCTCATTTCACTTTCATTATAATCTATTTGACTACCATCCTGTTGCTTCTCTCGATAATTATCAGCATTCGGATCACCTACCAAGCGCTTGATAAAGTGATTGGCAGAGACAGGAACCGCAGAAATAATCGCCAATAACTGAATGCTATTCAAGTGCTGTGCGGTCAATAATAGCCACTGTAAATTAACATCGCTTACTGTCATAAGATCAATATCAATCAAGCGCGCATGCCGTCTCAAATCTACAATATAATGCGCCACACTGTCAGTACCCTCACTCAATAGCGATTGGTCATGCAGTGAGATCATCTGGCCTTTGGCATCTTTTGATAGTCGATAAGCCAATAAGACAACAACTGATACTTCTGATTTACTAAGTCCTGTAAACGCCTGACTTGAAGGATCTAGTTGCGCCCTTACGTCTTCCATACCAGTCTTCAGTATTTGCGGCCATAGAGACTGCGCGTCTGTATCTTGTAAAACTTTAGACAATATCGGTAGCAACTGCTGCAAATGTAGCGCTTGCCATAGTGATAATATTGGCGATTTTTTTTGTGCTAAAGCTAATGGGTTATTCAGAACAATTGCATGAGAGCTATCACTAGCTATATTTTTATCTGACGAATCAGAAGCTAAGCTTTTGGTTAAGTCAAATGTCAGCTGTTGGTTAAATAACTCAAATATGCCCTGCTGATATCGCAACAACATCGTACGGCATTTCTCTTGTTTTTTATAGTACTGATGACTGTCGTGACTATGATCGTGTTTACTTTTGAGCTTTAGATTTTCGATACATAGTTCAGATAAATTCTTTTGACGCAATTGGTTTAAGGCGAGTTCAATCAAAGCGCTGTCTAAACGCCTATCCAAACTGGCTACTACTGTCATCAGCTTAGTATCTATCCTATGCGGCAATACTTGCTCATGGGAAGTCGAGTCAGTAGCAACAAAGAGCCCGTCATTCCAAATATCATTCAAACTATACATGGCAGTTGTTGATAAGGGTTGATACTGATGACAAAGCAAGACAGCTTCGACTAATGCTAGCGCACCTAAAGGATGATGACTATGGTTGAGTATGTACTGAGGTAGTGATACCTTTTTAATATCATTAAACCCAATTAATGTGTTTTCTGGTAGGTCAGCGTCAGGTTTGGACTGCCACGGTTTTAATAGCTGATGAACGCCAACGTCTTCGGCCTGTACTTGAAGCCGCCCATCGACCACCACATCAGCTTCTACGGCAAACTCTAAACCGTCATCAATCTCTAATTCGCCATTATCTTTATTACGATTTTCGCTTATAGATTCAGCAAGAACTTTTGCGTCACTTATCTGTTTATTGTCTCTTATATTAATCGTTGCAGCTGTTTGAGTCTCAAATACTGACGAATGCTGCACGTTTCTTTCTGGCAAATATTCACTTAGGCTATTTTCTTTTGTTGCCCCCCAATCACCTAAGCGTCGTTGCCTATATATTTCTTTGACCTTTTGCTGATTTATTCGCTTTTCTTTGGCGACTTGTACCGCAAACTCATGATAAGCATCCGCATTAATAGCGCTCATACGCTCAGTCAAGCTTGGATGTGTGGCAAACCATGACACATCACCCAAGTCTGCCCCACTACTAGCAAAGAAAAAATGACTGAGTCCATTGATATCGGCGATGCCAGACAAACGCGAGCCGAGCGAGTCTTGATGAATAGCTTTTAAGGTTTCGATAATCGCAGGCATACGTGTTAACTGAACGCTGGTGGCATCAGCAAGTAGCTCGCGCTCACGATTAAAACTGTGCTTAATCAACTGCGCGCTTGCCATACTAGAGAAGCTCAAACCATGCAGTAGCAATGTCCAGACACTACGCGGGGCTTGACGATCTATTATAGGTGGCGTTTGCACCCATTTAGACTGACGCTTGGCTGAGGACTGCTGTTGTTGTGATTGCTGCTGCCAATAAGCGACCCATTCACTATGCGTGGTGAAATTAGCGGTTTGCGCTTCTGTATTGCGTGCAAGCGTATCAACCTGTCTCTGTGATAGAAACTTTTGGGAAATACTATCGCTATCAAAATAACGGTAATTAGATATTGGGTCACTCCAGTCGTATAGTATCTGCAAGCCTGCCAATACCACCATCAGCTGTAAATTGAACGTAGCATCACCGTGCAATATATGACCATATTCATGACCAATGAGTCCGTATAGCGCCTCATCAGACAGTTTATCTAACGCACCTTGAGTAACGACGAGTACCATATCTGAGCTATGGCGACCAGCGACGAAACCGTTGATACCCTGCTCGTCAGGTAGCACGTACAAAATAGGGGTTTGCAAACCTGCCGCAATGGCCAGTTGTTGAGCGATTTCATAGTAGCGACGATAAACGGGCGGAAAATCGCGCTCGTCACGTACTGCTATATGACGTGAACTATAGCGAACCTTTTCTTCAGCTTCGTGTTGATGAGCGACTCCTTGACTGTGCTCCCATGCTTCTTGGCTGTTATCAATGAATAGCCTAACCGCCCCTACTCGCTGAGCAATAGCGCGACCACCTGCTCGCAGGCGTCGATATTCTAAAAAACTACCACCAACGAAACTACCTAACGTCAAGACAATGACCAGAACCAATACCCAATGATATATGCCGCCTGTAAATACTGTCAGCAGTATAGACATGACAGCCAGTCCTACAGCCATATGAGCAAGTACAATCAGGAAAAACAGTCCATAAAGTAATAGACTGCGCCGCGTACGTATCCGCTGTTCACCAAAAAAATCCATCAGATTAGGCTGCCTAGAGTTCGCCAAAATTATCTAAACCTTAGCCCATATTGACAATCGGTGCCTGAGCAATCGCTTCTCTATCTTCAAATACCAACGGACTGAGTGGACGAAAGCCAAACGTCGTACTAACGAGGTTATTAGGAAAGACTTCGCGATCATTATTATAAAACATTACGCTGTCATTATAATGCTGACGGGCAAATCCGATGCGATTTTCCGTATTGGTTAGTTCGTCCATGAGTTCCTTGATCATACTATCGGCTTTGAGCTCTGGGTAGGCTTCGACGACAGCGGAAAATTGACCCAACGCTTTAGACAGCATACCTTCTGCTTTTGCAAACAGTGCCATATGCTCTAGCGAGTCTGGCTGATGCTTATTAGAGTCTTGTAGATCTTGGGCATGATTGCGCGCGCTAATGACGCGAGTGAGTGTTTCTTCTTCATGACTCAAATAACGCTTGGCAGTTTCGACCAAATTTGGAATCAGATCATGACGACGCTTTAATTGCACATCTATTTGAGCAAAGCCATTCTTTGCTTGGTTCCGTGCGCGTACCAATCTATTGAAAATGGATACCCCAAACACAACCACCAACACCAAAAATGCAATGAATAGCCAAACAAACATCTTCATAATCAAACTCCAAGGTGTCTAGAATGTTAATAAAAAGTTAATACATTGTATTTTAACTCATATTAATCAATAAAACCTTAGAACTAGATCGGAACTATAAAGGAAATCGAACAGGAAATTAAATTGAAAACTACATAAGCAATTAGCTAACCATCAGACAAAAATTTGACCCAAAAAAAGCCCTTTACAATGAAGGGCTTAATACATTACAAATATGTCTTTGATACTTTATAAATATAATTAGCAAATTTTAGGCAAAAAAAAGCGACTCCATCAGCACATCCTCGGCACACACTATAACTATTACCGTTGCTACCTTCCGGTCCTGGCGGGATTCATAGAACAATGTTGCGAGGCTACCAATGGAGCCACCAGTCGCAAATTATACAAGAAATTTTTAATTTTACAACCCCTATCTTAAAACTGTTTGCTTTAGGCCCTAAATAGCACTGTCATTTAGTTCATTAGCTCAGGTCCGCAATGTATGAGCACAAATTATATCAGTAACTTAGGTCACAAAATTCTCACAGCAACTTATATGAATTTTGCTATTTTAGTGAATGAAGTTGCACCCATGTCGATTTCTAGAGAACAATAGGGACAACTTTTCATGTATGAATGAGCGTTGATAATTGTCATTTATATATTATTAGAATCAATTTAGGAGATAATAATGAAAAATACTTTATTGAATAAAGCAGCACTAGCTTCTGGTACGGTTTGTCTCATGACAGCGATGATGGGTAGCGCCCATGCAGAGCCAACAGGCTATGATCAACTGACATTTCAGACAGAAATAAAAGAAGAGATTCAGAACGACGAAGTACGCGCCAGCTTGTACAAGAAAGCACAGGCCACTGACTCTAAAACTTTAGCTACAATGCTTAACACCTCAATCAACAATGCTATGAAAATCGCCAAGCACTACCCTAGCGTGACCGTGAGCACAGGGCAACAGCGCACCTATCCACGCTACGACAAAAACGATAAAATCATTGGCTGGACAGGTCAAGCAAACATAGACTTAAAAAGTACAGACTTTTCAGCGACTAGCCAGCTTATTGCTGATTTGCAAGAAACCTTAGTGATGGACAATCTTAACTTTGGTGTATCAGACACCAAAAAGGATGCGCTAGAGCAAAAATTAATGACCGAAGCCTCTCGTGCTTTTCAGCAGCAAGCTAAGAGCCTTACCCGCGCGTGGGATGCTCGTGGCTACCGCGTCGTCAATGTTAACCTAAACACAGGTAGCAACTATCCACGTCCGATGTATAGCGCTATGAGCATGAAATCAGGAATGGCAGACGAGTCAGTACCAAGTCAAAGCTTTGAGTCTGGCAACAGTACTATTTCGGTGACTGCTAACGGTACTATCGAGTTAACTAAATAAGACAGCTTATAGTTCAATAAAATAAGTGATTTACATTAAAAAAGGCAAGCATCGTTAACGGTGCTTGCCTTTTTATTTTGCTAGCGATATCTATTCATGATATTCAATCGTTATTGAGACCATTATTGTGACTTAGCAACTTCCTGTTGACGCAGTTTTAGCATCAATTTTTGATACCAAGCGAGCTTTTGATAAGCCAGCAGCTGCGCTGCCTTTCTTTTGTTGTCTTGCAATGTGGTCGTGTTTTGAATCACATATACAGTACGTGTAATTTGCTCAAGTGTTTGGCCAGTTTCGCTTTGTATAATGGCCTTAATTGTATGAGTACCTGGCAAAACATCAACAGTAGCAATAGACGCGCTCAAACCTTGTGCAACCTCTTTGTCATCAAAATAAATACGGGCACTATCCCCTACCTGTAACGCAGGCTTAATCTGCACATTGACATCGATATTCTGTACGGGACGACGATAGGCTCTCTCTTCGCTAGGTTCAGTAATGGCTAACTGATAGTTTACTGGCGTGGTAACCTTAGTATTTATCGCAGGCGACTCAGTAGCAGTCACTGTCTGCGACGCATTTGATGATTGGCGACTTGTATTAGGATTGGTTGTCGTATTCAGACTAGTTGATCTGCTCGTCTCATTACCCGTCGTAATAGCCATTTGACTGACTTGTTTGCCAACTTGCTGCTCATAATCCTGTGGACGGTCGGTAAAGGTGACTTGACCGGTTTGCTCATCGACCACTTTGTAAATAGGTGCAGCATTCGTGAGAGATGTACAAAGACTAGCGAGAGCAACCGTAGTCCATAACCCAACTCTAATCCTACTCTTCAAGAAACTCGGTTTTGCTAATAAAGTCATAATCCATCAACCTAGATAGTGTCTACTATTAATATAATTTTATAAAACTATTATGCGTGAGTTTTGACATGAAATCAGTAGCGATTTCAAAGAAAATTCAGCAATTGGACTGATACACTTTATTAATACGCATAAAAAAACCAGCCAAGTTAACCTTAGCTGGTTTTGTGACTCAAAATAAATGAGTGTTTTAGCGACTAATTAGCAGCTGTAGTACATGTCAAATTCGACAGGGTGTACAGTTACGTTCAAACGTTGTACTTCTTCTTCTTTCAAAGCAATAAACGCTTCTAGCATGTCTTCAGTGAAGACATCACCTTTTAATAAGAAGTCATGATCGTCACGCAATGCTTGTAGTGCAACGTCTAAGCTCTCTGCAACCGTTGGGATTTGTGCTTCTTCTTCTGGTGGCAAGTCATACAAGTTTTTGTCCGCAGCTTCGCCTGGATGCATTTTGTTTTGGATACCGTCAAGGCCGGCCATCAACAATGCAGCAAACGCTAGGTATGGGTTAGCCGTTGGATCAGGGAAACGTGCTTCTACACGTACCGCTTTCGGACTGCTTACGTGTGGAATACGGATAGATGCTGAACGGTTAGATGCTGAATAAGCAAGTTTGATAGGCGCTTCATAATGTGGTACTAGGCGCTTATAGCTGTTCGTTGATGGGTTAGTAATCGCGTTCAACGCACGAGCATGCTTGATAATACCGCCAATGAAATACAATGCTGTTTCAGACAGACCAGCATACTCATCACCAGAGAATGTGTTTACACCGTCTTTTGAGATTGACATATGTACGTGCATACCTGAACCGTTATCACCAACGATTGGCTTAGGCATAAAGGTCGCTGTTTTGCCAAACTGATGCGCAACGTTATGAACAACATATTTCAATTGCTGAACTTCATCCGCTTTACGTACCATCGTGTTGAATGCAACACCGATTTCAGACTGGCAAGAAGCCACTTCATGGTGATGAACTTCAACCGAACCTTCACCAACGATTTCTTCGATGCGTTCACACATAACAGCACGCATGTCATGTGAGCTATCGATCGGTGGTACTGGGAAATAGCCGCCTTTCACACGTGGGCGATGCGCCATGTTGCCCCACTCGTAAGTCTCGTTAGTCGACCATGCTGCTTCTTCAGCCGTGATCTTATGACTAACGCCAGACATATCGACTGACCATTTAACATCGTCAAATACAAAGAATTCAGGCTCTGGACCGAAATAAGCAGTATCACCGATACCAGTAGACTTTAAATACTCTTCAGCGCGACGTGCGATAGAACGTGGGTCACGGTCATAACCTTGTAGCGTTGATGGCTCGATGATATCGCAAGTCACTACCACAGTCACCGCGTCAAAGAACGGGTCAACAAAAGCAGTTTCTGGATCAGGACGCAAGATCATATCTGACGCTTCGATACCTTTCCAACCGGCGATTGATGAGCCATCAAACATTTTGCCATCTTCCATGACATCTTCATCAACGGTATGCGCTGGGAAGCTGATGTGCTGCTCTTTGCCGCGTGTATCAGTAAAGCGAAAATCAACCCATTTAGCATTAGAGGATTGGATAAGATCTAATAGTTTATTCGACATGAATAGTCTCCGTTGTGTTGATCACGTAATTGCGATTTAAAATTATTAATATGATGTTCTTGTCCAAGAATGTCAGATGTGCTCTCAATACTAAAACAGCGCATTCGATATTATGCTTATTATCAGCACTATTTTACGTATTAGTCAAGATGCTCATCTAAAGCGTTTACTCAATCAGACCAATATTTGTGCACATGGTCCAACATACGCCAATTCAATCCTAACGACATTCTAGCAATATATAACTCATAATGCTGAACTCTTCGGGCTCTTGTTAATAATTATTTTTAGACCAATTTCTTGGCTTTAAAAATAATCATAACAGCAATAATGCAAAGGCTATGCCAATGTATTGGCACTCCAACCACAGATATAGTTGTAGGCAGATATAATTATCAATATTTACAGTGATTTATACGATTAATATCGTTATATATTCATTAATTCCCATCAAATTCAGTTTTAGAATAGCACTTAATTAGAGCACCAGCTGAGAACCAAAGGCACTTAATTGGTGCAAATACAAGTATGTAAATTATTGAAATGCTACTTTCTGGTGCAATGTTAATAGCTGAACTTATAACATTGGTTCCGACTACGTTATTTTATTTGTCGACAAAATAATAAAAAATATGTTTTTACTTGGTGCTTACTTAGATAGCCCGTACCCTACATTTGATAGAAAACAAAATAGTGGTAAGATAACCGCGCGCAATAACCTCCTCTGTTATAGTCATAGCTGCTTGTGTTCGGCAATCAAGTGATTCGATAACAGTGAGAACAAATTTCATGTTAAAAATATAATAAAACTGATAAGTTGAAGCCTTAATGATTTTGATGATCGATAATTACGATAGCTTTACGTACAATATCGTACAGTACTTCGGTGAGCTAAAGCAGGACATCACTGTCTGGCGTAATGATCAGGTCAGCATTGAGCAGATTAAAACCCTTGCACCTGATGTTATTGTGATTGGCCCAGGTCCGTGCGATCCTGACCGTGCAGGTATTTCGCTGCAAGCCATTGAGACATTTAAAGGAATTATTCCTATACTGGGTATTTGCTTGGGTCATCAAGCTATCGGTCAAGCCTTTGGCGGTCAAGTAGTCAAAGCCGGCGAAGTCATGCATGGCCGTTTATCAGCTATCTATCACAACGAGCAAGGTGTGTTTGATGGATTACCTAACCCGTCACAGGTTACGCGTTATCATTCGCTCGTCATTGACAAGACAAGCCTACCAGACTGCTTTGAACTTACCGCATGGACACAAAATGCCGATGGTAGTATTGAGGAAATCATGGGTATCCGCCATAAGGAGCTGGCTGTAGAAGGTGTTCAGTTTCATCCTGAGTCGATATTGAGCGAAGCAGGTTATCAATTGCTCAATAACTTTTTACAGACTCATGGCTTGGCTACTCTGACATCCGATGAGCTACCACAAGTTGGCTAGATTTGCCTAAAAGCACTTTGGTAAAAAATGCTGCTTTCATGAGCCTATGCCAAATTTCACACAGATTCATATAAAAAATAATAGTAAGCGAGACCACAATGAGTACGACAAAAATAGAAGAAACGCACACGCCAGAGAGTATTACAAAATTGTCTGACGAGCAAACGCATCAATTGCTAACCACAGCTTTGGGTAGAATATTTCAACACATCGATTTAACTTTTGATGAGATGTATCAAGTGATGCTGATTATCATGCAAGGTAGATGCAGCGACGCTATGATGGGCGCTATCTTGACGGGATTACGCATGAAAGGCGAATCCATTGACGAGATTACTGCTTCAGCCAGCGCCATGCGTGCACTAGCCGCCAACATTGAACCAAAGAACTGCGATTACTTGGTAGATATCGTTGGTACTGGCGGTGATGGTGCTAACTTGTTCAATGTCTCAACTGCATCGGCATTAGTTGTTGCGGCAGCTGGTGCACAAGTTGCTAAGCACGGCAATCGCGGCGTCTCGACCAAATCTGGTAGCTCAGATTTGCTTGAGCAAGCAGGTATCAGTCTTGCGCTTACGCCAGCTCAAGCAAAAGACTGTATCGAAAATCAAGGTATCGGGTTTTTATTTGCACCTAATCATCACAGCGCCATGCGTTACGCCAACCCTGTACGCCGTGAGCTAAAGGCACGTACTATCTTTAATATTTTAGGCCCATTGACCAACCCTGCTGGCACGCCAAATTTAGTCATCGGTGTGTTTACCGCGCAGTTATGTGAGCCGATTGCTAAGGTGATGAGAAACTTAGGCGCACGTCATGTCATGGTAGTAGGCGCAAAAGATGGTCTTGATGAAATCAGTCTTGCAACCTCGACCACAGTCGCTGAGCTAAAAGATGGCGAGATATCAGTCTATGACATGATGCCAGAAGATGCGGGTATCGAGTCCCAAACTCTTATCGGCCTAGATGTCGACTCTCCAGCACAAAGTTTAGAGCTGATTCGTGCTGCGCTATCTGGAGCCGACACTCATGACCATGCCGTACTTAAAGCACGTGATATGATTGCGCTAAATGCAGGTGCCGCGATATACATCGCAGGACTTGCTAGTAACTACCCTAACGGTGTTAGCCGAGCACAGAAAATCATTCAAAATGGCGATGCTTTACTCAAACTTGAATCTTTAGCCAACTATACCCAACAGCTAGTCGCTCAAGGTTAACTTATAAGCACTCATCTACTGTCTATAGTCAAAGAAATCTAAAACGGATACAAGGCAGCCGACCACAGATTGTACAAATCGTACATCTAGGACGGGCAACGCCGTAGCCATTTAGTAGTTATTAATAGCTCTCTGACTATATTTACATTTAACGATATTCGGATACCAGTATGACCACAATCCATTCAGACATACCGTCAGTGCTACAGCGCATTGTCGCCACCAAAGTAAAAGAAGTAAAAGCCGCTCGCGAAGCATTGTCTTTAGAGGACTTGAAAGCACAGGTCGCAGCTGATGATAAACCGCGTCGAGGTTTTGCCGCGACATTACGTGCTGCTGGCACTAAAGAAAATGGTATCGGTATCATTGCTGAGATTAAAAAAGCCTCACCGTCTAAAGGTATTATCAATCATAACTTTACCCCTGCTCTATTTGCGCAGCAGTATGAGCAAGCAGGCGCTAGTTGTCTGTCTGTATTGACCGATCGTGATTACTTTCAGGGCGATGACAACTACCTTATTCAGGCGGCTAATACCTCAAGTCTACCGATATTACGTAAAGACTTCATGATTGATGTCTATCAAATCTATCAATCTTACCTAATGGGCGCTGACTGCATCCTACTCATTATGGCATGCCTAGATGATGCGCAAGTGCAAGAGCTACATGCATTGAGTATTGAGCTTGGTATGGACGTATTGATAGAAGTGCATACCCAATCTGAGCTTGAGCGTGCGCTACAATTGCCACGCTCAGTACACAATATTTATGGTATCAATAACCGTGATTTAAATACCTTCGATGTTGACTTGCAAACCACGCTTGATCTTAAGAATATTTTAAACGACGCACTCGCTGCTGATAGCGCTAAACAAAAACCACTTATCGTGACCGAGAGTGGCATTCATAGCAGTGATGATATTCGTCTCATGCTAAGTAATGAGATTCAGCACTTTCTAATCGGTGAGCAATTTATGAAAACTGATCATCCAGGGCAAGCGTTACAATCCTTACTTGCGGGCGTCGCAGCGGACGGGTAAAGTAACTCAATAATTTATGCTTAAATATATGCTAATAGCTTGAACAATGTCTGCGCTATATACATAGTTCAATCAACCATTCATCAATCAACGATACGTTAACTTTTATGTCAAACTCTCTGTTTTCAAAAGAAATGCAAGACCAGCTCAAAGAACTTAAAGGCCAGCTGAGCAAGGGCCGTGATACCAATTCACCTGAAGGTGAGAATCAAAAGCCGACTGAGCCAGTGTCGCTACCGACTCAAAAGCAAGTAAAAAAGACAGTCAAGCAGCTAGATAGTGAACACATCGATGACGATAAAGTTCTGTTTATGCAAGCCATGCATGGTGTCAATCAGCTAGAAGACAAAAATGTCCGCTCACCTGCCAGCGCAACTAAAGCAGGTAAGCCTGATGCAGCGACACTATCAAAACGTGCGGCGGCTCAAGGTAGTGAAGCCAGTGATTTAGGCGCAGGCTTGTCAGATATGCAAGCACTACTGAACCCTGTTGCTGCTGAAGCTTATTTGTCTTATAAGCAGCCTACACTGCAAAATAAAATCTTTGATCAGCTCAAAAAAGGCAAGCTGCGTTGGTATGATGCGGTAGATATCCATGGCTGTACAATAGAAGAAGCTCGCGAAGCGATGACTCAACTATTGAGCCAAGCCAAGCAAAACAACGAAACCATGGTAAAAATCGTCCATGGTAAAGGTAGCGAAGCGATTCTAAAAACCTGTATTAACGGCTGGTTACGTCAATTGCCAGAAGTATTAGCTTTTTGCTCTGCGCCACCAAAAGATGGTGGTAACGGTGCTGTACTAGTACTACTTAAAAAACCTAAAGCAGATGGCGAATAGGTCTATTGTTAGTGATACGGTACTATATAAAAAGGACTGCTTATTTGCAGTCCTTTTTATATCAATCACTTATGGTTTAGACGTAGACTGCAACGATGTTTCCTTTAATGAATGCTCTCTTTAATGTACATTCCATTTAATGTTAGCTTCTCATTCTGCATTAATATCTTTACTTGAGCTCCTTCTAATTAGCAAAGCGAAATCACTATGAGCATACAGACTATTGAAAACACCAACGAACTAGAACGGCAGATTGCTGCGTTGATCGTACTTGAACCAAGGTTTGCTTCTGTGCATAAGCAGGTCGGGACACCTAATCTTAGGCATAACGCAGGTGGGTTTGAGCAGTTGATGAGAGCGATGGTCGGTCAGCAGCTATCAGTTGCCGCCGCTGCCAGTATTTGGAAACGGTTGGTTGATGCAGAATTGATTACCCCGCAAGCAATACGTGAAGCGACAGACGATAGTTTGAAGACGCAAGGATTTTCTAAGCAAAAAACTCGTTATGTACGCTCTTTAGTGGATCATGATATAGACTTTGCAGCCTTAGAAACTTTACCAAATGAAGAGGTCATAACAACTCTAACAGCTGTGACAGGCATTGGGCGCTGGACAGCTGAGATGTATTTATTATTTTCATTAAAACGTGCAGACATACTCGCTGTTGATGATTTGGCCATTAAAGTTGCAGCCATGGAGTTGTTAGGCTTAGCAGAGCGCCCAACACCCAAGCAGCTTAAAGACCTAACTCAGCACTGGTCACCTTGTCGCAGTGCTGCCAGTCTATTGCTTTGGTCGTACTACGGCTCATTACGTGATAAAACCGCAGTACCTTTATAACTAATTGGGCAAAAACTGAGCTAGTGTTATTCATTACCATTCGTGAGCAAAGAGTCTCTTTTAAGGCTGGTTCCATATAGAGAAGCCAGACTTGTTTTTAGTGTGCTTAAACTTACTTTTTCTTAGCATATGACTTTTATGCTTTAGTGCCTTAAGCGCACCACTTCTGCTGACGGTCGCCATAGAGAATTTGTGGTGACTTGCAACATCATTTTTAGCCTTGTCGCTATCTTTACGAATATCAACGCCATCGTCGTTGTAATCTTTCCTGTATACGCTTGTGTTTACTTCCTTGTTATCAGACACTTCATTATTAGCAGAGTTACTACTGTTATCTGATTCATTTCCTTCTGCTGATTCATCAGTACTACTTCCCACATGATGTTCAAGCTCCGTTTGATTAACAATCAACTGCTGAGTCGGCAATGCATGTTCTACTTTATATTTCGCGACTTTCTTTAATATATCGACAAACAAAGCGTTTTGTTTGTCATAGAACTCAATGATACCAATAGCATTCACATAAGCTTGCAACTGAATAACATAGCAATCTTGGCGCAGCTCCAAAATATTGACCTGATTCCATTCTTGATTGGTCAAATCATGCTCTTTTATAAATTCATCCAAGTCATTAACCATTTTGAATATTACGTCAAGATCAGCGGTACGCTTAATATATAAGTAGTGGAAAAAACGAAACATATCGCGAGAGGTAAAGTTTTCGATCTGCATCGATGAAAAGTCACCATTTGGTACCGTAACAATCGTCCGCGACAAGGTCCGTACACGCGATGAGCGAATACCAATGTCGATAACTGTGCCTTCGTAAGTACCAAACTTACAATAGTCACCGATACGCACAGGTGAATCTGCGACGACGACGACACTACCAACTAAGTTTTCAATTGTCTTTTGCGCACCAAGGGCCAACGCCAAACCACCCACACCCAGTGCGGCAATACCAGTGGTCAAATCAAAACCCAAATTGCCAAAAATAACAATCACTGCAAATATCAGTAATAGCGCTTTGACGACCTTACGCAGCAGTCCCAAAATTGAGACACGCTCAGTATAGTTTTTCTTGTAGCTCAGATTTACCGCTCGGGTAAATATCGCATCGATCACTCGTAATAGTAGCCAAGTCAGCGCCAACCAAGAGGCTATATCCGTAAAGCGATTGACTGGCTCACGTAGTGTCACCGATACGCCTGCATAAACCATCACTTCTGATAGTATCAATGCCATAATGACCACAGAGAGTGGCAATATTACTTTGTTAGGTAACGGCAATGGCGTACCACGCAAATACGGATAAACAATCCTTAATAAGTGGTATAGCAACCATACCGCGACATAAGTAAGTACAAAGCTAGTCACAATCATGGTGAGCGCGGCAACCAAATCAGCTAGCTGATAGCCGAAAAGCTTTTTACCATCTAAAGAATCAACCGTGTAGCGCGATACTAAGGTCGGCTCAGTATTTTCTATCACTTCTGGTACTGAGGTCAACGTATCGCTAGAGAACTGCCAATATTGCTCATTCTGTTTTGAGACCACCCTTTCGAGTAGTAACGGAACACTTCGCTCTCCGATATTAATCACACCGACATTTTCTTGGCTAGGTGGCAGCTGGTCAGTTAGATTACCCTCAGGTGAGTTACTAATCTGTAGATCCGGCTGAAAACGCCCACCTGCATCTAGTGCCTGTTTAAACTGTCGCACAACGGTCGTTGGGTTATCGGACTTTGATAAGTTGAGATAATTACTTGCCAGCAAATAATCATTTTCACCCAGCGCACTGATAAACCCTTGTACCGTATGACGCGGCGTATCTCGGCCAAACGAATCAGGCAATGGCGTACTTACTGTCTCTCCACTACTGTCATTACCCACTCCAAGCGCACCAGCCTCGACAGCATAAGCATTATTTGGCAAGGCAATGCTCAACAGCATAGTCAATAATAACATTGCGACTATAATTGGCATTTTAGTAATAGCAGAGAATAAATTAGGCAAAGGACTGGGAGTCAGATTATGCTTGATAGACAAAACAAACCTCTTAGTTTAAAAATGGCATGATAAATGACAGGTGATGTCCATACTATAGTAACAATTATTTATAACAGCAGTACTTTTGATTACGCAATTTTGTAGCTAACTGTATTGGTATTTGATTTTTTACTCTATGTGCATTTCTAATAATAAGTATTTATTAAGACAGCTTTCTCTTATAAAACTAAGAAGATGCTCATAAAATATTTAGGTAAATTAATTTTTAATAGACTATTTAGTAAGCTAACATGAATGACATTCAGCCTATCCTGAATAAAGATTAGGTTAAAGTAGTTTATAAAGCAGGTTAATTTGTAGATAATGAGCACAGTTTTGCTTATATACTGTTTTTTGTAACTTTTGACCCCTTTTACGTCATAATAGTTACTTCTCATTTCTGCATTTCTGCATTTTTAACTTGATTACTTTGGAATCGACTATGTCTGTATCACGTGCATCTTCACGTACCTATCTTCGTTTAAGTATTTTGAGCGTTCTTAGCTTACTTGCAGTAAATACTGCAATGGCAGCTACCGCTCAAGATACGGCTATCAGTAGTAGTGACTTACCACAGGTTGAGCTTGATGAAATTGTCGTGACAGCCACTCGCACACCTGCTAAGACAAGTAATGTAATTGCGCAAACACGAGTAATCGATAAAGAAGAGTTACAACGTTATCAAGGTCAAACCGTTTTGGACGTACTCAAACGTCAGCCAGGCATTGCTTTTAAACAAAACGGTGGTCTTGGCGCTTCTTCAAACTTTTATATGCGCGGCTACGATAGCAAACAAGTCCTCGTATTGATTGATGGTATACGTTATAGCTCAGTCAGTGCTGGAGGCGCCGCGTTAAACTTGCTACCTGCTGATCAAATTGATCGAATTGAAGTTCTCTATGGTGCATCAGGTTCTAGCATCTATGGTGCGGATGCGATGGGTGGTGTGATTCAAGTATTCACTAAAGGCAGCAATATAGATCGAAGTAGCATGTCAGTTACCGCAGGTATCGGCTCAAACGATCATTACGTATATGGTGCGAGCGCACAACTTGCCAATACTAATGGTACTACATTAAGCCTTTCGGCCAGTCACAACGAAACAGATGGTATCAATGCGACCCGACCAGATCCCAGTAATCAAAACGACCCTTATAACAAAGACGCTGATGGTTTTGAGAGCGACAGTGTAAGCTTAGCAGTCAATCAGCGTTTTAGCGACACGTTACTGACAGGTGCTAGCATCTTGTATAGTAAATCCACTACTGAATATGACGATGGTACTTTTGAAGACGCTCATGCTGATCAAGAAAACGGCGCAGCACAAGCTTATGTCGACTGGCAATATATGCCTGATGCCTCTGTTAAGCTCCAATATGGTCACTCTATTGATAAAAGCGAGTCTTATGCTAAGTATCCAAATGTATTCGATGGTACTCAAGACCAGATTAGCTTAGTTGGTAAAAACAAGCTGCTAGCTGGTGAAGGTGTTTATGGTCTCGAATACCTCACTCAAGACTTAGACAGCACGGCTTACAGTATTGATGACCGTAATGTCAAAAGTGCCTTTGCTGGCTATGTCATCGCCAATGACCGCTTTGATGCACAAGCCAACCTACGCTACGATGATGACTCACGCTATGGTGATGAAACCACCTATAATTTGGGCGGTGCAATGCATCTTAGTCCTGATTTCCGCGTTGGTGCGAGCTATGCTAAAGGCTTCCGCGCACCTGTTTTTAATGATTTAAGCCCTGTATATAGTGGTAACCCCGATCTAAAGCCTGAAACTAGCGACAACTACGAAGCTTTTGCTGAATACAACACTCTGCTACAGTCTACACGTCTCACTGGCTATTATAATGATGTTGAAAATTTAATCAGTTACGTCGCAAGCCCTACGCCTAGCAATCCTTATGCAGGAGCTAGTCAAAATATCAATGAAGCTAAAATCAAAGGTATCTCATTAACTTCTGACTGGGAAATGAACGACTATCTGTTTGGCGGCAGCTATGATTACCAGAAGGCAGAAGACAGTAGTGGTGGAAGTGATGATGGCAACTCTCTTCCCTACCGTCCTGAACACAAGGGCTTGGTATATGTCGGATACCGTCTGCCAAGTTTAGATATACGCGCTGAATATCAGTATGTAGGGGACTATTACAGCAGAATTACCAATACTGACTCTCAATTTGTAGACAACTATGGATTGCTGAACATCAGTGGTAACTACAAACTTACTGATAATTTATCTATGACTGCACGTCTAAATAACATCACTAACGAAGAGTATATAACAGATATTGGCTATAATACTGACGGTATTAACTACTTTACCTCTCTAACCTACAACTGGTACTAATTTTCTCTTAGTACTATTTGGACTGTCTGAAATGAGAATAAAAAAGGTCATCCATCGATGGCCTTTTTTATTGCTACATATTACCGCTTCCCATCTTACGTGCCTATACCGTCAGCTATTTATGTTATCCAAGAGGTGACAATTCATGACTCATCAATTACAATAACGACCTCCGAGAGGTGTTGCGCCATAACAGTGATTTACTGCATTAACATTCTATAGTTATGCAATCACAGGTTATGTTAGGCTCGGTTAACTGTCGAGAGACCATATTTTTGGTCGCTCACAGCGCAAACAACGGCACCTGCGTTTTTATTCTTTTTATCATTCGTTAACCACTGATAGGAGCATATTATGGACGCAGTGTCTACTACACCATCTGCCCATACGATCGATCCCTCTTTTACTGACTATAAAGTTGCTGACATCAGCCTTGCTGATTACGGCCGTCGTGAAATCACCCTTGCTGAAGCTGAAATGCCTGCCCTAATGGGCTTGCGTCGTCGCTACGAAGCCGACCAGCCGCTTAAAGGCGCGAAAATCGCTGGCTGTATCCACATGACCATCCAAACTGCGGTCCTTATCGAGACACTCGTCGCGCTAGGTGCTGAAGTACGCTGGACTTCATGTAACATCTTCTCAACCCAAGACCATGCTGCTGCTGCGATTGCTGCTGCTGGTATCTCTGTCTATGCTTGGAAAGGCGAAACAGAAGAAGAGTATGAATGGTGCCTACGTCAGCAAGTACATGTTGGCGGCGAAGCGTCAGGCCAACTTTGGGATGCTAACTTAATCTTGGATGATGGCGGTGATTTGACTGCTTTAATTCACAGCGATTATGCAGAGCTGCTTGATAACATCCATGGTATCTCAGAAGAAACCACTACTGGCGTTCATCGCTTGGTTGAGATGCTTGGTAAAGGTACGCTTAAAGTGCCAGCTATCAACGTCAACGACGCAGTTACCAAGTCTAAAAATGATAATAAATACGGCTGCCGTCATAGCTTAAACGATGCTATCAAACGCGCTACCGATATGTTCCTTGCTGGTCGCCGCGCTTTGGTTATCGGTTATGGTGATGTAGGCAAAGGCTCTACACAAAGCTTACGCCAAGAAGGCATGATCGTACGTGTTTCAGAAGTTGACCCTATCTGTGCGATGCAGGCATGTATGGACGGCTTTGAAGTATTATCACCATACATCGACGGTGACAACACGGGCGGCGCAGCCAGTATCAACAAGCGCTTGCTTGAAGACACTGACATGATCGTCACGACTACTGGTAATTACCATGTTTGTGATAGACATATGCTAGCAGCCCTTAAGCCTGGTGCTGTGGTATGTAACATCGGTCACTTTGACACCGAAATCGACACTCAGTTTATGCGTGATAACTGGCGCTGGGTTGAGATCAAGCCACAAGTGCATCAAATCTTCCGCTCAGACGATGAAAACGATTATCTAATCTTGCTTGCTGAAGGTCGCCTAGTAAACCTAGGTAACGCAACTGGTCACCCATCACGCGTGATGGACGGCTCATTTGCCAACCAAGTATTGGCTCAAATGTATCTGTTCGAAGAAAAATTCGCTGACTTGCCAGCTGACCAACGTACTGACAACCTATACGTAAAAGTATTGCCTAAAAAGTTAGACGAAGAAGTAGCCGCTGCGATGGTTGCAGGCTTTAACGGTACGCTAACCAAGCTGACCCAAAAGCAAGCTGAGTATTTGGGTGTGCCAGTTGAAGGTCCATTCAAGCCTGATGCTTATAAATACTAAAAGGAGCCTGACTGTGAGTAAGCCTGCTTTCTCCTTTGAGTTCTTTCCTGCAAAGACCGAGCAAGGTCACGAAAAGCTTCTCAGCACTTATGATGAGCTTAATAAGTTGTCGCCAGCTTATTTTTCGGTAACTTATGGTGCGGGCGGTTCAACCCGTAGCCGCACCTTAGATATCGTACAGGCACTAAGTGCGCGTGGTACCACTGAAATCGCGCCGCACATGTCTTGTATTGGCGATGACAAAAGTGAAATCGCTGAATTGCTCGAGTATTATAAGACTTTAGGTATTAGACGCTTAGTAGCGCTACGCGGCGACTTGCCATCAGGTCAGGTGGGCATGGGTGAGCTACCATTTGCGGTAGATTTGGTAAAGTACATTCGTGAGCATTCAGGTGATCACTTCCATATCGAAGTGGCTTCCTACCCTGAGATGCACCCACAAGCGCGTAGCTTTGAGTTTGATATCGATAATCTGGTAAATAAATACCAAGCTGGTGCCAATGCGTCGATTACCCAGTTTTTCTACAACGCTGACAGCTATCTGTACTTGCGTGATAAGTTAGAGAAACGCGGTATTGATACAGTAGCTCAGCCTTTGGTCGCTGGTATCATGCCAATTACCAATTCGAGCAATCTCTTGCGTTTTGCTGATAGCTGTGGCGCTGATATTCCGCGCTATGTACGTAAACAGCTGACGGATTTTGGTGATGACCGTAAGGCTATTCGTGAGTTTGGCTTTGATGTGGTTTATCGCTTGTGTGAACGTTTGATTGCCGAGGGCGTCCCTGCTATGCACTTTTATAGCATGAACAAAGTTGAGCCAAACAAACGCTTAGTAGAAGCTTTGGGATTGACTGCTTAAATACTTAAGCGTTCTAGAATATCCTTTAATCATTCCTGAATACATTATTAATGACTGGCGCTTCTAGGAGCGTCAGTTTTTTATTGTCAAAATTTTGACCAATAGCCCTTTACCATTTTATTCATACACTTTATCTTATTTGATTTTTAAAAATTTCTTCACTGTGTAATAATGCTGCTCTAAAAATAATTTTCTTTATTAAGAAAAATTCTCATAAAACAAATGTCATTAATTGTCTCAAGTGATATTCTATAGATCTAATAATAACTATACTCAATCAAATAATAGGAATAAGACCACGTGCGACGTTTTTTTTATGCCATTAACAACGACAATGCTGATGCCTCATCACTACCTAAATTGGATGAGTTACCGCTAGGTAGCAATGTCGAATTACCAGATAGCGTTGTCCATCACTGGTGCCGTGTACTACGAGCCAATATTGGTGATCAAGGGATTTTGTTCGATGGATTTGGCGGCGAATATACAGTAGAGCTACAGGCAATCAGTAAAAAAAATGCCACTGCTACTTTGCTTACACATATAGACGACGATCGTACGGCACCTACTATCACTCAAATCGGCTTAGTAATGAGCCGAGGCGAACGTATGGACTATGCGATACAAAAGGCGACCGAACTTGGCGTGACTGCTATTCAGTTGCTCAGCAGCCATCATGGTGAAGTCACATTGAAACCTGCTCAAGTTGAAAAGAAACTGGCACATTGGCAACAAGTAGCGATTGCCGCTTGTGAACAATGCGGTCTTAATCGTCCGCCCCTCATTCTTGCGCCACAATCTATCAATGAATGGCTAAGCAATACCAATTCTGATGCTAAGACTACTGAGGCTATGGCTACTGACGTTACAAAGACGCAAATGGCCGTCAGTTCTATCGTTTCTGTGCTTAGTCAAGATCCTTATTACCAGATATTAGACGGTCTTTCAGATTTATGTATGCAAATGAGCGTACCAGCAGCAGGACAACCTGCCATGCCTAGTGCTCTACCTGATGTGCTTAAAAAACAAACTCCTTATATTAAACTACTGATTGGACCTGAAGGTGGTCTGAGTCAAGATGAATGTCAGCAAGCGGAGAGTGCTGGCTTTAAGCCTTGGCAAATTGGTACAAGAGTGTTACGCACTGAGACCGCACCAGTGGTTGCTTTGTCTACTATATCCGCCTTGTATAGCTGGAAACTATAACCAATAATAATAGTCATTATCATTAATAAATTTAAAAGTAGAACTTTTGTTTTATATTTTGTAGACTTAAAAGTGATCTTAGCTCAATGTTGAGAAGTTGAATCACCATATTTATTTTTATAAGCCATTATTTTATAAGCCATTATTTTGTGAGCCATTATTATGAGCGATTTTGACACTATCCCAGCATCGATTAAGCAACGGTTAATGACCGAACTGTGTGAGAGAATTGAAGATGCCATATTTATACTAGACGAAAATCTACGTTATTTATCTGTCAATCCTAGCTATGAGCTTTTGATTGGCTACAAAGAAGAGTTTTTAATCGGTCGTCCACTTGGTATATATGCTGCTGAATTTTTATCAGAAGCAGAGCAAGTAATTCTAAAAGATATCAAGAAAAACTTAAACGAACATGGTTTTTATGAACTTGATTTTTCGATGGCCAACCGTTATGGACAGAATATTGACTGTCATATTACTTATCGCAGAATTTATATAGATCAAATGGCTTATCATATTGGTATGCTGCGTGATATGTCTGCAGTTATTAAAGATCAAAAACAGGTCGCCCATTTACTCAACTATGATCAGCTCACAGGCCTCCCTAACCGTAAGGTATTTTTGAGTCAGACAAGTGACATGCTATTGGATAGTTACCAAGAGGTTGTCCTTGTACGTTTAAATATTGATCGTTATCGTAATCTTGCCAGCTTACTAGGGCCTGATGGTGCCAATGACTTGATAAAAAACTTTGCAGAAGAAGTCGAGAAGCTCAAACTACATAATTTACGCTCCTTTTCTCACTTTGGTGGTGATGATTTTGCGCTACTGTTTGAGGTTAAAGATGCCAATATGGTACGTCATCAATTAGATACACTCATGCAAATGTGTGAGCGTCCCTTTTCTACTGATAAGAGCCATGCAACAGATGCAAATATCTATTACCATATTTCTGTGGGTGTCAGCTGTTTTCCAAAAGACGATAACGAAGTAACCGGTTTATTGACCAAAGCAGAAAAAGCATTGGACTATGTCAAGCAGCATGGTGGCGATGATATTCGCTGGTACGACGAGGTAATTGAAAGCGCCACCGCTGGTAGCTTAGAGCTAGAGTCTGAGCTTAGGACTGCTACCCTTGAAGGCCAGTTCGTTCCTTATTATCAGCCAAAGTTCTCATTGGAAACTGGGGCTATCACAGGTTTTGAAGCATTGGTACGTTGGCAACATCCTACTCGCGGATTACTCAAACCCGTTCATTTTATCAATGCCATTATCGCGCACAAGCTCTCCTTTGATTTGTTTTCGCAACTGGCCATTAAAATTGTCAAACAACTCTCTGTTTGGCAACAGCAAGGGTTTCATCAACACGTCTGTATCAACGCTGATGCTGCTGAGTTCAGCCACCCTGACTTCTTTGATATGGTGAGCACACTACTGGAAGAAAATGACGTTGCTGCCCATCAGTTGCATATCGAAGTGACCGAGTCGTCTTTGATTCAGCGTCATGACAATGTAAAAAAACAGCTTAACTCGCTTAGAGAGCTTGGCGTACGTCTAGCGCTAGATGATTTCGGTACTGGTTATGCGTCATTAAGCTACTTGCAAGAATATCCATTTGATTTTATCAAGATTGATAAGAGCTTTATCTCCAATATTGAAACCGATCGTACCCAGCACGCAATTGTAAAAGCCATTTTAGACTTAGCAGTCGCTTTAGACATGCAGGTCGTTGCTGAAGGTATCGAAACTGAGCAGCAGCGCGATGTGTTATTAGATATGGGTTGCAAAATTGGTCAGGGCTATTGGTTTAGCAAACCCGTGGCTGCTGATGTCGCCACTGCAATGTTGATTAAGCAAAACACTTCCGAGTAAATACTAAGCTATTAACTATAAGCTACTATGTTCAGACTCCTAGCATACGAGCATGTTTAATGTTTATCACGGTTTATCGCATTTATACCTGTGAAATAACTTACAGGCTCGGTTCTACCAAATAGTGTTGTCATTTATACCGATGCGTTTGTCTTTATGGCGAACGCTATTTTTTTGGCTGTCGTTTTTTCACGTTCATACTAATCATATAAAGGACTATCTGTCTTAGTAACATTAAAGTTTTCATATGCTTAATACTTCTGTTTCCTAGCGCCTAACGTCGATTGCATAACCGATGCAAGATAGGTTCATGACTTATCAGTCCTGTCACCAAACTTGTATAATCACCTATGAAAGCCTATCTTTTATAGTGAATTTGTTAGAGCACATTTAATCTCTCATTGACTCTGACAATCACCACTCTTTTCAACACTATTTTATGTAATCGATAGCATGGTTGACCTGCTTTACTGTTTATCCTTTATTTAGATTTTCAGATTGGTTAGGTAAGAATAACGCACTAGAGGATAGTGCGACCATATGCTCATTATTGGCTATGATCGGTTACATTCCAAAAAGGACAGGAAGTTATGCAATACAAAGCGCCCTTACGTGATATCCAATTCGTTATGCATGAACTACTCGATAGTGAAAGCCACTACAAAACTTTGCCTGCGTTCCAAGAAGCTGACCGTGAGCTAATGGACAGCCTATTTGAAATGGCTGCAAGCTTTGCTGAAAACGAACTGTCACCATTGAACCAAAGCGGTGATGCTGAAGGCTGTAAGTTTGATAATGGTAAGGTCACCACGCCAAAAGGCTTTAAAGAAGCTTATGACGCGTATTGTGAGCTTGGCTTCCCTGCTTTATCTGCTGAAGAAGATTTTGGCGGTCAAAACATGCCGTTCTCATTATCTACTGTCATCAATGAAATGGTTGGTACGGCTAACTGGTCATTCTCTATGTACCCTGGCCTATCACATGGTGCTATTCAAACCATCGAGCATCATGGTACTGACGAGCAAAAACAAACCTATTTAGAAAAAATGGTCACTGGCGAATGGTCAGGCACCATGTGTCTTACTGAAGCGCATGCGGGTTCTGACTTGGGTATTATCCGTACCAAAGCTGAGCCTAAAGAAGATGGTAGCTATAGCATCACGGGTCAAAAGATTTTTATCTCTGCAGGTGAGCATGACCTAACTGATAACATTATCCACATTGTTTTGGCTCGTCTACCAGGCGCACCTGCTGGCACCAAAGGTATCTCATTGTTTATTGTCCCAAAAATGACGGTCAACGCAGATGGTAGCGTTGGCGAAAGCAACAATGTCGTTTGTGGCTCTATCGAACACAAAATGGGTATCAAAGCTTCTGCAACTTGTGTCATGAACTTCGATGGCGCAACGGGTTACTTGATTGGACCTGAAAACCGTGGCCTACAGTGTATGTTCACCTTTATGAACGTGGCACGTATCGGTACTGCTGTGCAAGGTTTGACTGCAGCAGAGTATGCGTTCCAAGGTTCATTGACTTATGCAAAAGACCGCTTAGCGATGCGTTCACTATCAGGTACGAAAGCACCAGAGAAAGCGGCTGACCCTATCATCGTACATCCAGCGGTTCGTAACATGCTATTGACTGAAAAAGCCTTTGCTGAAGGTGGTCGTGCGCTAGTGTATTATCTCTCACACTTTGCAGATACCGTCGCAAAAGGCGAAGGCAAAGAGTTGAAGTTTGCTGACCAAATGTTGTCACTACTGACACCAATTGCTAAAGCGTTCTTGACTGAAACAGGTCTGGAAGCTGCCAACCATGGTATTCAGGTTTATGGTGGTCATGGTTTCGTTAGTGAATGGGGTATGGAGCAGAACGTACGTGATACGCGCATTTCTTGCTTATACGAAGGTACCACAGAGATTCAAGCACTTGACTTGTTAGGCCGTAAAGTCCTAGGTTCACAAGGTAAGCTACTTGCGAACTTTGTAAACGTTATCCAAGAATTCTGTGAAGAAAACAAAGAAAATGACGAGATGGGTCAGTTCATTCGCCCACTTGCCAAGCATCTTAAAGAATGGGGCGATTTGACTGCACGCATCGGCATGCAAGCAACTGAAACGCCAGACGCTGTCGGCGGCGCTGCAGTAGACTATATGTATTTCAGTGGTTATGTCACCCTAGCCTACTTATGGGCACGTATGGCACTGGTTGCTCAGACTGCTATCGCAAACGGTACTGGCGAAAAAGCATTCTATGACGCTAAAGTTAAAACGGCTCAGTTCTACTTTGCTAAGCTATTGCCACGTACTACTACGCACGTACAGCGTATCAGCACTGGTGTAGAGCCATACATGAGCATGGACGTTGATCAGTTTGCCTTTTAATTAAAGCGCTAAACTTTGCAATCGTGTAATCCTGAGCGGCAACATACTTCGGTGTGTTGCCGCTTTGTTTTGCGTATGCTTATGACGACTATCGACATAGTTTTAACAGTAGCAACTATCTATAAGCACCGACCTATCTACCTTCTCACATTATAGTTGTCAGTGAGGTGTCTATAAGCACTTCAATAGCCGCTGCTAACTTTTGGTGTACGCACAATTCACGAAGAAATACACTCGCTCACAAGCTTATTTGTTAAACTTTGATTATTAATCGCTAAGGTTATACCAAGAGAACAGTTGATAATCTTAACAACTTCAATTTTAATTATTTGAACCAAAGGAATGTTTATGGCTGTTTATAATGCCCCTCTTAATGACATGCGCTTTATCTTAAATGACGTATTCAAAGCGCCAGAGTTTTGGCAAAACAACGAAAACTTGGCTCATGTCGACATGGAAACTGTCGATATGATTTTAGAAGAAATGGGAAAACTGTCAAAAAACATTCTACTTCCTATTAACCGTAGCGGTGATGAAGAAGGCGCAACTTTCGAAGGTGATGGCATCGTCACGACTCCAACAGGATTCAAAGAAGCCTACAAGCAATATGCTGAATCAGGCTGGGTTGGCTTAAGCGGTAATGCTGAATACGGCGGTCAGGGCTTCCCTAAAATGGTTACCATGCTCACCGAAGAGATGGTTTTCACTGCCAACCAATCATTTGCCCTATATCCAAACCTAACAGTCGGTGCGACGCTTTGTTTAAATGCAGCTGGCTCTGAAGAGCAAAAGCAAACTTATCTAGAAAAAATGTACAACGGCGAATGGGCGGGTACTATGTGCTTGACAGAGCCGCATGCTGGTACTGATTTGGGTATTATCAAAACCAAAGCTGTGCCTAATGATGATGGTAGCTATGATATCTCTGGTACCAAAATCTTTATCACTGGTGGTGAGCATGACCTTACTGACAACATCATTCATTTGGTATTGGCAAAAACACCAAATGCACCAGAAGGCTCAAAAGGTATCTCGCTATTTGTCGTACCAAAATTCTTGGTCAATGCAGATGGTAGCTTAGGCGAGCGCAATACGTTAGCGGTAGGCTCTATCGAACACAAAATGGGTATCAAAGCCTCTGCGACTTGTGTCATGAACTTTGATAACGCCAAAGGCTGGATGGTTGGCGCGGAAAATACTGGTCTATCATCTATGTTCATCATGATGAACTACGAGCGTGTCACTATGGGCTTGCAAGGCCTTGGTGGTTCTGAGCTTGCCTATCAAAATGCAGCGTTATATGCCAATGACCGCGGTCAAGGCCGTAGCGATACCCAGCTACAAAGCCCAGAAAAACCTGCTGATGCTATTATTCATCATGCTGATGTCCGCCGTATGCTATTGAACGCCAAAGTAAACACTGAAGCATCGCGCTGTTTTGCGATGTACGTTGCCAAAAACCTTGATGAAGAGAAGTTTAGTACCGATCCTGAGTCAGCCAAAGCAGCTGCAGCTCGTGTTGCCCTACTGACACCAGTTGCTAAAGCGTTCCTGACTGATAAAGCACTGGAAGCCACTGTTGATTGTCAGCAAGTCTTTGGTGGTCATGGCTATATCCGCGAATGGGGTATGGAGCAGATCGTTCGTGATACCCGTATTGCGCAGATTTATGAAGGTACCAACGGTATTCAAGCGCTTGACTTACTAGGTCGTAAGGTTGCTCGTAACAACGGCAAGTACGTCACTCATTTCTTGGGTGAGATTCGTGACTTTGTTAGCAACATGCAAGCAGATCACGCTATCAAACAAGCTACGTTAAATGCAGCAGATACCATTGAAGAGTTAACCACCACTGTGCTTAACAACATCGGTGAACGCAAAAACGAAATCAATGGCTGTGCGGTTGACTACATGCATGCGTTTGGCTACCTTGCTTACTCATACATGTTTGCGTTGATGGTAGAAGCCGCTAATGGAAAAGAAGGCGAGTTTTATACCAATAAAGCCAAGCTTGCTGACTATTTCGTTGGCCGTGTCCTACCGCGTATCGATGCTCATGCAAAAATGGTCAAAGCCGGTAGTGATCCAATGATGAACTTTGATCTTGATTACTTTGATGTACCTGCTAGCTAATCGGTCGCGATTGGCACATTAAAATATATAAAAAAGGGACAGCTAGGTGACTGTCCCTTTTTTTGCCCAAACCATTTGGTCTGTGTTATAGGTCTATGCTATGGAAATCTATGGATATCAAGATATTCGTGAGTAATTTGACGCCGTTTGATAGTATTTAGCCATTTTAGTCCATTTAGGTGACTGTCGATTGTATTAAGGACACGCCCTAGTGAGACCCGATTGCGCAAAGGCGCAAATCTCTATATTAATGGCAAAAACATAGGTATCACGCGCGCGTTTTATCGCCTCAAAGCTACGTAGGTCTGTTTTTTGATCGGTCTCAACGAAAGTGCGCAGCCCGACGGTACTTTTTTTATAGCCATCTCAATCACTCTTGAGGCACGCGCGTACACATCTGCTTCCGTGAACGCCTCTTTCGCTTTTCCCGTCTCCTCTACCGCTTCTTCTAAGTTTCCTTGTTCTATAGTACAGCGATCTAAAATACAGGCTTTATCCAGATGAGTATGACTGTCATAAAAGCCGCCACAGACAAAGTTACCTTGAGCATCGTAACTCGCGGCTGATGGATTTACTGACTGTCTTGGCTGTTAGCATTATCGTCAGCTATATCCTCAATACGAGCAATATGCTGGTCTGTTATTAAGATATTTACAAGGGTTTTATGAGTCGCTAATCGGGCGTTTTTTATGATTAAGTCAGTCATTATGAGTTATTCCATTAGATGATATTGGATTAAAAATAGTGCAGGCCAAACAGCTTTTCTCGAATATTACGACCAGCCTACCACGCTAACAAAGAACAAAAAGCTCAATAATTATTGATTGCTTCTTTAAGCGGTAGCTATATAGCGATGACTGGTTGGTTATAGTGATGCTAAGAGTCGAATTGTTTACTATAATAGCTGCCACTGAAGTTATTATGTAAATTATCTAATTAGTTAAATATAATAATTTAGATTCACTAATCATAGTGTGGTTTTATTATTAATATACAGTGATAGCTTTAGATAAAATACGGCACAAACAATCACTTTATTTTTAAAATAAAGTATAAGTGCTTCACCATTTAAAATAATTGAGGAAAGAAAATGTCAAATATCGATCAGTCTTTACAAGAGTTAATGCAAGTTGATGGCGCTATGGGTACCTGTATTGTCGACTATATGTCAGGCATGGTACTAGGCATGGCTGGTGGCGGCGTCGATTTAGAGCTTGCTGGTGCGGGTAACTCGCAAGTGGTCAAAGCCAAAATGGCGACGATGGAATCATTAGGTATCAAAGGTGATATCGATGATATCTTGATTACTCTAGAATCACAGATTCATATCATTCGCCCATCAGCGCATAACGAAGGTTTGTTTTTGTACTTGGTACTCGATAAAGCCAAATCAAACCTAGCTTTGGCGCGCCGTAAAGTACAAGGCATCGAAGCTAAGCTTGAAGTATAAATAAGCTAAAATCACGCTTCTTATTATTGAGTCATTGCTATTGCTGCCACTTTAAAGAGCGATGACTCAATACTCACCCCTTAATTATCAGTAGCTATCGTCATCATTGAACAAGCTACTTTATATGCCTTATTTAAGTGAGGGCAACATGAAATGTATTGCGTATGTCAGTAGAACCACAGCCAATGAGCGCGGTATCAATCTGCCTGCCGGTTTGTCAAACATCGTACAGATATCTCGCAAACGCAATACAGCCGCGCAAATCACAGGTGTTCTATCCTATCGCCGAGGCCAGTACGTGCAAGTGCTAGAAGGGCCGGCTATCGAGATCGATGACTTGATGAAAAAGGTATTGGCTGATCCTAGGCATAACGATATATGGGTGTTTGTCGACGAAAAAGTGACGAAGCGTAGCTTCGATAAGTGGAGGGTCAGTATCTTTGATTTTATCGATCAAGGCCCTATTTTTAAGACATTTATTGAAGACCATCAACAGACATTAGATGCTTTTACGTTTGAGCAAAAAGCACGTCTGCAAGATTTTATCAATTTAGGCAATAACAATGCCATAGCGACTCATTATTACGAT
>NZ_DFQV01000031.1 GCF_002377945.1 Psychrobacter sp. UBA3480
CAGTACCCTACCAACCCGTCGCTTCAAAGTTGATTTGGACTTCATCGAACTGATACACCAAGCCATCTACTGAGACTCCCCATTAGTGCATCCTACCCATCATCCTTGGCTTACCATCCTGCCCGTAGGGAACCCCATTTGAATAGTCTGGACTGCGAGCATCGGCTGGTGGCTGCCCACCTTGCATACCAGACATATCCATGCCACTATGATCCATATCAGACATATCACCTGACATATCCATGCCACTATGATCCATATCAGACATATCACCTGACATATCCATACCGCTATGATCCATACCAGACATATCGCCCGACATATCCATGCCACTGTGATCCATATCAGACATATCCATGCTGCTGTGATCCATATCAGACATATCCATGCTGCTGTGATCCATATCAGACATATCGCCCGACATGTCCATACCACTGTGATCCATACCAGACATATCGCCTGACATGTCCATGCCGCTATGATCCATACCAGACATATCGCCTGACATATCCATGTCACTGTGATCCATACCAGACATCTCAGCAGCTGTTGCAAAAGAGGATGTGAGCAAGACTAGCGATGACAAACCAATGAATGGCAGATTTTTCTTAAATATTTTCATAATAAGCCTCATATTTGAAGGTTTGTTAAACAACGGCAACTTCTCTGAACATACCGGCTTCCATGTGATAAAGCAGATGGCAATGCCACGCCCATCGTCCAAACTCACCCGTCACATCAAAGCTAATCTTTTGCGCAGGTTGCACCACAATCGTATGTTTACGTACCTGAAAGTCTCCAGATGGCGTGCGCAAATCACTCCACATACCATGCAAATGCATCGGATGGTTCATCATCGTGTCATTGACTAAGGTAATGCGTACACGCTCGTTAGGCTTAATATTGACAGGGGTTGCATCCTTAAACATGACACCATCTAAGGCCCAAATATAGCGCTCCATGTTACCCGTTAAATGTAGCTCGATCTCTCGGGTAGGCTTACGCTGCTCCGCAAATATGGCCTCATCGACAGAGCGTAATTGATCATAAGTCAAAACCTTTCTATCAATCTCACGCAGATTGATACCGGGGTCATCGAGGTTCATACGTGGACTGTCGACACGCATATCAGATTTAAAGTCATACTCGGTCTTAGCGTGCTTTGCTTTGTAACCTTTATCACCCATCGCACCCATCATATCGGCCATGGTTAGCCATTCGATCTTATCCATAGCAGGTATTGCAGCACGAGCGCCTTTTTTGGTTGCAAGCGTGGTCGCGACATAGCCCGAACGGTCTATATTTTGGGCAAATATCGTATGCGCATCTTTGGTCGGAGTGACGATGACATCATAGGTCTCAGCTACGCCAATACGGAAATCATCAATCGCAACGGGTGCGACATCATTTCCATCCGTTGATACGACGGTCATTTTGAGACCCGGTATACGCACATCAAATATCGTCTGTGCTGAGGCGTTGATAAAGCGTAGTTTGACGGGCTGTCCCGCTTTCACTAGCTGTGTCCAATTGGCGGCTGTGGTCTTACCATTCATCAGATACGTAAAAGTTTTTTCACCAGACAAATCGGTGAAATCCGTTGGCATCATGCGCATCTTATTCCACATTTTGCGCTTATCATGAGCGGCTTCTAGATCTGTTGCTGCGATATCAGACAATAGTTTTTTGAAGTCTGGCAAGTGGTAGTTATCAAAGTCAGCACGCTGCTTTAAAAGTTTTAAGAGATTGTGTGGATCGCGGTGTGTCCAGTCACTAAGCACAATAACGTGGTCTTCCTCGATTGGATGACGCTCACGGCCTTTTGGCTCAATGACGATAGCGCCGAGCATTCCTGTTTGCTCTTGGAACCCACTATGAGAGTGATACCAATAGGTGCCTGATTGCACCAGTTTGAATGTATAAGTAAAGGTACTGTTCGCAGGAATACCATCAAAGCTGATACCTGGCACACCGTCCATCTCAAATGGGACGAGCAGACCATGCCAATGAATAGAGGTCGACTCATCCATCTGGTTATGAACACGGATAGTTACTGTATCGCCTTCACGCATCTTTAGCGTTGGTGCTGGCAATGAGTCATTAATCAGCGTCGCCATGCTCTTTTTACCGTTCACAATAGCGG
This sequence comes from Psychrobacter sp. UBA3480, assembly GCF_002377945.1. Lineage (GTDB taxonomy): Bacteria > Pseudomonadota > Gammaproteobacteria > Pseudomonadales > Moraxellaceae > Psychrobacter. The sequence continues at coordinate 2,144 of NZ_DFQV01000031.1, forward strand.
ACTGTTTACTGACGTATAAGTCAAACTCTGTACCGGTTAGAATGGGTACGATATGGTCAGCTTTATCACTGTTGACGGCTACATTTTGTTGCCCTTTATCGAGTGCACTATTGGCAATAGACGGCAGCGTAGATAGCATGGATGCCCCTAACAAAGTAGAAGACCCTGTCAAAAAACGCCTGCGATTGAACATATTCTTGTTCATAATAATTTACCTAACTTAATCCGTGAAATGGGAGTTGAGTTCATATAACTGTTGGCTCATTAATAGAACAGAATGAGCTATGTAATGTTTTAATCAAACTAGATTTGCTGCTGCGGTGAGTCAATGGTTGCATAAATGGCTGTTGAGCCATCTTTGTTAAGCTGCATCACTTTATATGGCATAAATTTATCCTGGTATTCCATACCAGGGCTACCAACTGGCATACCAGGTACGGCAAGTCCAATGGCATCACTTGGCGGATTCTTTAGAAACTGCGCCATGTGCTTAGCAGGGACATGGCCTTCAAAGACAAAGCCATCGGTAGTAACGGTAGTATGGCAAGAGCGCATTTGCTGCGGTACGCCATAACGATCTTTAAACAAAGACACGTCGGCAACATCATGGGTAGCTGCGCTTAACCCATTGTCTTCTGCGTGGCCGACCCACTCTTTACAGCAACCACAATTGGCATCTTTATAGACGGTGGCTGACACATTTCGCAAAATAGTTGATTGGGTATCTGAATGAGCACTGACAGGTATTATTTCGGCTTGTGGTTGCTCTATTAGCGCGGTTTTTTGCGTAGCGGTAGTTGGCTCAGTCGCTGGTTTTGAGTCAGCAGTAGTCGCGTTAGGTTGACTACAAGCGGCTATCGTTAACGATAATGGCAATACCACGATCGCCGAGAGCACACGGCCAGATATCAGATTATGTTCATTAATAAATCTATTGGTATAGCGTCTCATAAAACCACTCCTGAGCGTCTATCTGACGATCACATTTATAAAAATTAAAGCCGTAACACTGACCAAAGTAGTACTGGTAAAGCTTAAAACTCAAATCGCAAAAGGCAGCACTATTAAGCACTGCATCTTTTACGAAAAATCAATGTTGCATTCCGGATCCATCACCTGACATATCCATCTCACCATCAAATGACATGCCCAACATATCATCGTCTATCCTAGTGGTTAGCATGGTGTACTGGTTTTCATTCAATTCAGGTAACGATCTGATAAAAGCGACCATTGCCCACATTCTATCATCATCGTGCGAAGCGCCCCATGCGGGCATACCTGATGCCATAATACCGTGTTTAATGGCCCAAAAGGCTTGCTGAGCACCGGCATCTGTTTTATAGCGTTCCACCAATTCAGTATTGGTAAAATTGGGCGGCTTTGGATATAAACTTGCACTAAAATCAGTACTTTCTACCCCAGGAGATAAGTGACAGCCTGCACACATATCTTTATAGTCTGCCCCGCCCGAGCTGATCATTTCTGTCTTTTCTAGGTTTGGAACCGCAATGTCCTTACTAGCATTTGCTATTGAACGCGTACGTGCCGCTTCTAAAAAATTGTAAACCAGCGGACTATGGGCTTGATCAGCACCGATATTTATCACGCCACTGGTCACCACAATAAAAATGCCCACAATAGCGACAAAGACAGTAAGCAGTACTCCTAGTAAAAACTTCATAGGTTTGTCCTAAAAATCCATTTTTGTTAATACCCAATTACTGCTCGACAAAACCATCTAACAATAATATTGAATTTCTACGATCAATGTCTAAGAATCACTTTTACTAGTAACACAGTGCTTTTGGTACATCGCTTTCATTTTTCCCATGTTGGTCATCATAGCTTTCATAGCAGGATCCTTCATATCCATTTTACTATGATCCATTTTGCCCATCATTTGCATGTGCTTTTCCATTTTTTCACAATTCATCTGATCTTTTTCAGCATGCATTTTTGGGTCATGTGCCAAAGCAGAGGTTGAAACAACTAAGGCTATAGCAGTTGCTACGATTGATTTAGACAGTGGTATTGATTTGAATAGTGACATGGTAAATCCTTATTTTATTTGGTATGAAGTCGAAAAACTTTAAAATATTAAGTTACTTTAAAGCATACTTTATTGATTCTGACAGAGAGATGACAGCAAGATTACAATTCTGTCATCTTGCTATTTATGGTTTTTAATATTGTCATCAATCCTTTAGTATGACATCAGAGCTGATATTACTTATCGCTACCATATTTGTTAATGAAGTATTTTTCAGACTGTAGATGTTGATCTTTGTGTTCAATCTCACAAGCCACTCTAGCATCGATATAGCTTTTCATTTGGGCGCTAGAAAGCTGAGCATCGTTATGATCCAAATTTTTTGCAAAGTCAGTAACAGCGTCGCAGTTATTGATGATTGAAGTACTTAGATCAGTAGTATGCGCATTAGCAGTAGTAATACCTATAAGTACAGATACCGATAGCAATACTACTTTTTTGAATGAACCGTGAATTTTCATATAAAACCTCTTTTGTAAGTTATTAGGCGTTTAAATTGATTACCTGTGAAAATAATTCGTAGTAGCTAGATATTAGGAACGAGCAACTATGTTTCATTCATATAGATTAGCAAATGAAGACTGACAATCTGATTACGAGTACATGACATTTTTGTCAGTTACAAAACGTTTTTGTCATCTATATTGATTAGGATGTCAAATAATCATAATCGTGTTGAGGGGTTACTATGAAAATACTACTGGTAGAAGATGAGTTGAAACTAGGCGAGTATATAAAAAAAGGCTTAACGGAAGCTGGTTTTATTGTTGATCATCACCTAACAGGCCTAGATGGCTATCATGCATTGATGACAGAAGAGTTTAGCGTGATCCTAATGGATGTGATGCTGCCTGATGTTAGCGGCTTTGAGCTGGTGCGCAATTACCGAGCAGCGGGTAAGCAAACACCTGTGCTCTTTCTAACGGCAAAAGATGACTTAAGCGATAAGATAAAAGGAATTGAGATTGGAGGCGATGATTATTTGACTAAGCCTTTTGCGTTTGCAGAATTGATCGTCAGAATAAAGAGTCTGTTACGACGCGCCAATCAAGCCGATTATCAAAGTACGATCCTGCAAATAGCAGATCTCAAGATGGATATTGCCAAGCGCACGGTACATAGAGGCGGCAAGCCTATTAAGCTCACGGCAAAAGAATTTTCCTTACTACAGTTTTTATTAGAGCGCCGAGGTGAAGTGCTACCACGTACCGTGATCGCCTCCCAAGTATGGGATGTGAATTTTGATAACGATACCAATGTGATTGATGTGGCGATAAGGCGTCTGCGTATAAAAATAGACGATGGTCATGAGGCAAAGCTCATTCATACTGTGCGTGGAATGGGCTATCGCTTAGAGGCGCTGGCTACTGAGGTCCAAAGTGATGCGGACGGAGACGATTCTAAATAGCATGAACCATACACTCAGAAACCGGCGCTGGTCACTGCTATGGCGAACGATTTCCTTATTGACAGTCTTCGTTATTATCTCTCAGGTCATCATCTATGCGTGGGTGCAGCGCTCTGTGAGTGGACACTTTGAGCAAATGGACTCAGAGATTATCACCCATGCAGCTTTTAATCTGCGTAAACGCATGGTTAGTGTTAACGAGCCCATAGAACCATTCACAGTGTCAAAGTCCCAATCACTCATTGATGACAATCACTTGCATTCCTCTTGGCTGGATTATGATTTAAAAACCTTAGTAGCAGATAAAAAAGGCAAGTTATTATCCAGTGACCCCAGTAGTTTCATTCATAGTTTGCCAGCCGATTTTAGTTTGTTATCACTATGGCAGGAACATCACGATCAGCAGTTTATGATCAAGATAAACAATAGGCATTACCGAGCCATTATTATTCCAAATCAAGAGATTTTGGCGTTTATTGCCCTACCTACCAATGTGCATCATCAATATCTTATCCAGTTTAATCGCCAGCTGAGCTTGATACTCACAGCCATCACCTTGTTGTTGGTTTCAGTAGCGGCATTAAGTGTGTATTGGGGGTTTGCGCCTCTGGCCACTATCGTCCAAAAAATGAAAGGCATAAACCTGCAAAGGTTAGACGAAAGAGTATCGGTTGGCGATATGCCGTTAGAGCTGCGACCACTAGCAGAGTCTTATAATTCGATGATGGTCAAGCTTGAAAGTAACTTTGAGTCTTTGTCTCGGTTTTCAGACAATATCGCTCATGAGCTACGTACGCCAATAGCGACGCTGAGTACACAAACGCAGGTCATGTTAACTAAGCCAAGAGAAGGCGACGAATACATTGAGCAGCTACATCATCAGCATGACACGTTAGAGCAGCTGTCGGCCATGATAAACAATATGCTGCTACTGGCAAAAACCCAAAAAGGATTAAGTGACTCGCAAATCAGTCACGTGGATACGGATAGTTTAATCACCAAGCTTGTTGATTACTATGAAATGATTGCAGAAGATCGAGGGATAACTTTTGAGAAATCAGGTGATTTTGAAATGGTGTTGGGTGATGAAGGCTTATTGCAACGGCTGTTTGCCAACCTGATATCAAATGCCATTTATTATGCAGCTAGTGATAGTACTATCATGATATCCGCTACCATCCTCACCTCAACCACCTCACTTAATGTGACTAAAGACGAGGTTCGACCCTCAAAGCAGCAACGGTTAAGGATAACGATGACCAATCGTTTAGACAAACCATTAGATCAGAAAGAGGCTGATAAATTATTCGAGCGATTCTATCGTCATGATAAGACTAGTCATAAGTACGCAGGTACAGGATTGGGATTGTCTATCGTGCAGGCCATCGCTAATGCCCATAAAGGTAAAGTCAGTATTACTATCAAAGATGAGTGTTTTTTTGAGGTTACTGTAGGATTATTGATGGCTTAACAAGGTAAATCAAAAGAAGATAAACTCAAAACGTTGTTGTCAAAAACTCAATATCAGAGTATTTGCAAGTGTAGTCCAGAACCGTTTCTTCAATGCATTCGAAAAATCGTTAAGATCTAAACTACGGCTGAAATACCTGACTATTTTTTCGAAATTATAGCAGCCCATTTCTACAGTAATTTATTCCAATATTACTTTGATGAGTTAATAATTCGCTTAATCAGTAATTTCTGAAAAAGTTAAGTATAAAATACGTACATTAATACTATAAAAAATGATTGAATTCTATACTTAACTAGTGACCAAAATTGATATCAATGTTGCTATAAAATACTTTAAAATACGCTAAACGTCATGGCATAAAATTCTTCCTATCCCTTTATTTATAACGTATAGTAGGTTTATATACATCAAAGTCATTTAACGAAATATGGTGGTTCTAGCCTCCGAAGCCGAGGGTCGTGGGTTCGATTCCCGCCGAGCGCACCAATCATATTGTCTATAACCTCGCTCCATCACTTCCTCAGTACTATCTTAAACTACCTATAATAATTAAACCTACATATCAAAATGTTTGCGGTTTTTCTGTGCTTGTATATTTCTAGTGCTCTCAGCTATATAGAACTTACTCTGCATCTTGTAAGTTAGCTGTTAGCTGAGCACGGCTAGGTATACGGTGATAATTAATCACTGGCACATCACCCAAACGGCGCTGACCTTCAGCAATTTTTTTATCAATCGTAATCATCGCAATTTTTTTATCTTGTTTGCTAACGAGCAAATGATTTGCCTTACGTGTGACTCGATAATCAGCAAAATGCTGCTTTAATATCGCTGATGTTTTTTGCAACGCATCATTTGGTGTTGCATTTTTTGATTTTGCACCGCTATGCTTTTCGCCTGCTTTTGCACCGCGCGATTTTGCCACGAACCATAAAACTGCGATGACAGCGAACAATATGACAAGCCACCAAATTCCGTCTATCATAAGTAAAAATATCCATTATTAGCAAGGGTTGGCTCATGTTAGCAGAATTATCACCAGCGTTAATAGCAGAAGTAAAACTTGCAGCACAACTGCTGGCATCCAAAAAGCGTATTTGCATTTTGACTGGGGCTGGCATTTCAGCAGAAAGCGGCATCCCAACGTTTCGAGATAAGCAAACAGGGCTGTGGGAGAACTATGGTGTCGAAGACTTGGCAACCCCTGAAGCGTTCACTCGTGATCCAAGGCTAGTGTGGTCATGGTATCAATGGCGCCGGCAAGTGGTCGCAGACAAAGCGCCAAATCCTGCCCATCATGCGTTGGCTCAGTGGCAGTATCATGCGCAAACCTCCGATCAGCAAGTGACACTCATCACCCAAAATGTCGATGATTTGCACGAGCAAGCTGGTAGCGCAGTGACTCACCTGCATGGTTATCTGTGGCGTAACCGCTGTGGTCGGTGTGAGATACCCTATCAAGATAAATCGAGAGCGTCATACGACAATCAAGGCACAATGAGCTTTGATGAAACACTGCTTAACTGTCCGCATTGCGACGGTTACATCAGACCAGATATTGTTTGGTTTGGCGAAGCTCTACCTGTACAGGCCTGGCAGGCTGCCGAAGATGCTGCGGCTAATTGCGAGGTGTTTATCAGTATCGGTACATCAAGCTTGGTTTATCCGGCTGCTGGATTGGCACAATTAGCAAAACAGAATGGCGCGCAAGTTATTGAAATAAACCCTGACCCCACACCAAATACCATCGTCGATATCACATTAGCAGAAAAGGCTGGAGTAATACTGCCGCTGCTTATAGAAGAGATTACTGCTCTATAAACGCTGCTACTACTTATAGATATTACTGAATGACAGACAATAAAAAAGGCTTAACGATTCATATAAACCGTTAAGCCTTTGCTACTAATAATAAACTCACTGCAGCTTATTTCAATGCAAGATCAACTCTCGCCAAGTAAGCTTCTTTTAACTCATCACTGATAAATGCCGATTTAAACGAGTTTTTTACCAAAGTAATAACATCTTCTTCCGTAATCGGTAGATTCTCATATAGGTTAATGAAGTTTTGATTCACGTAACCTTTGAAATACGCAGGGTCATCTGAGTTAACGCTAATATTCAGACCGTAGTCTAAAAGCTCTTTGATATTGTGCTCTTTATAAGTCTCAAAGACTTTTAGCTCGATATTTGAGTTCGGGCAAACCGTCAGTGGCATCTGCTCATCTTTGAGTCTTTGCATCAACTCTGGGCTTTTTATAGACTGCACACCATGATCGATTCTATTGATATTCAATAGGTCTAATGCTTCGTAGATATATGAAAAGTCTGCTTCTTCGCCTGCATGAGCAACCAACTTAAAGCCTTCTTCTTTGGCTTTTTGGAAGACTTCCTTGAATTTCGATGGTGGGTTACCTAATTCTGATGAATCAAGACCAACACCGATAATGTCGTCTTTATACTCTAGTGCTTGCTCTAACGTCTCGAACGCTTCTTCTTGCGATAAATGACGCAAGAAACACATGATGATGCATGATGTAATACCGTATTTTGCTTTGGCATCGGCGAGTGCTTCTTTGATACCTGTGATGACCGCTTCAAAAGGTACGCCGCGTTCGGTATGCGTCTGCGGATCAAAGAATATCTCTGTGTGAATAACATTATCTTCGACACATTTAAGAATATATTCCCACGTCAAATCATAGAAATCATCCTTTGTAAGCAGGACGTTGGCACCCGCATAGTAAATATCTAAAAAAGTCTGTAGATTGGTGAAGTTATAAGCACTGCGTACATCTTCGATATCTTTATAAGGTATCTCTACGTTGTTCTTTTTGGCCAGTCTAAACATCAGCTCAGGCTCTAACGAACCTTCAATATGTAGATGAAGTTCAGCTTTCGGTAGTTTCTTTATTAATTCAATCATAGTATTCCAATAATGGTGTTATCGAGACGAGCCCTAGTAAATGTTGCACAGTAGGATAATCAAACCATGCATATATGAGGCGTTATCTGTCTCAGAAAAATCATTTTAACACTAAAAGCGTATCGCCTAAAACAAAACCCTTTGACCTTATAGATAAGCTACTTATAAAAGCAACCTTCTTAATACAACTGTATAAGGCGCAAACTACTTTAAAAACACCACTGTATCGGACAGCTCATTACCTTCTGGATCATGCTCTAAATGATAATACTGACGTAATACCTGCCCCACTTCATCCAGCAGCTCAGCCAAGCTCTCTTCTGTCTTTTGAGTAGCGATACCAGATACCGCCTTTTCGCACATTGCATTCCATACTGTTGGACTAACGTGAGCGCTGATACCTCGGTCTGCGACAATCTCTAGTTTACGCTCGCATACATTGACATAGATCAAGACGCCCGTATTTTCTTCCGTATCCCAGACGCGATATTCGCTAAACAAATCAATCGCACGCTCACGGCAGTTCATGCGATAGGCTTCTTGGATAGGCAGATGATTTTCTACGATTAAAAACACCTCACCACGATGCCCACGCTCGGCTCGTGTCACAGCATATGTTAGGCGTGCCTTGGATTCTGTTGTCAGCCACTTACTATGTAATAAAGGGACGAACAAAACTTGACGCCACCAGCGGGCAAAACTGGGGTTTGAAGCATTGTCTTCTACCATTATATTATTTCCTCAAGTACGTCGTTTTCGATGGTTATGTAGAGTTTATTTTGTTTGCGTGTGTGGAATACTTACCACGAACCACCTGCGCCGCCGCCGCCGAAACCACCGCCACCGCCAAAGCCGCCGCCTCCGAAACCACCACCGCCAAAGCCGCCTCCACTACCGCCGCCCATACCGGGTAAGAAAATCATGCCGCCTCTGCGCCCACCTTTACCGCCGCCGCCTTTTCCACCGCCACCGCCGCGTGAGATCAAAAACATCCAAATGAATATTGCCATAATCAGCGTCATAAAGAAGCCGCCGCCTAAAGCCATCGAACCTGCAAAAAACCCGCCAGCGGTAATAATAGAACCAAATACTCGGCCCAATATATTAGTAATAAAGCTACCAAAAATCATCGCCATGATAAATAAGAAGATAGGTGACGGCAGCTCGTCTGAGCTTTGCTGAGCAGTACGTTCTGCGGCTTGCGCATCAGCACGGGCTAAGACTTCAGGATCAGCAGTTAGGCGTGTTTTAAGCGCTTCAACGCCAGCGATTATCCCTGCACCATAGTTATTTTGCTTAAATAACGGCGTGATATCTTCGCGAATGACACGGTTGACTGCCGCATCAGGCAAGACGCCTTCTAGTCCATAACCCGTTAGGATATACATATCACGGTCATTGACAGCGACGACAATCAGTAGACCATCATCGATAGCTTCATCACCCAATTCCCACTTTTCAGCAACTTGCAATGCATAATCAAATATTGGTACGCCATTGGTAGTTGGTACGATAACCACTGCTGCTTGTGCTAATCCCTGCTGATAGATACTTTGAAGCTGTGCCTCTAGACGTAGCTTCTCTTGAGGATTTAGGATATTGGCCTGATCAACGACTGGTTCATTGAGTATCAACTTATCAGCGTCAACACCCTCGGCACTGGAGCGTACAGGTGGCTTAGCGGTTGTTTGAGTATTGGCAGTACCATTTGCTGTACTTTGGTTATTTGCGTTTTGATTGATAGCGTCGTTGCCGAGCACCGCTTCATTGATGGCATCGTTATTTAATACAGCATCATTGATTGCTTCGTTAGACTCGCCTGCTTTAGCAACGGCCACCAACTCTTCGACACTACGGTTTTGCAGATTCGAGGTGCTATCTGTCGCCACCGCTGTATCATTGGGTGCAGCGTGCAATGCAGGCACGCTGACGACACCTAACGTAAACAGTAATGCTGATAAGATTGCTTTTGAATTATTCATCTAATCTATACCACCTCAAATAACATCTTTACCAATTGATAGACTCTAACTAATCATTGTCAAACCATTAGTTAAATGAACAGAGCTGCCTATGCCACTCTGTCGTCACGTTCATTCTAAATTTTATTCAGCAGACTTTTCTGTAGAGTCGCCAAAATCAACACTTGGTGCGGTTGAAATTGCCTCTTCATTGGCCACACTAAAGTTGGGCTTAGTATCCATACCAAATACTTTTGCAGTGATGTTAGTTGGGAACTGACGCACCGTTGTATTGTATCCCTGCACTTCTTGGATATAACGGTTACGAGCCACAGCAATACGGTTCTCAGTACCTTCTAACTGCGCTTGCAAGTCCTGAAACAGTGCATCTGACTTTAGATCTGGATAACGCTCAGACACCGCCATCAAACGTGACAATGCCCCTGTCATCTGCTCTTGCGCTGCTGCATAACGCTCCATCGCTTCTGGGTCATTAAGCACTTCTGGCGTTACCGTGATACCGCCCGCACGTGAGCGAGCTTCTGCCACTTGGGTGAAGACCTCTTGCTCTTGCTCAGCATATTGCTGTACGACTTTGACTAAGTTTGGCACCAAATCAGAACGGCGCTGATACTGGTTGACCACTTCTGACCATGAAGCAGTGACCTGCTCATCTTGTGCTTGCAGGTTGTTGTAGCCACAGCCGCTTAGACCAACCGTAGAAGTTGTCAATAAAGCGGCTAGCAACATCGGCTTCATAATAGATTTACGCGTCATTGTTGATTCTCCTAATAATGATAAATAACAAATATCCAGTACCACGTTTTTAATATTTTTAAGTTTGCTTGGTATTCATACGGCAGTCATACGCTCTATATATTGTATATCTGCGCATCACTCTATCAGCATGATATCAAAAGAAGTTGTCCTAATGATGGCGTTATACACGGCTTTTTACAATTGACCGTTACCAAAACACAACCGCATAGTGTCAACGATAACGCGTTTTTATCATGATAGATATAGAGCAAAAATCTAGCAGTCTGGCGCAATCAGACTAAATGTTATGAAAGTACAAACAATTATTTATATATCATCCAAATCTTGCTAATGTATTAACCAAATAAAATACGAATATATCTACCCTCTATAAAGAAATTTCTAGTAATTAGTACAAAAATATGGCAAATTGCAGTTACGTAGCCGTACGGTTTGAATACATTTGGTAGTGGACTTATAGTTTGATTAGTATTAGTGAGTTGTTAATTTCTTAATAAAAACATCAATTAACTGTCAAATTATCGCTAAATACTGTCAATTCGCCATACCAGTCATGTATTTATTCAAGACAGCTCATAGTAAGTTGAATGCCATCATGGTGATGGATATTTAATTATATAACCGCCTGTTTTATCCGCCGGTCAACTTATGACTCATCTGATGTATAACATGATGATAGAAGACCGCAGTAGTTGAGGTTGTAGAATAATAGTAAACGCAGCTGATATTAATATTATCAGTGATAAGCGCTATGCAAATAGTCCGTATTACTGATGAGATACGCGGGTAAATACAGACAACTACAGTCCATTCTTGGTGGCCAAGCACATGAGACTTAGACAATAAATAAGTCGATGCAGAGACTTTAACTGCTTAACTTAAATAAGTAAGTTAACCAGTTAGTTTACTCCTAGCAAACAGTGCCACCTTGAGACAGTACTAGGAACATAAATATGGAAGGTTTAGTTAACTTAGTAAATGGAATTATCTGGAGCCCAGCGCTGATTTATCTCTGCTTGGGTGCCGGTCTGTTCTATTCCATTATGACGCGCTTTGTACAAGTACGTCTATTCGGTGAGATGATCAAACTCCTATTCACTGGTAAATCTAGTGCACAGGGTATCTCATCATTTCAGGCACTTGCCGTCTCACTCGCCGGTCGTGTGGGTATGGGTAACATCGCTGGGGTAGCTGCTGCTATCGGCTTCGGTGGCCCAGGTGCCGTATTCTGGATGTGGATCGTAGCCTTCCTAGGTGCATCTACAGCCTATGTCGAATCTACTCTTGCTCAGATTTATAAAGAAAAAGATGTGGTAACTGGCGAGTATCGCGGTGGCCCAGCTTATTACTTTGAACGTGCCCTTGGTCAAAAGTGGTACGGCATCCTCTTCGCAATCGCTTCTATTTTATCATGTGGTATGTTCTTACCTGGTGTACAGGCGAACGGTGTTATCAGTGCATTTGCACAGGTAATGGGCGAAGGTACGATCATGAACGTTGCAGGCCTAGAAGTTGGCTCTATGCGTTTGGTCGGCTTGGCTATCATCTTAGTGGTGCTAGGTATCATCATCTTTGGTGGTATTAAGCGTATTGCAACCTTTACTGAGTTTGCAGTACCTTTCATGGCATTAGGTTATATTGCCCTAGCGCTAATCATCATGTTCAGCAACTTCAGCTTGATTCCAGATGTATTTGGTATGATCGTTGGTGATGCATTCACTGCACAAGCAGGTTTTGGTGCTGCTATCGGTTGGGGTGTGAAACGTGGTATCTACTCTAACGAAGCTGGTCAGGGTACAGGTCCTCACGCTGCTGCTGCTGCTGAAGTTGAGCATCCATCACAGCAGGGTCTAGTTCAGGCATTCTCAGTATATGTTGATACATTACTAGTATGTTCTGCTACTGCATTCATGATCTTATCTACTGGTATGTACAACATTCAAGGTACGCTACCAGATGGTCAATTCATCGTACAGAACGTTGCTGCTACTACTGAAATCAATGCTCCTGCGTTCACGCAAATGGCAATGGAATCTGTATACGGTACGTTTGGTAATGCCTTTATCGCAATCGCTGTATTCTTCTTTGCCTTTACAACAATTCTGGCTTACTACTACATCGCTGAAGTCAACGTCGCTTACTTAACACGCTTCCTTGGTCGTAGTGCGAACAGAACTGGTCTATTCCTAGTGAAAGTGCTTATCATGGCGATGGTTGCTTATGGTGGTCTAAACTCAGCTGGTTATATCTGGGCAATCGGCGATATCGGTGTTGGTCTTATGGCTTGGCTTAACATTGTTGGTATTCTTGTTATCTTTATCGTGGCTCGTCCAACACTTACTATGCTTAAAGACTATGAAGCTCAGCGCAAAGCTGGCGTAACTCGCTATAGTTTTGATCCTGCTAAATTCGGTATCAAAAATGCACCGTATTGGGAAGAGCGTCATCTAGCACAGCAAAAAAGCATGAACGCTGACCCATTACGTAAAGATAAAGTGTAAGTTGATTTAATAAGATTGCTACTTAATCTTATTGAATAAAAAAAAGCCCGAGACCTTGTTCTCGGGCTTTTTTGTTTGGATAGTTTTCTACACCACTATAGAATAGCTTACCGAAAAAACATCAAAACCTACGTTCATACAAACTGATTTAATACCTTAAAATCACCCTTTTATCTCTCAAAGTCAACCTGTCTTTGAAATAACATATAACTGTTATTTTGTATTTTGCCTGTCTTCTTTATAGAGCTCGCTTTAACATTTTATAACCTTATCTTAATTAGGTAGCCGCACCCGTATAGTTAACCCATAGCTTATCTCATCGCTTAAACTTCTGCGCCTTAACTCCCCCATTTTTAATCTATAGACGTAAAAAAACCTAGCGCGATGGCTAGGCTTTCTTTAACTTATAGATTATAAATCTACGCGTCAATAAATTGCTTATTCAGGCATTAATACTGCATCGATAGTGTGTACCACACCATTGGTTGCCATAATATCTGTACCAGTGATATTTGCTGTGTTACCAGTAGCATCAGTAATTACATTGTCTTCACTAATAGTGATGGTTTTACCATTCGCTGTTTCAATCTCAGTACCGTATGGGATATCAGCCGCTTTAACTTCCATTGCTAGTACATGGTAAGGAAGGACAGTTTTTAGCAAGTCTGTATTGGCCAATAACTCTTCTTTAGTCACGCCTAGTTTTTCTAGTACTGGCGCAAATGCATCATCAGTTGGGGCAAATACAGTATGCTTAGTTTCTTCCATTAACATAGTATCAAGACCAGCAGCCTGTAACGCAGCGGTTAAAATAGTTAAATTTTCGTTTTCTGCTGCGATTTCAGCGATAGTCTGAGTCGCTTCCATATCCATTTCGGCCATTGGCTCTGCTTCAACAGCTTCGGTCTCAGCAACTGGCTCAACTGCCATCTCTTCAGTAGCTTCTGGTTCAGTTGGCTCTGCAACAGTCTCAGTGTCGTTACACGCTGCTAGTGACATGGCTGCAGTTACAACTGCGATAGACAACAAATTCTTCTTTAACATAGGTAATTCCTTTTTGGATAAATAATTGATTAAGGGATTTATTTAAATTAATAATTTTCGATAAATATAATGGTGACCAATGATTGATAAATTTACCAATTACTTAGTCATACTATTTAGTCCGTTATATTGATAGTTCTCAGTCTAACTGTTTAATTTTCAAATGGTATTTACTTAGGTAGCAACACTGTATCAATCACGTATATAGCATTGTTTGCTTGTATATCAGTTATTGCGATATTTGAGACAAAATGCTGTTGATTAACTACTTTTAGATGTTTGTTTTAAGATTTCAACATAAACAGAAACTTATATAGATAAAACTCTAGAGTCTAAAACAGCCATTGTCTAATAGTGAAATCATCACAAACAATGGCTGCTTAGTCTTATAATAAATACAGTAGGTATGCCTTAATTAATACTTATTTAGGCAACAATACTCTATCGATTACATGGACAACACCATTGTTGGCAGCGATATCAGTCTTGACGATATTCGTTGTACGACCATTTTCATCCATCAATTTGCCTTCTTTAGTCACCATTAGCGTGTCTTTGCTAGCAGTCATTACGTTACCAGGCTTCACATCTTTGGCATACATAGCCATATCACCCGCGACTACGTGATAACCCAATACTTTGGTTAATAATGGCTTATTGGCAAATAACTGTGCTTTGGTCATACCTGTTTCTTGCAATGCTTGCATAAAGGCGGCATTGGTCGGTGCAAATACCGTATAGTGAGCGTTAGGATCAGACAACATATCGACTAGACCTGCTGCTTGTACAGCTTCTACCAATACTGAAAAATCAGGATTGCTTTGGGCAATTTGTACAACATTCATCTTAGCCATACTCTGACTGTGCATTGGTGCTTTCATATCGCCCGTCTTTGCTGGCATCATATTATTACAAGCACTTAGACCTGCGATTGAGATAGCCAATGTACCGATGGTGGCAATTTTAGTAAATTTCATAACATTTTCCTTAATGATTTGAATTTCTTTGACGTTGGTATTGTTTCAACTATGATATTACTGTCTTACAGATCGTCTTGCCTGCTAATGCCATTTGCTCACCATACCGTACTACTAACACTGATACTCTTGGTGCCAGTTACTGCTAATAAATGAGCCTATATTTATAAGTAGGACTTACTAAGACCTTGTATTTCTGAAATTAAATTAACATGTAAGCAATCTTTATCAACCTGCCTTTGCGCAATTTTTTGTGGTATGGGTGTAAATTTTGTCTAACTTCTGAGCATTCCCGTTGGTTTTCATTTGCAAAAGAAAAGCTTTATGTAAGCCCTTAGCGAAATGATATTCATTTGTGCGTATCTGCTTTATGAAATAGACTCTAGCACCTTACTTTGTTACTTAGTTTTCCTCTTATTGATCTATTGCCAAAGAGGAATATGCAGTATCCCTATGTAGCAAACTTTTCATGCTAAAATAATGCAAATTTGCGGTCTTCTTCGTGAGACTCTGCACGCTACTGGTTTATTATTCCTTCTTTTTTTAATAATTACGATATAAGCAGCACACCTATGATTCCAACAACGACCTCACCAACCGATTCTCATACCGATACTGCCTCTAGTTCCTCATCCGCTAATGACTTTATATTGACGCCACCTGCTGTATTTCCGTTTAAAGAGCAGCAGCTAACCGCTCGTGCCCGTATCACTGAGCAGATGGCATCACGCATTTTGATGTTAGACGGTGCGATGGGTACGCAGATTCAGACCTATAAACTAGAAGAAGCAGATTATCGTGGTGAGCGTTTTGCTGATATCGACCAAGATGTACGCGGCAATAACGATCTGCTAGTACTGACTCAGCCACACATGATTAAAGACATTCATCACGATCATCTGCTGGCGGGCGCTGATATCATCGAGACCAATACCTTTAACGGTACGCGTCTGTCGATGGCTGACTATGACATGCAGTATCTAGTGCCAGAACTAAATAGGACAGCGGCCAAGATTGCTCGAGAAGCGGCGGATGAATTTACCGCAAAAACGCCTGAGAAACCGCGCTTCGTTGCAGGTGTCGTGGGCCCGACGTCACGTACGTGCTCGCTATCGCCTGATGTCAATGATCCTGCATTTCGTAATATTACCTTTGATGAGTTGGTATTAAACTACCGTGAAGCGACCTTGTGCTTGATAGAAGGCGGTGTCGACCTTATCCTAATCGAAACTATTTTTGATACGCTGAATGCCAAAGCCGCAATCTTTGCCATCACTGGTGTGTTTGATGACATTGGTTTTGAATTACCGATTATGATTTCGGGTACGATTACGGATGCCTCAGGCCGTACGTTGTCAGGTCAAACGGCTGAAGCCTTTTATAACTCAATCCGCCATGCCAAACCATTATCAGTAGGCTTCAACTGCGCGCTTGGTGCCGATGCGCTACGTCCACACATTCAAACGCTATCTAATATCGCCAATACTTATGTGTCAGCGCATCCAAACGCAGGTCTACCCAATGAGTTTGGTGAATATGATGAAACGGCTGATGAAACCACTGCGCTGCTAGAAGGTTTTGCGAAAGCAGGTATCTTAAATATCGTGGGCGGCTGCTGTGGTACGACACCAGAACATATCCGCCAAATCGCGAATATGGTAAAAAACTATGCGCCGCGAGTGATTTCTGAAATCGCCCCTGCCTGCCGCTTGTCTGGACTTGAGCCATTTACCATCACAGCAGACAGCTTGTTCGTTAACGTGGGTGAACGTACCAACGTGACAGGCTCTAAAAAGTTCTTACGCTTGATCAAAACCGAAGCCTATACCGAAGCACTCGATGTCGCCCGCGATCAGGTAGAAGGCGGTGCGCAAATCGTCGATATCAACATGGATGAGGGCATGCTCGACTCCAAGCAAGCGATGATTCATTTCATCAACTTGGTATCAGGCGAGCCAGATATCAGCCGCGTACCGCTCATGATTGACTCTTCTAAATGGGACATCATCGAAGAAGGCCTAAAACGCACGCAGGGTAAATCTGTCGTCAACTCTATCTCCTTAAAAGAAGGTCATGCTGAGTTCGTCGAGCGCGCCAAACTGTGTATGCGCTATGGTGCTGCCGTTATCGTCATGGCATTTGATGAAGATGGTCAAGCTGATACTTATGAGCGTAAAATTCAAATCTGTCAGCGCAGCTATGATGTGTTGGTTAATGAAGTCGGTTTCCCTTCTGAAGACATCATTTTTGACCCGAACATTTTTGCCGTTGCAACGGGTATCACCGAGCATAATAACTATGGCGCTGACTTTATCAATGCCACACGCTGGATTACGGAAAACCTGCCGAACGCGATGGTCTCGGGCGGCGTATCCAACGTGTCGTTTAGTTTCCGTGGTAACCCGATCCGTGAAGCGATCAACTCTGTATTCTTATACCATGCGATCAAAAACGGTCTGACCATGGGTATCGTCAACCCAGCCATGCTTGAGCTGTACGATGATATTCCAAAGGAAGCTCGTGACGCTATCGAAGACGTCATGCTCAACCGCAATCAAGGTGAAACTGGTCAAGATGCCACTGAGCGCCTGATGACCGTCGCTGAAAACTATCAAGATGGCGGCAAGAAAAAAGACAGTACCGTCGATATGAGCTGGCGCGAAGGTACGGTAGAAGAACGTATCGCCCACGCACTGGTCAAAGGTGTAACGACTTTTATCGAAGCGGATACCAAAGAAGCCTGGGAGAAGTATCCCAAACCGCTAGAAGTCATCGAAGGGCCGCTCATGGACGGTATGAATATCGTCGGTGACCTATTCGGTGCGGGTAAAATGTTCCTACCGCAAGTCGTAAAATCTGCCCGTGTAATGAAGCAATCGGTCGCATGGCTAAACCCGTATATCGAAGCGGAAAAAGTCGAAGGCGAAGTCAAAGGTAAAATCCTAATGGCAACCGTCAAAGGCGACGTCCATGATATCGGCAAAAATATCGTCGGCGTGGTACTCGGCTGTAACGGCTATGACATCGTCGATCTCGGTGTCATGGTGCCATGTGAAAAAATCCTAGATACTGCCATCGCAGAGAAAGTCGATATCATTGGTCTGTCTGGTTTGATTACCCCAAGTCTAGACGAGATGGTCTATGTCGCAAAGCAAATGCAAGAGCGCGGCATGACACTACCATTAATGATCGGCGGTGCAACGACGTCTAAAGCGCATACTGCCGTCAAGGTCGAGCCACAATATCAAAACGATAGCGTCATCTATGTATCGGACGCTTCGCGCTCAGTCGGCGTGGTGACCAAATTGCTATCAAAAGAGCACCGTCAAGCGCTCATCGATGAGACACGCGAAGAGTATGTCAAAGTGCGTGAGCGTCTGGCTAAGCGTCAACCAAAAGCTGCCAAAGTCACCTATGCCGAATCAGTCAAGATTGGCTTTCAGTATGATTGGGAAACCTATGTGCCACCAGTGCCAAATAAGCTAGGACAAGTGATATTGGATGACTATCCAATCGCGAATCTGCTGCCTTATATTGACTGGACACCGTTCTTTATCTCTTGGGGTCTGACCGGTAAATACCCGAAAATATTGCAAGATGATGTGGTTGGTGAAGCAGCTCGCGATCTGTTTGAAAATGCAGAAGAGCTACTACAAAAGATGATTGATGAAAAATCAATCGTAGCCAAAGGAGTGTTTAAACTGATGCCCGCTCGCCGTACTGGCGCAGATACCGTCACTGTATATGACAATGCGCCTGCTGATGGCGGTAAACCGACCTACCAGTTTGAGCACTTACGTCAGCAAAGCGACAAAGCTAGTGGCAAGCCAAACTTTAGTTTGGCAGACTTTATCTCGCCATCAGAGACGCATACCGATCACTTGGGCGGCTTTACTGTCTCCATCGTCGGTACAGAAGCACTGGCTGAGCAATACAAAGCGGCAGGCGATGACTACAATGCCATTATGGTACAGGCGCTATCTGACCGTTTAGCCGAAGCATTCGCCGAGCATCTACATGAGCTCATTCGTAAAGAGTATTGGGGCTATCAGCCGACTGAGTCACTCACCAATGATGAGATGATTAAAGAAAAATACGTCGGTATCCGCCCTGCACCTGGCTACCCTGCCTGTCCTGAACATACCGAAAAAGGCAAATTGTTTGACTGGCTCGGAACGGTAGATGCTATCGGTACGACCTTAACCGAGAGCTATGCGATGTGGCCTGCGTCATCTGTCAGCGGATTCTACTATTCACATCCTGACAGTGAGTACTTCAATGTCGGTAAGATAAGCCGTGATCAGTTAGAGAGTTATGCTGAGCGTAAAGGTTGGGATATAAAAACGGCTGAGAAGTGGTTGAATCCGAACTTGTAGTTGATTGGCTAATCAAGTTATAGAAACCTGATAGTTCTTTTTTGGCTTACTCATTTAATATGGGTAAGCCATTTTTTATGGCGCATCCTTTATTTATTATCAGCAAACTTATCGCTACGTTCATAGCAAAATACTTTTATCATTTACTGACAAGAACCATGCTAGATTATTGTCTACTTTATTACTTTTATTGTTGTGAGACAGACTATGAATCAGATTGCACTACTTTCTAGTTGGATTGGCAAAACCTTTGCAATCTGGGCATTGGTCAGTGCTGTTTTGGGATTTATTTTTCCTGAATTTTTTGCTTCGTTGGCTTTTTTGATCGTTCCTATACTTGGCATCATTATGTTTGGGATGGGCATGACGCTCAAGATGGAAGATTTCCTAGAGATTATCAAACGCCCCAAGCCTGTACTGGTAGGACTGTTGGCACAGTTTACGCTCATGCCGTTGATTGCTTATCTATTAACGGTCATCTTCAACCTTGATCCTTTAATAGCTGTCGGTGTTATCTTGGTTGGTTGTTGCCCGGGCGGTACTTCTAGTAACGTGATTACGTTCTTAGCCAAAGGTGATGTAGCTTTGAGTGTAGCGATTACCTCTATCTCTACCCTACTGGCACCTTTTTTGACCCCGATTCTATTAAATGTGTTTGCTGGTCAGCTGATCGACATCGACCTAGCCAGTATGATGATGACCATTACGAAAATCGTTATCTTGCCCATATTACTGGGTGTTATCTTTCATAAGTTTTTGGGTAAAAAGATCGAGTTCGTTACCGAGGTATTACCGATGGTGTCGGTATTGGGTATCTCTATTATCATCGCGGCGGTGGTTGCCGTGTCTAAAGCGACCATCTTAGATAGCGGTGCTATCGTCTTTATCGTGGTTGCCTTACATAATATGACGGGTTATACCTTGGGATATGTAATCGCTCGCTTGTCTGGCTTTACGGAGAAACAACGCCGCGCGATTATGATAGAAGTGGGCATGCAAAACTCTGGTCTGGGCGCTGCCCTTGCGGCAACTTATTTCAACCCTGTTGCTGCCTTACCAAGTGCAATATTCAGTGTCTGGCATAACTTTAGTGGTGCGCTGGTTGCGAATATTTTTGCTAAGAGAGATGGTAGGTAAGAAATAACTATATAATGAGGACTTACAAGGCTTCAGACAACTAATACAGATACCTTTAATAATGTTCTTAAAAGCTTTTAGCAAATTATACAATGAGAAGATTCTACATGAGCGCCGCTAATAAAAGTAAGTCTATTCTTGAGCTAGATAGTATTTCTGTACGTGATTACTTTCTTAAAAGCGAATCTTATTGCAATGTAGACTTACCACCTTATTATAATTTCCAGAATATACTTAATGAAATCGATCTTATATATAGCAGTCTATTATCTGATAACAAGAAGCTTGAAGGGTATACTGAAGGCAATAAAAGCAATAACAACGTAAAAAATCTTGATGATGTGAATCACCACATATATGCCAACAAGGATGGTGGCTTGTCTTGGAGAGAGTTTCAGATAATCCACCCGCTCCTGTATATACTATACATTTACTGCATACAATAACAGACGAAAATAACTGGGATACTATTAAAGAAAGGTTTAAAGCCTTTCAGAATAATGGAAAAATCCGCTGTTTAAGCGTTCCAATGATATCTTTAACAAAAGAATCTGATAAAGCGGCACAAGTTAGTAGCTGGTGGAAAAATATTGAACAAAAATCAATTGAACTCGCATTAAGTTTTGATTATTTGTACGATACAGACATCTCAGATTGTTATGGCTCTATTTACACCCACTCTATCGCTTGGGCTATAGAAACCAAAGAAACTGCTAAAAATAAAAAGACAGATAAAAGCCTTTTAGGTAATCAAGTTGACTCTATTTTTCAAATGATGCAGCAGGAGCAAACTAACGGTATTCCTCAAGGTTCAAATTTAATGGATTTCATAGCTGAAATTGTCTTAGGATATGTTGATGAAAAAGTCGGATGTGCCATAAAAGATGCAGAAATAGATGATTATCAAATTATTAGATACAGAGACGATTATAGAATTTTTGTAAATAGTGCTACTGAAGGAGAGTTGATACTTAAAATAATATCAGAAAACCTCCTAGACTTAGGGATGCGTTTAAATAATTCAAAAACAAAAAAGTCTAATGATGTTATCTCAACAGCTATCAAGCCTGATAAGATAGACTGGTTGTCTAAAAATATTGCTTCAATAAACCCGCAGAATAGATTATTGCTGCTACGTGAACACTCTAAGAAATACCCGAACTCAGGAACATTAAAGAAAGAATTAAAAGTCTTCTATGGCAATTTTGATGAGTATAAGATTCACTCAGATTCTTTGTCAGTGATCTTAAGTATAGTCACTGATATTTGCTACAAAAACCCTTCTACCTATACTGTTTGCTTTGCTATTGTAAGTAAACTACTCAAAGAAATGGAATCAAGGGTAAATACTAATCATGTAATAATAATGATATACAAGAAATTTGAGAAAATTCCTAATACAGGTTTTATGCAAATATGGTTTCGCCGAATGATGCAAGAGCCTAATGACAACATAATTTTTACAGAAAAACTATGTTGTTATTTAGATACACCAAAATGCATATGGAATAATGATTGGATAACCAATAAAGATATGAAGAAAACACTAAATGAGACACATATTGTAGACGATGAAATATTAAAATCGTTGCATCCAGTTATTCAAAGCGAAGAGTTCGCACTTTATACTTATAACAACAAGTGACGCTTATACTATGATCTTGTATCATTAATTAATCTTCCTCCCACGCCGACACCGCTCAGAACAATAAATCACCTGCTCCCAATCTTTCTCCCATTTCTTACGCCACGTAAACGGGCGCTGGCAGACGGGGCAGATTTTTTGCGGTAGGTTTACTTTTTTATGTGCCATTATTTGCTCCCATCTACTTCTAACTATTTGTGTTGTGATGACATCTTACTTTTGATGATCTAGCCCTTCATACTTTTTCACCCGTCGGCATTGGTCGGAGCAATAGACCATGCTCTCCCAGTTTTTATCTAACTTTTTAGTCCAACTAAATTCGCGCTCGCAGACAGGGCAAAGTTTTTTGCGGACGTTCTTTTTTTTGTGCGCCATAATTTTCTCATTGGTTTGATATAGTCGATTCACTATCATCGGTTACGGTATCAGGCTCGCTTGACCTGCTTTTTATAGCAACTTTACTCGCTGTCATCGTATCCAAAGTAGCTGTTGCCGACTATATTACCACTGTCTCTTAATCATAAGACCTATTTATAGTGCTATACATCAGCATTGCTCATAAGCGTTAATAATCAATCATTAGTTGTTAATCGTCAGCTATTAATCAGTAATGACTAATCGTCAGCTACTAATCATAGTCGTCAAATATTTTATTTAAGCGATTGAGGCTATTAACGATTAACTTACCAGATTGATCGGTGCTGGTATCAATCGCCAGTTTCTCATCCATCCGCATCGTCAATGGCTCTAATGCTTGCTTGAGGGCAGTTGCCATCAATGCGGTCTGCTGATGAATATCAGGGATATCACTATCTGCTGCTTGATTCTCATCACTCTTAGCTAGGGTCTCAGTCAAACTATTAAACAAGCTATCCGCCATTTTTTGCGCCAGTTGTTCAACAGCATTGACCAACTGTACCATCAGTGCTTTTTGCACATCTTGGTTTTGCTTGAGATACTCGCCTTCCGCCTTTCCAGCATTGTGATCGTGCTTATATATTTGCAGCAATTGACTCACGCTTTTCTCAAAGCCATTATCGATACTGTCGCTGACAACTTTGGCATTATTAATGACGCTATCGGCGAGGATTTTTTGTGACTCTAATTGAGCGTTTAGCTGGGCATCGAGTTGCGCTTGTTGTCCTGCTTCTCGTAAGCGAGCGATTTGCTCTGGGTCATTTTTCGTTAAGTATGTCTCAAACTGGCTACTGATGGCATTGAAACCACTGGCCAAATCGACCAACTGGGCAACGATACGCGCGCCCGTATCGCCATCTTCACCGCCCATGGCTTTGTTACGTAGGAAGTCGGCTTTGATTTGCGCCCAACGCTCTGTTTCTGCTTCGGTCAAGATACCACGCATCTCACCAAGTTTGAGCAAGTTACTCTCTGCGCCTTGGGTCAATAGCTGCGACTCGCCTAAATAATGATCGTCTATCAGCTGGTTCAGCTCTTCTTCATTCATGACCGCCGACAGTTTTTCGGTCATCTTATTCATATTACGATAACTGCCTTGCAGCTTAAATATCGGCTCAACGCGGTACTTATCATCTTGCGAGGCGGAGGCAATATAGGCTTGGTTAACATCCAGAATGACTTCTTGCACCCTAAACATATGGCGCAAGATAGCGACAATCTCATTAACTTCTGAAGTGCTATACGGATACGTCAGATCGCTGCTTTGTGCTTGGGCAAGATTCGCATTGTCCGTTTTTGCCATTTTAATCAAACGATGCACATCGCTTAAGTCACGGTTGGCCATCGGTGCAAGGGCCGTATTAGAAGTGAGGGAGTTTTCGATATAACTGAGTGCAAATACCTCTTCCATGCCGCTCATGATATCGCCTAAGTTATAGATGTCGGCACGGTTGGCGAGCATGTCAGGGACTTTAAATGCCTCGCCGCTCTCGGTATATGGGTTACCTGCCATGACCACGCAGAACTTTTTGCCACGCATGTCATAGGTCTTGGTTTTGCCTTGCCAGACACCATCAATACGGCGTGTACCATCGCCCAATGAGATAAACTTCTGCAAAAATTCCGCATGGGTATGCTGAATATCATCAAGATACAGCATGACGTTGTTGCCCATCTCAAAGGCCAAGTTGATTTTATTCAGCTCTTCTCGTGCAGTAGCATTGGGTGCTTTTTCGGGATCTAATGAGGTGACGTCATGGCCAAGTGACGGACAGTTAATCTTCATAAAGATAAGGCCAAGACGATTTGCCACGTATTCCATCAAGGTGGTTTTACCATACCCTGGTGGCGATATCATCATGAGGATACCCATCAAATCGGTACGCTTATCCTCGCCGACCGTGCCCATCTGCTTGGCAAGGTTGTCACCGATAAGTGGCAGGTAGCTCTCGTTAATCAGACGGTTACGCACAAATGAGGACAGTGGACGCGGCATAAACTCGTCCAGTCGCAACGTCTCTTTTGAGTCATGCAATATCTCTGAGCGCATGGCCAGATAACGTCTATAGGCAGGGATAACTTGGGTATCATGATGATGTAAACGATTTAAGAAATCATCGACGGCAAAGGTTAAGGTCTGCTGATGAATACGTATATGCTCACCCAGCAAATTATTGACTTGTATCTCAAGCGATACCTTACCCGTGCTACGTTCAAAACTTTGCACTTGATTAAGCGGATTATTAATACTGGTCGATGACGTAGCCGACGAGGTGATTGAGGAAAATGACAAGGCCGATGGTGTGCCACTTGCGCCTGTACTGTTTAAACCTTGATTGCCCAATCCTTTAGCACTTAGCCCTTTATTAAAAGCCCCTTTATCAAAGCTAGCACCTGAATCAATGAGGCGCTGTACCAAGGCTTCACGCTGAGCATCATTTAACTGCGTCAGTAAGACAGCAATGGCTTCGGGTACATAATGACGGCCGCTCTCTAGCTGTTGCTTGCGTAGCGCGTTTTGTGTTTCAGTCTCGGCAAGCTGCTCTTCACTGAGTGCCTCGCCTGCCTCATCCGTGCCATCAGCCGACTCAGTACCACCATAAGTCTTATCAAGTAGTGCATGAAACCATGTGGCTAATAGCTCATAGGCTGATTTGGGTTGGAAGCCAAGCTTACTGATAGAAGATTGTAATTGGTCAAAACTGGCGGTATTTTGCGTGCTACCTGACGCACTATTTAACGTTTGGCTTAGCTGCTCACACAACTGCTGCGCTTGTTGGCTGGTTTGCCATTTTATTGTGTTATATGCACCTGCATTCGATTCCGCCGACTGCCCCATGACACTCACGAGATACTCACAGGCAAGCTGAACGTAGCTTGGTTTGAAGATGTTGGCGTTATGAACATCACTGGTATTTGAATCTGACTCTGGTTTTGATGTTGACTGCTTGCCGGCGCCATTATTAATGCCAGTACCGTTATCAGCGCTAAGACTGTCGTCATTATGAGCCATAACAAAGTGACGCATCACTTGGCTCATGTCCTCGACCAATAGAGACTTCGCAGTATCGCTGCCCAATGCACGACGCAGTTGCTCGGCGGTGGCGGCTCTATCTGTCCAGTTATTTGCGCGTGTCAGCACTGATTCATTCAGCCATTTGTCATAACCAAATTGACGTAAACTGTCTAAACCAAGCGCTTGCACGATCTTTAACTGCCAATAGAATAATTGCGCCAATGCTCGTACTTGCGGGGTATAAATCAGTAGCCCTGCCTCACGCAATGTCGGCAGTATCTGCATCAGTAATAACGTAGCATCATGGTCATGAATGCCTTTGTCATAGCCAAGCTGATAGCGAGGGGTGGCGTAAGCTTTGACCAGTTTGGACAATGGACTGTCATTATCAATATCGCCATTAACATCGAGGGTAATGACAGTCGCATCGTATGCTTGATATAGTCGCGTTTCGGTCAAACCCTCCTGGCTGTTCTTAGCACTTTCGATAATGCTATAGGCCAAGTACTCGGCGCGGTACACCTTGTCAGACTCAGAGGCAATATTCATGTCCCAGTACGGGCGCAAGGTATTTAACTCAGTGTTATTAAGTACTTCATAATAATCTGTACCCGTTAGATGCAAATTCAGCACGCGCTTGCCATCTGACTGCTGACGACTCAATAAGGTCAAATCAAGCGGCTGAGTATTGACTGAAAAGCGGTGCTTACCCAGTTTGATGATTTGACCACCATCTTCAAACAAGTCCGACTTGTCTTTTAGACTCTTATAGCTCTCGATTTGAATGGCTTTTAGACGCGCATCGATGTCATCTGCTTTGACGCTAAAGCCCATCGCTTGCAGCTCTTTTGCGATGTTGCGCACCTTTTGCACCAGACCATCAGCCACAAAATACGTATTTAACGCTTCTTCTTCTGTAAAGCCTGTGACGCCAGTGCTTTGTGTGCGTTTTTTAATACTCTCAAGCATCCGCAGCGCGCCATCACCTAAGTTTTGCGCTTTGCGATTGCGAGCATCGAGCAATTGCTGCTTATGGTTTTCAAAGGTTTCGTAGATTTCTTCACGTTTACTAATAATATCGGCTAAAAACTGATCGCCACTATTGGTTTCTGGATCAGCAAACTGACTCTCCAACTCTTCTAGCTGTACCAGCAATTTTGCCATTTGCTCATCTGACTTCTCAGGGGTATTGGCAATGGATAAGGCATTAGCAATGGACTGACCGAACAGCTTAAACTGCGCACCAAATTGTGCAACGGCTTCAGCAGAGCCTAGGTTTTTACGCTTGTGGTTGAGCTTGGCTTTGCTCTGATTTAGACTCGCATAAATGGTCGATATGTCATCGATAATTTGCGTACGCACCGTGGCATCGGCCACATCTAATGTGCCTAGCAACTCGGTCAATAAATCTAACCCTTGCGCTGTTTCATCGATTTTTTCTAGTACGGGTTTTAGCTCAGCATTGGTTTCTGCGGTGTTTAAGCGCTCACTGACATCGACCAATATGCCTTCGTAGCTTGATAGCGCTTCTTCGCCGCTTAAAAATAACACGGTCTTTTCAGCCAGCTCGCTTTCGGCTTCTTCTAACTGTGTCTGTAATGCTTGTAGCTTATCAGCATCTAGATAACGCAAATCTTCCAAGCTGACCAAACGGCCTTTTTGGCGTCTTAACGCTGACAACTGATCGACATAGTCACTGGCAGACTCAAAGCTAGTGACGCGTATCTGCCGCAAAATCTCACTTTGCTGCGTATCAGCATCGGCTAGCGCAGTTTGGGTTTGTTTCTGGATACTTTGTACTTTGGCGAACTCATCAATGACTAGCTCAGCCGTTGCCGTCACTTCCTTAATACTACTGGCGACGTCGCTCAGCTCAGGCTCAGACAACCAGTAATAGCTGTCAAAGAGTCGGCTGGTATTATTGGTAAGCTCTTCATAGAGCTTCTGTGACACGCTTTGATTGTCAATCAGGCGAGTAATGCTATACAGGTCTGAGATACCACGTACCAGTTCTTTATTGCCGATTTTGCCATAAAAGCTCGTGCTCTCTGGCAGCTCACTCACATACTCGTGTGAAGCATAAGGCGTGTGCCATATTTGCATTGGGTGAATACGAGACGGCTCACTTTGATCACTAAACAGTACCAAACGGCCATTCTCAGCCAAAGCCATACCGTTGCAATAAATAGGATTTGCCAATTGCTTTTTAATCAGGTTATAAGGGAACAGCCCCGTGACGCCCAAGTCTCTGTCATAAAATAAAAATAGAACGTCTTCCCCATTTGGCGATATGATTTTGCGTTTGAACTTTAAGTCTTTGGCGTCCACATTATTGGCATCAAACAGTTTATATTCGCCCGTTTGCAGATAGTAGCCACCCGGAAATATGATGCCGTGGTCTTCTGGTAGCTGCACACACGATTGTCCAATCGCATCCAAACGTAATACCGCTTCGGTTAAAGTGTTATAAACGAAATAACGGTAGTCCTCTTCACGATAGGGCAATATTTTGAGCAGGATTAAACTGCCAACTTTGGCATAAGCAATCTCGGCATCAGTCAGTGACTGAGTACGATCTTCAACAGGCTCACTATAGATACCCTGCCCTGACTGCGTATTATCCTCAATCTTGATGGTCAGATCTCCACCGACCGTCTCTACAAATATCGTATCCAAGATATTCATATGCGGATATTTGCCGTTGATCATCTGATCGCGTGTGGTTTCTATCCAGTCAAAATCATAGGCAGGCGGCAGTTCAATGTCACGCTCGCCGCGATTGTCGACGTAAGCGACTTGAGCAGACTCTGGTGTACCTTGGCTAAAATCTAACGCAAAACGGAACACTCGAATATCAGTGATGCGCTCACCAATCTGAAACGCCAATAGCAGTTTGCTGTCTTTCACCGTTATTTGAATTAAGCGCGTTTGCTTATAATATCGATACAACTCATTGAAATCTTGGACAAAGGCATCTTGACCCAAAAAAGTGCCTGTTAAATCGACCTCTTCAAGTTGGCACTCTTCTTCACTTTCGACTGGCTCAATCAAACGATATAGCGACAATACATCCTCAACATTGCTTGCACGTTTGAGTCCCATAAAAACGTTGTAGCCAAACAGTAGATATTCGCCTACTTGCACCATATCCTGCGCCACACAGTTATGTTCGGTACGGATACGCGTACGGGCGATGACTTGCATTTGAGTACTGCCAAACTCTTCGAGACGCGCATTATTTAGCGTCTGCGTTTGCGTCTCTAAACGACCGCCTTGTTCCGTCAGACGTTTTTTGATGAGCTCGTAAGCATTGCTCGAGGCAACCGCCTGATCAGTTTGGTTGGCTTGATTAGCGTTATCGTTGCTGTCTGAATTTGTTGAGTTTTGCGTGTCCGCCATTGTTGCTCGTCCGTTTTTATTTTTGGGCAATAGGGAAAATAAAATAATAGAATTTTCCTAAATTTTTACTTAGCTATAGCATACAATTTGAACTAGTTATAATGAAAACCGCTTGATTTCAAAAAAGCTTAAACAACATTAATAAAACTATTGTAAATGTAGTTTCCTAATATACCTATAACTAAAGACATCACTAACATTATTGACGTAGAGAAAAATTTATTTTTTGTAGAAGTATTTGAAAGACTTTTACTCATAAGATCTTGAGTGCTTTTTGTTAATACTACATATGATGGGTAAGGCTTTATAAACTCTTTTAATATACTAATCAGAATAACTAAAAAAGGAATTGATACCGAGAAAAGTAGTAAATTTGTTCCAGAATAGTCACTTCTATCTAATAATATCTTAGAGATGAAATTCAACTTCTCATTTATTAGTTCTAAATTATTACTATTTTGAATAGATAACTTTTCTAATTCTTCAATTACATCGTTTGATGACTTAGTATATGTAGAGTAAAATAACATTATGATGCTAAGTAGCATTGAGAATAGTAAAAACCCTTTACTACTAAGCAAGTCTATAATCTTCATTATACTTTTAAAAATAAAATTTTCTTCTATCCATATTCCATCTAGAGCCTTTTCAATCATGGTTAGCATGTCATCTGCCCATGTTCTTTCAGTATGCTCAATGTCTATAATAACTATGCCTGTTTTTTTGTTTGAAGATTCTAATATCGTATTATTATTACAATCCATATTAGAATCAAAAACAAAATTAATATTTTGTCTTTCTGGGATTTTTTTACTCGGAAATTTAATTAATAACGAAATACTTATAAACAACCTAACACTAATTAAACTCATAGTTTCAGAATAAGAATTGAAAGACTCTACGGAAGTTATTTTTCTTTCGACACCGTCATCAAAACTTATTTTTGCAACAAAATCCACCATTTCAAACTCGTTTTGCTGTTCAAGCCTTTGAAATATAAGAGCTAATAAATGCTTAAAAAATGAATGATCAACCTTAAAAGGTTTATTAAAAGACTTGCTTATCGCCTGAGGTTGACCTAATAGACTAGATATGAACTCACCAAGATGTTCATCTTCTAAATATAAAGATAGCTCCTTTTGATCTTTATCTCTTACCTGAACAACATTTTTCATAATTCATCCTAGTCTTTTCTAATCTTGGAAGTAAAAATTATAATAACCTATACACTTCAATTAACTAATAAAAAATTCAAAACTAATTAACCATACAGTTTTTATAAGAGTTAATAATATTCTTTACCTTCAAATAAAATTTGTAGGCTTTCAACCAGTAGTGACTCGCTGAAAGCCTACAATATATAAATAAATTATTGATAGTACCTACTTAAAAAACTGCTTTAAGCTGGTTTGTCATCATTTGACTGGTTCGCTTTCATAGCTTGACTAGCCATCACACCATTGATGATACCGCTCAATGTGTCTGACTTACCCGCCAGGCCATCGATGGCTTTACCGATAGACAGTGACTTGGCAAAGTTATCAAAGAAATGCGCTTCGCCGCCAACAATATCGATTTTGGCTTTCTGTAACGCGACTGCCAATACTTCAGCATTTTCTTTGGCTATCTCTTTACCTGCGTCGATCGATGCCAGTGCTTCTTGCAAGGCTGTCTCAAGACTCATGCGGAACTCTTCGTGCTCACGCGCTTCTTTATTCATGCTACCCATTGCATTGAATTTCTCGACCAGACCATCTGCTTCGGCTTGGAAATGTGCACGAGTGACTTCGGCTTTTGCCAGTCCAACTTCGCGTTCTGCTTTGGCATTAGACTCACCGCGAGCTGCGATGATTTCAGCATCTGCCATGCCTTTTTCACGCTCAGCTCTGGCGGTAGATTGACCACGAGCGGCGATGATTTCTGCATCGACCATACCGATATCACGCTCAGCTTTTGCCTTAGATTCGCCACGAGCCGCGATAACCTCAGCATCTGCCATGCCTTTTTCACGATCTGATTGCGCTTCAGCTTGTCCAGTCGCTTTAATAATATTGGCTTTCGCAATGCCTTCTTTTTCCATAGAGACCGACTTGGCTTCTTGAATAGCAGCTTCAGCAAAGCCATGTGCAGACTCTTCGGCTTTAATACCTTCAGCCATTCTGATTTTGGCTTCTGACTCTTTAGCAGAGGCTTCAAGGTTAGCCGTAGCAAGCGTAGTGATTTCAACGGCTTTGTGCTTGGCAGATAGCTCTTCTGCTTCGGCTTTTTTCACCTGACGTACTTTGATTTCTTCCGCATCGGCTTCTGCTGCTAGCACGCGTGTCTGCTTAGAGCGTTGCGCTTCACTAACTTCGCGAACTTCTTTGATACGCTCTTCTTCTTGCGCCACTGTTTTGTCGACCGCAATACGCTCGCGGATGACATTGGCGATTTCTTTTTTCTCAAGTTCAATCGCACGTTCAGCCTCGATGCGTTGCAAGTCAACTTCACGCTCACGAGAGACGATTTCTAAGTCACGAGCACGCGTAACCTTCTCTTCTTCGATGACAACTGCACGCAGACGATTTTGACCTGCTACTTCAATTTCACGTTGCTGATTCTCTCGCTGAATCGCTAAGTCCTGCTCAACCATTATGACGGCCGTTTCTGACTTCTTACGCTCTTCTTCTTCAATCTTACGAGTTTCAGCCGTTTCACGGGCAATCACTGACGAGATTTCACGCTTTTGCTTGGCTTCAGCATCGGCTTGTTGACGCTCAAGCTCTAGCATCGCCTCTCTGGTTTCAACGTTCTTTTTCTTAACCGCTAGCTCTTCATCACGCTCAAGCTCATTGGTAATAACGTTTTGAAAAGCCGTTAGTTGAGTAATCTTTTTGATACCTTCAGCATCTAGAATATTACTTGAGTCCAATGACACTTTCGGTGTTTGCTCTAGATAATCGATTGCGACATCTTCTAAGACATAGCCGTTTAGATCGTTACCAATTTCTTGAACGATACTGTCACGAAACTCGCTGCGGTTTTCAAACAATTTAACGAAATCTATTTGCTTACCAACTGTTTTTAGCGCTTCTGAAAACTTGGCATTAAACAGCTCATTAACAGCGACTTTATCTGATGCTCTCTCAACCCCAACCGATTTGGCGACTTTTAGCACATCCTCTTCGGTTTCATTGACACGTAGATAAAATGCCACGGTGATATCAGCACGCATGTTGTCTGCGCAAATCAAACCTTCTTTACCGCGTCTGTCCACTTCTAAGGTGATAAGCGAGATTCTCATCAACTCTTTTTTATTAATAACTGGCCAAACAAAACCACCATCAAAACGTACGGCAATTTTACTCACACCGTTAATAATGAGTGCTTTGCCCTGCTCGACCTTAAAGTAAAAGGCTTTGAGCATCAGTAGTGCGACCATCATAAAAACAAACGCCAGCACTACAACCACGCCGACGATAATGAGTGTGTCCATATCCATTCCTTTAATTAAAACATTCCATAATCAATTCTATATAAATCAGATACGCTATCAGGCCTGTTAAATTTACTGTTTATAGCACCTTTTATAGCACGTGTGCCTTAATAGCCCTGTCACGCACCATTCTTATATCTGCATTATTCTGAACCGACTATAACCAAATTTAAAACCGTTTAAATCATTGCTAAAAATATTATGCCTAAGCCAGAAATGCTTCTAAAACCTCTGACTAAATCACTATTCATTCTGTGAACTTATTCTGTGCTAAAAGCGATAATGATGTGCTGAAAATAACGATGGCGAATCATCGTGACTAAATTACTTACTAGTGGCTAAATTGTTTATATAGTCGATTCAATTTAAAAGTAGTACAAGGCAACCGAGTGTAGATGTATATCAAATACTTCAAGCGAGGTTAACGCAGTAACACTTTTATAGTGGAGTGACTATAGTGGTTATTTATCTTTTACAGGGGTTACACGATAGGTATTGGCTGCCTCTAAATACTCCACCAACATCACTCGATCGCCTTGTTTCAGCGAGCCATCATTGATGTCTGAGCGAATTTTGAGTATCAATCCTGCACCGCCATCATTCAATTCTACTTCGCCGTGTTTGTCCGTGACACTAAGGGTACGCACAACCGCGATTTTGCCGATATTGCTAGCAGCATTGCGTCTAGGTATTTTGGCTATTTTGTTGCGGATGGGAGAAATAATGATGCCTGTCAGCCACATGGAGATGACCAATACAAAGATTAGCGCCCCAGTGCCGAATAGGTAATATAAGATGCCTGAATCAAAATTTTGATGTAAAAAACTGGTATAGAAGTAACTTAACAACCAACCAATTAAACTTATTAGGCTAAGAATAACGATAAGCGGCACGCCATATAGACCGAACTTAAGCAGCAGACCCGACACAAATCCTGATGAGGTCAAATCAGCCCCCTCGCCACTTGCATCGCCAATATCTACCGTATCCATATCTGCCATACCAAGTAGAGAAACCATCCAATACAAGGTCACACACATCACCAATCCTGTAAATACTATCGTCGGGTACAAGCTAATTTTGGTGATGAACACGAAAAAAGCCTCTTGCATTACGCGGGTTCTCCCTTTGTGAACCTAATCTTCTATTTGTAATAACCTACTACAAAAGCTAAGGCTCTTCACTTAATATTTATAAACTTATGTTGTTTTACAAATAAGTTTATATACATATCACGGCATAAGACATACTTCTCTAACGACCCCATATCGGTGAGCGTACGACTCCACCATTTTGACCGCTAATGGCATAGCTGGTATTGCCTGACAGAGAATGGATAACTAGACTACCACCATTTTGGCTTGCTGCTTGCCCGCCCACATTCAAGTGGCGAGTTGGATAGATGGCATAATTGCCAGAGGGAGATAGACGTGCGGGCTCATCAAGCCCTGTTTCTGCCAAGTTGACCACCTGCCCAGTCGTCAAGGTCATGACAGCCGCTTTGCGACCATTTAAGTAGGCCATACGCTGACCATCTAAGCTAAGCTGAGGACTGGCCACATACCCATTTGTTGATACAGCTGTCGCATTGCCCGTAGCGAAGTCATAACGATAAATTCGTGGTCGTCCAGCACGGACTTTATCACTGGTATAAATAAAGCTCTTGCCATCAGCAGCATAACTGGGCTGTACCTCTGTACTCGGCAGAGTCGTTAACTGCTGGGTATTGCCATCACTCAGACGCATCTTATAGATATCAGCATTACCACCGACAGTAGAGCTATAGAGCAAATCTTGACCATCGGGTGAAAATGACGCTGACATATTGCTGCCTTCAGCATTTACCACTAGGTTGCGCGTATTGCTACTACGATCATAAATATAAATTTTGGGATGCTCACGCGGGGCTTGTTTGCTATAGGCAAGCAGTTGTCCGTCTGCCGACCATGCTGGCGCATAGATATAGCCATTAAGCTGATCGATGAGCTGACGATCGCTACCGTCAGGACGAATGCTATAGAGTGTCGATACTTTCGCCGTACCTACGCCCTGCTCTTCTATATAGGCAATGTATCCTTGGCGATCAATCACTGGCATACGTGCAGTCAGCGGACTGGTCTCAACTGTACTGATTGGCTTTTTTACTGAGGTATTAGGTAATGTCTGGCAACCGGTAAGCACAGCAAATACGCCGATGGCAATAGGTGCTTTTATCATTAGTCTATCTATGTTTGATTTAGATAGACTCCCTTTACATATGGTTGTTTTATTTATGGCAGTTTTCAGCATAGCGTCATATCCAACAGAGCTTGATGATAAAAGTCTTATAAATATCTAAGAAAGCGATCGTTATCGACATAAATTCAGAGCCATCACCATCAATTTAAAAAATCAAAGATATTACAGAAACATTACTCTAGTGTAACCTAAACTGGAATAAATTTTGGATAAAAAAATGCCCCACTTGATAGCGAGGCATTTTGCGTTTCAAGAAGAGTAGCTTTAAATGAGCAATTTTAAACGAGTAGTTTTAGACAAATAATTTTAATTGTTTAAACTCACGAACCAGTCAAACTGTTTACTCAATCATTAAGCTACTTCGCAACGGCTTTAAAATAAGCGACTTGATCATCGTTTTTAATGGTCAAAATAGGAACATTGTTGGCATTCTTACTAAGGCTGTACTTACCTTTTACAGTGGCTAAGGCAGCAGTATCAAAGCTGGCTTGCGGTTCAGGACATGCCATCATAGTACTGATGCCGTTTTTAATCTCTACTTCACCATTTGCGACACTATATCCAGCACCCATGCTATTACAGGTGTTCATAAATGCCACGTAATCTCTACCGTTATCATTCATAAAATTCAATGTTAACGGCTTGGCTGGGTCAAAAAACAGCTGAGTCACTTTATCACCATTGCTGCGTTTGGCATCAACGAGCTGCCAGTTATGTGCTTGCAAGACATCTGCAGTGATTGGTTGGTTAACTGGTGCAGGCAAGTTCGTCGTCTGGCAACCCGCAGCAAACGTACCAATTGCCAATGTCGCGGCCATCATTACTTTAGTCATGTTCTTCATATCAACTCCTCGCTTTATTGCATCCGATACTTTTACTAGACACCCTATCTGCATGAGCCATCAGCGCTAATAGACAAACGATAAGCTCTAATAGACATAGTAATAGCTCGGACTTATTATGATTCATTTATTGTTTTATTTAATGCTCTAAACAATGACAATATTGTGCATGACTCACAGGGAGGTGTCATCATAAACTGGGTAGTTATTCGGAATGCATTTTGTACTACTTTGCAAATATCTAGCTACTTGCCCTTGCCAGCACCTAAATGAGCTGCTAACTATAATCTTGCTCACTCTGTTCATCCCTATCAATGATGATTATTGATGGTTATTGACGATAGCTAGTGACGGTAACTATTGACGGTAATTATGGATTATTCACAGCTTGCTGTCGTTGTAATGCTGCATAACCATCTAGACGCTTACGCTCAGTGTCATTAAATAATTGCTGTTCAAGCTGATCTATCTGAATTTGCGCTTGGGCGGCATTGACACCTTGGCTTAATAAGCGGGTTTTTTGAGTTTCATACTGGGTGAAGCGTTGGTCAAAATTAGCGTCTTCTTGATCTACTTGTGCTAGCCTTTCTGCTGCTAGTGCGCCTACTAGCTCTCGGCGCATATTATATAATTCCTCGGGCGTTGCACCGCGAGCTTTCATCTGTTCAGTGCGAGTCATTAGCTCGCTAATATTGGCCTGTTGCATGATATTGGCTTTAGTAGCATTCTCTGGCAATCGACTAATATAATCCTGACGGGCAGCTTGTTTCTGTGCATCAGACATCTGCTTATTTTGGTCAATTCTGACCATCTCTATACTATAATTATCGTAATCATCCTCTGCGCCAAAAAATGCTGTAATGGTTTGCTTATCAAAGTACTGCTGACGTAAATTCGCGATGTCTTGTTTTTGCTGAGCAACTGCGTTCAAATCCAGCTCACCACTTTTGGTCGCCTGTAATTGCAGATTACCATAGCGCTTTTCTATCTCAGGAAGTGCTTTAAGGTAAGCAACATATTGATTAAAAATAGTGACCGCTTGGCTAGCGGCAGGCTCTGGTGTGTGATGGCGAATATAACTCTCCACACGGGCAAATATAACCGCCTCCTCTTCCTCACCTAGGGCGGATAAAAAATAATCGAACAAACGCCGCAGACCTTCAGTGACGACTAACTGTTTATTTTCATCGATGATGATTTCACCATCAATGTGGGTGCCCTTTAATGAACGTGGTAAATTTTCTAATCCTGTGACAAAGTGAGACTGGCTAGGTGTCATTGTCGCTTTCACGACTTGTACCGCAGCCAACTCAGTTGTCACTGACTCGTTAGTCTCATTATCAGAGACCGACGGTTTGATTGAAGTTGAATTTATATCGTTGCTATCAGGCTTGAACCACAAAATAACCGCCGCTGTGGCAATGATAACCACGGCGATGATAGCAATTGTTGCATAGGTTGGACGGCGGTTATTTGACATAAACGATATTTCTCAATCAATGAGCATTCTTATTTTGTAGTTCAGCTTATAGGTTGGCATTTTTCAAACGGTTTACTTGAGTACGGTAGATAGATTTTGGCTCAGACTCTCCCCATGCCGTCAGACCCAAGACTTGATCAGCGGAATCCAAATGGTTCATCCTATAATTATCACGAATCACATAGCCAAGACGACTTGAGCAAGCAGATACCAATCCATCATTAGACTCCCCTGCAAATGGTACGCCCGTTGCGGCCAATAGGTAATCGCTAGGGTCAAGTGCGCTCGTTATTTGCCCAACGCCGCTAAATGAATAATACTTGATGCCATTGACCGCAGTACTAGTCGGTTGACCACAATAGTTTTTTGGCATTGCTGCAGGAAATTTGGCATTGAACTTAGCAGCACCATCGGTCGATAGAGCCACGAGCGCTTGCCAGCCGTCTTGTTGTTGAATTTGATTGAAACTGATACCAGAACCAATATCTGTAAAGCCACCAATCAGATTAAACACACCTGATACTAGCTGGGTGGTGACATTAGATGGCTCTCCAGAAGTATTATTTGGCTCAAGGACATTTTTCACAAAATCAGCGGTTTTTGATCCTTGCTCTGGGCTTGATACCGCAGTTACTGAAGCCACGTACTTTGGCGCGACGCCAGCGACATAACGGATATCTATACCGCCCTGACTGTGTCCAAATAAGTTGACTTTGGACTCACCTGAAATAGCAGCAATGGTCTTGACCTGTTGTAGCAGTTGCTCACCTCGAACTTCGCTGTTATTGACCGCTGACGTTTTGGTGGTATATACCTCTGATCCACCTTTCATCAAGTCTTCTGGAATCCCGTTGAAATAATCAATGACTCCGAATAGCGTTGTGAAGCCGCCAAGCCCGTGTGCTAAGACGACTGGATATTGAGTTTTAGTGTAACTAGAAGTGAAGTATTTACTGTCCACCAACTTGCAACCGTTAGCATTGGCACAATTATAGTATTGTCCTGCAGCTTGAGCAGAAGTGGTTTGCATGGTCATTAGAAGCACACCAGCACTGATTGAACCCAGTATTGGTAGAAACTTCTTTGGTGTGAGAGCTGCACGAATGTACAAAGAAAGCGTCATAACAACATCCTTGTTATCATTGATTTGGTTATTTTTACTGCACAACTACAGTAAAAATTGCTGCTAATTCCATTAGCAGGCAAAATTACATTACTTATATATTCTGCAACATTCAACTAATTTGTCAAAATATGAATATATTAGTCTGACTAATGAGTCATATAAGCTCTCACCGTGCTGTAAAGCAATTATTATCAATGATAATGATAGGTTCACTATCACTTAACGTAAAAGTGTCATTAGTACGTTTATGGTATAATCTATCCACAATGAACCCATAATTATAAGATATACGATGATGACTAAAAAATCCCTTATCCAGTCTCCAGAAGCCATAGAAAAAATGCGTGTGGCCGGTAAACTCGCTAGTGATGTGCTTGTCATGCTCGACGAGCATGTCAAAGTGGGCGTCAGTACCGAAGCACTCAATCAGATTGCCCATGACTATATTGTTAATGTGCAGCAGGCTATCCCTGCCCCACTTAATTATAATGGTTTTCCAAAATCTATCTGTACCTCAGTCAACCATGTTGTCTGTCACGGTATCCCAACTGAAAGCAAGCTACTAAAAGATGGTGATATTATCAACATCGACGTGACTGTTATCAAAGATGGTTACTATGGCGATACCTCAAAGATGTGGATCGTCGGCAACGGCTCTATCATGGCACAGCGTATTTGCAAAGTGGCACAAGATGCTCTTTACGCAGGTATGAGCGTGGTCAAGAACGGTGCTCGTCTAGGTGATGTTGGCGCTGCTATTCAGGCCGTTGTCGAGCCTGAGCGTTTTAGTATCGTTCGCGAGTTCTGTGGTCATGGTATCAGTGACGAATTTCACCACGAGCCACAAGTCATGCACTATGGCAAAAAAGGTACTGGCTTTGAGCTAAAAACAGGCATGACGTTTACCATTGAGCCTATGATTAACCAAGGCACGTGGCAGACTAAGATTTTGCCTGATGAGTGGACAGCGATTACTAAAGACCGTAAATTATCTGCCCAATGGGAGCACACCATGGTCGTAACAGACAATGGTTGTGAGGTATTTACTACTCGCCCCGAAGAAGATTTAAGTTTTTTGACGCAGTAGTACAATCAAAGATCGCTTAGGCGGTCTTTTTTTTGGTCTTTAATTAGGGCATATTGAGTATTGTGCTTATAGGCGCTTTGTCTTTATACTCAGATGACCTGATAACTTCTATCGATATATTTATCAGCACCTTTATTAATAGTTGCTATTCGTGACTTTTATTAGCCATCAGCACATTAGTTGCTCAATAGCGCTCAGCTCGAACGTTCTATTTCTAAACTCTTAACTGGATAACACTCATGTTTAATTGTGATATCGCCTCTGTTGATTTGACGCCTTTACCGATACTACCAAGTGAGGTGGCGACAGACTCATCCCCACTGTCAGCCAAAAATGTGACAGACAAGAATCTACTTGGCATTCCTGAATGGTTGGCCCAGATCAACGACGATATCAGCCGCTCACTAGAACGTGGCACCAATATTCGTCAGCTGGTTGCAGCACGTGCTTGCGCTATCGACAGCCTATTGATTGCGTTGTTTAAATGGTTTGAGTTGGATAAGACTGATTTGGCGTTTTTTGCGACTGGTGGCTACGGGCGCGGTGAGCTATCGCTTTATTCAGACATCGATATTTTGCTCCTGTCTCCTGGTGAAATAGGTACTGATGCCAGCAGTAAAATCGACAAACTAGTTGCTCTACTATGGGATATAGGACTAGAGCCCGCGCTCTCTGTACGTAGTGTTAATGACGCGCTAGAGGCCGCGCTTGATCATACGATTGCCAGTGCTCAGCTAGAGGCTCGACTCCTAATCGGTAACGAGGCATTGCAAGACATGCCTGCTCAAATCGTCAATAAACAATGGTCTCCGCGCGCATTCTTTGATGTAAAAATGGAAGAATCCAAAACGCGTTATTTGCAGCACAATGCCACCGAGTACAACCTTGAACCCAATATCAAAACAGCACCGGGCGGGCTACGTGATATCCATATCATCGGCTGGGTCACCAAGCGTTATTTTCGCGTGAGCAAGCTATATGATTTAGTGCAACAGAACTTTTTGACCGAAAAAGAGTTTGATGAGTTGAGCTTTGCCGAAGGGTATTTATGGCAAATTCGTCATTACTTACATGTACTGACGGGCCGTAATGAAAACAAGCTGTTGTTTGATTATCAGCGTGAGATTGCTCAGCTAATGGGCTACGAGACCCAGCCCGACGATCAGCCTAATGCTGCGGTCGAACGGTTTATGCGTGACTATTATCGCTGTGCGATGCAGATATCAACGCTATCTGAGATGCTGACCAATCACTATTATGAAACGATAATAGAGCCACAGCTGCCTGACGATGAACGTCCAAAAAAACAGCCTATAAATGCACG
This sequence comes from Psychrobacter sp. UBA3480, assembly GCF_002377945.1. Classification (GTDB taxonomy): domain Bacteria; phylum Pseudomonadota; class Gammaproteobacteria; order Pseudomonadales; family Moraxellaceae; genus Psychrobacter. Next base: position 42,830 of record NZ_DFQV01000031.1, read on the forward strand.
GTTCAACCGCATTGGTAACCATATTGCCATTGCGCATCATCGAGTGTTTGCACAGCACCCAGATTCTATCTTAGAGATGTTTTTATTGATGGGTCAGCACGGTATCGATAAAGTTCGTACCCATACCCTGCGCGCACTCAAAATTGCCGCACGAGGCATCGATCAGATATATAGAGACAACCCTACGCACAAAGCGTTGTTTTTATCGAATCTAAAAGAACAGAACTACTTATTCCATCGTCTACGTACCATGAATCGCTACGGGGTATTGGGTAACTATATTCCTGCTTTTGCGCAAGTCACTGGCCTCATGCAATATGACTTGTTCCATCGTTATACAGTAGATGCGCATACTTTATTTTTAATTAGAATCTTGCATCGATTTACAGATCCGACATTTCACGAAGAGTTTCCGCTGGTCAGCTCTATCTTTCAGCGTATCGAGCGTAAAGAGATTTTGGTATTGGCAGCGATGTTTCATGATATTGCTAAGGGCCGTGGCGGCGACCATAGTGAGCTTGGTCAAACAGAATCGATTGAGTTTTGTTTATCGCATGGTATGAGCTTGGCGGATGCGAACTTAGTAGGTTGGCTCACGCGCTATCACCTTCTTATGTCGATTACTGCACAGAAAAAAGATATCTCAGACCCTGAAGTGGTGACTATTTTCTCTGATCTCATCGGTAACGTGACTCATCTAAACCATCTGTATGTACTGACGGTGGCTGATATGAATGCGACTAACCCACAGCTATGGAACAGCTGGCGGGCGACCCTCATGAAACAGCTGTACTCACAAACTCGGCGCATCTTGCGCGCTGATATCGATGCGCCTACCAATCGTCAAGATATGATTAGTGCCACACGTAAGCAAGCGTTGACGATGCTAGATAATGTCAATAACCAACATATGAACCGCGATGAAGTATTGCGCCTGTGGGATGACTTGGGCGATGAGTATTTCTTGCGAGAGATTGCAGAAGATATCTTATGGCATACCGAAGCTATTTTGAATCACCCACCGATTGGATTGGCTTCTAATGCTGATAGTCCACCGTTGGTCGTTTTGCGTGAACATCGCGAATTGGCACTTGATGCGGTACAGGTATTTGTTTATACCCAAGATCAAATGAACCTATTTGCCGTTACTATGGCAGTATTTGATCAGATGAATCTTGATGTTTTAGATGCACGTATTATCACAGCGACCCGTGACTTTGCTTTGGATTCTTATGTATTGCTAGATCCTAGTGGCACATTGCTGGTCGATGAGGAGAGCCAACAAGAGCTAAAACAACGCTTAATTGACTCGTTCAAAGACCCTACCGTACTTAAACTGACGAACAAGCGTATGCCGCGTCAGTTAAAACACTTTGAAGTAAAAACGGTGATTAACTTCGAATTCAATGAAGCATCAGATCAGCACATCTTGAGCTTAGAAACGCTTGATCAGCCAGGGCTACTGGCGCGAGTTGGGCAAGTGTTTTTGCAAGAGCAAATCGAAGTACATGCTGCGCGTATTACTACTCTAGGTGAGCGTGCTGAGGATATGTTTTATATCAGTGATCAAAACGATAAGCCACTCTCACCTGATAGACTGGAAGCATTAAAGACAGCTCTGTTAGCCAGTCTTACCGTTCAGAAAGAGCATAATAGCGTAATATATTTTTGATACGGCTAGATAGTTTTGGTTAGCCATTATTTTGAATATTAACTAGCAAAAGTAGTCTGATAGTCATCATAGAAGTACGTTTTATAACGTACTTCTATAAGTTATCTCGCTGGCATGTTCGTTCAATTCATCGTCAGCAAGCTCTGGCGGCAAAACACCTACTTCATGTGGCTGCTGCTCCATGATTAATCGTCCAGCATCGACTTCTTTTTGTAGCAAACACTGCAAGCTTGCTAGGTGAAACTGTCCATCTAGATAATCATCTAAGGCTTCTAAAGAAATAGGCGATTTGGCATGTACATCAGGATATAGGCTATCTTCTGCCAAAATAATCATCTCGTTGAGCGCCTCTTCGCGCATCAGCTCGTCGTTGTCTATTTTGCGCTGAAGTTTGTTTTCCAACTGGCCTTTAGCAGCAAGTGCGCTGACAAAAAATATGGTCTGTATTACAAACAAAGAAACGTATTGCCATAGCGGTAATGAGATACCAAATATATTATTGAGCAGCATCAAGGCCATTGCCACTACCACGTAGCCGACCAATTGCCACAACAGCCACATAATTAGGCTGTTTTCACCATACCAAAACATTTTCTTTTCTTGACGCTCGATCAGTTGCTGGCGCGCTTGCCACCAGCTCTGTTCACGTTCTTTGAGCAGCTTATACAGGTTAGAACGCTGCAAACTGTTATCAAGTTTTTCATTATTGATATCTTTAGCGATGAGATCATCATTATTTAGCACACTAGACATATCAAACTATCCTTAAAACGATCTACCACTTTTGTGATGTAGTCATTTTTTATATTGTTATAGGTTATAGATTATGAAAGGTTCAAAAGACTTTTGAGCGACTACCTATTTGGTAGTCATACAATGAATAGCTTACGCTTGGTAAATGCCTATTCACGATATAAGAAGAAAAGGACAAAAAATTAGAGAAATGCTACACTGCTCTAATGTAAATTTTCTTTATAACTTTATTATTAATTGTCTATTATAGTTATCACACTTATGAATCACAACTTAAAGCATCTACATCCTTATCCATTCGCAAAGATGGCAACATTACTTGCCGATAGCAAGCCTGCCAACGGTTACAGTGAAATAAAGCTCGGTATTGGTGAGCCAAAACACGAGCCCCCTGCATTTGTGCTGGACGTCCTACGCGAAAACTTGGACAAAATAAGTCGTTATCCGACTACAAACGGTATGTTTGAGCTGCGCCAAACCATCGCCCACTGGTTAGAGAAGCGGTTTTTTCTAAATCATGTCGATGCCAATACTCAAGTATTGCCCGTGATGGGCACACGTGAAGCGATTTTTAGCTTCGTACAAGCGGTCGTTGATCATGATGTAGCTGACAAAGAGAGCCATTCTCTAGCGTCTAACACATCGCCTACGGTTGTCATGCCCAACCCGTTTTATCAGATATATGAAGGCGCAGCGATACTGGCACAGGCAACGCCTTATTTTGTCCCTTGTACATCAGATAATGACTACAAAGGTGACTATCGCGCGGTACCAAAAGACGTCTGGATGCGTACGCAGCTATTGTTTGTCTGTAGTCCAAACAATCCAACAGGTTCTGTCATGACAATGGATGATTGGGAATACCTTATTCGCCTGTCAGATCAGTACGGTTTTATTATTGCCAGTGACGAGTGTTATAGCGAGCTATATTTTGATACAGCACCGATTGGATTGCTCCAAGCCTGTGCTGCCCTTGGTCGCCGTGATTTCAAAAACTGTATCGTGTTCCACTCTCTATCCAAACGTTCAAACCTACCGGGTTTGCGCTCTGGATTTGTGGCTGGTGATGCCAAAATTTTGCAGGCTTATTTGCAATATCGTACTTACCAAGGTTGTGCGATGCCGATACCACATCAGCTCGCCTCTATCGCTGCGTGGCAAGACGAAAAACACGTTGCTCACAATCGCGCGCTATACCAAGAAAAGTTTGCCCTATGGATGTCTGAGCTTGGGGAATTGCTAGAGTTACGTATGCCTGATGCTGGGTTTTACTTTTGGGTCAAAGTGCCTGAGCAGTTCGATGGTGATGATGAAATCTTTGTCAAAGCGCTGTATGAGCAAGCCAATATCCATGCATTGGCAGGACGTTATTTGTCACGTGAAGTTGATGGTCATAATCCTGGACAAGGTTATGTGCGTATCGCTCTGGTCGCGAGTGTCGATGAGAGCCGAGAAGCAATCAGTCGTATCCGCCAATTATTAGGTGCTTAAAGCTAATTAGAAAAATCTAATGTAGCTGGAATAAATGTCGCAGTAGCAAAAAGCCTCCAATAACCACAATATAAATAGGGTTATTGGAGGCTTTTTGTTGTATTAATGCTATAGTAAAGTCTCTGCCGAAAATATGCCATCAAGGATGATGCCATGCCCCATCTTGATTTTAGCCAACCGCCCTTTGATGTATTGAGCTTAGCCGAGCGTCAAAGCATTAGAAAAAACACCCAGATACGCTACCTTGCCAAAAACGAAAGCTTGCCTGCAGAAGAACTGCAATGTCTGTATGTGGTCATCAAAGGGCAAATCGAGCAATCACTAGATGGTGAGTTTGTCGCGTCCTATGTAGGTAGCAATCACGCTGATGGTCTGAATAATAATGATTGGTTTGATAGTCGCCGCCTACCTGAGTCACTTACCAACGATAATCAGCTAGAGCCTGAAAGTACGTCTATACAGCCCTATCAATTCCGAGCCAATGAAGAGACGTTACTGCTCCAAGTCGCTGGTGATGCTATCGATAAAATCAGTGCACAAAATCATTTGGTACGCCAAATGCTATCAGACAAACTGCCTGAACGATTAAAAGCATTGCGCCAACGACGTCATAACAAAACGCTAGATCCTGCTAGCTATACCAACCAACAAGAAGTACAGCAAATTATGCTGCAGCCAGTGATAGATGTTCATCTATTACCAGTGCATATCGTCGATGCCAATGATAGCTTGTACGAAGCGGCCCGTATCATGACCAAAGCTGGATTGAAACATGTGCTGGTCAGACCGCTACATGGCTTAGATGGTTTGAATAACTTAGATGGCTCACAAACAGCGCAACATGAGACAAGATTACTCTTAGGAATTTTGACCGATACTGATATTTGTCGCGCTGTAAGCGATAAACAAGATCCTGCTACTACTCCTTGCCAGCGCTATGCAAATTTTAATCTCCGTACAATCAAAGCCAGTGATGAGATTGGCGATGCGCTGCTGACCATGACTCGCTATCGTATTCATAGACTGCCAGTCGTTGATAAGAGTGGTGATGTCGTCGGTGTGCTTGGGCAAAGTGATATGCTCGCTCATATTGGTCATCATTCGCAGCTGATTAGTATTCAAATCGAACAGGCACAAGACTTATCGAGCCTAGATACCGCTGTTGAGCTAATCGGTCGCTACATTCGGGCACAGCATCACAATGGTGTCAAAATCGGCAATATCAGTCGTATGGTACAGACGCTAAATGCGCAAGTATTTACCAAACTATGGCAGCTGATCGTACCTGATGAAGTGATGGCCAATACCTGCCTTATCGTTATGGGTTCAGAAGGGCGCGGTGAGCAAATCATGCGTACCGATCAGGACAATGCGCTCATCATTCGTGATGGCTATACGCATCCCGACCTAGCACAGTTCACTGATACTTTTAATAGCCATTTAGCAACGCTTGGCTACCCACTGTGTGATGGCAATATTATGATGACCAATCCTATGTGGCGACAACCGCTCGAGCAATTCACTGCGCAAATTGGCCTATGGTTTAGAAATTCAAATCCAATGCATGGTATTTACTTGTCTGCGATACTAGATGCTGAATACGTCTGCGGCGATGAGTCACTGCTGACTCAAGTACGTCAGCATTTAAAGCTTGCTCATAGCCAGGCAGATCCTATGTTTGTCAGGCAATTTGCCCGGGCAGCGCTACAGTTTGGCGATGTTAATCAATGGTGGCAAAAATTTGTACCTTTACTAGGTGGCAAATCAGCATCGTCCGATATCGACCTAAAAAAAGCCGGTATCTTTCCCTTAGTTCATGGTATCCGCACTTTAGCATTAGAAAACAATGTGCTCGATGTGCCTAGTACCAAGGCGCGTTTAAAGGGCTTGGTACAGATTAATGCTATGACTCAAGAACGCGCCGATACTTTGCTTGAAGCCTTAGAGTTTTTTATGGCGCAGCGCTTGTCCGTGGCACTCTCAACCGACGATAAGCATGCACGGCAAGTAGATCCAACGACTTTGACCGCACTTGAACGTGATCTACTCAAAGAGTGTCTGGGCGTGGTCAAAAGCTTTAAAAATCAGTTGCGTCAACACTATCAATTAGAAATCGCATAAATGTGGCAGTTTTAATACAGAGGCTCCATGGATAGAGAAAGTTTATAAATACAAAAACAATATAGATGGATGAACGACTAATATGAGCTGGTTACAGCAGTTATCTTGCGCTTGGCAAAAGACGCAATTGCAGCGTCCAGAGCTTGCCTCAATGTTTACGACACCTTCGGCTGAGCAGTGGGTGGCGATTGACTGCGAAATGACAGGACTGAACCCCAAGAAGCATCATCTGCTGTCTGTAGCAGCGATACATATTAATGGTAATACCATCGACACAGGTAATGGCATGCATTTGGTTTGCAGACCTCCTGTCATGCCAGACCGCGACACTATTGTCATTCATGGCCTACGTACCGCCGATGTTGAACATGGCATGAGTTACGATGACATGTTGGCAATGCTGCTACCATTCATAAACAATCGACCAATCGTTGGATTCTGCACACAGCTAGACATGGCTTTTTTAAATCCATTGGTCAAACGCTATATGGGAACCTCGCTACCAAACGAAGTCATAGATTTGCGTCATCTGTACAGTCGGCGTATCAGTGGTCACACACAAGGGCTTTCTGGACAAGCCCAACATCTGAATCGCATCCTAGCCCATTACAACATTCCTGAACTGGGCGCGCATGATGCTTATAACGATGCTGTTATGACGGCGATGGCTTTTTTGCATGTGCGTTAGCAGCAAATCATACTCTTAGTTCAATCGATAGTTAGAGTTAGTTATATAAATAAGGGCGGCGTTATTGCTAAAATTGTGCTTCTGACGTCGTGTGCGAAAACAGCAACTCATGTTACCATAGGCTGTTTTTGCCACCTGATGAAAGATGCTCATGCGATACCCTTCTAAACGCCGTCATTACTCTACTGCTGCAACCAAAACCACCACGCTTTGTCGTCATTTGCGACCGTTGAACCAACCTAGTAAACGTCTATCTAGGTTAGCGTTATTGGCAGCAGTTATAGTCGCACCGATACATGTACAAGCAGCATTGCCAGCAGCCATTCAAAAAGCCTTGGCGCGTGCCGACCTGACAGAAGCGGATATCAGCATCGTTATTACACCTGTGGGTGACAAAACTGCCAGTCGTCTGCCGACTCCTATTCAAGTCATTGATAGTAATGAATCTGACAGCCAATCTGCATCTACTATAGTATCTGAACACCCAGTTATAAACGCCTCTACGGATATAATTAGCAGCGACCCGAGCCATCAGAGCGCGTTAATGACCATAGAGCAGCGCACCATTGAAAAGCACGAGCAAAAAATACATGCTTATACCGATGACCCTTATACTTATCAGAGCGTAGAGAGCATTCCAACGGTTATCCCTGATGAATCTCAGCATACGCTTACTCAGAATGCCAAAGCCCAAAGCAACGCTAGCACCGATAAAAACGCTATAAAAATCTCATTTTCGCCTTTGCTAAATCATCAGTCCGATATCCCTCGCACGCCTGCCAGCACCATGAAGCTCGTGCCCAGTTTTATCGCGTTAGACACGTTAGGGGCGGATTTTGTGTGGCATACGCGGGTGTATCATACTGGCCTTGTCATCGGTGACCGTCTATATGGTGACTTGATTATTCAAGGAAGTGGCGACCCAAAAATGACTCACGAGCGCTTAAAACAGTTACTGTATAAAGTGCAAGCATCAGGTATTCGTCATATCGATGGTGACATCATCATTGACAGCGCAGTTTTTAATAATGTTAGTAAAGATCCTGCCGCCTTTGATAACTCACCTCTACGCCCTTATAACGCCAGCCCAGATGGGTTTTTGGTCAACTTTAGCACCATTGGCATCAAAACTTACCCTCAAGATAACGGCCAAGCAAGCGTGACCTATAAGCCGCAGTTAGCAGACTATCAGCTACCTGCTAAAATCAATACTCGTGCAGCCAGTTGTGGGCAAGCAAGCTATAGCCTAGCGCCGCAGTGGCAAAACACGCAGCTTGTGTTAAATGCCAGTCTCCCAGAGAGCTGCGGTGAGCATGTCTTTTACGTAGCATATCCCAATGCCAAAGAGTTTGCCGCACACGTCATCGCTGCCAAATGGCAAGCATTAGGGAATACTTTGAGTGGACAGGTAATCTCACAAGAAACACCTTACGATATGACCAAGACGACAAAACGAGCGCACGGACTTACGGCTATCGCGATGTCGCCTCTACCTATGGTCAGCTATCCGTCGTTGAATTTAACCGAGCAGATTCATGACATTAACCACTTCTCAAACAATGTCATGGCTGAGCAAATGGCGTTATCTATAGGCGCTTATGATAAAGAAAGGCTGACTCAAACAATACCTGCTAGCATAACTGCGACTAGTCCAAGCAGTCATGAAGTCAAAGCTAATAATGAGGTGGATAGTAAAGTAGTAGCCGATAAATCTAATGGTAAAAAGGCTGATAGCTTATATCAATTTGGCAAACCTGCTACGACAGACTATCCAGCAGCCTTACAAACCATCAATCAATGGTGGCAAACCAACCTCAGTACGCCGCCGCCACATTTGACCAATGGCTCAGGGCTTTGCCGCGAGTGTACTATCACCGCAGCCAACCTAAGCGAGCTACTGACTTATGCTTACAGTCGACCAAATTTTGATGCCTATGTCGATTCGTTAGGTGTCGCTGGGGTTAGTGGCACTATTGCCGCCCATAGCGATCGCTTGCCTGAATCTGTAGCTACTGGTCGTGCATGGATAAAAACTGGCACGTTAAATAACGTCACCTCAATGGCAGGTTACGTCAAAGGGCTGTCAGGACAGGATTACGTTGTCGTCGGTATAATTAATACTGATCAAGCATTAAATCCTTATGCAGCGCGACCTATATTAGATGCCATGCTCGACTGGACAGCACAGCGCTGACACTTAACGCTTTAAGTCGATTTATTATCAATACTCTATTTTTTACCTTTATAAAGGTTAGCTTATGTCACGCCAGACAACCAGTCTCAACAAACCTCAAACACTTGTACAAGTGCAGCCTAAACTTGCTCGATATGTCGGTTTTTTTGCAATTGGATACACGCTCGCCAGTACCATATTTATGATAATACAGACCAAGCTTGCGCTCAATCCACAACTGGTCATGGTAGTTTCTATTATCGTGGGTGCTTACATCGCTGTCAGTAAATTTATCAAACATCAGAAGCGAGCATTAGCGAGAGATGAGATTAATAAATTGATGTTAGGTGGGGTTGTGACTGTCTGGATGCTGACTGTCATTTATTTTTCAGCCATCTGGTTTTGGCTGTTTGATACGATAAGCCGTGAGGTACTGTTTGAGATGGCGATGCAGCGTCCACTGCCCCTGCTTTCATCACTAATGCTAATGCTGGTTCTCACTCTAGTCAGTGCGCGAATCAGTCTATGGTCTATCAATAGATTATTAGACCCTATACGCAAATCAACGTAAGTACAAACCATCATCTACAAGGTGCTACAAAGTTTTCCCCTGCTAATGCGTAAAATCCGTTAGGCTAAGTTTAGGGCGTGTCATTATTTTAAGAATAGTACTAAAAATGAGACAAAGTAAGACGCGCCCTAGTAAGTAGTATTTTAGCGATGACTTGTTTTACCTTTATAATAGGAGCGAACATTATGGACATGATCTTTTTTGACAACATAGACAAGCTTGGTCGTATTGTTTTGACGACTGTTATGGTCTACGTGTTGATCGTGACAGTCACCAAAATCTCTGGCAAACGCTCAACATCGCAGCTCAATAACTTCGATTGGATCGTGACGGTCATGATCGGCTCGTTAGGTGCCAGTACAATTCTGCTCAAAGACATTCCCTTTGTTGAAGGGGTGTCGTCTATTTTAGTGCTGTACCTACTGCAATTTGTGGTGACCAAATATGCGTCTGTTTCACCGCAATTTAGTAACTTTATTTTATCAGAGCCGCGTATCGTTTTTTATCAGGGGCAGTTTTTGCCAGACGCCATGCGCGATGAGCGTTTGACGCGTCAAGAAATTGAGTGTGCCATGCGTTCTGAAGGGATTAATAGTTTTGATGATGTCGAAGCCATTGTCTTTGAGTCTGATGCCAAGTTGACTGTCATTCCAAAGCCAAGCCAAAGTAATAAGAGCGACGATGATCAAAACACGAATAGCAACGTATCAGAGACAATTAACCCTCTGATGTAAATTGCAGACAATGAAGAATGAACGATACAACTATTAAGAACACGCCCTAGTAAGCTTGAATTCAATTATCGAGATGGTAAGTATTATGAAAGTAAGGATTTTGACCGTTGGCAATAAAATGCCTAGCTGGGTACAGACGGGTTTTGACGAATATTACAAACGCATTCAACCAATGCTAAGCACAGAAATTGTCGAGATTGCGGCAGCCAAACGGGCAAAAAACCCTTCAGATGCCAATTTGGCACAGTACCGTGAGCAAGAAGGTCAGGCCATATTAGCCGCTCATAATGCATCAAGCCGAGAGCAATTGTGGGTACTAGATGTCAAAGGCAAGATGATTTCGACCGAAGGACTGGCTGATAAACTCGCAGATGGCATGCAGCAAGGCGATGATATTGCCTTGGTCATCGGCGGTGCAGACGGCGTCTCGCCAGAAGTATTGGCAAAGGCCGATGCAAAATTATCACTGTCAGCACTAACATTGCCTCATCCGCTAGTACGCGTCGTACTCATGGAACAATTGTATCGCGCGATGAGTATCAATAATAATCACCCTTATCACCGTGGTAATTAAACAAAATACTAGGGTGTGTCCTCATTTTAAAAATGGAAACATGCCCTAAGCTATTTCTTTGATTTAAAACATTGACCCTAAAGTAGATTGAAAAACTGGCGCACGCCCTAATAAATGCAACATGAAATATCCAAAACGTGCGACACCTAACGCCTCTAAGCCCACTCATCCACGTGATGACCATCATAGTGTGCAGACGCCTATCACAGCGGCTGCCGCATGGGAAAATACGTCTGATGTAGCGACAAATACATCTAAGCTACCAGCGCTCTTTATCTCGCATGGCGCGCCTACGCTCGCGATTGAGCAGTCTGCGACGACCAGTGCACTGGCACGTATTGGTCAAAACCTACCTAAGCCACGTGCCATCGTCATTATGTCAGCGCATTGGCAGTCAGCAAAGCTTGAGATTAGTAGTAATCCACAGCCAAAGACGTGGCATGATTTTTCAGGATTTTCGCCTGAACTTTACGATATTCAGTATCCTGCTACAGGCCAACCAGCGCTGGCTGAGACACTTGCTCAGCAGCTGACCGCACGTGGCATTACTTGTAGTGTCAATCCAGTACGTGCCTGTGATCATGGTGTGTGGGCGCCGCTTAGACACCTGTACCCAGAAGCCGATGTACCTATCGTACAGATATCACTACCACAGCATTATGACAGTATTGCCTGCTATCAATTAGGCGCACAGTTAGCACATCTACGCGATGAGCAAATTCTTGTCATTGGCTCAGGTAACATTACGCATAATTTGCAAGCATTGCGCTGGGAAGCTGACAGCATCGATCAAGCAGCCAAAACGTTTAAGCAATGGTTGTTGCAGCAGCTCAAAATAGACATTCCCACGGCACTCGATTGGCAGCAATACCCAGACTACAAGGACATCCATCCAAGTGATGAGCACTTGCTACCGTTGTTTTTTGCACTAGGTACTGGTCAGCGCGTCTCTGTCGTTCATCAAAGTATGGCCCATCATAGTTTGGGTATGGATATTTATCGCTTTGATTGAGTGTGAGCAATCCAAACTATAGCTTAACCCTACTTCTCAAAAGCATGTTTGGTAAATAAACCTGCGCGCTCCATCTCGCCCGCCACGCTGAATAATGTCGCTTCATCATTCATGCGCCCGATTAACTGCATACCAATAGGTAGGCCTTTTTTGCTCATACCAACGGGTACTGACATCGCGGGTAATCCTGTAACATTACCCAATAACGTAAAGCCCATTTTACCTAATACAGGTGCACTGAGCTTTTCAATCATACCTGAGCTAAAGGCATATCTACCCATATTGAAGCCCTTGTTAAGCACCTCGGCGCTACGCATCATCATCTCATCCATACGACTGGGCGGTAGTACACCATGCTTTACCGCAGGCGTGGGCACAGTCGGGCACAAAATCATATCGTAGTCTTCTAGCAATAGACCCGTCTGATACTGGCTATGATGCCAGCCATGTTTGGCATGTGCCAAATCAACCGCTGATAGCGAACGCCCAAGCAGTGCCATATTGTAGGTTTGTGGCTCTAGGTTTTTGACGTGATCAGCACCAAACTCACGCTCGATATTATCAATCGTAAAAGCCGTATGCGCGCAGACCACAACGATAAAGTCATGCCAAAACTGCTCGATATTGATGTTTGGCTCAGCTGGTACTACTTCATGACCCATAGACTCTAATTGCTTAGCCGTTTGCTCAAGTACCGTTAATACCTCTTTGTCTACTGTCGTATTGGCTATCAAAGGCTGCTGATGCAAAGCGATTTTTAGCTTTCGCGGTGCACGCATTGCTGCTTGCAGAAAGGTGCCGTTTGGCGGAGCTATAACATAAGGGGCACCAATCTCTGCTCCACTAATGGCATCTAGCATCGCTGCACTATCGCGCACTGAGCGCGTAATCACATGGTCAGCCACGGCACCCTCCCAGCCTTCACCAAGATTAGGGCCCATTGGGTTACGTCCACGGCTTGGCTTTAACCCAAACGTACCGCACCAAGCAGATGGAAAACGTATCGAGCCGCCACCATCACCGCCGCCTGCCATCGGTACAATACCGCTCGCAACTGCTGCTGCACTACCTCCTGACGAGCCGCCAGAACTGTAGCCTTTCTTAAAAGGATTGTGAGTAGCGCCATGCGCTTTTGGCTCAGTGGTGATAATCAAACCAAACTCAGGAGTATTCGTCTTGCCAAAGGTATTAACACCTGTCGCCTTCATCCGTTTGACGATTTCGCTGTCTTTTTCTGAGATGATATTGACGCTGCGACTGCCCATCGTAATAGGTTCGTCGGCGAAGCTGAATGATAAATCTTTTAGCAAATACGGCACGCCAGTAAATACACCTGAAGGCAAACCTGCCTGCGCAGCATTATAAGCACGCTCGTCAAAACGATGCACAATGGCATTTAATTTAGGATTGATTTGATTGGCTTGATGGACAGCAGCGTCTAGCAACTCTTTCGCGCTGACCTCTCCTGAATTGACCAATGCCGCTAAGGCGAGCCCATCATACTGAGTATATTCTTTAAACATAACTAACCTTCCTTGGAGAGTAATTTTATTAAGACTATGTAGCACTCATATTTTCTAAAATTAATGACTATTTTTTCATCAACTCTTGTCAGTTTAGTATAAAAAACTGTGCCTGATATTTGATAAACGGACTCGTTAGTCATCTGGTCGATTTCGCGAATTAATGAGCTAGTATGCGAATCTACTCTACACTCCCTAGAGCGTATTGAACAATAAGAGCTTACTTCTAAACCCACAATTTATGAAAGTATTATTAAGTTTCTTCCATAAAAAAACGAGCCATTCTCATGACTCGCTTTTTCGTTATCAACTTAAGGATTAATCCTACATCAATAGTTCACGTTTGCCACTTTTGCCCATCGAGCTAACCAATCCAGCTTCCTCCATAGAGTCGACAATACGCGCGGCACGGTTATAGCCGATGCTGAATTTACGCTGAATGCTTGAGGCAGAAACTTTACGTGTTTCCATAATAAAAGCCACGGCATCATTATATAAATCATCATCTTCACCAGAGGCATTGGCTGTACTACCACCGCTTGGGCTAGACAATTCAAAATTGCCTGCCATATTATCAATATAATCAGGGGCACCGCGCTCACGCCACGCATCACAGACACGGTTAACTTCTTCGTCACTGACGTAAGCACCATGTACACGGTCCGGCTCGATTTGTCCTGGCCCTAAGAACAACATATCGCCATTACCTAGCATGTCCTCAGCACCGCCACTATCCAAAATCGTACGTGAATCGACTTTTGAGTTGACTCGTAGTGCCGCACGCACCGGGATGTTGGCTTTAATCAGACCTGTAATGACATCGACTGACGGACGCTGAGTCGCTAGCATTAAGTGAATACCCGCAGCACGCGATTTCTGCGCCAAACGTGTGATGAGCTCTTCGGCTTGTTTACCGACCTGCATAATCATATCGGCAAACTCATCCGCGACAATGACAATCATGGGTAAGGTTTTTAACTTGGGTGCTTGGCTAATACTGACGCTATCATTTGGACGCCATAGAGGATCGAGCATAGGATTGCCTGATTTCTCCGCTGCGATGACCTTCTTATTAAACTCATTGAGCTTACGAACCTTTAGCAAGCTCATCAACTGATAGCGACGTTCCATCTCCGCCACACACCATGACAAGCTACTGGCCGCTTCCGTCATATCGGTGACTACTGGCGTTAACAAATGCGGAATATCATTGTAATTGGCAAGTTCAAGCTGCTTTGGATCAATCAAGATAAGACGCAGCTCATTGGGCGTATATTTAAGTAGCATCGATAATAGCATCGAGTTGACCAATACTGACTTACCAGAGCCTGTGGTACCAGCGACCAGCATATGCGGCGCACGCGCAAGGTCGGTAATGATTGGGTTACCACCGATGTCTTTACCCATCGCCATGCTAATCTGCGCTTTCGGGTCTTTGAACGTTTCGGTATTGAGCAGTTCAATCAAGCGTACCATTTCACGTTTCTTGTTCGGCACTTCGATACCGATGTACGGTTTACCCGGAATCACTTCAACCACACGCAAAGAAGCCATCGATAATGAACGTGCTAAATCACGCGAAATACCGGTTACTTTACTAGCCTTCACCCCAGCAGCCAGCTCTACTTCAAAACGGGTGACGACAGGCCCTGGAATAGCATTAACCACAGAGGCTTTTACATTAAATTCTTGTAGTTTAATTTCTAACAACTCAGATAACTTTTCAAGCTCAGCCACAGTATAGCTAGGCTTGCGGTCAGGATCCGGCTTATCCAATATAGAGACTTCTGGAATAGGCGTTAGACTGCTGCGATAAGCTGCCGTTTGCATCGAGCGTGATTTTTGACTGAAGGCTGCGTCATCACTAATATGCGGCATGACCGGTACATTGGTGTCGTCATCACTGTCATCCTCTGGCATCATATCAGTGATATGGTTGCTGCTATCGCCCTCTGGGACAGCAAAACTAACAGATGGTTGCACGGGCGCTTTCAGATCAAGCTGTACATTTGGGACTGGGCTATTCGCCTCCACCGTTGGCGATGCTTTTGGATTGGCAGGAGGCGTATTGGTTGGTGTCATATCTGAAACGTCTGACAATGCAGGCTCAGTCTCTACTGTTATCGGAGCAACTTCAGACTCAGAGACTACTGCTGTCTTTTCAGTATGGGGCAAATCTACAGGCGTATCAAACGGCTGATTGGCTGAATCCTGTGCAAAGATAATAGGCTCTTCTACGATAGGTTCTGGAGTCTTCTCTGGTACTACTGGCTCAGCTGCTACAGTTTCCTGAACAGGCTTAGAGTCTTCAGACGTTTCTACGATAGACTCTGTAGGTTCTGATATATCAGCATGCTCTGCCAACCATGCTTCTGCCAACTTATCTACTTCCGCAGTCTCATGTGTCGTAGAGATTTTAGGCTCAGCAGATTCAATGACTGGCTGACTGGCTAAATTACTACTCACTGACTCATCAACTGATGACTGAGCTAATGATTCTTTATCATGTATATCTGGTTGAGCAACTGCTTCCGTCACTATAGTTGCTGTAGTGGCAGGTACTGCTTTCTCTAACGATGCTGTGGTACTAGTACCCGTTTGGGAATAGTTGGGTACAGGCATAGCCGAGCTGTCCATGCCACTAGCACTGTAAGCCATTTGCTCACTTGCAAGTAAGTCATCGACCGTATTGGCATCATTCCACGCAAAGCTTGGCTCAACTTTGCGAGCAATAGGTGCAGTCAAGTTTGAAACTAATGGCTGTACTGTATTGTTGACCGTATTGTCAGTAGAGTTATTAATCGAGCCTGTATTGGTATCTGCCTGCTCACCTTTTGAGCTATTAGGTGTCGCCGCTGCTTTTGCCGCGATGACAGAGGCTTTGACACTATCTGCCAACCCTGATGTTGCCAAAAAGTCTGACAAGACACTACCGAAACGTCCGCTACTACTGACGTCTTGAGTACCGCTAGTATTTTCCGCAGACTGTAACTCAAGTGGCAGTTGCTCATGCTCTACTTTTTTATCTACCGACTCATCTAAGTTTTGGCTATCATCTTGTGATGTACTGCTCGGTTCAGTAGCGTTGATAGCATCCTGACTTTTTACACCTGAACCAAGCCATGACAGCGCACGAACCTTTTGATATATCGTCATCCAATGGATATTAAAGGCAAACGTAGCGGTAATCACAACAAATACTGCTAAGAAAATCACACTCCCCCACTGCGATAGCAGCTGTGCCAAACGTGCCTGTAACTCTAGCCCGATGATACCACCAGCGACGCCTTCGAGGCCGATTGCATCAGGGTTTGTGACTTGCTGAACTAAAGAGACCAATTGTGCAAATAATGCGCTAGCACTTAATAGCAAAAACACATAAGCGACCAATCGCATGAGCCAAAACGTTGGCTTGTTTTCCCACCAAATCAAGATAGATTCATAAACCACAAATGCCAAAAACCACCAAGCACCAAACCCAAAAAAGCTATAAAGCAAATCGGACAACCATGCGCCTGCCTCGCCGCCCATGTTATTAATCGTGGTCATATCACTACTGATGTGCGACCAGCTAGGATCGTTGCCTGTATAAGTCATCAAAATGACAAACAGATAAACGGCCAGTATTAACCCAAGGAGGGTAAACATTCCCTTTTTTAAATACTCAATAAGCGGTGCTAATATCACGTAAGATCTGCCTTGTTATTAATACTAAATGGTCGCCAATGCATGACTAAGCCTAATCATGCTGACATAAAGTGTTGACATAAATGTACCGAGCGAAGTGTTTGTTTGGCATGTGCCGGTTGTAGAGCCTTGAAACAACCGTTATCGCTTGGCTCCTACTACACTTGGCATAACTTCTTATAATAACAAATACATAGGTGCAGTGGCGACAGTCTTCTCAAGAAAGCGTGTAAGAAAGTAAATCAGTAGACACTTTGCGTAAGAAAACAGCTGGTTAGCGAAACACGAGTGGCAAAATATGGCTAGCTGTATTGTCTAAATTCTATAAACTAGTCTCTATCTTTGCACTTATGTTCCAAAGTTATTTATTCTTTAATTCTAATGATACCTGTGTTTGTTTTAGCAAACTTGCACTTTGTGCGCTGTGCCCTTATGTTATTATCACACAGCAATTAGAAGAAGCATATTCGTAGTCATTTTTGATATTCGTCTTTTATTATATTTATAACTTACATTTTTAATTCGTATATTTAGCAAGGAACAACTCATGGCAACTGACACTACTGCTCCACGTCACGAAAAGCTCATTATTTTAGGCTCAGGCCCTGCTGGCTACTCTGCCGCAGTCTATGCAGCACGCGCTAACCTTAAGCCAGTTATGGTCACTGGTATGGAAGTCGGTGGACAATTAACCACCACTACTGAAGTCGACAACTGGCCTGGCGATGCGCATGATTTGACAGGTCCTGCATTGATGGAACGGATGAAAGCGCACGCTGAACGTTTCGGCACTGAGCTGGTCTATGATCATATCAACGAAGTAAACCTAAACGAGCGTCCTTTTCAATTGACAGGTAACAATGGTAGCTATACTTGTGATGCGCTCATTATCTCAACTGGTGCCTCTGCACAGTACTTAGGACTAGAATCAGAAACCAAGTTCAGAGGGCTTGGTGTATCAGCCTGTGCTACTTGTGATGGTTTCTTTTATAAGAACCAAAAAGTTGCGGTAATTGGTGGTGGTAATACAGCGGTTGAAGAAGCTTTATACTTGTCTAATATTGCGTCTGAAGTGACCTTAGTGCATCGCCGTGACAGCTTACGCTCTGAAAAAATCTTGCAAGACAAGCTATTTGAAAAAGCTAAGAATGGTAATGTCAAAATCGAATGGAACCACCAAGTAAAAGAAGTGGTCGGTGATGACATGGGCGTCAATGGTGTCGTTATTGAATCAATGATTGATGGTAGTACCAAACAACTAGACACAATGGGTATGTTTGTCGCTATTGGTCATAAGCCAAACACTGACTTGTTCAAAGATCAATTGGATATGAAAGATGGCTACCTGATCGTTAATAGCGGCCTGAATGGTAATGCCACTCAGACCAGTATTGAAGGTGTGTTTGCCGCAGGTGACGTAGCAGATCACGTCTACCGTCAAGCCATCACTTCTGCTGGTACAGGCTGTATGGCTGCGCTAGATGCTGAAAAGTACTTGGATGCACTGGGCGAAACCGTCGCTCGTGATCACACTTACGATTCAACACTAACTGCAGATAAAGAAGCCTAAATGGGCAACTTTACTCAACAGAACAATAAACACATTACGCCTGAGACTTTAAAAAGTCTTGGGCGTTATGACTTTCCTGATCCCATTTCTATCGATCCTGATGGTATTGGCATCGTCGCTATGGGCGGTGACCTAGCACCTGAAACGCTGATATCAGCCTATGCTCAGGGGCTATTTCCTTGGTTTAACGAAGATGAGCCTATTGCTTGGTGGTGTCCCGAGCCGCGTTGTGTGATTGTTCCCTCTGCCTATCAACCGAGTAAGTCTCTACGTAAGCAAGCAAATCGCGAACGTTGGCAAGTGACGCTTAATCAAGCTTTTGACGATGTCATACATGCCTGTAGCTTACCGCGCAGTGATGGCCTTAATGACAATCATCCCGAAGGCGAGCATACTTGGATTCATGATGAGATGATCGAAGCTTATACTAAATTGCATGCACAAGGCTTTGCTCATAGCATTGAAGTTTGGGACGAAGCAGGTCAACTGATTGGCGGATTATATGGGTTAAAAATAAACGGCATCTATTTTGGTGAATCAATGTTTCACCGAGCCTCTAATGCGTCAAAGCTAGCGTTTTGGGGTCTAATGCGCCTGTGTGAGCAAAGTGATGTCGCACTCGTCGACTGTCAGCTACCGAATGATCATTTGATGAGCTTAGGTGCGACTACCTTACCGCGTGCTGACTTTCTAACTCAGTTAGACAACTTGATAGGCAGCCAGTCTGTGCCATGGCAAAAGCACTCTCATAAACCGTTAGCCGTATCGCTACTGGATAGCGAATCGCCGTGGCAACTAGAGTTATGATTATCATAGCGAAAAAATAAGAGGTTATTATGGCACTTGATACATCGTTTCTATTGATTGGAGAGCTAGCAGCAAAGGCCAATACGACCAAAGATACGGTTCGCCATTACGAGCAATTAGGCCTGCTAAAATCTCGCAAGCGTCAGGCAGGCTCACGTTTATATACCGAATTTCATCCAGAGTGTATCGAACGCATAGAGCTGATCAAAAGTGCGCAAGCTATTGGCTTCACCCTTACTGAAATCAAAAACAGCTTAAATGATTATTATGATGGTCACTTGGATATTGATTCGCAGCTTTTACTCACTCAGCAAAAATTAGAACAAGTTAAAAAACAACAAGCTAATATCAGTATAATGGTTGAGCTACTGAGCGAACGCTTGGATATTTTAGGTCGAATGAAAGCAGATAGTGATTATCAGCTTGATGTGGAAGTCTGTAAAAAGAAAATTCCTTTGCAATAAAGCTTAAATCTTAGTTAATTCTGCTTTTGTATCATAGCTGTTGTAGCTACTTTTATTATCGCCGCTTACTTTTTATTAAGCTTTACTCATTTCATTAAATATAAGTATGCTTCATGACTAACGCATCGACTACTGGTTTATGTGGCATTTTATAATAACCTTTACGCTTATGAATAATATTGAATGCCTGTTGCTCGTATAACGCTATCGCCGCTGTATTATCGGCACGTACTTCTAACAAAAGACTTTCGACCTGATTAAGCTGTAACAGCTCATGCAATTTATTCAGTACCTGTGAAGCAATGCCTTTGCGTTGATACTTTGGATCAGTTCCGATACGCAACACCTCTGCTTGCTCAAAAGTCATTTGATATAAGCAATAGCCAACAACTATTTCACGATGAGAGACACTCTCTTCTTTGGCTTGATCGTAAGCAATCAGCAGACGAATACTGTCTTGTTCAAGCAATTCAGTCAATGCTCTCTGATTCCAAGCATCATCTGGTTGCACCATGGTTTCTATATTGGCAACAGTTTGAATGACATTTTCAAGTTCTACTGCATTCGTTGGTAATACTTCTATCGCAAACATGATGTTCCTTTTACGCTTATTGTTAGGCTGTTTTTATTATTATATTACGCTTAGATGATATATGTAGAGCTTGCCATACATTCATGTAGACCCGTAATTATACAATCAATATTTCTCAATAAAAAAAGGCCACCCTAAATAGGATGGCCTTTTTTATGAC
>NZ_DFQV01000016.1 GCF_002377945.1 Psychrobacter sp. UBA3480
GTAGTACTCGATGACCTCGCTTGGATCTTCGTAGTTTTCAGCGGCTTCTTTGATGAAGGTTTCAACACGCTCTTGATCTACTTCTAAGCCTTTAGTATCGATAACACGGGCAACGATGATGCCAAGACGGGCAGCACGTAGCGCTTGCTCTTCAAATAGCTCATTTGGCAGCATGTCTTTATCGAAGCTATCAGCATTCGCGCCGAACTGCTGAGAGAAACGTTGCATCATCATGTTGCGTTGACGCTCGATTTCTTGCTCTAGCATCGCGTTTGGTACGTCAAACTCGTTCTTTTCTAACAATGCGTCAAAAGTCGCTTGCTTAACTTGGCTACGCGCAGCGTTTTTGATTTCGCGTTCCATGTTTTTGCGTACGTCTTCTTTCAACTTCTCAACGCCGCCTTCTTTTACGCCGAATAGCTCAAGGAACTCTTCGTTGATTTCAGGTAGCTTAGATTTTTCAACCAGTTTTACATTGATTTTGAACTGAGCTTCTTTACCAGCTAGGTTCTCAGCTTGGTAATCTTCTGGGAAAGTGACGTCGATAGTTTTTTCTTCGCCAGCTTTCATGCCTTTGATACCAGCTTCAAAACCTGGAATCATCTGGTTGCTACCGATAACTAGTTTAAAGTCTTCAGCAGAGCCGCCTTCGAATTTTTCGCCGTCGATAGAACCTTCAAAGTCAAAAGTCACTTGGTTGTCTTTCGCAGCCATGCCCTTTTTCTCAACGAATTCTTCACGTTGCTTTTGTAGGTTTTCGATCATAGTGTCAACGTCTTCTTCACTCACTTGTGCAGTGTGACGCTCAACTTCGATCTCATCGATACCTTGTACATCTACTTCTGGGAAGATTTCAACAGTGGCTTGATATACCAAGAAATCGTCTTCAAGTTTTACGTCGTCGATGTTAGGCATGCCAACAGCGCGGATGTCTTCAGATTTGATCGCTTCAAATACAGTATCACGGATGACATCGTTGATAACTTCTTGTTGAATGCCAGCACCGTACTGAGAGCGGATGTGTGACATAGGGACGTTACCTTTACGGAAACCGTCAATCTTGGCAGTTTTCGCAACTTGGCGAATACGGCCTTCAACTTTGTTTTGAATTTTTTCAACGGGCACTTTAACCGTTAGCTGGGTTTCTTTATTAGATAGCTTGTTGGTTGTGACTTGTAAATCTGTAGCCATGTTAATTACACCTTTAGGATTAAGTAGTACGTTTGATTAATGAAATAGTACTTAGGGTTAAATTGTAATAGACAGACCGCGCCTCAAATTACGGGCATGTACGACGGGCTGCCGTTGAAATAAATAGGGGATAGCGATAGTGCACAACGTCAAATTCAGTGCCAGTAGCAATCGCCGCTGATACCAAAAGGTGAACCTGCTGAGGTTGTCCATGCTATCAAATATCGATAATAAACCGTTAATGCACCGCATAATAACGCTTTTTGGTGAATTATACAGCCAAATAACGGATTTCAACAAAATTTTAAAAGTAGAACAGTATAATCTATCTGTTTATTAAAGTAAAAATTATCTCTTTGTCGGCATGTTTCCTTATGTTGCTTGCTATTTTATGGCTTAATTTTATATAAAGAGTTAGCCATATTCATAATCAATAAATAAGATAACGGATAAGAAACAGCGATAAGGTTGCAAGCGTACTATGAGTATTAAGTGCACTTATGGATAGTTATAAATAGAACAGCTATAAGGTACTTATAAAGGTAGCTGCGCCAATAGCTGCTGGATTGCCTGACCACGATGGCTGATGTTGTTTTTATCAGTAGCGCTTAGACTAGCCGCACTGGCTTGTAAATCAGGTAACCAAAACAATGGATCATACCCAAAGCCACCATCACCATGCGCTGTCTCTGAAATCTCTCCATGCCATAATCCTTGGGCGACAATCGGTAGCGGATCATCGGCATGACGCACCATTGCCAGTACGCAAACGAACATACCTTTGATCGGAGTATCTGGCTCTGCTGCGCGGATAGGCTGCAAGTCGGCGATGAGCTTGGCGTTATTTTTACTATCGTTGCCATGCTCGCCCGCATAGCGCGCAGAGTAGATACCTGGCGCATTGCCTAGTACAGGCACGCACAGTCCTGAATCATCAGCAATCGCAGGCAGTCCACTGATACGGCTCGCATGACGGGCTTTGATAATGGCGTTTTCTACAAAGCTTAGACCATCCTCGATGGCGTCTTCGATATCAAGCTGACCTTGCGGGACAATCGTCACGTCCAAGTTCACTTCGGCAAATAGCCGTTTAAACTCAGCCAATTTGCCTTTATTGTTACTGGCCAGTACCCATTGGTTGGCTGTTGTCGGGTGGGTAGCAGTTAACGAGGTATCAGTGGTGCTCATAGAGTCAGTCCGTTATATAAAGATGATGAAAAACTATTATTCGAGTAGGTTTTATTTATCTTCTGTAGCGCTAATCGGTAAATTGTTTGTCGATTGAAGTAGTTATACTAACAATGACAACGCATGAGTTTGGAGTGAATGCAGTTACCGCTTAATAAATAACCAATCGCTATACAGATTGTACGGGCTATAACATTTGGTAACTGATATTATTGATCACTATTGCTATAATAGATACCAAGCTACAGTGAATTATATCTTATAGCTTGTGAATATTAAGTTAATAAAAGTCTATAAAGTCAGAGACTTGGCTTTTTGGCGAAGAATAATAGCAATAAGTAACCGCTAGGTTAATTTTGGATTCATAATGATACGTGATATTGTATTGAGCAGTACCGTGTATCAAGCGATAAAGTTCATTTCAAACAATAAACTCAGCCAATTTAGTCCGCTATTTTATAGTGTTTTTTGCGGTGTAAAAATAGCGTAAAATTCAGTTTCTATAAGCAAGTTTTTATAAACTAACGGCTAAACAGCAAGGATGAAATAATTATGTCAAACATTACTTTACCAGACCTACCATACGCGAAAGACGCACTAGAGCCACATATCAGTGCCGAAACGCTAGAGTATCATCATGACAAGCATCATGCCGCTTATGTAAACAAGCTAAAAGACATGTTGCCAGGTTCTGGTCTAGAAGACAAAACATTGCCAGAAATCATCGTAGCGACTGCTAAAGATGACAGCAAGCAAGGTATGTTCAACCAAGCAGCTCAAGTATGGAACCACACGTTCTACTGGAACTGCATGACGCCAACAAACGGCGGCGGCGAACCTACTGGCGATCTAAAAGCAAAAATCGAAGAAGATTTCGGTAGCTACGACAAGTTCCGTGAAGAGTTCAAAAACGCAGCATTGACTCAGTTTGGTTCAGGTTGGGCGTGGCTAGTTGCTGACAAAGTCGGTGGCAAATTGTCAATCGCTAAAACTGCTAACGCTGACACCCCACTTGCACATGACCAAGTAGCGGTATTAACTTGTGATGTATGGGAACACGCGTACTATGTAGATTACCGTAACCGTCGTCCTGACTATGTTGACACGTTCCTAGACAAGCTAGTGAACTGGGACTACGCAAATGCAAAATATAAAGGTCAAGATGCTGGCGTTGAAGAGTAATCTTTAACGACTAGGTATTTGATTGAAAAAAGGACACCGCGAGGTGTCCTTTTTTATGTGACAATTTTATATATAGCTTTCTATTTTGATATCTGATCAAAACATATTTTTAATAGAGTAGTGCCGTTATGCTATTAGGCTATACCGCCGTTTGCGCCGATATTTTGTCCAGTAACCCAAGCTGCTTCTTCACTGACCAAAAACGCCACTACACGAGCGATATCAACTGGTTCACCGATACGGTTAAATGGTGACATGCTAGCAAGTCTCTCTACCGTGTCATCCGATTTACCTTGATGAAATAGCTCAGTGTCAGTAGGGCCTGGAGATATTGCATTAACCGTGATGTTGCGCTCGCCAACTTCTTTGGCAAATATACGGGTCAGCTGATCGACTGCACCTTTGGTCGCACAGTAGGCACCGTAACTAGGTAGCAGCATGCGAGTGGTTGTGCTTGATAGATTTACGACACGACCACCGTCATTGAGTTTAGTCGCGGCTTCACGCAATGTGTTGAAAGTGCCTTTTACATTGATAGCAAATATACGGTCAAAGTCTTCATCGGTAGTTTCGGCAATGGGTTTATTAATCATTATTCCTGCGCTATTGACCAAGATATCTGGCTTACCAAACGCGCTGATAGTGGCATCAAACATGGCTTCGACTTGTTTGGTATTGCTAACATCAGCTTGAACGGCGATTGCTTCACCGCCTGCGGATTTAATCTGGCTTACGATATCGTTAGCCGCTTCGCCATCGTTTGCATAGTTAATAACGGTTTTCGCCCCTGATTCTGCGAGTAGTATGGCTATCTGTGCGCCGATACCTTTTGATGAACCGGTTACAATCGCGACTTTATTATTTAGTGTTGTCATCGATGCTTTCTCCAATATTATGAGTGAATATCAGTACGCTTATATTGCGTTTTGACTGATGTCTCTTGATTAGTAGGATATAAATTACCAGTGTGCAAAACGAATAAGTAGAGCGATTCTGTAGGCTTGTTTTGGATAAATTTATCTATTGTGTCTATGCGGATGTAAAGCATAGAGTTTAAGAGGTTGGCGTGGAAAGGGAGTTTCTAGCTATTGAGGGTTTGGATGAGAAAAGGACACGGTGAGGTGTCCTTTTTTTTAACTTTAAATTTGATTAAAAGAAATTACCAATATTCAGCACCGAAAATCTGATTATCTCCTAGTGAGTCCATTGAATCATCTGTTATTTCACTGGCTTTTTCTATCAATGTTTCAAATAACTTCTGCTCTTTAGGATTCAAACAATATCTTGTAATAACAGTTTCATAGTCAGCAGGGTAATATAGAATTGCTAAGTAATGGAGACAAATCTTTTCTTTTTCATAAGATAATATAAGCTCAAAGCTAGATCCTGACTCTACCCCATGTAGATACAAGTAGTCTTCTACTTTACATTTTTCAAGGTCTTGAACGTTTTCCCAAGTTGACGCCAAATTATCTTTATATTTTAGAAAATAGGGTACATAGACACTTTCTGTTTTATGAATATTGATAAAGTAATCAATTAGCCTTGTACGACTCACAACCTGAAAGTCAAAAAAATACTCACGATTCTCGTAGTTTGAAGTGGCATTGTATAAATCACCTTCTAATACATAAGATTTTAGGATTTCAGAGGGTCTTTTGTCGTACCAACCATTAAGCTCTGAATGTGGTGGTAGCCATAAAATATATACTTTTCCTTCTTTAGCATAGTTTTCGTTTTCATCAAGTTTTATAGAGTAGGTTTTACCTACTTCTGGTAATAAGCCTTCTAGCGCTATCACTTCTTCCCAGCTTTCATCCCAGCATAATTTTGACCACTGCATCGTTTGCAACAGCTGAATAGATTTTTCGTGCTCATTTTCTGGTTCTTTATGAGACCGAAAAAAATCAAATAAGTTCGCTAAGTTTATCGACATCACAAAACCTCAAACCCAAAATTACCCAACGCTTCTCGCAGCATCGCAATATTATAATAAGCGTGTGCATTGACGGTGTTTTGAAAGAAAATATAGAGCGTATCAAAATGCTGTCGCTGATTGGCAATCGCTTGCGCCCAGTATTGCATCTCTGTCTCACTATAACGATAATCATGGCGATCAGCCGCACTCATCGCATCCCACCAGTTTAGGTTATTGCCATGCATGCGCAGATAGCCAGTGCGCTCAGTAAATATCAATCGTGACGGTGGCAGTCCGCTAACCTTGGGATAATCGACGCTACACCAAATGAGACCTTGCTGCCGAAAGCTATCGACCACTTGCGGCGTGTGCCAAGCGTTATGACGAAACTCAATGGTGAGTGGGTAGTCTTGAAACCAACTGACGAGGTTCGCTAAATAGAGACGGTGCTCGCGAGTACGATCAAAGCCATGCGGAAACTGTAATAGTAAAGGCGCTAAAGCATTTGCTTCGATAAGTGGAGATAAAGCGTTTAGAAATGCCTGTGCGTGTTCGGCAGTGCCTTTACGTGCATGAGTAAAGTCTTGATGCAGTTTGACGGCGAACTTCAACTGACTATCCGCCTGTGTATAAGCTTTATCGACCATCCCAGCAAAGGCTTTTTGTCCGATGGGCGCATAAAATGTACTGTTGATTTCGACTGCGCCGTATTGTTTGGCGTATTCACGTAAGAAGTCGGTTTTTTTGGTGCCGGTGGGATACAGCGTACCGAGCAAATCGGTATCGCTATAGCCACCAGTGCCGAGGTAAATGCGCGGGGTAGGGGAACTGTCCATGTTGACCACTCACTGCCGTTTTGGGTAATAAAATTTATTACGATATCTGCTTTCGCCTGCTATTCGACAAGCTACTTTTTACGTGACCAGAGCCATTCAATCAGTGCCAGTAGCGCATCATTAGCTGTGCCAATGTTATCTTCATTGTCGTTAAGCTCACGACTATTTAGTTCATGAGAAATGGCTGCGCGTCCCTCGTTAAATAGCGATTGCGCATAACTGGTGGCATTATCGACACCCATCAGTTTTACGTAGGTAGATTTGTCTAGTTTTTCATCGCTACCTGCAGGCTTACCAAGCGTATCAGTCGTCATCGTGACGTCTAGCACATCGTCTTGGACTTGAAAGGCCAGACCGATATATTGCGCGCACTCTTGTAGTGCCATGCGCTGCGGGGCAGTTGCACCAGCACAGACGCCGCCCATGAGCATTGCCGCTTCAATCAATGCCCCTGTCTTGTCACGGTGGATAGCTTCCAAATCATCCTGCGCAATACTGGTACTGGCTTCGGCATTGAGGTCTAGCATTTGACCTGACACCATGCGTCTAGCACGCGGCGCAAATATTGCCATGAGCTGACTGGCGATAGTTGCATCGAATGGTGCAAAGGTTGGCATCTCTGCGGTTAATACTTCAAATGCTAGTGTCTGCAACACATCTCCTGCTAGCAGAGCTGTCGCTTCATCAAAGGCAATATGCGCAGTCGGCTGACCACGGCGCAGCTCATCATCGTCCATACAGGGCAAGTCATCATGTACCAGTGAGTAAGTATGTAGCAGTTCTACGGCCAATGCAGCACGGCGCGACATATCATAGTCTGAGTCGTTTTCTAGCAGCGTGTCTAGATCAGCATCGAGAGTATCGATATCATCATTAGGTTCGTCTGTACGTTCATTATTGCTGCTATTAATACTGGCAAAAGCGCTAGCAACCATTAATGGGCGTACCAACTTACCTTGTCCAGTCATGACATAGCGGCAAGCATCTACCAGCGGGCTAGGCAGCTTGGCGTAATCAAACAACACCTCGATATCTTGCGATAATTGGGCACGCACAGCACCATGAAACTGCTCAGTGCTTTGAAAAGAGACAAAGTCAAAAGGGATAACGCCAGTAGAGGTAATGCTAGAAGTAAGGGAAACAGTCATAATCCAACCATTTATCAGGGATACAGTAAAACTTATTAGGGATAAGATAAAAACGCTATTAGTGTAGCATGATCAGTCATATCGCTTATGTGACACACGGTATCAATTGATTGTTTTTTGCATTTTTCTACTAAAGTCTATTCGAAAATAGAGTAGTTTTAGCTGCAATATAACGACAAGATTTCGTTACCGATGGATGATGTCACTCTCTGGTTGAATATGTTCTGATAAAAGAGCAAGCTAGGCTGGCACGTTAATCTTACTACAGTAGAAAAATGGTACTGAATGCTGACACTGAATAACTAGCACTGACCAAGTAGCATTGATCAATTGGTATTTATTAAGTAGCGCTACCGGACTATCATTCTAAAGATGTCGTGCATTGAGCCAACAACACAAAATAAATCTAAATTAACAATTCAGTATACATTTATTCACTAAAACACTTTTAGCGTAAGGTAAATGCCTGCAAGTGATTTAAGAGTGACTTGCGAGTATGGTATTAGCTTGTGACAGTTAGGGGCATAATCCCCTACACTAATTGACGTGAAAATGGTCTGATGGTGACCCTACTGGGATTTTTCTCAGGATGTTCAATCGTCGATACCGAGTGTTAGACCAAGTCTCAGTCAATATTTTGAACATCAGTACCTGCAACAGCAGTATATAAATGAAGCGTCATATGATGTCATGCAAGAGACGCAAAAAACGTGCATCATGATGAACGCTGGATAATAAAGACATCTTCACTTGTGAGCTGGTTATATGTTTGTCTTTATAACATGACAAGCGCACAGTGCTATTACCCATTTTACTAACAGTAACTGGCTATTTATTTTAATTCAAAACGTAGCTTTCGTTATATAGAAAGGAGTTTCAAATGGTATACCAAGGAAATCGCATCACGGTGACAATGCTAGAGGATGGCATCGCCAATATGCAGTACAACGCCGAAAATGAGAGCGTGAACAAATTTGATGCCGAAACCAATAAGCAGTTTGGTGAAGCAGTTAGTGCGTTAGAAAAAGCCGACAACGTAAAAGGTCTTATCGTTACTTCAGCCAAAGGCGTGTTTATCGCTGGTGCTGATATCACAGAATTCGTCGGTTCTTTCAAAAAATCAGAAAGCGAGATCAAAGATTGGGTCGTTCATGTTAATGACGCTTTCAATCGTTTTGAAGACCTGCCATTCCCGAAAGTTGCGGCTATCAATGGCGCGGCGATGGGCGGCGGTTGTGAAATGACTTTGGTTTGTGAATACCGTGTCATGAGTGACAAAGCTATCATCGGTTTGCCAGAAACTCAGCTAGGTATCTTCCCAGGTTTCGGCGGTACAGTTCGTAGTACGCGTATCATCGGTATCGATAACGCGCTTGAACTGATCGCGACTGGTAGCCCAAAGAAAGCATTGGCAGCATTGAAGCTAGGCTTGGTTGATGCGACTGTACCTGCTGACGACTTACAAGATGCAGCAATTGACCTAGTCAAAAAATGTATCTCAGGGGAGCTTGATTGGAAAGCAAAACGTGAAGAAAAACTGGCTCCAGTTAAGCTAAACCAGCTTGAGCAAGCAATGGCGTTCAACAGTGCCAAAGGTGCTATTTTCGCTAAAGCGAATCCTAAGCAATACCCAGCACCAGCAATCGCTATCGAAACGATTGAAAAGCACGTTAATTTATCACGTGACAAAGCAATCGAAGTAGAAGCTGCTGGTTTTGCAAAAGCCGCTAAGACGCCACAAGCAGAAAGCTTGGTTGGTCTATTCTTAAATGATCAGCTAGTCAAAAAACTGGCCAAAAAACACAGCAAGCAAGCACACGACATCAGCGAAGCCGCTGTACTAGGCGCTGGTATCATGGGTGGCGGTATCGCTTATCAAGCAGCCAGCAAAGGCTTGCCAATCATCATGAAAGATATCAAGTCTGAGCAATTAGACCTTGGTATGGGCGAAGCGAGCAAACTACTTGGCAAAATGGTAGAACGCGGCAAGATGACCCCAGCAAAAATGGGTGAAAC
>NZ_DFQV01000017.1:0-51148 GCF_002377945.1 Psychrobacter sp. UBA3480
GGCTTATCGCCATCGACTTCATCAGTAACATCATCTGGGTTATTCGGGTTGTTGGTGTTGACGCGTTGGTCTTCATCTAGAATCGCACCAGTGGCAGTGCTGGTACCAACCGTGGCGGCCGTTGGGCTGCTTGTCGGTATGGCAATATTAAGAACCAAGTCTTCTGAGCGCTCATACACCACATCATCAATCACAGTGACCGTAATCGCAGGTGCACTCGTGCTGCCTGCCGGTATGTTGACCGTAGCACCATTTGTCAGGAAGGCTTGGATGTCAGTCAGTTTGTCTAGCGTCACCACCACCCCTGCGGCATTGGTATAGCTGATGCTAGCAATGTCCGCGGCTTCGACGGTGTTGTTACCACCTAAGCTCACGTTAACAGTAGTATCAAGGTTGCTTAAGTTGGTCTGGGTCACGCTAAAGATGAGGCTGTTGTCTACCCCTTCAATCGCTTGCGCGTCGGTCGCCGTAATACTGACCACGGGGATATCATTCCCTACTGTTGGGTCAGCAGGATTAACCGGTGTGGTGCCATCAGTGGTTCCATTGTCATAAATAGTCGTGGTGACACTGTCATTATCCGCACTAATGTTAGCTGTACCAGCAGTGGTACCAGTGATAGTGACCGTAAAGTCCTCGGCACCTTCGTAAATACTTTCATCTACCATTGGTAAGCTGAAATCAACAGAAGTCTGCCCTGCAGGAATCGTGACAGTCTTTATAGTTGGTGCAACGTAGTCATCGCTACCTTCTGTACTGCCATCGCTAATAATATAGCTGATAGTCGTATCGACTGCGCTTGGATTGCTTAAGCTCACAGTATACGTTGCGCTATTAACACTACCATCAGCAGCTGTTTCGCTTAGGTTTACTGTACCTTTGATGCTTACAATTGGCGTGTCATCACCCACTGTTGGGTCATTAGGGTCAACTGGTGTCGTTCCGTCAATGGTGCCATCATCATAAACAGTTGTAGTAACAACGTTTTTAACAGAGTCGATAGTGGCCTTACCCGCACTGACGCTGGTTATAGCAACCATAAAGCTTTGAGCGCCTTCGTAGACGTTATCATTTACAATTGGTATGCTAAAATTAACAGAGGTTTGTCCTGCTGGAATCGTGATGGTTTGCGTCATTGGTGCCGTATAGTCACCGCCATCGGCAGAACCAGGCGTAATGGTGACTGTCACACTGGTATCAACATCACTGGCCTTATCTAGAGTAACGCTATATAACGCAGTGTTTGCGTCATTCGTTGCCGTAGCTTCACTTAAACTTTTAACACCACTGAGACTGACGATGGGCGCAGGTTCAGGACGATCATCACTACCACTGCCACTGATACCCGCAATCAAACCTGCCAATCCAAGTCCTGCAGCAACAGGTACCCACCAAGGTATTGCCGCCGCCACATATTCTTCACCGCCTAACGCCTGTCCTTCTACATCACCGACTTCCAGTTGGGTCACATAATCGTAGGTTTCACCCGTATCTGGAATGTAGTAGTAATAGTCGCCATCTTCTGCAATACCGACTAAGGCACTGTCTGCGCTGTCATAAAAACCTTCTATAATTAAGTCACTGTCTTTGCCGTTTTCTTCAAATGAGACGTGCAGATCATTTTTGATGCGTTTGGTAATAATATGATTGGGCGCTCGACCGATCACCATATCATGGAACTCGTAATTGACTTTCTCCATAGCTTGGATGATGGTTGGTTTTCCATCTTTAGTGACAACTGCCACTTCGGCTACGGTTTGAGTCGCATTATTGGTCTTAACCATGATAGTGTTCATATTCTTACCTTTTATTTCTTATCGTCTATTTTTCAATTTGAATAGTATAGATTTAGATATGTTTGTATTAGGCAGGTTTACATGCCAAAAAGCGATGTATGTATGGAGTATCTTTTAAGAGAAGAGAGATTAAAACCGCATAGTGCTCATTTATTAATATTATGGTCGTATTTGATTTGCTACTACAACTTGTCGTTCAAATTGCTGGCCTACTTTTTTACTTCATTGATTTAATGCCGTAATAACATTTAATGGTGTTTTTTCAAAAAGCTGAAATGTATTTTTTTATAATTTACTGTCAGTATCAGCAAAATTCTTCGATGATTTAGCCATTCTATAAAAGGCTATTTACATATTGATGGCTTTCGTTTCTGGCATTGCCATACTAGCTTGCTAAATAACACTCATCTAAATTAACTATGATGTTATATATACTTCATGCTACCTGTTTTTGAGCATGGACACTAGTAAGACGGAACCATATTATCAACCGTTCATCTATTTTTTCCTAAAGTATTCTCAAATTATTGATCTTATTAGTTAATATCCATATTCAAGAAATACTTATATGCTATATTTTTCGTATTGAGCTAGTATCTTGTTTCATAAAGCCATAAAACAATTAAATCTAATAGCGACAATACGGCAGCCCCCTATCACAAACAACATGCTCATTATTGACTGCCCTTTGAATTTTCAGCTATATAAAAAAGTATCTATGACATATAGATAGTATTAGCAACGTTTTTACTCAACGACGTTATACAATATCTAGGGGTTTTTAGGCGGCACCGAATACGTGCCAACTACGTGAGCCACAATGTCATCAGAGCCTTCTGAATAAAGAGAGACTTCGCCCACTATCAACGTGCGGCCTACTTTCATCAAGGTACATTCGGCGATAATGCGAGCATTTGCTGATGGCTTGCGCAAAAAGTTGATGGTCAAACTCGTCGTCACCGTTAATGGAACGATACCAATTCTTCCGAGTATCGCCACATAGATAGCGACATCAGCGACGGCCATCATGACAGGTCCCGAAACTGTGCCACCGGGACGCAGCTCATTTATACCGATCTCGTGCGATAAAGTCGCGCCATTTTCGTTGACCGTCTCGACGACGCATTTGGTTTGGGGAAACTCCAATGCCATAAAGGCACTGATTTCTTCTTTGGTTGCAGACATAACTCTTCCTTGAATTGAACTGTCCATGTTGATTCGTTTAATACATTTATACGAGCATCGCTAGATAGCAAAGTAAAAGTAGAAACTACTTCCGTCTATGCTACAGTGCTCTTTTCATACTCTAAACTATGTACCGACTATACATATATCAATGTATCACGGGCGTGCCTTCTGTACTAAAGGCAAATCCTTTATTGCTAAAGTTACCGATCATGACTGCTTCTATCACTGGTTTGACGGTTTCATCTACACCTTCGACTTCGATGATAAAGTTAGCGCCAGATCCACCTTTATCCTCTTCTTTTTCGACGATATAGTTGAGCGTGGCCATCGCTGGTAGCTCGATAGGCTTATCTAGATATGATTTGACCAATGCCCCATCCGTATCATAATAATCAATTTTATTGATATACAGTGACTTTTTGAGCGTGGTATTACGTACACTCAGCGTGGCCGATAGCAGCACTTTGCGAGCGTCTCTATCGGTATAGATATCAGAGTAAATCGGCACATAAAAGGTTTGCTTGTAACCAAACTGACTGTGATCCACGTCTGAGGTAATCGCCAACTCTTTAATCGGGTCTTTTTGATGCTCAGACAAAAGAACGTTCGGGTCTTGCGCTGATTGATCACAACCTGACAGTAGTGTCATTATGGCGATCAGTAGGACAGAGATACTTCGCTTATTCATAATCATTTCCCTATACCTTCTGGTATTACTGCAATGGCAAGCTGCTATTTTATTTTCACACCCACACTACGTAAGAACTGATTGATGTGTTTGTTGGCACCATAAATCACTAATACATCGCGCTCTTGCAATACTTGCTCAGGCGTTGCCAAACCTTGAATGCTAGGCTTGCTCTGCGTACGGCCAAAGCTGTCTTCATAATACTCATAGCGCAACGTACTAAGCAATCGGATATTGAACTTTTGCTCTAACTGTAAGTCGTCGACAGTCTTACCAATCAGCACATTTGGAATCTTAATCTCTACCATACTGAAATTATCGCTCAATTCAAACGAATCGACGAAATAGCGTAGTGACAGACGCTTGGCCCAGCGATTGGCCGCCTCTTTTTCAGGATGAATCAAATCATCCACGCCGATGGCTTGTAGAACTTTTTCGTGTAGCGGATTGATACTACGGCTGATTAAACGTTTGGCTTTTAACGTCTTGAACAGCGCCGTTGCCATGACATTGGCCCCTTGATCTTCGCCAATCGCCACGATGACAATATCGGTATCAACAATTGGTAATCCGCTAACCGTATACTCGTCCGTGGCATCCATACACAGCGTATGAGAAATCACTTCTTTGTAAGCTTCAACCCGTTGCATACTACTATCAATAGCAATCACTTCATGCCCTTGACTGGTCAATGCCGAGCCCAATGATGCACCAAAATTCCCTAGTCCTACGATGATGTACTTCATAACTTAAACAACCTTTTTTAGTACTTTTTTGCTATTTATTAAGAACGACTCAGTCTGTTTACGACGGATTAGTTAATCGTAATCTCTTCAGTAGGATAGCGATAATTACGTTGACGCATATTTTTTAGCATTGCAATAAATATCGTCAGCATACTGACGCGGCCAACGAACATAATGACCGAAACCACTATTTTACTAAAATCTGATAAGTCTGCTGTCAGGTTTAAACTTAAGCCCACCGTGCTATACGCTGAGAAGCACTCAAACACCACTTTAATCAAATCAAGCTCTGGCTGATCATAGCTGATGAGCGTCACGCCCGTACCGATGACCAGTAGTGACAACCACATAATAGAAAATGCGCGGCGAACTGAAATCTCAGCAATCTCTCGTTTAAATACCTCTATCTTGGTCTGCCCACGAGCTAGGCTTAATGTATTCAATAGCGCAATCGCAAAGGTGCTGGTCTTGATACCCCCACCTGTCGAGTTTGGTGACGCACCAATCCACATCAGAAATATCGTCAGCATCACCGTTGGAAACGTAAGCTCATCCATGTCAATCACATTAAACCCTGCCGTACGCGGGGTAGCCGCAGTAAAGAACCCTGTTACCAGCTTACCAAGGAAACTGGTATGGTCGGCGAGCACATTATTGTATTCAAATATCATCACGCCAATCAGACCGACCAGCAATAATGCGCCTGTGGTAATCAAAGTAATACGGCTATTAATATTAAGTAACCAAGGCTGATAAATATAGCGTTGGTCATGGCGATTCATCAGCCGCTGAGCACGATAACGTAAATACCTAAGCACATTGACCACGATGGTAAAACCCATACCACCGAAGATAAATGTCATCGCCAGAATCAGCTGTAGCGAATAATTAAAACGTAGCGAATCATCGTACAAGCCAGCACTAAAGGTAGAGAACCCAGCATTACAAAAAGCAGAAATCGCATGAAAGACCGAAAAAAATAGCTGCTCAGACCAATCCATATTGGGTATGTCATAAATACTGATATAAATCAGCGCAGCCGCTACCGCCTCGACAGCAAATGTGACGTACAAGATAGACTTGAGTGTCGACACCACATCACCCATACCGCGCATATAAGACATCTCGCTGATACTTGCTTGCGTCTCATAGCTGACACCGCCCTTAAAGAAATAACTAAAATAGGTCACAAAGGTCAAAATACCCAAACCGCCAATTTGTATCAGCCCCATAATAATAACTTGGCCAAAAGTCGTAAAATAAGTGGCAGTATCCACTACGATAAGCCCTGTCACGCAGACCGCGCTAGTCGCAGTAAAAAGCGCATCAACAAAAGACAACGGCTGCGTTGTCGCATTGGGCATCATCAATAGCAAGGCACCAACCAGCACCACGACTAAAAAGCTTAGAATAAAAAACTGGGCAGGATGTAGAAAGGTACGATTGAGATTGAAATTATGATCGGAGAGTTCGCGGACGAAGGTGACAAACACCGCTATCTTTATCGCGACAAAGCCATCAACGGCAGCAGATAGGCCCGAACGTACTAAGTCCGTAAAATGCGCGGTCAATAAAATGATAATGGCAATGCTAGTCAGCGCGTCAAAGATGGCGACTTTATTAAGCGTTAATGGCTTTTTGGTATAGATATAACGACCAGCGGTCACCATAAAACTAAGGAAGATAATGACCAAATAGAAAATATGGAATACTTGCTGGAGCCACGTTGGTAGTGTAAAACCACTATCTAATAAGGCAATCGCTACCCCGATGACACTAATGAGAATCGTAAAATTGTTTAATAATCGATAACGCGTGGCTGCATTCATAGCCTGAGTCCATGACAACAATAACCACGATACTTATACTCCTTTTTTGTCGTATCCACAAAAAGTGATTTAAGTTAATCGTAACCAATTATTGAGTCATAGTAGCTATTGATAAGCTAGATACTGATAACCAGAGCGAGATAAGAAATGCTCATTAGGAAGTAACGGTTTTAATAACTCTATAGTTTGGCACTATTACATAATGCGCAATTATTAAGCCTCTTCTTTTACTCTTGCTATTTTTACGCCGCCCCATGTCACCAATGCCACGCCAATCGCAATTAAAGTAGCGCCTAAAAATAAACCTTCTGGAGGACTTTCCCCTTGCAAAAAAATAGCGACGGGTACGCCGACAATGGCCCCTACCGCACCTAACAAACTCAGTAACACAGGACCACCTGTCTTTTGCAATAGAAATAATAGTAAAAACTGTCCAGCAAATACGCATGCTTGTATAGCTATCATGCTTAGCGGTAGCCAATTCTCTAAAGGTACAGCAATAGAGAAATCTGACATCATACTAAACAAACCTAGCAGCAGCGCTGCCGCAATCAACATACCTGGAGCGAGTGCGCCAGAAGACGCATTATCAGGCCAGCGTAATGTCCGATATATGTTACCAATAGCAAGTAGCACTGGACCACAAAGCGCAATTAGAATCCAAAACACACTGGAATCTGGCGCAGAGAATTTATGCACGGCTAATGCTCCTGCCCCGATGAGTGCCGCGATGACCCCAAGCGCACGGACAATATAAAATTGCTCTATACGTAGTATCAGTGCACCAAGATAAGTTAGCAATGGCGGTAATGAGAGGATTAAGGCGACGAAACCTGCGCCCACATGAGGAATAGCAGAAAATAATAATAAGTTGGCGGCCGCGACGCTGACAAGCGCCGCGACAAAGTAATACTCTAAGCTACGAGCATTAAGAGGAGGGAGTTCTTTTCTGATGAGCGCTATCACAAATAAAATAACAGCAGCGCCAGTAATCGACCAAAACAAAAACCCTAATGGGGTCAGACCGACATCTATAGCGTACTTTGCCACATTGGTCGAGATACCAGTGAGTGCCCCACCTGCCAGCAGACAAATGAAGGGCACCAGCCAAGTAGTTTTGCGAGAAGTTTTTTGTGTGAGCGAGTCATTCATCGACTATCCTATTGGATGACGAATTTTCTTAGTCATGTTGGATGGCTTTTATAATAGCTTACAACAGCACCCTAATAGCTACTGGCGCAAAATATCAGCAGGTAAGCTTTGTACAGCAACGGTTGCTGCATCAATTGCCCCAGCGACATAACCAGGAAACTGCGCTGACCACTCACTACCACAACCTATTAGACAGTCTTGCCACACGCCTGTTTTTGGCTTGGACGGCGGTGCTACTGCATGCTGACCGTTACCGCTAGCATCAGCAGGCATCGCTGTTAATGGATCTTGTGCCCAGTCTTTGAGATATTCAGCTTTTGGAGTACTTGCCTGCGCACCAAATAGCCGCACTAACTGGGCACGGCAATGTTCTTTTAGCACCGTATCAGAAACGCTCTGACGTACTTGAGCAGGAACACCAAAGAAGCCAAACAATGCCCCATCGTTCTCTAATGTCGAGGCATCATGTATCTCAGTAAGCGGCCCTGTCGCACTGCGCGCGGAACCCGAGAGACCAGTATTACGCCAAAATGGTGACTCATAAACAGCGACGTATTTGGCATGGGGCGCCATCCAAGTGGCTGTCTCGCGCCACTGTTCACTTAAGTCTTGCGGTAGCGCTGGCTGAAATGCTATCCGACCTTCTACCAATCGAGGCGGTAACGCAAGTAGCACATGCTGCGCTCGGAACGCCGTCACATATCCGGTCACATGCCCAGAGCTATCTTCACTCTGTACTTCGATATGTTGAGGCGTCCTGTTTAATTGCCTTATGGTTTGACCAGTCATAATACAACTAGCATCTAAGCGAGCATATAGCGCCTCGATCAAAGCAGCCATACCACCTACTAGACGCATAGAAGGCGCTGCGCTTTTGTAACCTTGCATACGCACAGGTAGCCGATTGGCAGCGCGCTCAACCATCATATCGCCTTCTTCGAACTGCGTAAAACGTGATAAATCTAACGACTCAATAAGTGTGCTTAACTGCGTTTGATAATCCGGCCAGAACCATGACGGCCCTAAATCAAATGCTGCGCTTGATTCTGCTTGATCGATATCAGTACTGTTATTAGTAGCTTGCACATCTGAATATTTAGCAACTGCAATACGACCACCCAAGGTATCACGCGCCTCTAGGAGTCTATACGCTATACCCTTTTGCTCTAATAAGAAGGCAGCATATAATCCACTTAATCCACCACCAACGATTACCACAGGTATGTCTTGCATATCGGATTACCCTATTTATAATCGGTTCAATATAACTTGGATACAAGGAAGCCGAGTGAAAGTATTACAAGTAGTAAGCTAGGCGAGACTGATACCGTACTTAATTTGTAGAGGATTGACTATAATCAAAACTACTCTGCCAACAACTTAGTCAGCATCTCATCAATCTCAACCTTAAACTCTTTGTCTTCAATTTTATTGGCTGTGACTTTAGCATTTTGTAGGCTTTGGATAGCGGCTTCTTTTTCGCCTGTCTCAAGCTGTAGCACCGCCATAGAAAAAGCAATCGATGACATATGATCTTTTGAGTTAATGGCAGTAGCCTTGGCCAGTGCTTTGTCATAAATCACCAGTGCTGCGTCCAAATCTTCTGTGAAGTCAGCGAGCGTTTCCCATTGTTCTGGGTGGTCTTTGTCAGTGCCTTCATTATCGGTACAAATGGCGTTTAGTTCAGCATACAGCGAATCAAATTTTTCCTGATTGCCTCTGCGATCCGCTTCTAATAATTCTTCGGCTAAGGTGTAAATGGCTTTATATATTTTGGTATTGATCATTGTTTACAACCTTTTATGGACTATATCGTATGTGGTTAGGATTATAACGTAATTCTGGCGGCTCAGATGATTGCTACAGAGAAGAACACGATGTTTATATGGCTGTTATTAAGATTACTATGAACCTTATTAAGGTTGCTATTCATACTATAGTCGATTCAATTTAAAAGTAGTACAAGGCAACCGAGTGCAAGTTATATATTAGTATGCTTAGCGAGGATGACGATGTAGCGGATTTATATAGACTTGACTATATTAGGGCTACAACTCGCGCCAGTGCAACCACAGTCGCGTATCCAACTCAAATTGATGATACTCAGGCTCCATATGGCAGCATAACTGATAAAAAGCTTTGTTATGCTCATGCTCTTTGAAATGGGCAAGCTCATGCACCACTATCATGCGCAAAAACTCTGGCGGCGCGTCTTTAAATAGACTGGCTACCGTGATGCTATTGTGCGATTTGAGCTTACTGCCCTGTACGCGCGATTGCGTCGTATGGATACCTAGGGCATGTTTTAAAACTTTCAATTTACTGCTATAGCTGACATTTGATAGCTGACCAATCTTACGCATGGATTGGTTTTTTATCTCATTTATATACTGATAGAGCGCTTTGTCGCTTTGGATTTGATGCTGAGTCGGGTACTTTTTTTCCAGATACTCGCCCAACCTACCATCAGTTATAAGCTGAGCAGCTTGAGTTTGAATCTGTTCTGAGTAATGCGCTATGTACTTTAATTTGGTCACAAATGTATCCTTTGCTAATACGTTGCAGCGTATCAGTCGATCAATTTAATCTTAATGAATTTTACCTTATATTTGCGGTACTTGTTTTGCACTTGTTTGAGATATGCCCTCAATTCAAACGATAGTTATTTATAAATGGTTATTCATAAAAAAAACCCATAAGCTGCGTTCAACTTATGGGGACATTTTCACTAATAGTTTTACTTAAAAAGTGTGCCTGATTAACGCTCTAAATGCAGATACTGCAAATGACGCTCGTACTGATTTAAGATATCAACCAATACCTGCTCTTTTGAGTAGCCAACCAAGTCATACTCTTGCGAGCCTTCGCTCAAGAACACTTCCGCACGGTAGTAGTACTCTGCGTGCTTAGTAGATGTGCTCAATGTAAAGTTAGGACGATGCGCTTTAATCAGATTGACTTCATAAATAAAGTCATCTTCATCGCCGTGACCGACACGCAGTTTTAGACCGTCTACCTGACCACTGTCTTGATCCATGCCTGCATCGATACCTTCGCCGATACTAGCAAGGTTTTTGGTATCTAACGAGGTTTTGAGACCACCTGCTTTAAACTCTTTTTCGACCTCAGACATCGCTGGCATCACGACCGTATGCAAGAATTTTTCAACCTGTGCATGTCCTGGGAAGCTTACAATACGTTGCAAGCGCGCTTTCCAGCTCTTCCCGCTATCCAACACATTTGCTGTGCCGATTGTACTGGCTTTACGCTTGTTGCCTTCTTCTTTTAGCGACTTCCACATAGACATCATATAAAGCACAAGAATAATAGAGAATGGCAATCCTGCAATGACAGAGACAGACTGTAGTGAAGAAAAACCACCTGCAAATAGCAGTCCTAACGTAATAAGACCAGTCGCTGCTGCCCAAAACAGACGTAACCAAACAGGAGCATCGGTATCATTGGTCATACCTCTTGAGCTCAAGTTCGCCAATACTAACGCGCCTGAGTCAGCAGAAGTCACAAAGAAAATAAGACCAATAACCACACCAGCAAATGACAATACTTCACTGTAAGGGAAGTATTCAAACAGTGCAAACATGCCCATTGCCGCATCATTGACCGCGATTTCGCCAAGCTCTGTTGCGCCATTGGCAACCAAGTCTATCGCTGAATTACCAAAGATAGAGAACCATGCAAAAATAAACCCAAGCGGAATAAACATCACGCCAAATACAAACTCGCGCAACGTACGGCCACGGCTAATACGTGCAATAAATAGACCTACAAATGGTGCCCAAGCAACCCACCATGCCCAGAAAAATATCGTCCACCAAGATTTCCACTCGGCACCAGCAGCACCGTCATAAGCATAAACGTCAAAGGTTTTATAAATGATGGTTTGGAAATATTGACCGATATTTTGAGTAAAGGTATTTAATAGATACACCGTATTGCCCATTACCAATATGGCAAGCAACAACAGTATTGACGACAACATGTTGAATTCAGATAGACGACGAACGCCTTTTTCGACACCTGTCATCGCAGAGATAGCAGCAGCCGCAACCACACCTACAATGATGAGCGCCTGAACCGTTTTGCTAGATTCTATACCGAACACATGGGTCAAGCCAGCATTGGCCTGCAATACCCCAATACCCAAACTGGTCGCAATACCCATCAACGTACAGACGACGCCGAAAGTATCAATACCATCGCCTAGCCAGCCTTTAATTAAACGTTCACCAAATATCGGTGTCAGCGGCGAGCGTAGCGCGAGTGGCATATTTTTGCGATAAGCAAAGTAAGCCAGCGCCATACCGATCAGCGCATAAATACCCCAACCATGCAGACCCCAGTGCAAGAAGGTCTGAGCAAGTGCTTCGCGCATGGCCTCAGCACTAGCAGGCTCTAAGCCTGTATGCGGGGTCAAATAATGCATCAAAGGCTCAGAGGCACCAAAGAACAACAGGTCAATACCGATACCCGCTGAGAACAGCATGGCCGCCCACGCTAAAAACGGAAATTGCGCTTTTTCGTGGTCTTGGCCAAGCTTTATATCACCGTACTTAGAAAAACCAACAAACAACGCGAAGATACTATAAGCGGCAACCACCAACATATAATACCAGCCAAACTTGTCTGATACCCAAGTCATGCTCGCGCTCAACAAGGCCTCACTATAATCTGGAAAAGCGATGGTCCAGATTATCAATAAAATAGAAATAATAGCTGAGCCCATAAACACGGTTTTGTTTAGGGTCAGAGGTTTCGTCACATCTTGTGATGGCGAACTGTACATAAAAGACCTCAATAGGTAAATTAAACAGGGTCCGATATTGCTTTGTCCGGCATCGTCTAATAGTAGACTGATGATCTATAACCGTATAACGTGGAACCAACCGCATGACGGACAAAGCAGTACCAATAAATAAAAAGCTAATAAAATTATAAACAAATTCAACCTGAACGGTATTCATTATTCTAATACGTTAGCGCTGATAGAAAAGGCCTCTACTTGGAAAGGCCCTTTTGTTAAAATTTTCTCTTATCGTTATTTATTCAGTATCCTGTATGCAGGCTTATATCGTAGCCTACACTGTCGAGAGATAATCACGCATTGGCTCTGAGCGCAGCGGTGCACCATTGGCCACATAATAATCTGCCGTTGAACGTGGCAACTGTACGCCTCTCATCTTGTCGACGATTTTTTCGGCGAGCATAATAGTCGTAGCATTGAGATTACCACTAATAATGTTTGGCATGATAGACGCATCGACGACTCGCAAGCCATCAATACCATGTACCAGACCTTCGCCATTCACTACCGAATCATTATCTTCACCCATCGCACAGGTACAAGATGGATGATAAGCCGTCTCACTATGATTGCGCACGTACTCATCTAATTGGGCGTCGGTGACCAGATCATCGGTCGGTGCAATCGCGCGACCACGATAAGGGTCCAGTGCTGGCTGATGCATGATCTCACGCGTGATACGCATTGCAGCACGGAACTCTTGCCAGTCTTGATCATGCGACATATAGTTAAACAAGATACTTGGATGTGCTTTCGGATCACGTGATTTTAGCTTAACGCGGCCACGGCTTGGTGAGCGCAGTGAGCCGACGTGTGCTTGGAAGCTATGCGATTTAACAGCACTGCGGCCATCATAGCGTACAGCTAGTGGCAAGAAATGGTACTGAATATTTGGATGGGTAAACTTCTCATCCGTACGGATGAAGCCGCCACCTTCAAATTGGTTAGACGCACCAAGACCTGTGCCATTGAATAACCATTCTGCACCAATCGCAGGCTTATTCCACCATTTATTGGCAGGCGCGATTGACACTGGCAGTTTGCATTCATACTGCATATATAGCTCTAGATGGTCTTGTAAATTATTACCGACACCTGGCAGATCCAATATTTCAGTCACGCCAGCATCTTTTAGCCATTGACCAGGACCGATACCTGAACGTTGCAGTAGTTGCGGTGAGGCAATCGCACCAGATGAGATAATCACTTCGCGAGCGGCATGGAAATTTTTGGACTGGCCTTCGTGCTCGACTTTGACACCGACAGCGCGCTTGCCGTCGAATAAAATCACGTCAGTCAATGCACCCGTCAAAATCGTAATATTGCTACGTGGTTTGGCACGGTCAAGATAGCCGCGAGCCGTTGATGCACGGCGACCATTAGGTGTCACGAATCGATCCATCGGACCAAAACCTTCTTGCTGATAGCCGTTTAGATCTTCGGTACGTGGATAACCCGCTTGTACGCCCGCTTCAATCATAGCTTGGAACAGTGGATTGACTCCTGGCTTTGAGGTGGTCATTTCAACAGGACCGCCCACGCCGTGATAGTCATTTTCGCCAGCATCACAGTTTTCTAGCTTTTTAAAATAAGGCAGGCAATCAGAATACGTCCAGTCTGACAGGCCTTTTATCTTAGACCAATCATCAAAATCTAGCGCATTACCACGGATGTAGCACATACCGTTAATCAGTGATGAGCCACCTAGCCCTTTGCCGCGACCGCAGTCCATGACGCGATTATTCATGTATGGCTCAGGATCTGTCTTATAACCCCAGTTATAAGTCGTCCCTTGTAGCGGCATTGCAAGCGCAGCTGGCATTTGGGTACGGAAGTCAAAACGATAATCGGGACGACCTG
This sequence comes from Psychrobacter sp. UBA3480, assembly GCF_002377945.1. Lineage (GTDB taxonomy): Bacteria > Pseudomonadota > Gammaproteobacteria > Pseudomonadales > Moraxellaceae > Psychrobacter. Next base: position 14,082 of record NZ_DFQV01000017.1, read on the forward strand.
CTTCTAATAGCAGTACTCTAATACTGGCATCTTCGGTCAGACGTGTAGCCAGCACATTTCCTGCTGAGCCTGCTCCGACAATAATATAGTCATACTCAGGTGTGGTTGATGTCATAACATACTCCATAATATTGAAAAAACATAAATCGTTTAGGGTCAGTAAGGTGTCCTGAAAAGGCTAAATTAAAGCTAATAAGCAACCTTACTGGCTTCGTTTTTCTCAATAAGATTGATTAAAAGACAGATTCAAACGCACCCAACTCTACTTGGATAGATTTGGTCTGAGTATAGTGTTCGAGCGCTTCGATTCCGTTTTCGCGGCCGATACCAGAATGCTTGTAGCCGCCTACTGGCATTTGTGCTGCCGACTCGCCCCACGTATTCAACCAGCAGATGCCAGCTTCGATCTGAGCGATGACTCGATGTGCGCGTTTTAGATCTGCAGTCACAACCCCAGCTGCCAAGCCGTAATCGGTATCATTGGCACGGCGAATAACTTCTTCTTCGGTCTCGTAAGTCAATATCGACATCACTGGGCCAAAGATTTCTTCGCGTACAATAGTCATATCATCCGTGCAATCAGTGAATACTGTCGGTGCGACAAAAGCGCCGTTTGCAAGATCGTTTGTTGTAACGCGCTCGCCACCTGTTAGCAGACGTGCGCCGCCTTTCTTACCTTGCTCGATATAGCCAAGCACTTTTTCCATATGCGGGAAGCTAACCAGTGGACCCATATTGATGTTCTCATCCATCGGATCGCCTAGCTTAATACGCTCAACACGGGTTAAGATGGCTTGCTCGAACTTCGATTGTAGCGCTTTCGGGACAAATACGCGTGTGCCATTGGTACATACCTGACCAGTACTATAGAAATTGGCCATCATAGCGATGTCAGCAGCAGTATCGATATCTGCGTCATCAAATATGATCAATGGCGATTTACCACCAAGCTCTAAAGTTACGTCTTTTAGAGATGAACTTGCCGCGCTCGACATGACTTTTTTACCAGTTGGTACGCCACCTGTGAACGATACTTTTGCAATATCTGGGTGTTCAGTTAGCGCTTGACCCACTTCATAGTTACCTTGTACGACGTTAAACACACCATCTGGCAATCCAGCTTCTGTAAATATTTCTGCCAGTTTCAATGCCGTCAACGGTGTCACTTCTGATGGCTTAAAAATCATCGCATTACCAGCAGCTAGTGCAGGCGCCGCTTTCCACATCGCGATTTGAATAGGATAATTCCATGCGCCAATACCTGCGACCACGCCTAGTGGCTCACGGCGAGTGTATACAAAACTAGTATCACGTAATGGAATCTGACGACCCTCAATCATCGGTGCCAGCCCTGCATAGTATTCAACGACATCAGCACCAGTGACGATATCGACGTACTTCGTCTCAGAGTAGGCTTTACCTGTGTCTTTGGTCTCAAGTAGTGCCAACACATCATTGCGATCGCGCAATATCTCAACAGCCTTTGATAAAATGCGACCACGCTCGACCGCTGTCATCGCCGCCCAAACTTTTTGACCTTTATGTGCAGCTTTTACGGCCTCGTCAATCTGCTCATTGCTGGTTTGCTGAATCGTTGCCAAGACTTCACCAGTGGCTGGATTGATATCTTCAAAAGTCGTCAGCGACTCATCTACCGCTAGATAGCGCCCGTTGATATAGGCTGTTTGTACTTGGTCTAAATCGATAATATCTGTCAAATTGTTAATATCAGTCATAAATTCTCCTTAGGACGATTGGCAAAAGTAGCTATATAAAAGTACTCAGGCCGAATAGTGTCGTCGTTAGTTAAGTTGCGAAATTTAGTCTTTAAATAGTAAAATAAAAATTATTTTATAAATCAGTGTCGTCTTATAAATCAAAGTCTTGTTGCGTCATTTTTATCAGGCGATCACGTAATGATTGTTTGTCTGCGATATCGATACCTGAAAAGTCTGAGAGCCAAATACCGTCAGCGACAAGGCGAACCATACATAATGTTTCAGTATTATCCGTTGCCGCATGTTTTTTGAGTTGCTCATTTGCCCATTTAGCCCACAACTCACGCAGCTCACTATCACCTAGCATCAGCACATATAAGGTTGCTTGATTATCGTATTCTTCCTGCCCTTGCTCGCCAAGGCTGATAGTGGCATCTATATAAGCGCGGGTAAATGAACCATACTTAACAGGATCGTCAGCCATTGCTGTGTTTACTTCTGCCTCAAACTTAGCCATTGCATCATTGAAGACTTCTAGCACGAGTGCGTTTTTGGTAGAAAAATGATGCATCACACCACCCTTTGTCACCCCAACCGCGTCAGCGACTGCCTGAAACGTCACTTTAGATAGACCTTGCTCCAACGTGATACGTGCTGCCTGATCTAACAACGCACGACGAATAACTTCTGGCTGTTTTTTACGCTTATAAGCATTTTCCATATCAATGCACCACAGAATTAGACAATAAGTTCATCACAACAACACCGCCGACGATCATCGCGATGCCAACCACTGCTGCTGTATCAAGATTTTGCTTGAATAGCACCACACCAGCGAGTGATGTCAGCACAATCCCAAGCCCGCCCCACAGTGCGTACGCAATGCCTAGCGGTATGGTCTTGAGCGTCTGAGCCAACAGATAAAATGAAACCGCATAGAGCGCGCCCATCATTAAAGTTGGCACCAAACGGGTGAACTGTTCTGACTTTACCAAAAAAGTCGTACCCACCACTTCGCATATAATGGCAATAGTCAGATAACCGTAAGCAATCGTAGTAGGACTCATCTTTAGAACACCCGCTTTTGTTCAACGCATGCTATGAAAAAACATAGCAAAGAAACCACATGGTCGGTATTTTATAGAATACTGCTGCCAATGTGAAGGGTTGTCTTGCAACTTTATTGTGTCAAACGGTGTCGCACCACCTTTATATTCAAAAACACAAAGCACCAAGTCCAGTTTTACTTTGCCGAGTTGATATCTATTTCGATACTTTTATCGTTCATCCTATATGCCATATAAAAGTTTCTGAAAATAATTTTTATTTTTAAAGCACATTTATCGTCATTTTCTATTGAGTCCTGCCATGAAATAGCCTATCTGATAAGGGATTGGCATTAATTTTCAATAATTGCGATAATATTTATAATTAAACGCATAATAAGGTTGACAGCCTGTAGTGACTTGGCTAAAATGTGCCCCACATAACGCAAACAAGCTAATTAACTGCTTTAATATAAAGCGTCAATAACTTGCTGTTATGACCAACTATTCTCCAATAGCTCAGTTGGTAGAGCAACGGACTGTTAATCCGTGTGTCCCTGGTTCGAGCCCAGGTTGGAGAGCCATATACTAAAAACCTTCATCATAATTTGATGGAGGTTTTTTTATTGTTGCGTCTTTTATATTTACTTCTAATAATATTAGCACGGCTGTGGTGTTCTTTTAGACATTTTTGTTGTATGGTAAGATTAGTTTTGATTGGGTTCGTTTTTGTTTGAGTGCTTCGCTCTTACTCACTAAAAGTAATGGTTTATTATGATACCTGTACGTATAAAAAATAAGTTTTCTGATCATCCGCAAAAAATCATGCGCCCGATTAGTATTCGTTTGTCTGAAGAAATGATTGGCCTACTAGAAACGACGTCATCAGACTTGGGCTTTAAGCGCATTCAAGGGCTTATTCGTCTTTATATTCGTCAGGGCTTGGATCGTGACCATCAGGATTATACGCTTGCCCATGATGAAGTATTTATCGAAACGCTACGTAAACGCGGCGTTAGCCAGCATATTATCGATGAAGCGATTGTAGTGACGCATAACAACAACATCACTCATCCGCTATCTGAGTTGCAAGACAACGATTAAACAATTAATAATATCGTTGCTAATTAATAGTAACGCTGCTAAATAGTATGAAAATAAAAGAGACCAAGTTTGCTAACGCGAGCTTGGTCTTTTTTGTGGCTGTTATAAAAGTTAAAGCATTATTGATATTTTTCTAACTCTCTTCTTGTTACGTCCTATTTCCATCTTATTCATAGTACGTATTTTTTAAGTACCCTGCGATATTTGCGGCTTTAGTTAGCCATAACTAAACACAACAGATGTTTAAACAAGGTATATTAAGAATATAGTCGCGACTATTTATAAGGTTTCAACATAATAAAGATCTGCAAGGAGGGGTACGATGACGGGCTTACATCAGCGTTTCAACAAAACTTTGTTTTCAACCATGACGGTAGCAATGCTAGTGATTGCGACTGGCTGCTCATCACCGCAGACTGATCCAAGTAAAACAACCATACCGACAGATTCTGACCAATGGCAAAAAAAGTTAGGGCAAACTTTTGAGCAGTTGTCTGAGGCCGATCAACAAGTACTCAGCCGCTATATGCTGCGCATGAAATTGAGCGATGCTTATGAATCAGGAGCCATGCCGCGTACCACTATCAAGCAAGCGCTAATACAACAGCGTGAATACGAGCGGCTGCATCCAAACAACCCAACGGGCAAGAAAAGTCCTATTGTCAAAGGTCAGGCGGCGAATGCTACCGCACAGATGTATCCTGTCGCCCTGCTCCCTGTGAAAACCAGTGATAGCGATAGCTTAAATCAAGTCAAAATGCAGTTTATGCTATCCAATCATGGCAAAGGCGCGATAAAAAGTTTTAAAGGGACGCTAACCATGAAAGATGCCAATCTTACAAAGGGCAAAAACTTTAATGTGCCTTTGACAACGTTTGACCCACCTATCGCACCAGAGCAGTCTGGCAAGATCATTATTGAAAGCAGCATTGAGGATATCAATGTCATGCGCGCTATCAAAAATGCTAGTGGCATCACTATCGAGATTAATAAAGGTACGCTTACCTTAGTAGATGATCAGACAATCGAATTTGAAAATTCGTTAGTGAAGTAGCTGTATAACCTACTATTGAGGATTTTATAGAAGGGACTAATGAATACTTTTATCAATACCATAAAAAAAGCCCCAATCATTGCTGATTGGGGCTTTTTCGAATTTGGCGGAGACGGAGAGATTCGAACTCTCGAAGGGCTATTAACCCTTGTCGGTTTTCAAGACCGGTGCATTCAACCGCTCTGCCACGTCTCCATTGGTGCATCATTATATAGATATCATTTTATAATGCAAGCCCCTAAACTAAAAAAATTCAATTAATTTTCGAATACTTGTAAATTGGTGCATTATCGCTTGCTTGAGGCCAGATGTAAGCACATATCGAGCAGCCTATTGGCATAGCCCCATTCGTTGTCATACCATGCAAAAACCTTATATTGACCACCCACTTGCATAAGCTGCTGACCATCAATGATAAGCGACTCAGTCTGATGAATAAAATCACTAGATACCAATGGCTCATCGGTATAAGCCATAATGTCATGCAAATGTGCCTGACTGGCAGATTTAAGTACCTCTCGCACTGTCTCGACATCGACATCTGGCGTATCAAATACGAAAGTGACATCAATCGCAGCCACGTCGATAGTGGGCACTCGTATCGAATGCCCATTTATCTTGCCGACCATGGCTGGTAGCACTCGTTCTGTCGCAGCGATACTACTGGATGTCGTTGGGATAATGTTATAGCCAGAAGCTCGCGCCCGTCTTGGATCTCGATGTGCTTGATCAAGCACTGTTTGATCGGCAGTGACTGCATGAATCTCGGTCATCATGGCTGACTGCACACCAAACGCCTTATCTAGCGTATCAATCAACGGTACCAATGCCTGCGTGGTACAAGACACACTAGAAATAATCGGTAGCTCAAGCGTGAGCGCATCGGTATTCACGCCCATCACGATACAGGCATCCACATCGTCAAATGGCGCGGCACCGATAATTACTTGCTGCGCGCCAGCATCGATATGTAGCGTCGCTTGCTCATACGAGCGAAAATGCCCAGTACACTCTAAAACCACATCGACACCCAGCGCCTGCCAAGGTAAATTTTTAGGATCAGGCTCTGATAGCATATTGATGCAGTAAGTCAGATTGTTTTTGGTCAGACAGAGCTCAGTCTTGCTCATATCACCTGACTCACTCTCTACAATCTCAGCATTGACCCCTAGTCGACTGAGGCGGCCATGTGTGCTGTCAAACTTCAATAAATGCAGCAAGATATCCGCTGGCGCTAAGTCATTAATTGCCACTACATGAATCGCACGGCCCAACACTTCAAAGCGCTCTAGCAAAGCACGAAGTACATTGCGCCCTATTCGACCAAAGCCATTGATAGCGACTCTCAGTGGCTGTGTGTGCTCACCAGTAGTACGGAACGTCGCCGCTATCGGGTCAGAGGTCAATTGATAAGTAGCGCTCGAAAAATCAGGCATAACATTGGACATAAAGGGTATCGCTATAAATGGGTGTAAAAACTGAGCGTTATCACGTTGAGTGCGCTTTTGATTGCTGAATACTAAGAAATAGCAAAAATAAAGCCTATAAAACTAGAGATAACAAAGTTATAGGCAATAAAATTATAAGCAGCAAAACTATGGTGTGATAAAAATCAATGCGAGGCGAATGGTATTGTAGTCAATGCTTTGCTTGAGATGATCATATATCGGACGCAATTTGATGCTACCGTCATCATTGAAATCATTTGGACTATTAGCGACTTTAATAGCGACATAGGCGTTGCCAACGGCTGTCATTACCTCATCATCTGGACGCAGATGATCGCAGGCAAGGCTTGGATCTTGTGATTTTAGGTCAGCAATATGACGCATGATAGTCGACTGTGACAACTGACGCGCTTGTGATATCTCCGCAATGGTCAAACTCTCTTCTAACAACACTCTGGTCGCAAGTAAAGTACTGTCTGATTTGTCAGAGACCTGATTGCCTAACTTCTGTTTTTTATCGATTTTCGCTTGCTGTTGTTCGCGGCGTTTCTTTTGTAGGGTGGCGTAAGCATCGATTACCGACTTGCTCAATGTCCCACCTGACTTCAGCACGAATTTTTCATGTGCCTGCTGCATACTTTCTTCATCTAGCATCGCATAATTAGCATCCGCTTCTTCAGACAGTACCAAAAACCGCTTATCTGCGCCGCGAGCCAATGGATCGAGTTGCAAGCTCATATCGTTCATACCCAGCAGCTGTAGGCCAGATAGCGACTTGAGGCGTGACAATGCTACATAGCCTTGTCCTAACTCAAAAGTACGCGATAAATCGATTTCAGCCGCATCGAGGGTCATGCCCTGCGATTTATGAATGGTAATCGCCCATGCCAGACAGAGCGGCACTTGTAAGTAACTTGCTAGCACATCACCCGTTTCATCTTCGATAATCCATTCTTCAGGCTCAGCGATAACTTCTCGTCCTGAATTAAGTCGCACGACAGGCATTTTCTGGGTCGTTGGTTTCTTTGACTTTGGTTTTTCTTTGTCTTTCTTAGCAGCGAGCTTTTTACCTTTTGTCGTTTTTTCGCCAGCAGCATCCTCATCAACGTCATCGTTGCTATCGTCTTCGATTAACGCGTCACTACTGTCTTTATCGTCTATTTTGACAGCAGCAAACCCAATCAACTCGCCCATCGTCCCGTTAGAGACACCAAGCTCAGCGTTGTTTTTGATAAACATCACCTTTGCACCGACTTTTAAAATCAGCTCGTCTTGGGTACGTACGGTCTTTTTTAGCGTCTCAACCAGCTTACTATCGCCTGTTGCCGTCGCCTCAAAACGCATCATCTCGCCATCTAGAGACGCCAGTTCTTTGTCATTGATTTTATTGACATTGAGGTTATGGGTATACAGACGCGTACGCTTGATATCGACACTTTGGTCATACGTCGCTTCTAAAGCGGCAATCGCCTCAAAGGTCACTTCCTGACGACGAATTTGGTTAAGAATATCGTCTAAATCGAGTCCGCCATTGGCTGCATCGCTCACTTGACGATGCTGCTCAGACAAGTAGCAAATATGGAACTTGGCATCGAGCCACGCTTCGGACATAAAGGCGAATTTTTCACGATTCGTCTCGCCTTTACTACCAATCGGCGGTAACTGAAAAAAGTCTCCTGCGACTACCACCTGAATACCACCAAACGCTTTGTCATTTTTGCGAATATGCTTGAGCACTTGGCTGACCAAGTTAAGCTGTTTGGCATGTAGCATTGATATCTCATCGATAACCAATACCGCTGTATCTTTCAATCTGTCTGCTAAGAACTGCTTGCGTGACAAGGTAGACAAATCTCGATCAGTCAGCTCATCTTTGATACCGATACCTGACCAACTATGAATCGTCGTGCCGTTCATGTGCGTGGCAGCAATACCCGTACTGGCTGTCACCGCAACAGGGACGCGGCGGGCGCGTAAATAATCGATATATTGATTGAGAGTATAAGTCTTACCTGAACCTGCTGAGCCGGTCAAAAAGACGTTTTGACCTGTTTTTAGGATATCAAGAGCAGAAGATTGACGCATAGATCCAAACCAACCAGTATTATGAAGAAGAAATAGTACAAAAATAAAGCCGCCATGATTAACTCAATAACCATAGCAAGCCAAAGTAGATGTTCACAATTATAACAGCTGCATACCGTTTGCGAACCATTTTAACCGACTCATATCACATAACTTAAAGTTATACGATACAAAATATATCATTATAAAAAGTCATTATCGTTCTGCTAAAAAGCTCAGTACGATAGGATGATAACTTGGTTAGGAAGACCAAGAATATATTTTTAAATGGTCATACGTAAGTGACCATATTTTAAATAACCATAATACACAACAAGGAGTGGTTAATGTTATACGCTTATCCCAATACTGAAAACAGTCCCGTCCAATTCCGCGAAAAATACGATAACTTTATTAATGGTGAGTGGACCCCTCCTGTCGATGGCGAGTACTTTGACAACCCAAGTCCTATCGATGGTAAAACCATTTGCCAAGTCGCCCGTTCAAAAGAAGCAGATATCGAAAAAGCCCTAGATGCTGCGCATGCTGCCAAAGACGCTTGGGGTAAAACTAGTGTCGCTGAACGTGCCAATTTATTATTAAAAATCGCAGATAGCATGGAAGCCAATCTAGAAGCGATCGCTATTGCTGAATGCTACGAAAACGGCAAGCCTGTACGCGAGACCTTGATGGCAGATATTCCACTAGCCATCGATCAATTCCGTTATTTCGCCAGCGCCATCCGCGCACAAGAAGGCGGTATCAGCCAAATTGATGAAGACACTGTTGCTTATCATTTCCATGAACCGCTTGGCGTTGTCGGGCAGATTATCCCATGGAACTTCCCTATTCTAATGGCAGTATGGAAAATCGCCCCGGCTCTAGCCGCTGGTAACTGTATCGTCATGAAGCCTGCTGAGCAAACGCCTGCCTCTATACTATATATGTTAGAAGCGATCGGTATTGCTGACATCTTACCTAAAGGCGTGTTAAACATCGTCAACGGCTTTGGTGTCGAAGCTGGTAAACCACTTGCCTCAAACCCACGTATCAACAAAGTTGCCTTCACTGGTGAGACCACAACAGGTCGCCTCATCATGCAGTACGCCAGCGAAAACATCATTCCAGTGACGCTAGAGCTTGGCGGCAAAAGCCCAAATATCTTCTTTGCCGATGTCATGGACGAAGACGATGATTTCTTGGACAAAGCGGTCGAAGGCTTAGTCATGTTTGCCTTAAACCAAGGTGAAGTCTGTACTTGTCCATCACGTGCGCTCGTACACGAAAGCATCTATGACGAATTTATCAAACGCTGTATCGCTCGTGTCGAAGCGATCAAAATGGGCAATCCACTAGATACTGAGACTATGATTGGCGCGCAAGCCAGCTCAGATCAGTTAGAGAAGATTTTATCTTATCTTGATATCGGTAAAAAAGAAGGGGCGAAAGTCCTAGTCGGTGGCGATCAAGCCAAACACGATGGCGACCTAGCAGATGGCTATTATGTTAAGCCAACTATCTTTGAAGGTACCAACGATATGCGCGTGTTCCAAGAAGAAATCTTTGGACCTGTACTCGCTGTCACCACCTTTAAAGACGACGAAGAAGCCATGCAAATTGCCAACGACACCCTATATGGTCTAGGCGCTGGCGTTTGGACACGTAGCGTACATAAGGCCTATCGTTTCGGACGTGGTATTCAAGCGGGCCGCGTATGGACCAACTGCTATCATCTATATCCATCACATGCGGCATTCGGTGGCTATAAACAATCAGGTATCGGCCGCGAAAACCATCTGATGATGCTCGATCATTATCAGCAAACTAAAAACATGCTGGTTTCGTACAGCCCTAAAAAAATGGGTTTCTTTTAATCTAATCTGTGAATGCATGACAGTACTTAGAAAACAAATGCAATCTGTCGCAAGATAGGTTGCATTTTCACTTTAAGAAGTCGTAAAAAGCCATGTCTTGAATAATAGCTGTTCAGAATAATATGTTTTTCGACACTGATAGCATAGGAGTTGAGTATGAAAATTACAGCAACAGAGTCTTGTAAAGCGTTAATTGAGCTATTGAAATCCAAGCACGGTGAGCTAATGTTTCATCAATCAGGTGGCTGCTGTGATGGTAGCTCGCCCATGTGCTATCCATTAGGAGAGTTCAAAGTAGGTGGTCAGGATGTACTGGTTGGTGAGCTTGCTGGCTGTCCATTTTATATGGGCAAAGCACAGTACAATTTATGGCAGCATACCGATCTCACCATTGATGTCGTCAATGGTCGCGGTGCGAGTTTTTCGTTAGAAATACCTGAAGGCAAACGCTTTATCGTACGCTCAGAAATCTGTTCGATATAAGCTTGTTCAGTGCAAAATTAAGTAGCATTAATTTTATATAACATACCGAATATAACAGTCTTCGCTTGTCCTAAGATATTGACGCAAATAGATACCGCAGAGTCATTTTTATTTTATTATTTCAGCAGAATAATAGTTACTGTAAAGCGTACCCTATTTTAATTAGCATGGATGCTATAAGGAATATGAAATGGAATTTGACACAACATTTGACTATGTCATCGTCGGTGGTGGATCAGCAGGTTGCGTGCTCGCTAGCCGTCTCACTGAAAACCCAGATATCAGTGTCTGTTTATTAGAGTACGGCGGTGATGGCAAAGATCTAGCAGTACGCGTGCCTGCTGGACTGATTCTGATGGTTCCTGGTAAACCGCTTAAATTGAACAATTGGTGCTTTCATACTACTCCGCAAGAGCACCTTAACAACCGTAAAGGTTTTCAGCCGCGTGGACAATGTCTGGGCGGCTCATCAGCTATCAATGCCATGATCTATACGCGCGGTAGTAAGCTAGATTATGAGCGCTGGGTAGAGCAAGGCTGTACTGGCTGGGGATTTGACGATGTATTACCCTACTTTATCAAAGCTGAAAACAACGTTCGTGGTAGCGATGATCTACATGGTGATAGCGGGCCGCTGCATGTTAGCGACCTACTCAGTCCACGAGACATCTCTAAGGCATTCGTAGAAGCTGCGATTGCCAATGGCTTAGATCATAACACCGACTTTAATAGCGAAAAGCAAGACGGTACAGGGTTGTATCAAGTCACTCATTTCCATGGTGAAAAACAAGGCCAACGCTGCTCTGCCGCGGCTGCCTATCTGCATCCTGTCCAAAACCGCTCCAACCTGACGGTTATCACTCATGCGCAGGCTAACCGCGTCATTATCGAAGACAATCAAGCGACAGGCGTCGTCTACGAAAAAGACGGTGTCGAACATACTGTCACGGCGCGTCATGAAGTCCTGTTATCAGGTGGTGCGTTTGGTTCACCCAAAGTTCTGATGCTCTCAGGTATTGGTCCTGCAGAGCATTTGCAGTCTCATGGTATCGATGTGGTGGTAGATGCACCTGAAGTCGGTGGTAATTTGCAGGATCATTTAGACGTCGTCTTTGATTATGAGGTCAATACTACTGATGTCATCGGTATTGGCATGGCATCGATTTCGACATTAACCAAAAGTATTCGGCAGTGGAGAAAAGACGGTACAGGGCTGCTGTCTACCAACTATGCAGAGGCAGGTGCGTTCTTTAGCGTCGGTGACGATCCAAAGGAGTGGCCAAATACCCAGCTGCACTTTGTCATCTCGCGCGTGATAGAGCATGGCCGTGATCTCAGACGCGGCTTCGCTGTCTCTTGTCACAGTTGCTACTTACGGCCTGAAAGTCGAGGTACTGTTAGGTTGGACTCAGCCGACCCTTCTGATGCTGTCTTGATCGATCCAAACTATCTGTCGCATCCAAAAGACGTAGAGTATATGGTAGCTGGTGCCGAGCGTACTCGAGCCATCATGCAAGAGTCCGCACTCGCTAAATACATTACTGAAGACTACCCTGCCCCTTACCTCGAAAAAGACGGCATGCTCGGCTATATCCGTAATAAGTCAGATACCATCTATCACCCAGTAGGCACTTGCCGCATGGGCTCAGATGACAGTTCTGTGGTTGATTTGGAATTGAAGGTACGAGGTGTGAGCGGACTACGAGTCATCGATGCATCAGTGATGCCAACGCTTATTAGCGCCAATACCAATGCGCCAACTATCATGATTGCCGAAAAAATAGCCGATCTCATTAAAGCGAATCATAGCCCTGTTTAATGCTGCATTGGACAAACGGCTTATAGTTGGCTACTTCAAAGAGACATAACTTTATTATTTCTAACTGTTAACAATGAGTAAAATTGTAACTAGTTAGCGATTTAAAAGCGTGTCTCTTTGCTACTTAGAATAAATAAACATAAAGCCGTAGAATCTAGTATTTAATATCTTATTGGTGCTAAATACGGTAAAACCGTGCACTTTTTATCAAAATTAGTCTATTTATCGCTTGCATTACCACAGATTAAGAGAGTATATTCGAACGACTTACTTATATTTTTAGTTTCTATCTATATAATTTAAAGTTATAACAACATTTAATATGTTTTATTTTGTATATATAAAATACTGCATAGATAGATACTTTAGAGGTCACTAAACGCTTTCTCATCGTATTCATGCTCGAGTACGAACATATGGATACATGAGTACCTACCTACCATTACATAGGATGTAATAATGCAAAAATCACTCTTCAAACTTACGATGTTGGCGACGTTTGTCTTAGGTATCAGCGCCTGTAGTGGAGACAACAAAACCACCAACGATTCTGCTGCTAGCTCAGATGCCAAAGCCGCCAAAACATTGCTATATTGCTCAGAAGGTAGCCCTGCTGGATTCGATCCAGCGCAATATACTTCAGGTACGGATTTTGATGCGAGTGCCTTCCCTATTTATAATGGCTTGGTAGAATTCAAAAGAGCGGAAACTGAGATTCAACCAGGACTTGCGGAGAGTTGGGATATTAGCGAAGACGGCAAGACTTATACCTTTAATCTACGCAAAGGGGTTAAGTTCGGTACAACTGACTACTTTACTCCGACTCGCGATTTCAACGCGGATGACATTGTCTTTACGCTAGAACGTATCACTGACCCAGACTTTGAATTTAATAAAGCTTATCCTGCTGAATTCCCATATTCAGTCGGCATGGGACTACCTGATATTATCTCTAATATCGAAAAGGTTGACGACTATACGGTAAAAATTACCCTTAGCGAAACCAATGCGCCGTTCCTACAGAACCTAGCGATGCCTTTTGCTTATATTGGTTCTGCTGAGTACGCAGATCAATTGCTAGCCTCTGGCAATGCTGCTGATATCAATACTAAGCCAGTCGGTACTGGACCTTTCGTCTTTACCTCATATCAAAAAGACGCGCAAATTCGTTATACCAAAAACCCAGACTATTGGAATAAAGACGACATCTATATCGACAACCTAGTGTTTGTCATCACTAAAGACTCAGCAGTTCGTGCACAGAAAGTGCAAGCTGGCGAATGTCATGTGTCAGCCTATCCAAAACCTGCCGAAATCGAATCTGTCAAAAAATCAGGTAAAGCCACCGTTCTCGATCAGCCTGGCTTCAACGTCGGCTATGTCGGTTATAACGTAGAAAAACCTCAACTGAGCGATCTTAAAGTGCGTCAAGCATTAGATATGGCGATCAACAAAGACGCTATTATCAATGCGGTTTATCAGAGCGAAGGCCTCAAAGCAACCAACCCAATGCCGCCAACACAGTGGGGCTATGACGAATCACTTAAAGATGCGCCTTACGATGTCGAAAAAGCAAAAGCACTAATCAAAGAAGCTGGCGCGGATAACCTTTCTATCAATCTATGGTATATGCCAGTTCAGCGTCCGTACAACCCAAATGCCAAGCTAATGGCTGAAATGCTACAAGCAGATTGGGCGAAGATTGGCGTCGATACCAAGCTTGTGACTTATGAATGGGGCGAGTACCTAAAACGCGCTGCTAAAGGTGAACCTGATGTCATTCTAGCAGGCTGGACTGGTGACAATGGTGATCCAGACAACTGGCTCGGTTCGTTATTATCTTGTGACGCGGTCGGTGGAAATAACTACTCGCGCTGGTGTAATAAAGACTTCGATAATTTGGTGACCAATGCCCGTCAGATTAACAATCAAGATGAGCGTGTCAGTGAATATGAACAAGCTCAGCAGATATTCAAAGAGCAGCTTCCTTGGACAACAATGGCACACTCGGTAGTGACCGTATTCACCGCACCAAACGTGGTCGATTATAAAATCAGCCCGCTTGGCTCAATACGCTTCGATGGTGTAAAAGTTGAATAACCTTGACTGATTAATTCCGTTACGACATAAGCAATTTATTCATTTTATTCATTCATATAAGTGCGGCTGGGTCAGATACTCTGCTCCAGCCGCACTTATATGAATGATATGAACAATATGAATTAAGCGCTTTGTCACGGATCTCTTCATCATTGCTAATACTCTAATCATTGAACCACAACTATTGAGCAGCCCATGCTACTTTATATTCTGCGTCGTATTGCCATTTTAATACCCGTCTATCTTGGCCTAACGCTATCCACTTTTACTCTGATTCGTCTCGTACCTGGAGATGCGGTCGAGATTATGATGGGCGAGCGTATGGTCGATCCAGAGCTACATGCTCGTGCCTTAGAAAGGCTAGGATTAGACAAACCACTCGTTGCCCAGTATTGGGATTATTTGACTGGCATCTTAACAGGTGATTTCGGTCAGTCCTTTCGTACTCGTACACCTGTACTACAAGACTTTTTTGCCCACTTTGTTCCTACTCTAGAATTGGCGTTATGCGCTATTGTCATCGCTAGTATCATTGGTGTCAGCTTAGGCATCTTTGCTGCCTTGCGCCGTGGTACATGGATTGATTACACCCTCATGTCAGGCGCGTTGGCAGGTTACTCTATGCCTATCTATTTATTGGGCCCTATCCTGACTGGTATCTTCGCTCATTATTTAGGTCTCCTGCCCGTCGCTGGGGTGATATCTGTCGCACAGTTTTTAGATGTGCAGCCACTGTATGGCTCATGGTTACTTGGTTCACTAAGCTCGGGAGAACCTGGCGCGTTTTGGAACGTGGTCAAACACTTTATATTGCCCTCTATTGCTTTATCGACCATTCCGTTAGCGATGATTGCGCGGATGACACGCTCTGCGATGCTAGAGGTATTAGACGAGGATTACGTGCGTACAGCGCGAGCCAAAGGCCTATCTCCACGCCGAGTGATACTAGTCCACGTGATGCGTAATGCCCTGATTACTGTGGTTACAGTCGTTGGCTTACAAATGGCGACATTACTCGCAGGTGCCATTATTACCGAGACTATCTTTAGTTGGCCAGGCGTTGGTAATTGGCTACTCGATGGGTTTTTCACTCGTGATTACCCTATTGTACAAAATGGTATTTTATTAGTCGCCACCGCTCTGATTTTGGTTAGTTTATTTATTGATATTTTGTATGGTCTGATCAATCCACGTATTCGCCATACTTCTTAATTTAACATTGATAAATACTCACATTATAAATAGTGATGATTAACGCTTACATGGTTCTAAAGGTTTTTAGCAAATTTCTAATAATTGTTAGGAAGGAAGCCCAAACAAACCCAATGCGCTAGCCACTATAGGAAATGCTCATGAAGCCTTCTGTTCTCCCCTCTGATGTCAATCTGATGGCAGCCACACCGCCGTCATCTTGGCAGCTATTTTTATCGACGTTCTGCCGAAACAAAGGCGCCGTGATTGGTTTCATTGTACTGGCATTGATGGTCCTTGTTGCCATACTTGCGCCTGCTATTGCGCCTCATGATCCTTATGAACTGTTCACCGGTCAAGAGCAATTGCCACCTGCTTTTTTAGATGGTGGCAATGCGATGTTTTGGCTAGGCACTGATGATGCAGGCCGAGATACCTTATCTCGAGTGATGTATGGCGCGCGTTATTCGTTGTTTATCGGTCTAAGCGCAACGACTCTGGCGATGTTGGTTGGTATCTCATTAGGTCTAAGTGCGGCGTTTTGGCCAAAGGTCTGGGGCAAGGCAGTTATGTTGGTCAATGATATCCTGATGTCATATCCGAGCTTGCTATTGGCGATTATCATTGCCGCTATCTTAGGGCCTTCTATGACCAATACGATTATTACGATCGCACTGGTCTGTACGCCGCCCTTTATTCGGTTAACTCGTGCGACTGCGATGGTAGAGCTGCAACGTGAGTATTTTATTGCCTCACAAGTGATGGGCGCTGGCGTACTCAGATTGTTGTTTATTACTATTTTGCCCAACTGTATGGCACCGCTTATCGTACAGGCAACGATGATTTTCTCGTCTGCTATTTTAGAAGCGGGTGCGATTGGTTTCCTAGGCTTTGGCGTACAGCCACCTGATGCCGAATGGGGCGCGATGCTAGGTACGGCACGTCAATATATTCAAAGTAATGTTTGGCTAGCAATCTGGCCGGGTGTCGCTATCTTCTTAGCTGCACTATCAATTAACCTGACTGGTGATGGCTTACGCGATGCGCTAGATCCTAAATTAAAGCAGGTGACTTAAGATGACTGAACCATTAATTAATACGCCTATCACTCACACGTCTATGAATGGCGCAGCAACAAAAGACTCACCATTGCTGCTAGATATTGAAAACCTGTCTGTCACTTTTGGACAAGGAGTGCGTGCCTTTCGCGCAGTCGATGATGTATCGCTAAAGATAACCCAAGGTGAGGTCATCGCTGTCGTGGGTGAATCTGGCTCAGGTAAATCGGTCACTATGATGGCGCTAATGGGTTTGTTGCCACCTTCCGCGACCGTACGTGCACAGCGAGTGGCCTTTGACAATAAAGACATGCTCAGTATGTCAGCCAAAGAGAGACGCGGAATCATTGGTAAAGACATCTCTATGATTTTTCAGAATGCGATGTCTTGCCTAAATCCAAGCTTTACGGTTGAAATGCAGCTAGGTGAAGTACTACGCAAACACCTTGGTTTACGAGGCGCAGCAGTACAAACACGCATCTTAGAGCTGCTAGAATTGGTTGAGATGCCTGATGCAAAGAATCGTCTCAAGGTATATCCGCATCAGCTATCAGGTGGTATGAGCCAACGGGTTATGATTGCGATGGCAATTGCTTGTGAGCCAAAACTACTGATCGCTGATGAACCGACTACGGCTCTGGATGTCACAGTACAGGCGCAAATTATGGACTTGCTGAGCCGATTGCAACGCGAAAAACAAATGGCCATGGTGTTAATCACCCACGATTTAGGTCTGGTTGCACAAAACTCGCGTGATGTCGCGGTCATGTATGCTGGACAAGTGGTCGAAACCAGTACCGTGCCAGAGATTTTTCAAAAGCCTGCCCATCCTTATACTGAAGCATTGCTACAAGCCATCCCTGAATTGGCTATTGGTCAAGATAGGCTAAACAGTTTACCAGGGGTCGTGCCAAGTCAATATGACAGGCCGGCTGGTTGCTTGCTGTCTCCGCGTTGCCCTTATAAGGAGCCCGCTTGCGAAGTTCCGCCGCCTATTTTAGATACGCCCAATGGCAAGGTGCGTTGTATTGATTCTAATATTACTTCTCGCCCCTCTCACGCTGCTACCTTGGAGTCACAAGTATGAGTAATAAAGTGGTCCTAAAAGCAGACAATCTACACAAGCATTATCCAGTATCACAAGGTTTGGGCAAAGCAAAGGCTTACGTAAAAGCACTTAATGGTGTCTCATTCGAGCTTGAAGCTGGCAAGACACTGGCCGTCGTTGGTGAGTCAGGCTGCGGCAAATCTACCCTTGCCCGCCAGTTGACACTGATCGAAGCACCTACACATGGTGAGCTATTTATCAACGATGAAGGCACCACTGGCTATAGCAGAAAGGCACTAAAAGAGTTGCGTACTGAAATTCAAATGGTCTTTCAAAATCCTTATGGTAGCTTAAATCCGCGTCATACCATTGGCTATCAATTGACAGAACCATTAGATATCCATACCAAACTGTCTAAAGAAGAAAAGCGCGACAAAATCAACGAGATGATGAGACATGTCGGTCTACGTCCAGAACACGCTGGTCGTTATCCGCATATGTTTTCGGGTGGACAGCGTCAACGTATTGCCCTCGCCCGCGCGATGATGCTCAATCCGAAAATCGTCGTCGCTGATGAACCTACTTCTGCACTCGATGTATCGATTCAGGCGCAAGTTTTAAATCTATTTATGGATTTGCAGGATGAGTATCGTACCGCTTACGTCTTTATCTCGCACAATTTGTCGGTCGTGCGCCACGTCGCTGATGATGTGATGGTCATGTATTTGGGTCAAGCTGTTGAACACGGCCCCAAAGAAGCGATTTATAACGCGCCAAAACATCCGTATACCATCGCGTTACTGGCGGCTGCACCAACGGTTAATGGCCATAAAAATGATTTGACCCTACAAGGTGAGCTACCAAGTCCGCTTAATCCACCAAGTGGCTGCGCCCTACATAAACGCTGCCCCTATGCCAAGCAGCAATGCAGCGAAGTAGAGCCACAACTGCGCGAATGGGAAGGTCGATTGGTGGCTTGTTTACGTTTAGAAGAGATATATGGTTAAGGTGACTAAGGTTAGGATGGCTAAGGTTAAGATGATTAACGACTAATCAATATTCACCACACCGCGGCACTTAGGAAATTGGCTACAACCAAAAAAGGTCTGACCTTGATTCAGGCCTTTTTTTGCCACGCGCTTGATCATCTCACCGTTACACCTTGGACAGGTTGGTATTTGGACAAGATTAGCGGCATTGTCTGTCGCTTCAATTATCGCAGAGGAACTCGCTGCTAATTCAGGCTCTACAACCTCAAACGGCGTAAGAAAAACCTTATCAGCAATATCGTGCGATGTAATTGTATGCTGAGTGTCCATACTATCAATTGGTAAATCGCTAGATTCAATCTCAGTTTGACCAGACCAGCGATGCACTTCTCTACTTTTTAGGATAGTTCTATCAACGGTTTCTTTTATTATAGGCTCAGGTGTAGGCTTGTTAGCCGTGTTAGCAATTGGTTTATCATTAGCGTTACCGCTAGGCTGCTTATTCGTATTCTGGCTTGGATTGCTATGCTTGGCTTTTAGATAGGCTTTATGCTCTCTATTGGTACGCCAAGACTTACTAAATCTATTGCTATTAATCTGCTCAACGATGGACTTAACCTCGTCTTCAGTCAGTATCTTATCCTGCTTTTTCTTCACATAAGACACCATACCACCTGTCAATACATGTTCAGGCAACTCGTCACGCGTTTTCAGCTCACACTCACCGATGAAGGCAATCATCGAATGGAAGTAGCTCAGCTCCAAGCCTAATAAATCTGCGAGCGTCTTAATGTGCAAGTAGTTTTGGCGCAATGGGTTCTGGAATTTGAATGTACTTCCATTTTGGAAAACTTTCGTCCACTGCTTTTGCTTCTCGCTACCATATATCCAGCCTTTATAGTTTTTGGTTTCAATCACAAAGATGCCGTATACAGAAACGATGATATGATCGATTTGGGTACTGCCACCATTAGCTCTTGGCAAGGTAATACCGTTTAATCGGTGATAAACATCTTTTTCAAGCTTTAACCACATGGCGACGTTGATGACGGCTTCACCTAGGAAACCTTTAAAACTGGATTTTAGGGACATAATAGCGATCTTTAGGATGGTTATAGAATGTGCTAAGCGTAATACCAAAACTCTTTAAATTTAATTAATCAGCACTCTCTTATGATGCTTTAAAGGCTTGGCATAAGCAGAAGAACATGATTTGATATGTTTATAAAAACTCTTATAAACCCGATCATATTCTTCATCAAGCTGTTTAAGTACATCTAAAGTACTATCGCTAGGATTAACTTCATGTTCATGCTGTGCATTTATCAGGTTTCCCCCTGCATTTAAAAACAACTCATATTTTTTCTCAAGCTCTGGAAAATATAAAGCTATTAATATTTCTATCCTGCCACCTTCTCTATAAAATTCATCAACGTCTAAAGCTTCATCGCAATTGCTTGAAAAACTTTTGGATTGAACTTCCTGAATAATGGCTGCAAAATCAACCAGTCTAAAAACCACTTCCTCAAACTTTATTCTCAAAAAGGCTTCATACTCCTTCTTGCGTTCAGCTCTCTGAGTAATGAGAATACCGCACAGTCCAAATATTCCGATTATGCAGGCTGCTATCAAGCCTTCACTTAGTTCAATCTGTTTTAGCCATGTAATAGCATTTGCCAGTTCGATACTATCCATCTAATTTTTCCAGTTCTGTAGTCATATAATTTATTTTTATATGAGAGCTGCACAAGAAATAAAACTTAACTTTGTGAGCAATCAATCTATTCTAATTTACCACTAAATCATTATATTGAGGCACAGAATTTAGTACTGATTGCAGCAGTTATTTTACCGATAGCCATATTGATGAAAGCAGACCAAAAGAAAAGCCAAAGATTAAGCCATAAAAAAAGAGCCACCAGATTTCTCCAGTAGCTCTTTCTTAAACGCTAATTAAGTTAGGTTTATTACACCAAACTATTTACCGCTTCAACCACAGCGTCAGTCGTGATACCAAACTCTTTATACAAATCACTAGCTGGAGCAGATTCGCCATAAGTGGTCATACCGATGACTTTGCCATCTAGACCAACGAACTTATACCAGTAATCTACATGCGCGGCTTCTACTGCTACGCGAGCACGAATATTGGTTGGCAATACGGCTTCACGATAGCTAACATCTTGCTCAACGAAAATCTCAGCACATGGCATAGACACCACACGGACGCCAACACCATTTGCGCTCAACGCCTCATACGCTTCCATCGCTAGGCCAACTTCTGAACCAGTAGCGATGATGATCGCTTGTAGCTCGCCTTGTTCTTTCGCAAGCACATAACCACCTTTGGTGATGTTCGCTACTTGCTCGCTATCACGTGCTTGATGTGGCAAGCTCTGACGACTAAAAATCAATGCTGATGGGTTGTTTTCTGATTTTATTGCTTCTACCCAAGCGCTTGCAGATTCGGTAGCATCACACGGACGCCATGTACGTAGGTTTGGCGTGGTACGTAGGCTAGTCAATTGCTCAACTGGCTGATGCGTTGGGCCATCTTCACCAAGACCGATAGAGTCATGCGTATAGACATGGATGACACGCTGCTTCATCAATGCGCCCATGCGTACTGCGTTACGTGCATATTCCATAAACATTAGGAACGTCGCTACGTAAGGGATAAAGCCACCATGCAATGCGATACCATTGGCAATCGCAGTCATACCGAACTCGCGCACGCCGTAATAGATATAGTTGCCATCGCTGTCTTTTTCGATGCCTTTAGCGCCTTTGAATAGCGTCAGGTTTGAACCAGCTAGGTCGGCTGAACCGCCCAATAGTTCTGGCAATAATGGCTGCAAGCTGTTGATAGCATTTTGGCTGGCTTTACGACTAGCGACATCGCCGCCCGCTTCTTGCGTTTGCTGAATATAGGCTTGCGCTTGGCTAGCAAAGTCAGCAGGCAACTCGCCATTTAGACGGCGTGATAGTTCTGCTGCAAGCTCTGGATAGGCTTTTTTGTATGCTTCAAAGTCCGCATCCCAGTTCTTTTGCTGTACATCGCCTTTGGCTTTGGCATCCCACGCTTCATAGATTTCGTCATCTAATTCAAATGGGGCATGTTTCCAAGATAGCGCATCACGGGTCAAGGCGATTTCATCATCACCAAGTGGTGCACCATGACTGGCGGCTAGACCTTGTTTGTTCGGGCTACCAGCACCGATCGTGGTTTTACAAATAATTAGACTTGGCTTAGTAGTCTCTGCAATCGCTTGCTCAGTTGCTTGCGTGATTGCATCCGTATCATGGCCATCGACTTTGATCACTTGCCAGCCGTACGACTCAAAGCGCGCTTCGGTATCATCAGTGAACCAGCCTTCGACATTACCATCGATTGAGATACCGTTATCATCATAGAAGAATACCAACTTACCAAGCGCCAACGTGCCAGCCAGTGAGCAAACTTCATGACTGATACCTTCCATCAAGCAACCATCGCCCAAGAACGCATAAGTATGATGATCGACGACGTTATGACCGTCACGATTGAACTGTGCGGCTAGGGTTTTTTCTGCGATCGCAAAACCAACCGCATTAGCAATGCCTTGTCCTAGTGGACCAGTAGTCGTTTCTACACCAGGCGTGTAACCAAGTTCAGGATGGCCTGGGGTTTTTGAATGCAGCTGACGGAAACCTTTAAGGTCATCAACGCTCACATCATAACCTGATAAATGTAGCAATGAATAAATAAGCATCGAGCCATGACCGTTTGACAGTACAAAGCGATCACGGTTGTGCCAATTAGGATCTGCTGGATTGTGCTTCAAAAATTTGCGCCACAAAACTTCGGCAATATCAGCCATACCCATTGGCGCACCCGGATGTCCAGAGTTGGCTTTTTGAACCGCGTCAAACGACAGTACACGGATGGCATTGGCTAGTTTACGTTCGCTAATTGGAGCTGGCATAGAGTGTCCTAATATTCGAATGAGTCGTATAAAGATAAGAGGAGAGTTTACTCAGAGGATAATCCATCAAAAACGCGACAGGCGTCCTCAATGGATAGGCTATAAAATAAAAATGCAATATTAACATATTTGCTATGAGCCTATCCAAAAATGCGGTGACAAGACCGTTTATATTTAGCAATGACTCACATCAGTTTTGTTAAACGATGAGCAATGACGGACTTTGATTTAAGTTATAAGTAAAAAGCTACGAGTGACCTAAGTGACAAGCAGCTCATTACTGATAGTCAGTTTATTAAACTGAAATAGTCTCAGCACCGCCCATAAACGGACGCAATACTTCTGGAATCGTAATGCTGCCATCAGCGTTTTGATGATTTTCCATCACTGCTAATAGCGTACGACCCACGGCCAAACCTGAACCATTTAAGGTATGAGCTAAGCTGGTTTGCTTACCGTCTTTAACACGCGTACCCATACGGCGCGCTTGGAAATCACCACAGTTAGAGCAGCTAGAGATTTCACGATAGGTGTCTTGGCTCGGTAGCCATACTTCGATGTCATAAGTCTTTTGTGCAGCAAAACCCATATCGCCCGTACATAGCTGTACAGTACGGTATGGCAACTCAAGCTGCTGCAAAATATATTCGGCCTGCCCTGTCATCGCTTCTAATAGGTCATCAGACTGATCGCTAGTACCGACATTGACCATTTCAACTTTTTCAAACTGATGCTGACGAATCAAGCCGCGAGTATCACGCCCGTGTGAGCCCGCTTCACTGCGGAAACATGGCGTATGCGCGGTGAATTTTAGCGGTAGCTCTTTGATATCCAAACGCTCGCCGCGTACCAAGTTGGTCATTGGTACTTCAGCCGTTGGGATCAAATAAAAATCCATCTCATCGTTGTTCGTGTGATTGCTTAGCTTAAACAAATCATCTTCAAACTTAGGCAACTGACCCGTACCTTTTAAGCTATCGCTATTAACGATATAAGGCACATAGGTCTCAAGATAGCCGTACTTCATCGTGTGCGTGTTCAACATAAATTGAATTAGTGCACGATGCAATTGCGCCAATTGCCCTTTAAGCACGTTAAAACGGCTACCAGTCAACTTAGTCGCTGCCTCAAAGTCCAGCATACCAAGCGTCTCACCGATATGCGTATGATCTTGAATTTCAAAATCAAACGTACGCGGCGTGCCCCATTTGCGCACTTCTACGTTATCATCTTCTGACGTACCGACTGGTACATCCGCCGCCGGAATATTCGGAATTTGCAAAGCCGCTTGAGTGATACGCTCTTGTAGCGTACGTAGCTCGTCTTCCGCAGCTTTAATCTCACCGCTAACGCTTTGCATCTCAGCCAATAGCTCACTGGCATCTTCGCCTGATTTTTTTAGGGCACCTACTTGCTTAGCACCAGCATTACGGCGCGATTGCAACTCTTCAGTTTTGACTTGTAGAGACTTACGCTCGTTTTCAATCGTCTGCCAGAACTCCATATCAAGCTCATAACCACGGGTGGCTAGCTGCTGCTGTAGGTCGCTTAAATCGCCGCGTAAGAGTTTCGGATCAATCATAGTAGTTGCCTGTAACACTAAAGGTGAGTAAAAGGTTTAAAAGTATTATTAATAGAGTAATTGCCTAGCGCATCGCTATCACAGTCTTTGTGATAACCGGCTATGACGTTATGTTTTATATCAACATATCTGGTAGACGCTATAATACCAAGACACGGCAGATTTGACCATGTTTTGGATACCTTTGGCTACTTTTCCCTGTTTTTAACTGACGTTCACTAGCTTTTGTTCATTATGCTAATCGCTTATAGCAAATTATTCTGTTTTTAATTTCTCACTTTTACTTTCGTCTAGTCTTAGTAAGCTGAGTATAGAGCGTGAACTACGTCATTAATATGACATCTATCCGTGAACAGTCTTGCTTATATGTTTCATTTAGGAGTACTTTTCGGTAAGATAAGCGCATACCTTTATTCACTTCTAGCCAAGTACAGCATTGCTGCTTCGCTTTGGCAGTTTTAATCCAACGCTTTTAATATAAGTATTTGAGAAACCTTTATGGCCCTGTACCCCTACACGCTCCAACCTGTCGCCTTAAACCTAACTGAGGCTGAATTTCACCAAGCACAGTATGAACTGTTTGCCAGTGCCAGCCCGTCTTTTGGTTTATCAAGCTTTAAAACCAAAGAGTGGATCATCATGGCAGTGGTTGTGGTACTCGCTATTGCAGGACTTATCTTTGTGACAGGCTATTCAACCATTATATTTTGGTTAATGCTGGTTGGTGTGGTGATTTATCTATTGGCACGTACTTTAGGTTTTAAATGGTACGTAAAAAGAGAGTTTGACAAACAAGTGGCTGACCAAGAGATGCCAGATGAAATGCGCCAGATGAAGTTAGGCGTGCAGAAGCATGGTTTAGTCATGGCGATGCCAAGCAACCAACCTGATATGATGAAAAACTCGCAGATGCGCGGTATGCAAATGCGTGCAGGTGCGACTCAGCAAGCAGTTATTCCTTGGACCTCTATCAAGAGTTGGGATGAGACTGATGACTATATCTTTATGATGTTTGAGCTAAAAGGTCAGCAAGGTAGCCAAATCGTACCAAAACGCTTGCAAGCACAGAAGTTTCCTATCGATACGATACGTCAACATTTACAAGAAGTGGTACCTATGAAAGGCTTAAATCCTGAAAACTTGCAGCCACCAGCGTAAATGTAATGAGGTCTCTCTATCGTTTAGAAAAACAATAGAGAGACTTGGTTTTAGTTTTATAAAACCAATCGTAAAATTGTATTTATTAAATTTAACTTATTAATAATAGTTTGCTATTATTATAAGCATCAAAGGAAGAGATAGAGTATATATTAATAGGTACGGATGAAAACTAAAGTATTTTTCGCTGTATTTCAATTTATTAGAGTCTTTATTCTTTTTTATTTATTATCATATAATTACACTCACACTATAAGGACAATACTATGAGTAATTCTAATAATGCTACTAACCAGATCGGTCTAGAAAAAGCAGACATGAGCGAAGTCATCGCCCAATTAAACAATCTACTATCAACATATCACGTGTTTTATTTAAACGTACGTGGCTATCACTGGAATGTAAAAGGTGAGCATTTCTTTACTTTGCATCCACAATTTGAAGAGCTATATACGTCACTACAACTCCAAATTGATGAAATCGCTGAGCGCATTTTAACGTTGGGTGGTACACCACTTCACGCTTACAGCGATTTTACGCAGCATACTAGCATCAGTGAAGACAAAAACGTAAAAGATGGCACAAGCTGTGTCAAGGGTGTGGTCACTGGCTTACAAGCGTTAATTGCAGAACAACGTCAAGTATCAGCGTTAGCTGAAGAGAGCGAAGACCAAGGTTCAGCTGACCTAGTTGATGCTTACGTACAAGAGCAAGAGAAACTTGTCTGGATGTATAACGCGTTTTTGGGTTAATAGTCGTTAGTTTCTGTTCGGCTTAACCTTACTTACTAGCTCTAATAATTATCAAATTCTAAACAATAAAAAAGCACCTAATTAGGTGCTTTTTTATTGTCTATCTTTTAGAAAAGACTGTTTTATTTTTGGATCCATTGACGCATTTTTTCACGTTCAGCAGGCGTTGCTTGTAGCCATACTTGCATAAACGTATCTAACGTACTAGTAGAAGTATTTACGCTAGATGCTTGCTTAACAGTGGTCGTGCCAGTGTTGACGTTGCTAGTAGTGTTTACTACTGGTTGATCTAAAGAGGCGATAGCACGTTGGTTCTGTAACTCTGCATCACCTGCACCGCCGAACACGCCGCCTAGCGCTTTACCAAGGCCTGAAAATAGACCACCTTGGTTACCGGCCATACTTTGCTGGCTAGCAATGACAGTATTGTTCTGTTGCACAGCGAGTGTTGGCTGCTTGGCATATTCTCTAGCAGCTTCATAATCTTCTGGTTGATTAGGCATAGTCAAACGATACGTTTGATTGTCGGCCAATTGTGCCGTCACACTGACATTACCTGAACGCAAATAATCATGCTCATCACGACGCAAGTTATATAAACGGTCATACTTAGCAGTAATAGCATGTTGTCCAGGCTGTAACGTAAAAGTTTTTTGTAGCGGCTGAAAAGCGCTCTGCTGAATTTCCTGCCCATTAATAGCAGTTACTTTTATATGGTCATCAACCTGTAGAGTAACCGCTGCCTGTGACAACATAGAGACCGAGGCAGCCCCTGCCAACAACGTACCTATCGTTAATTTTTTTAGCAAAGAAGCATTCGATTTCATAAGTTATTCCATTAATAGTAAAAGCGAGTTGGACAAAATATTTGTATTCTTACGGTTATTCATTTTTTGCTGCTAAAAGTCTTACTGCTAAAAATCAAGTGGCATCGTATGTTGGTCTTGATCAGGCGTGTCGTTATCCACTTGCGTCTCTTGAGCGATATCCGCCAGCTCCGCGGCTAGCGTCTGCTCATCGATGGTACGCAGAGCATCACTTATGACTGCTTTTGAGATATTACTGCGACCAAGGTTAGAAAACATTGGTTGAATATAATTAAGTACTTCCATCATCGCACCGATACGATGCGGTCCATCAGTTAGTAAGTGATCAATAATTCGATCGTCAAACTGCCATCCGCGCCGACGCAAAATAGACTGTAATAATGCTTGTCTGTCTGCCAAATCATGACCAGTAGGCACTTTAAAGGTCGGTGCCTGTGCCAGACGCGTCATTAAATCTCTTAACTGGAATGGTAAGTCGTCGGCTGGTTTATTAGCGGCAAACAATAACTGGCGTTGCCCTTCTCGGCTACGATTGATCAGGTGAAATAAAGCTTCTTGCCACTGGCTGCTCTGCTCAAGCACTTCCAAATCATCAATGGCGATAAGATCAAAGTTTTCTAACGATGATAGTACGTGAACATCTGTATGAATCAACTCATTAAGGGACAAACAGATAGCCGATTTATCCATTTCGATAAATGACTCGCAAATAGCAGACAGCAAATGGGACTTACCTGTAGCAGGGCTACCAAACAGATATAGTTGACCGATCAGGCCGACATGTAACTGCCGTACTGCATCAATAATCGACATCCAACCGGGACCGGCAAAGTCGCTGAGACTTGCATCATGCTTAATGTCCAGATTGAGACTTAGCTGTGCTTCTGCCATGAATCATCAACTCGTGTTGCGTAGTGCAATGGAAAAATACAATAAAAAAGATAGATTGTTTTGAGCTGTATTCATTACTATCAATACTAGCCGATACAGCTGTAAGTAATGTCCCTATAGCCTTTGCAAAAATAGGTTAATCACTTTGTCGAAAACAAATTTAGCAAAACTGGTACCAAAACGGTTGATACTATCAACACTGCGCCTATATATAACATATTTACAAAATGACTGACAAGTCTTTTACCCATTAAGCCTTATCAATCATTGCGTTCCTGTCTTAATATTGCATATCAATCTTTATCTAGCATGTTCAATAATAAGATAATTATCTTTTTTCAAACAATGCCAGTTGTTTACGACCTTTATAAAAGTCAGTGGTTCGATAATAGCTGTATAAATGGCGGAACAGGACGTTTAAGACAGCGGACACTGGTAAGGCGATTAACATACCGACAAAACCTAATAGACTGGCTCCTGCCAATACAGCAAATATGACCCACAATGGCGATAGACCAATCTTATCACCTAACAGCAATGGTTGTAGAATATAGCCTTCTGCTGCTTGTCCAATCAAGAACGCACCTACGACCAATGACAAATACGTCCAGTCCAATCCGAACTGAAATAAGCACGCGATAATAGCCGCGATAAAACCAATACCAAATCCTAAGTAAGGCACAAAACTGGCAATGCCTGCTACCATACCAATGATAAGCCCAAGCTCTAGCCCAATGAGCTGTAACTGTACAGCATAAATAGCGCCTAGCAACACCATCACCAGCAATTGACCTTTGATAAATGCCATCAATGCCAGATCACACTCTTTAGCTATTTCAGTCACTTTTTGGCAGTAAGCACCTGGTATCGCCATTTTCCAGTTATGCAAACGCTGGTCCCAATTAAATAGAAAATAAAAGGTCAAAATAGGCACCAATACAATAAGACCTGCATTATTGATGAAGTTCATACTTGAGGTCAGTATTTGGCTCATCATGGTGCTAGCATCAGCGAACTTATAATTCGTTTGCATATAATCGACGAGAGTATCGGAAAACTCTTTCGACTCTAATTGGGGCAATTTGATACGAGTATTACTATTGAACCACTCTCGTACGACTTGATTGTACCAATTAAATATCTTTGGCAAATAATCCCACGCCGCTTGCAGCTGATGCCACAATGTCGGTACCAACCACCACAATAATAACGCCATCCCCAGAGTAATCGTCGAGTAGACGATAATAATCGCGACCCAGCGCTTGATGTATTTTGATAAGCGCTTGACTAGAGGATTAAATAGGTAAGCCAACATAAAGGCAAAAACGAAGGGTACGATGACGGGCATCATCAAATACAAGAGAAATACAGCCACAACTAATGCCACGACAATAAATAAACGCCGAAAAAAAGGATCTATTGGTTGGTTCATCATGGCAAATAATCCTATAGTTGGACAGGTTTAAAAAAGTGACAGGTTTGAAAAAGTGACAGAGAGTCAGTCAGTGATAGCGATTTCTAAATGATATAACTATAGCCATCACGATGTGTCACTAGGCGAATTGCTTTTTTCTCATTAGTTTTAGCTAGCTAAACTGAGACGTATCAAAGTCCCTAAAAAGCCTGATTCTTAATAAATTTATGTTTCTTAGTTTTTATTCTATCAATCACATTTGAACTTGTATTAAGGCCATTATTGACAATAAATTTAGCGTTCTATTATCGCAGAGTACAACAAAAAATCAGTCATTTTTTGTTTCTTAACGGCTTATTTGCCACTTAATGCAAATCTTAGTCAAATATTGGCAAGTTGCTTTGCGAGTACGGTCTGTTTTTGGGTATAATGCGCGCACTGTCTTTAAACTTTACTTTTGAACTTTATAACGCTGATTTTTGCGTGCTCAATTACTTTACCTTCTAATCCCAATTATCTATCCCCAACTGTGAGATGACTATGAGTGACAAGCCTTCTTTAAGCTACAAAGATGCCGGTGTTGATATCGATGCAGGCGATGCTTTGGTTCAGCGAATCAAGTCCGTTGCAAAAGCCACTACTCGTCCTGAAGTCGTGGGTGGACTTGGCGGTTTTGGTGCGTTATGCCGTATCCCAACAGGTTATACTTCACCATTATTGGTTTCTGGCACTGATGGCGTCGGCACCAAACTAAAATTGGCGCTACAGCTGAACCGTCATGACACGATTGGTATTGATTTGGTCGCGATGTGCGTCAATGATCTATTGGTTTGCGGCGCAGAGCCATTATTCTTCTTAGACTATTATGCAACTGGTAAGCTGGATGTTGATGTAGCGGCGACTGTCGTGACTGGTATTGGTGATGGTTGTAAACTAGCTAACTGTGCGCTCATCGGTGGGGAAACTGCTGAAATGCCAGGCATGTATCAAGATGATGATTACGATCTAGCTGGATTCTGTGTAGGCGTGGTTGAAGAAGCAGAAGTCGTCACTGGTGAAAATGTTGCAGAAGGCGATGTACTGATTGCACTTGCCTCAAGTGGCGCGCACTCAAACGGCTACTCACTGGTTCGTAAAGTCATCGAAGTGAGCGGTGTGGATGTTACAAGTAGCGACGAGCAACTAGACGGTCAGCCTATTCAAGACGCTCTAATGGCTCCTACCCGTATCTATGTAAAAGCAATCAAAGCATTACAAGATACGCTTGGTAGCTCAGCCTTACATGCGATGTCACACATCACAGGTGGTGGTCTAACGGACAACTTACCACGTGTACTACCTGATAATCTAGCGGCTAGCATCGATACCACTAGCTGGCAGTTCTCAGAGCTATTCACTTGGCTACAGACCCAAGGTAATATCGAGCAGAGCGAAATGTACCGTACCTTTAACTGCGGCGTTGGTTTTGTCATCGTTATGCCAAAAGACAAAGCAGAAGCTGCTATTCAGACTTTAACTGATGCAGGCGAGACAGCTTGGCAACTAGGTGAAATGGTCAAACGCAGCACTGATGAACAGGCAGATGCAGTGGTGTACCGTTAATGTCAGTTGATAACGCAAGCCAGCCTATCAAACCATTGCGTATTGCTGTTCTAGTCTCAGGAAGTGGTAGCAACCTGCAAGTGTTAATCAATGCAATGCAAGCAGGCGCACTACCAATTGAAATAGTTGGTGTCATTAGTAACCGTGAAGACGCTTATGCATTGACACGTGCTAAAGATGCCAATATTCCAGTTGCGGTATTGTCACACGTTGCTAAAGGTAAACGTATGGGCATCAAGACGTTTGAAACCCACGCCAACGAGCAGCTAATAGCATGGCAACCTGATTTAATCGTCTTGGCTGGGTTTATGCGTGTACTAAGTGGCTCATTTATCGATAATGTACCAGCGCCCATGATTAATCTTCACCCTTCTCTACTTCCGGTTTATAAGGGTTTAGATACTCACAAACGAGTCATACAAGCGGGTGAACGTTGTCATGGTTGTAGTATTCATAAAGTGACAGCGGAGCTTGATGCAGGTCAGGTATTGACTCAAGCCGTATTAAATGTCGATATCAACGATACAGTAGAGAGCTTACAGTCACGGGTACAGAAACTTGAACATCAGTTGCTACCTTGGACGATTTTACTACTAGCAAAAAATGTATTGCCACTTGAAGCAAATAATACATCATCGCAAATACAAACTTATTTACCTAAGTTGCCTTTGCAATTGCTGATAGACGGATAAAAATCTCGGCTTATTAAGCTGCTTTTAATACCACTTTATATAGCTCAATAAAAAGCCCAGTTACTCATTATGAGCAACTGGGCTTTTTTATTTGATAACTATTTATTATTTACTATCATTTAAAATCGTAACTAGTTATCTATTTAGCTAATTCGTCTAATTAGTTCATTTTTAGAATACATGAACCGCTTTGATGTTGACAAACTCTTTGATACCGAAGCCACCATGCTCACGGCCATAACCTGAATTTTTCACGCCACCAAATGGCAGTGCAGGATTGGCAAGACCATAACCATTGATATAAACCATACCTGTATCAAATTGCTCACGTGCTAGACGAACAGCTTTCTCTTCATCTTTTGAGAAAATTGCACCACCTAGACCATAGCGACTGTCATTAGCGATGCGCATTGCATCGTCTTCATCTTTGGCACGAATCAATGAAGCGACAGGGCCAAATAGTTCGTCATCGTATGCAGGCTGACCTTTTTCAACGTTCTCTAAGATAGTTGCTGGATAGAAGCTACCTTTACCTTCAGGTACTTTACCGCCAACAGCGATCGTTGCACCTTTAGCCACACTTTGCTCTACTTGCTCATGTAGCTGCTCACGTAGATCTGCACGTGCTAATGGACCGATATCTGAGCTATCATCCATTGGGTCACCCGCTTTAGTACCTTCAAATTTCTCAACGATACGTTTACGGAACTCATTATATACGCTATCGACTACGATAAAGCGTTTGGCCGCTACACAAGTTTCACCGTTATTGATTAAACGTGCTTGAGTACAAGTTTCTACAGCAGTTTCGATATCAGCATCTTCTAATACGATAAATGCATCATTTGAACCTAGCTCTAGTACCGCTTTCTTAATTGCTTTCGCTGCTTGCTGACCAACGATCACGCCTGCTTTGTCACTACCTGTCAATGTCACGCCGCGTACTTTGTCATTGCCAATCAATGCTTCTGACTGGTCATGATCAATGATAATCGTACGGAACAAATCACTTGGTAATTCAGACTCGTGAAGAATTTTTTCAATTAATAAACCAGAGCCTGTTACGTTAGATGCGTGTTTTAACAGGATGCTATTACCCGCCATTAGATTTGCAATGGTGTAACGGAATACTTGATACGCTGGGAAGTTCCAAGGCTGCATGCCGTAGATGATACCGATAGGTTGATACGTCACTAGTCCTTTCTTCATGCTTTCGATATCACGTACATCATCAGCCAAAGAAGCAACGCCGTTTTCAGCAGTGTAATCACAGATAGCTTTGCAAAGATCAATCTCTTGCATGCTTTGGCTATACAACTTACCACGCTCTTCAGTCATCAGTTTAGCCAACTCTTCTTTATACTCCATCAGCTTATCACCGATAGATTTGATGACACGGCCGCGCTCTTCGTGACCTACTGTACGCCATTCTAAAAATGCGTTATGTGAAGCGTCGACAATCTTGTTGACTTCATCGTTGCTCATATAATTGTAGTTACTGATTTCTTCGCCCGTGGTTGGGTTAATAGTAGTAATGTCTGACATAGTTACTGTCCTTATTATTCGAATTTATATTTGGGATTTATAGTCGGGTTTATTGCCACTTGTAGTTATTTTGCTGTGACAGTTTTAATTATTAAATTTACGTCGATAGCACAATCTATTGGTAGCTCGTTTTCTATCTGCCGTTATCTTAACAAGCTATTTGATGAAAAGTTTTACAATATATTGTGAAGTGTGTTGAAGATGTTAATAGTGTGACTGACTTATTAAGTAAAGCTAAATTCAACATATTAACTATTAACCCTTAGGACATAAAAAAACCAGCCTAGTGGCTGGTCTAATAACTATATAGAGTGAAAGCTAAAGAAAAATATTTTTATTAAAAATTAAGATAATCAGGAATATTCTGCTCTAATAAAAGATAGATTCAACTCACACAAACCAATCAAAACAAATGATTAATGACAGGTATCTCTTGAGGCGGATTTTCTTCTTCAGCAACGACTTGTCGTGCCACATGCATAATTAACTGACGTAACCAGCGATGGGCTGGATGATGCTGCAACAGAGGTGACCATGCCATCGTAAGCTCAAACTCAGGAATGAAAAACGGCGGATCTTCCATCATGATACTGTCATTGTTTGCCTGCATTCTTGCTACACGCGTGGGCAAAGTCGCTATCAAATCTTTATTTGCTGCAAGCATAGCAGGCATTTGATAATGTCGAGTAAAGACACTGATTTGGCGTTTTTGACCAAGGCGCTGCAAGGCTTGATCGATAGACCCTAGTCCACCAGATTTTTCTGGATTGACCCCAAAACCCACACCCATACCGGTTTTAGATACCCAGACATGTTGTGCTTTAAGGTAGTTTTTCAGATTAAAACGATTGGCATAAGGACTGTCAGAAGATAATAGGCAGCTAAAAGTATCGCGCCATACTAGAACCTGATGAAAACTTTGAGGTATCTCATTAAAACGGTTAATTGCTAAATCAACTCGTCCCTGCTCCATATCTCGGTAAGAGACGTCTGATGGAGTCAAAAAGTCCAAAATTACATTAGGTGCTTCAGAACGTAGTGCTTTTACCAGCTTAGGCACTAAAGTCGCTTCGGCATAATCCGATGTCATGATACGGAACACACGAGAGGTACTATAAGGGCGGAATTCGGTACGTGGCTCCAACACTTGAGTCAAGTCAGCGAGTATCTCGCGGATACGTGGCTGTAACTCAAGGGCGCGTTCAGTCGGTGTCATACCCTCAGATGAGCGTACCAATAATGGATCATTAAACAGCTTACGCAAACGGCGCAAGATATTACTCATAGCAGGCTGAGTAATCCCAAGCTGCTCGGCTGCGCGAGTAACGTTTTTTTCTCGTAGCAACACATCTAGATGGACTAATAAATTTAAATCAACCCGCTGCAAATTCATATTTGGTTCTCTTGGCTTTTGAATAAACGCCATATTAAGGCTGGCATTTGTAGTGCTGCTACGTTGATTTGTGCGCTGTAACAGCATAATCTCATTATTTTTTACTAATTTCGTTCTGGTTTTTTCTGATAGATGTGCATTATAACTCATTCAACCTATCGTAAGGCCCTGTTATATAAACATTATATCATACAGAAATACCAAAGATAACTATCATAAATTAGATAAATCTTGGTAAGGTGGTTATAGTGAGTTCTATAAAGGATTTGCAGCATAGATGACGAACCTTAGGTTCATAAGCTGTTTTTATCCGATTAAATATTGTCGCTAAGTAATATATTAATGGTTTTTATCAGTCATTAAATACGGTTAATTGACCTCATTATTGTAACATCTCTTGCTACCAATTATGACATCACTGGCTATTAAGTATTCAGATACCTTTTAGATATTTCAGATACCTTTTAGATATATAGTGAGAATCGATAAATATTTATAAATCAGCAATTATTTTCAACTGTTGAGTTCAGCAAACTTCTTGTAATAGCGTAGCGGTTTGTTTAGGGTAAATAGAGCTTCGATAGATAAATGATAGACCAAATTTTGAATATTACTTTTTAGTACAAAGGTTTTAGTAAAGCGGATTTTAGTAAAACGACAGACCCATTATTTTAACAATTAACTTATTTGTTTTTACACCCCACCAAGGAGACTATAGATGTCAACTGCATATAAATCAGCGATCGACTTAGTACGTGAATTAAAGCAAAAGCACGGCAACTGGCAGAACATTAGCGAAGTTGATGCTGCACGTATGATGTCACAAAACCGTTTCAAAACGGGTTTGGATATCGCAAAATATACTGCAAAAATCATGCGTCAAGACATGGAAGATTATGACAATGATACGTCTCAGTACACGCAGTCTTTAGGTGCATGGCATGGTTTTGTTGCACAGCAAACTATGTACGCTAAGAAAAAATATTTCGGTACGACTTCTAAAACTTATATCTACCTTTCAGGTTGGATGGTAGCTGCCCTACGCTCTGAGTTTGGTCCACTACCTGACCAATCTATGCACGAAAAAACATCAGTACCTAAGCTAATCGAAGAAATCTACACCTTCTTGCGTCAAGCAGATGCTAAAGTGTTGAACGACTACTTCCGTGAGCTAAACGCTGCTGAAGAAGCTGGCCAAGATACTTCTGCTATCCTAGAAAAAATCGAAAACTTTGATTCACATGTTGTGCCAATCATCGCTGATATCGATGCAGGTTTCGGTAACGAAGAAGCTACTTACCTATTGACTAAGCAAATGATCGAAGCTGGTGCTTGTGCCATTCAGGTTGAAAACCAAGTATCTGACGCTAAGCAATGTGGTCACCAGGCTGGTAAAGTAACTGTACCGCATGAAGACTTCATCTCTAAGCTAAACGCTATCCGTTATGCATTCCTAGAGCTTGGTGTTGAAGACGGCGTTATCGTTGCTCGTACTGACTCTGAAGGCGCATCACTAACGCAAAAAATTCCAGTATCAAATGAGCCAGGCGATCTTGCTTCTAAATACATCGATTTCATCGAAATGGAAGAAGTAACGCTAGAAAATGCTCAAGAAAACGACAGCCTACTTAAGCACAACGGCAAACTAGTACGCCCAGTTCGTCTACCTAACGGTCTATATCAGTTCCGTGAAGAGACTAACATTGACCGTGTTGTACTTGACTGTGTAACTGCTCTAGAAAACGGCGCTGACCTACTATGGATCGAAACACCGACTCCAGACGTAGAGCACATCAAAATGATGGTTGACCGTATTAAAGAGCAACAGCCTAAAGCCAAGCTTGTATACAACAACAGCCCATCATTCAACTGGACGCTTAACTTCCGTAAGCAAGTTATCGCACAGTGGGAAGAAGAAGGCAAAGACATCTCTGCATACAATAAAGATGACTTAATGAGTGCTGATTATGACGGTACTGAGCTTGATGCTGCCGCT
Organism: Psychrobacter sp. UBA3480; assembly: GCF_002377945.1. Taxonomy (GTDB): domain Bacteria; phylum Pseudomonadota; class Gammaproteobacteria; order Pseudomonadales; family Moraxellaceae; genus Psychrobacter. The sequence goes on from NZ_DFQV01000017.1 coordinate 50,895, forward strand.
GACGTAGCCGCTAAGAACTTCCAACGTGATGCGTCACGTGAAGCTGGTGTATTCCATCACTTAATCACGCTACCGACTTACCACACGACTGCTCTTAGCGTTCATGAACTTGCTAAAGGCTACTTCGGTGAAGAAGGTATGCTTGCTTATGCAGCTGGCGTACAGCGTAAAGAAATCCGCGAAGGCATCTCTTGTGTTAAGCACCAAGCAATGGCTGGTTCTGACCTTGGCGATGACCACAAAGAAATCTTCTC
>NZ_DFQV01000017.1:51384-54228 GCF_002377945.1 Psychrobacter sp. UBA3480
CGATCAGAGCCATCAGTCAGAATTATTAGGAGCTAATATGCAAGAGATAGAGCTGAAGTTTTTGGTACCAGAGTCACGGCTAAAGGGTTTAATGCGTCAAACGCACGTTAAATCTTCACAAGTGACACAACTGGCTGCACATTATTACGATACGCCTGACCAACAGCTTGCACAGGCAGGTATCGGTCTGCGTATTCGCAAAGAAGGCGATACATGGGTACAAACCATTAAAGCTGGTGGTGATGGTATCGCGGCACGCTTGGAGCACAATGCTGTACTCGATAATGAGCAAGTACAAGCGATGCTCGATAATAATGAGCTGATACCTGATTTGACAATATATAAAGACACTCCAATCGCTGCAGCATTGGCTGACTTTAAACTCAAAAAGTTAGCGAAAAATCTAACACGACTTTATGTTACTGACGTCGAGCGCACTACGCGGTTGCTAACAGAAAGTAATGAAGATGAAACCGATAACTGTATCGAAATGGCTTACGATAAGGGAGAGATTATTCATGGTACTGATGACTCGCTACGCAAAGCCATTCAAGAGATAGAGTTTGAACTGGTGTCAGGAGATTTAGATTTTCTATTTACGACTGCCAAAACATGGTGCAAGCGCTATAAGCTGTGTCTATCCACCGTTACCAAAGCTGAAAACGGTAGCTTACTTATTAACGGACAAAAACACAGTCCAGCGGTCAACGCAAACCTAAGTCAATTGCAAATAGACAAAGACAGCAGTGCACCTGCCTTTATACGTGCGGTCGTACATAATTGCTTATTGCAGATATTACCAAACAGCAGTGCTATCGTCGCTGGCAGTATAGATGACGATCATATTCTACAGTTGCGGATTGGTATTGATCGCTTGCGTACTGCGTTGAAAGCATTTGCTGACTTCTCTGATGAGATTAACCCTGAATGGCTGCCAATACTAAAGCAAACTGCAACCTTGCTTAGCGATTACTATCAACTTGCTTATATCAATGCACAGATCGAACCTGAGCTACAAGCATGTGGCGCGCCTGCCGTCGACTGGACCGCAGATATTGAAAATATCAAAATCACGCCCATCAATACGCTACAAGCCAATGACTTTCAGATAACCTTGCTAGAGCTGATTGCCTTTACTATGAGCGACCCCAGCATTGAACCTCAGACTGATCAGCTTGCCTGCGATAAGCTAACGAAAGTCCTCTCTAAACAATATAAAAAATGCCTTAAAACCAATAAAAAAGCTGACAAAATAAGTGATGAAGTAAGTGTTGCTGAGCTTGTGAGCGATGACATAGATCTAGATGTAAACACAGACATTGCTGATAATGACCAACCTGAAAGCGAGCTGCTCAATCAGTTAAGAGATTTGCGTTACATCAGTGAATTTTCTACGCCTTTACTAAGTAAGAAAAAAGCTAAAAAGAAAACCAAACGTTGGCTAAAAAGGCTGATAAAAGCGCAAAAAGCGTTAGAACAACTGAACGATGATAATCAATATCAGCAGTTTTATGAATTGAAATCAAAGACAGATGCTAATGCTTTATATGGTGCAGGTTGGTTTACGGCCATACTGACTGATGACCAGAGTCATATTGATGCACGTTTAGCAAAATTTGCAGATAGCTCAACGTTTTGGTAATAGTAATATCATTTTTATGACGGATACTACTTTCATCAAGTAAAACCACTCCATAAAAAAGACAGCTTGTTATATAACTAGCTGTCTTTTTTTATTGTGTTTAAATAGTTTCTGTCAGCGCTATGGCTAAATTTGTGTGCAACACGACCTAGTCAACAACGATCGTAACGGGCGTACCCTCCTCCACTTGCTCAAATAATTCTACAATATCTTCATTACGCATACGGATACAGCCATGTGATAGCGGAATACTCATTGGTTCAGTATCTGGTGTACCGTGAATATAGATATAGCGCTCATAAGTATCGCAGCCACCTTGGCCATTGCTACCTTTGTTTAACCCTTCTTCAAGGCCGCTTAACCAAAGAATACGGCTCAATATCCAGTCACGCTTTGGATGTAACTCACCAAGATTGGCATCGTATACCTCACCTGTCGGCACACGCCCGACAAATACCGCATTCATAGGCTCGCTACCACCTATTTTTTGTTCAATGACATGCCTACCGAGCGGCGTGCAACCACTATCCTGCTGACTACCAATACCATTTTTTGCAGTGGAGACTACATATTGTGCAACCTCAGTTTGCTGCTGGTACAGCGTTAATGTTTGCTCAGCGATATTAATCACGAGTTGTTTATCAAGCGTCTTATTATTGGTCATAAATGCTTCCGACTATCTGTCATTCATCAGATTACTATCAAGGTTATTAGTAAAATGATTGAAAATTTCTATTATCAAGGGATTGTATCAAGACATTTGGCACCGTAATATAGGGGCACACTTTTTGATGCTAGCAGATTATGACGACTATTTCACCGACACGTGTGTCGATGTATGATTTTTTATATCATGATACCCAGCCTATGCTGTCACTTTTGGCCGATGCGGCACAGCTCTCTCTACCGCAAGCTCGCTTAGGAATGGATGCCAGTCTACAAGCCATCGTAAGTGCGCTGCTCGCCTATCAGCAGCGTCATCAGGGACAGGCAGTCAGCAAAAAGCTGTTTGGTCGTGGTGCTGTCAAAGAGTTACGACAGTATAACTCAATGAACTTTGCAACCATTAGCGCCACACTCTACCATCGTCACGATGCGGCAGATGCCGTATTTAGTGATAACGCTCGTGTCATAAAGGCAAGCGAACATATCGCTGAGAAGATTGATGCAACGATGCAGCAGGCTCAAACTCTACTCACCTC
>NZ_DFQV01000017.1:54425-95512 GCF_002377945.1 Psychrobacter sp. UBA3480
CGATTTAGCCCAGAGCATACGCATACCTCATCTGCTGAGACAGGAAGCAATAGTGACTTGCTCGAATCAACTACTGAAGCTGTTGAAGCGATAGAGAACAACTCAGAGAGTAATACGGAACGTACTTTATTAAATGCTGAGCAGCTATCAAGCACTCCACCTTCTTTTGATCCTTACTGGTATGAGCTGACTGGATTCAAACCTGAAAACTATGAACCTGTGCAAGATATGCAAATGGCAACAGGCAATTATTTAAAAGCCATTGGGCGCTCACCTGACAATCTACAGCAAGGTCGTCACAATGATATGCTGGTATTTACGGACATGCATGCCGTTGCCTTACCACATCAACGCTGGCTGCTACAATTAGCCAAAATCTCAGATATCTATCTTAGCCGAAATCGACTGCGCGTTAACTCTGAACCAGCCAATCCGCCTAAACCGCCTTTAGTAAGTTTGGGATTAATCGGCGGCAATAACGACAATACACCGACCACCACTAGTGAAAAGCCCATCGAATATGAGGCTTCCACACCGCTATGGAAAAATCCTGTCATTCTTATCATCATACTTGTCGTCGGTGTCCTTGGTGCACTTGCTACCTTAAAGTACCAATCGCAAAAGTCTGACGGTGCGATACTGGCAACTGAAGAAGTATTAGAACAAGATGCCATTGATGAGCGCCAACAGCAAGATGTAGCCATCGTTATGGTAGATGAAGATGAACCTGACGTTGTAGAGACAGAAAAAGCTGAGTAAAGCGTTTTACTATTAAGACAGCTATTCTAAAAGTGATGGTTTTAGCAATCATTTATTAACCATAAAAAAAAGAGACCCTACCAACATAGAGTCTCTTTTTTGTTGTGCCATCTAAGTTATGAATTGGCTATCAGTAGCCAAAAGACTTACTTAGATAAATCGCGACCACGGCTAGCTTCGATAGCTAAACGTAGGCCATTTAGACGGATAAAGCCTTCTGCGTCTTTTTGGTCATAAGCGCCCGCATCATCTTCGAAAGTGGCAATTTTTTCATCAAATAATGAATCGTCAGATTTACGACCAACAACGCTCACGCTACCTTTATACAGTTTTACACGTACGGTACCGTTGACATACTCTTGTGATTTGTCAATCAATGCTTGTAGCATCATACGCTCAGGGCTGAACCAATAGCCATTGTAGATGATTTTTGCGTAGCGTGGCATTAGCTCATCTTTTAGATGGGCAGCTTCACGATCAAGCGTTAACGACTCAATACCGCGATGCGCTTTTAGCATAATAGTACCCGCTGGCGTCTCGTAGCAACCACGTGATTTCATACCGACGTAACGGTTTTCAACGATATCTAAACGGCCGATGCCATGTTTGCCGCCGATTTCATTCAGCTTAATCATGACTTCATAAGGCTTAAGCGCTTCGCCATCGATAGCAACGATGTCGCCTTTTTCGTATTCTAGTTCTAGATACTGTGCTTCATCAGGTGCTTCTTCTGGGCTGACAGACCAGCGCCACATGTCATCTTCTGCTTCAGTATACGGTTCTTCTAGAACACCGCCTTCATAAGAGATGTGTAGTAAGTTAGCATCCATTGAGTAAGGAGATTTTTTCTTATTGCCCGCATAATCGATTGCGATATCATGCTCTTCAGCATATTTCATCAAGCTTTCACGGCTTGATAGATCCCACTCGCGCCAAGGAGCAATAGTTACTACATCTGGTGATAAGGCGACTGCACCTAGCTCAAAACGAACTTGGTCATTGCCTTTACCCGTCGCACCATGACTGATAGCATCGGCGTTATGCTCTTTAGCAATCTCAACTAAACGCTTGGCAATCAATGGACGAGCAATGGACGTACCTAATAAGTACTCACCTTCGTAAATGGCATTGGCACGGAACATAGGGAATACATAATCACGAGCGAACTCTTCGCGCAAATCTTCGATATGGATATGCTTGATACCCATTGCTTGAGCTTTGGCTCGTGCTGGCTCAACTTCTTCGCCTTGACCGATATCAGCGGTAAAGGTGATTACTTCCGCATCATAAGTTTCTTGTAGCCATTTAGCGATGATTGAGGTATCAAGACCACCTGAATAAGCCAAGACGATTTTATTGATATTTTTTGGATCAAGTTGAGCCATGAAGAACTCCCATTATGAAATATAGTTTTAGAAAAGGCGACGATCAAATCGAAAGCAAGTCGAACGATAATTACCTGCTCAGTGTACATCATATTTACTATGGGCAAAAGTCTAACTGCCATAAGGCGTGCGCTTTTGACTTAAATTCTAGTCAACCTCATTTTTGCCATCAGAATTTAAACATCGTTTAAAGATAAGATATTAATCTTAGCTCGATGAATTATGTACAGATATCTAGCCTTATATTTAGTCAAGTGGGCAAATCTGTTATGATAGACCCACAGTATTACTCCCTTTTGTTTCCTTTATTTGACGATATAGAGCGCTTTGACACTATGACTGATTCGATTAGAGAATTGACCATCCTTCAGCCAGATGACTGGCATATTCATTTGCGTGACGATCTCGCTTTGAGCACGACCGTACCTCATGCAGCAAGCAGCTTCAACCGTGTCATCTGTATGCCTAACCTTGTGCCTCCAGTCAAAAATGCACAAGATGCGATTGCCTACCGCGCACGTATCATGGAGCAATTAGCAGCAAGTGATTTAAGTCTTGAGCGCAAGTCAGCTTTCGATCCGCGTATGACTCTATATTTAACGGATAACACCACTGCCCAAGATATTGAGTTGGCAGCGCAGTCAGGTATCGTACAAGCTGTCAAACTCTACCCTGCTGGAGCGACTACTAACTCCGCAGATGGCGTCACCAATATTAATGCCTGCGTCGATGTCTTTGAAGCATTAGAGAAGTACAATTTGCCATTGCTAATTCATGGTGAAGTGACCCAAGACCATATAGATATCTTTGATCGTGAAAAGCGTTTCTTAGATGAAGTGTTGGCACAAATTATCGTGAAATTCCCTACGTTGAAAATAGTAGTAGAGCACATCACTACCAGCGATGCGGCAGATTTTGTATTGTCACAAGGTAACCATGTTGCTGCCACTATTACGCCGCAGCATTTGATGTTTAACCGCAATCACTTATTGGTGGGTGGCATCAAACCGCATTTTTATTGCTTACCTATTTTAAAGCGTGAGAGCCACCAAAAAGTGCTATTAGATGTAGCTACTAGTGGTAATCCAAAGTTCTTCTTGGGTACCGACTCTGCGCCACATGCGACAGACAAAAAAGAAGCCGCTTGTGGCTGTGCCGGTTGCTATAGTGCAGCCACGGCGCTGCCCTTGTATGCGACCGCCTTTGATAGTATTGGAAAAATAGATAAGCTTGAAGGTTTTGCCAGTCGTTTTGGCGCTCAGTTCTACGGCTTACCTCTAAATGAAAGCACCATCACGCTTGTTAACACGCCTATGCAAGTACCGACTGACTATCCTTATTTTGATGGCGCATCATTGACTCCCCTAATGGCAGGTGAGACGCTACCTTGGTCAATTAAGGCTTAACGCCCGTAAAGCTTAGCATTCAATAAATGACCTGTTATTTTATCCTATGATATTGATGATACCTTTGTAGTAGATTTCTTTGTACTAAAGGTGCAGTTAGTATCATAGGATGCTTATTTCTTATTCAATATATTAGTACGACTGATAAAAGTGATTTAACTTTATATGACCAATCAAAACATAGCGACCTTGCCTGACGAAGACTTATCAAACCCTAAATCTGCCAGTCTTGATGCTACTCTAAGCACTTCCGCTGAAGATGCAGCTTCAGCGACAGATGAGCAAGCACCTATGGCCTTAAAAGACCGCTTTCGTAAGTTCTTGCCTGTCGTCGTCGACGTGGAAACAGCAGGTTTCAATGCCCAGACTGATGCCCTGTTAGAAATTGCCTGCATTCCCGTCTTACTGAATGAGCAAGGTGTATTTTATCCAGGTGAAGCTTTCAACGCTCATATTGAGCCTTTTGAAGGTGCGAACTTAGAACCAAGTGCGCTTGCTTTTACGGGTATTGATCCTAAAAACCCAATGCGTAAAGCCATTGCTGAAGATGAAAAAACAGCCTTACGCCGCATCTTTAAAGGGTTAAAAGACGTACGCCGTGACGAAGAATGCCGTCAATGTGTCTTAATTGGGCACAATGCTCATTTTGACTTGGCTTTTTTGAATGCAGCTGTGCTACGAACCAATAGCAAAAACCACAATCCATTTCATAACTTTTCAGTATTTGATACCGTCACCTTATCAGCATTAGCATTTGGTCAAACCGTCCTAGCACGTGCTTGTAAGGCAGCAGGGTTAGAGTTCGATGGCAAGAATGCTCACTCAGCTCTGTATGACACTCAAAAGACTGCTGAACTATTTTGTCATATACTGAATAACTACCCTATGTTGGCCAATGCGCTGCACAATGAAGATGCGAAAGAAGAGTCAGCTGATAGCGATAGTCAATAAGTCACATATCCTATATTGCCAATCATACATAATAGTGCTATTTGTAATACTTGATGACTTTGACATCTTGATTTGGCAATCAATAGGGATATGATTGATATCATAATATATAGATGGAACTATTTTCGTGATTACAGACATAGTTGTTCTATTCGATATTAATAACGGTCTGATGATAAAATATCACTCTTAAACGATGTAGTTATATCCTATAGATGGTTTAAGTTGCTCACACTGTCTTGATAGTAAGCATTATCAAGATTAATAGGAGGGACTTTATTATGGATCCACAGCTCAAGTTATGGGGCACCATTCTCGGTTATATGCTGCTCGCATTGACGATTAGTGCCTGTACTTCTTTATGGATTCGCTATCATTTAAAGCGAAATGACCTACATCCTCGTCGCGCAATTAAAAAAAGATATTTAATTTTAAAAAGACGTAGAAAAAGGCTTGACAGGAAGCGCCGACGCTATTAAAATACGCACCACTTCAGCATAAATGGTGAAAGCAGTTGAAGTGTTGTTACTAGTCCCCATCGTCTAGAGGCCTAGGACACCGCCCTTTCACGGCGGTAACGGGGGTTCGAATCCCCCTGGGGACGCCACTATTTGGCGTCACTTGTTAGCACTATTGCTTAGCATTAGATTAGACTAACAAGCGTACCACCAAAACCCAGTTCATAATAAATTATGAACTGGGTTTTTTTATGTCTGTCATTAAGAGCTAACTTATTCTTTTAAATAAAAAAGCCAGCATCAATTGAATGCTGGCTTTTTCTATTTGGTTGTCTTATTAACTATAAATATAGCTTGGCTCAAGGGGAACTTTATTCATATCTATCGATTACAGCAGTAACCATAGCAACGTAGCCACTATCATTAATCCCAATATCGTCTGGATTAAAAAGAACGCTTGATGCTGCCCTACAACCTTACTTAAAGTGACCCCTAGCGTACTATATTTGACAGGTGGCGTATCGACGTTACCTGTTCTCGTTTGCTCTTCATAGTAGCCCTGCAGCACGTCCAAGAACTTCTGCCACTCATTAGAATCCCACTCATAAGGCTTAAATGGCATTAACTTTTTAAGCTCAGGCTCTTTAGTCATCCAACGCTCAAGGGTAATTGAACGTAATGACCAACTGGCAAAGCGACGTTCGGTAATCTCAGAAAAATCTAAAATCTTTAATTCTTTATGTCGATCATCCACCAACAAACGATTTTTTAGATTGGTTAGTGCCTGCTCTGAGCCTTCGACACACTGTAAAAAGTAGCCATTGCCATAGCAAAGAATACCCGTGACATTATCTATTTGATTGCGTTCAACCGCGGTCTCTGAGATATCATTAAGCGTGCTAGGACTTGAAAGACCAGTAGAGGTAATCCGGCTTATATATACAAGCTGGCAGAAATCTGTCGTTACTGGATTTGTTGAATCGTTGATTGTTGACAATCAGCTTCTCCCTATTATCAGGTAAATGTCGCTAAAACAATCATACTAACTTCAGAAAAAATATAGAGACAACATAACTAAGCGTAATGAATCGGTCTGATATATTATTGATTTTATAAGTTTTTATATTAATTGTATTAAGTTAGTTACATCATAGGTTAGTTTGGTCATTAAAGCAACCTATTACTGGACATAGGCCCGCTCAGACACAAAAAACATGTGTAATAACCATATTATATCCCAAAGTAGATTATATATATTCTTGGTATAGGCTTTAGTAATAGTTCATTTTTGAATTAATCTTTAAGAATAGTACAGAAAAGTCTAACGAGGATATAGTGGCTACTGAAGCCCTAATACTTATTATGGCCACCATTAAGTATAAAAGGAGTAAAATTGATGCTCGTTAGCGGAAGTAGAATTGAAACTAAGACTGAAGCGCCATAATCGCTGTTAACAGTACCGCATCATCAGGATAGGTCAGTTTTATATTCTGGCGACTACCAGAGACTAAGCGTATTGGTAAACCTAGTTGTTCAAAAGCACTGGCCTCATCTGTGATGCTTAGCTGATGTTCAAACACATGATTTAGGACTTTTTTTAATTGACCTAAACGGAATACTTGCGGGGTTTGTGCTTGCCACATGTTACTACGATCAATGGTAGATTTGGTATAAGAGTGTGCACGACTCTCTTCTGCGGAAGTAGCTTGCTGATAGGAAGCTTTTAACGTATCGGCCACTGGTGTCGCTAGAATAGCGCCGTAAGGCTCCAACATCGCTGCTTCAATCACTTGATCGATATCTGAACTTGGTACAGCGGGACGTGCTGCATCGTGAATAAGCACCAAATCTGAATCATCAGCACCTGTCTGACTAATTGCTTCAACGCCCGACTGTACTGACTGCCAACGCTCCGCTCCGCCGACTGCATAGCTTATAGGAAGGGCAAACTCTAACTGCTGAGCCGTGCCGTCATCGGCTGATATGACCAATAGACAATTATCAATGTAATCACTACAAGCAAGTCGTGCCACGCTATGTTGCAATAGCGTCTGACCTTCTAGCATTGTATATTGTTTGGCAATAGACGCACCAAAACGGCTGCCGCGACCAGCTGCGACAATCATGGCATGTATATTAGGGGTTGTATTCATAGTAGTGTACTCATGGTTTGAGCCCATGACAGTATATGTAAAGAGGAATAAAGCAGGTGTTAAGTATAATGAATGGTGTCAGGTAACAACATTATAATGCTACGTCATGAAAATTAAGTCATGCCGTGAAAAATAGTCTATTTGTAAGAGCCAGTATATTCGTAATAGCTAATAGTTGCTGTGCGTGGTTGGTGCGGTGGATACTTGGACAAAAGTCTCATTGGGTTTGATTAAACCTAAATCTAAGCGAGCATGCTCTTCTACGGCCTCAAGTCCCGTTTTTAAATCTTGAACATCGGTGCGTAGTAAGTTGTTTGCTGCAACTTGATTGTCATTCAAACGTTGTTGCTCTTCAATTTGAGCTGTCAACTTGTTGTGTTCAAAACGGCCATTTTCACCCAACCAATACTGATATTGCAATCCTAAAAGCACTGCAACGGCTAAAGCAAGTAGTATAAATTGGCTAAAATATTTCATAAGGTGATAACGCCAAACGGTATAAAAGAGAATAGTAAAGTTTAAGCTGATTAGGCGATATACAAATGATTATATATCGCCTAAGTATTGACTTCAGCTGATGAGTCTAGGCTTTTTAGCGTACATTACTTAACGCATATTACGCGCCAAAGAGCCAGTCAGACGCTTAGCCACGTAGACCGATAAACTCTTCACGGCCACGATAGCTTGCACGTACTTGCTGCTCAATACGTAGCAATTGGTTGTACTTCGCTACGCGGTCTGAACGGCATAGTGAGCCAGTTTTGATCTGACCTGCCGCTGTACCAACTGCCAAATCTGCAATGGTGCTGTCTTCAGTTTCACCTGAACGATGTGAAATGATAGTTGCATAGCCATTTTTCTTAGCCATATAAATCGCATCTAGCGTTTCTGACAAAGTGCCAATTTGGTTAAATTTAATCAAAATAGCATTGGCAATATGCTTATCAATACCTTCTTGCAAGATCGCAGGATTGGTCACAAACAAATCATCACCAACCAATTGGACTTTATCGCCAATCTGCTCGGTCAAATACTTCCAGCCATCCCAATCCGACTCATCAAGACCGTCTTCGATAGAGATAATCGGATACTGACGTGCCAGCCCAACTAGATAGTCTGAGAACCCTTGGCTATCAAAGGCTTTATTGCCTTCGCCTGCCAAAACGTATTGACCATTTTTGTAAAACTCACTAGCCGCACAATCTAGCGCAAGATGAATATCTTCACCAGCTTTGTAGCCGACTTGTTCAATCGCTTGCATGATAACCGTGATGGCTTCTTCGTTACTACGTAGGTTCGGTGCAAAACCACCTTCATCACCAACGGCAGTGTTTAGACCTTGTGATTTTAATACAGACTTTAAGCTATGAAAAATCTCTGTACCAGCACGCAGCGCTTCTGAGAAGCTAGTGAAGCCTACAGGCTCAATCATAAACTCTTGGATATCAACCGTGTTGTCCGCGTGCTCGCCACCGTTCAAGATGTTCATCATCGGCACAGGCATGGTCAACGACGTTTGATTACGTAGATTAGCGATGTATTGATGTAATGGCAGATTCTGTGACTTGGCTGCCGCTTTGGCCGTCGCAAGTGACACAGCTAGCATGGCATTGGCACCCAAGCTTTCTTTGTTTTCTGTACCATCTAGCGCAATCATGGCATCATCAATAGCCTGTTGCTCAGTCACATCTTTGTCAATCAAGGCACTGCGAATTTGACTGTTGACATTAGAAACGGCTTTTTTGACGCCTTTACCCATAAAGCGGGTCTTATCGCCATCACGTAACTCAAGCGCTTCACGTGAGCCTGTTGATGCGCCACTTGGAGCAGCAGCACGGCCGACAGTACCGTCAGCTAAAATAACATCGGCTTCGATAGTTGGGTTACCGCGCGAGTCTAAAATTTCACGAGCGCGAATGTCTTTAATTGCGGTGACGTTGTTGGTTTCTTCAGCGTACATAATGTCTGTTAATTCCTTTGGTCATGCCAAGTTTGTGAGATAAATAACGGCAGCTAGCATACAAAAAAGATAAAGCAAAATATCATATAGCGCGTAATTCTAAAAACCCTTTATACCCTTCTATCTTGTGGCTATCGTTACCTAGCAATTAGAGGGATATAAAGCAGATTAATAGTCGGCTATAGTGCTTGGCATCATAGCATATATTTTACCAAACTTCCCTTATCTTACACCGACTTGCAGTGATAAAAACAATCTTAGAGATACATATATGCAGTGGCTGTCTGTTTATATTTATAGAAGCTTAAAGCAAATATAATAGCTACTATTTCGCTATGCGCTTATTATCCGTATGAGAGGTGGATACCGTATCATCTAGCTCAACCTCTGTCTTAAACCGTGTCAATCGTAGTGCATTCATGAGTACTGAGATGGAGCTAAGCGCCATAGCAGCGGCAGCAATCATCGGATTCAAAAACCCGAATGCAGCAAGCGGAATACCAAGACAGTTATAAATAAAGGCAAAAAACAGATTTTGCTTGATATTGCGTAGCGTTGCTTGAGCGATTTTTTGTGCCGCATCGATATGCATGAGCGACTCACCCATTAGCCGTGCAGAGGCACTATGCTGAGCGACATCAGTTCCCTCAAACATCGCAAAGCTGGCATCGGCAGTAGCCATCGCTGGCGCATCGTTGACGCCGTCTCCTGCCATCGCTACCTTATGACCAGCAGTTTGCAATAGTGCAATTTGACTGGCCTTGTCACGCGGGCTCATCTTGCCATAAGCCTTATCAATACCCAACTGCCCTGCTACATGATCGACGACGGACTGCTTATCACCACTCATCAAAATGACATTGATACCCGCATCTTGTAGTGCAGCGATTGCTTGCGGCGTATCTGCCTTTAAGTCATCGGCTAGTGCAAACGCACCTAGTGGCTCATCATTGATACTAATCGCAACGGTACTGGCAATTTGCCATACTTTTGGCATGAATCTTGGTAACGTCAAGTTCGCAAACTCTGCCGTACCCACTTTTATCAGACCAAGACCTTCGATATTTGCTTGTATACCAGCGCCTTTTATCACACTGATGTCAGTCACATTAAATAGAGACAGTTGACGGTCTTTAGCCGTATTGACGAGGGCAGTTGCTAGTGGATGACTGGCATGCGCCTCGACACTGGCCGCAATCTGCAATACATCATCAACAGCAAGCGACTTATCCACCATGACATGATCGACGATAGTAGGTTTGCCAATAGTCAATGTACCTGTTTTATCGAGTACTACCGTATCTATATTACCTGCTGCCTCAAGACTTTGCGCATCCTTGAACCACACACCATGACGCGCGGCAACGCCCATACCAGCCATGATCGCTGCTGGCGTGGCCAAACCAAGTGCACAAGGACAAGCAATAACCAAGACTGATACTGCATGCATTAAAGCAGTATCAACCATACCTGTTAGCCACCATGTGACCCCAAAAGTAACCAACGCAATCGTTACTACTACGGGGACAAAGATAGCCGTTACTCGATCCGCGAGACGCGCTAGATTGGCTTTTGAGCCTTGTGCATCACTCAACGCTTGTACCATATCACCAAGCTTAGTATCACTACCCTTCGCACTGACACAATATAACAGACTGCCATTCTCTACCAAGGCACCTGCTAGCAAACCATCGCCTTGCTCTTTTTTGAGAGCTACCGACTCGCCAGTTAAATGACTCTCCACGCACCAACCGCTGCCTTCTATGACGGTACCATCTGTAGCGACGCGGCTACCTTGTTTTGCACGTAAGACGTCATCCACTTGCACATCAGACAACGCAATCCTATGAAATTCACCATTTGGCTGCTGCTGCTCTACTTCATCAGGTGTCAATGACAGTAATAAATCAATACTGTTTAGGCTGTGCTTCTTGGTACGTTCCTCAAGATATTTACCTGTACGTACAAAGGCAATGACCATCACCCCTGCTTCAAAATATACGGCTGGGCTGTTACCAGCACCGTGTCCGCCCAGATGCCCACTTTGCAATAGACTGTTTAAAGTACCATCGCCGTGCGTGAGCCATAGATAAGTCGAATATGCCCATATCGTTACTGTACCGATGACCACCAGCACATCCATATTGGCAAGGCCACCTTTTATAGACGCCCATGCGCTCTTATAAAACGGCAACGCCAAACCAAACTGTACTATGGTCGCTAAAATAAATTGCACCCAGACCGGCGGCATCCACGCCATACCAAAACCCGTCAACATACCTGCCATACCCACCAAAAACGGCACCAAACAAACCCACAATCCGATCAAACGCCATGGGTATTGAGTGGCGGTATCTTCGTCAGTCTGAGCAAATAAGCTATCGGCTGCCTGCACATTGGCAACAAAACCTGTTTTATTCACCCACTCCGTCACCTGTTCGGGCGTCGTTTGGGTCGGATCATAATCGACATTGGCAGTCTCGCCAGCAAAACTCACACTTACCTCATACACTGAAGGCTTCTTGTTAAGCACCTTCTCAATTCTTGAGGCGCAGGCCTGACAAGTCATGCCGTCAATCGCTAATTGCAAATGCGCGCGTTGCGGTGTCAGTGGCATGTTGGACTCAACATCAGTTTCGACATCATAAGACTTATCTTTGGTAGTACGGTTGGTATCGTTCATAAATAAAACTCGTCATGGTGCCTATAAATTTGTAGGAACCACGATAAAATATCAGTGGGTAGGCAAAAAATTCAAATAAAGCAATTAGGTTATATCGTATTCAGTATGAGCATTTTAGACAAAGTAGCCATGTATCAAAGTATCGAGACTGAATACTCGTAATCGTTAATCATTAAAAAACCAGCTATCATGCTTGTAATAACATGTTAGCTGGTTCTGTAAATAAGTGATGGAATTTATGAGTTAGCAACTGTCGCCTCAAATCCAGCATCGTCAATAGCTGAAGCAATAGCCTCTGCACTGGTTTTGCTATCATCAAAGGTTATCGTCGCTAGGTTATCAGCAAGGTCAACGGTAATAGTTTCTAATCCATCAATATCGGCTGTTGCTGTATGTACGCTTGCTACGCATCCGCCACAAGTCATACCATCAATTTTAATAATACGTGTTTGATCTGCCATATTGGGCTCCTTATTTTTATTAGTAATGAGCAACTCTAATAGTTATTCTGTTAATGATAACTTTGATATTTTTTAAGTTATCAAAGTAAGAGCAACTATCAAAGCTACATTAAATAAGCATAAGCCCTATTATCCTCGACAACAAGACCGTTTGGTTGTTGCTTTATTAACGAGATGCTATTAACGAGACAGCAACTTATTAATAAACACGTAAAAGAGCTCATCGGCAAATTTATAGCAATAGCTATTTGTAATTATAAATCGTTATGGTGCGGGTTCTGCGGTGAATCAATCGGAAATGGCTGAGTCACATAGTCCACCATACTAATCGCCGCTGTTAAGGCATGGATACTAGTATCTGTATCATCATAGCTTACCGTTGCGACATTATGCTTAGGATCCAAATTAATAGCCGTCACGCCTGAGATGTTCTTAAGCGCGGTCATTACGCTATCTAAGCCTTCTACATCATCGATATTTTCGATGCTTACTTGCGCCATCTGAATTGCCATTGTATAGCCCTCTTATCACGTACCGTATCAATGAGTATCCAATACTTCAAAACCTTTAACCAAATCATCAATTTGCTTAAGTTGACGTAAGAAAGGCTCTAGTTGGCTCATACGCAGCGCACATGGACCGTCACATTTCGCAGTTTCTGGGTTTGGATGCGCTTCTAAAAATAACCCTGCCAACCCTGTAGCCATACCTGCACGGGCAAGCGTTGTAATCTGCTCACGGCGTCCACCAGCACTATCACTACGTGCACCTGGCTGTTGTAAGCTATGCGTCACGTCAAAGAATACCGGTATATCCATCTGCTTCATGGTATCAAAACCAAGCATATCTACGACCAGATTATTATAACCAAAGGCACTACCACGCTCACAAAGTATCAATTTATCATTACCACCCTCTAGGCACTTATTGACGATATGACGCATCTCGTGAGGAGCCAAAAACTGCGCCTTTTTGATATTAATAATGGCATCTGTTTTTGCCATCGCATGCACTAAATCTGTCTGACGCGACAAAAATGCAGGTAGCTGAATAATGTCAGCGACTTCAGCGATTGGTGCTGCTTGATGTGGTTCATGCACATCAGTGATAATCGGTACTTGGAATTTTTCTTTGATCTGACCTAACCAATCGATACCTTGCTCTAAACCAGGCCCACGATATGAATGTAGACTTGAGCGGTTGGCTTTATCAAAGCTCGCTTTAAAAACATAGCCGATACCCAAGCGCTTGCAGATATCAACATACTGCTCAGCAATCTCAAATGCCAATTCTTTAGACTCTAAAACATTCATACCACCGAACAATACAAAAGGCTGGTCGTTACCAATGTTAATCGTATCGTTATTAGGAGTGTTGAGCGTGATATGTGATTGTGCAGTCAATAAGTTTTCCATGAAGCCATTACCTCTTATTTTGTTATTAATATCTCTATCACATATTGTAACCGATAGGCTGATTAAAAAAAGTATGCAAGCGTAATTAGACATTATTAATGAGGATTGACTTGTTAATAACTACTAACAGTTTGGATTAAGCAAAAAAAGACCAATCCGAAGATCAGTCTTTTTTATAATAAACGCTTTCAATATATATTACATTTTGAGAGCTATTTTGCTTCGCTGTGGTTCTTAGCCGCTTTTACAAAGCTGTTAAACAGTGGATGACCACCGCGCGGTGAGCTAGTGAACTCTGGATGGAACTGTACAGCGACAAACCATGGATGCTCAGAGATCTCTACCGACTCTACCAAATGCTGCTTGGCAGAATAACCAGAGATGGTCATACCTGCTTGCTCTAACGGCTCGATATAACGGTTATTCATCTCATAGCGATGGCGATGACGCTCAGTGATATTGCTTGCACCATAAATTTGGCTTAGCTTACTGCCAGAAACCAGCTCTGCTTGCTGTGCGCCTAGACGCATCGTGCCACCAAGGTCTGAATCATCACTACGAATCTGTAGCTCGCCGCGCTCATCTAACCATTCAGTGATTAGACCAATGATAGGCTCAGCTGTCTTACGATCAAACTCAGAAGAGTTGGCGTTAATATTAAGTACGTTACGTGCATACTCAATCACAGCCAACTGCATACCAAGGCAAATGCCTAAATATGGAACGTTGTTTTCACGAGCATAAGTGATGGCTTTTATCTTACCCATCGTACCGCGCTCACCGAAACCGCCTGGTACTAAGATAGCATCAGCATCATTTAGCTGAGCAAGTAAAGTGTCATCATCTTCTAGACGTTCAGCATCGATGTAGTCAATCTTCACGTCTACTTTATGCGTGATACCTGCATGTAGCAATGCTTCGTTGATAGACTTATAAGCATCTGGAAGCTCGACATATTTGCCGACCATCGCAACAGTCACTGTTCCTTCTGGATTCAACTGGGCTTCAACTACTTTATCCCAATCGCTCAAATCAGCTTCAGGCACATCAAGACCGAAACGCTCACAGATTAAATCATCAAGATCTTGCTCGTGTAGCGTGCGCGGGATTTGATAAATACTTTGTGCATCTTCACACATGATTACCGCACGCTCTTCAACGTTGGTAAATAGCGCAATCTTACGACGGTTGTCTTGAGAGATGTGATGATCAGAGCGACAGATTAAGATATCAGGCTGTAGGCCAATAGAGCGCAGCTCTTTTACTGAATGCTGTGTCGGCTTGGTTTTGGTCTCACCAGCACTAGCAATATACGGTACTAAAGTAAGATGCATTAGCATAGCTCTATTACGGCCAAGCTCTACTTGCATCTGACGTACGGCTTCCATAAACGGAAGTGATTCGATATCACCAACGGTACCGCCAATTTCGATAATAGCGATATCATACCCTTCGCCACTGGCAAGGATTTTGTTTTTGATTTCATCAGTAATATGCGGAATAACCTGTACCGTACCGCCAAGGTATTCACCACGGCGTTCTTTATTTAAAACATTTTGATAAATACGGCCGCTGGTAAAGTTATTACTTTTACTCATTTTTGAGTGACGCAAGAAGCGCTCGTAATAACCCAAATCTAAGTCTGTCTCTGCGCCATCTTCGGTGACAAACACCTCACCATGCTGAAATGGGCTCATCGTACCTGGATCGACGTTGATATACGGATCCATCTTGGTCATCGTGACAGTCACGCCACGCGCTTCTAAGACCGCAGCAAGAGAAGCGGCGGTGATACCTTTTCCTAGTGAGGACACTACCCCACCGGTCACAAATATAAACTTGGTCATAGTACTCATCAACAATTGGTAAAGAAGGATTTTACTAAAAATACGCCATAAAATATAGGGCAAAAATGCAAACTGTCTGAAACTCTTGTTTTCTACCTCAGCGGTAGACTTTTGTCACAAATAATACATACAACAAAAAAACCCACCCCGAAGGATGAGTTTTTTATTTAGATTCTAATGGTTAGATTAGAATAAGTACTCTAGACCACCACCGATAGCTAGTACGTCAGCATCAGTATTGCCAAGGTCAGCTGAGTTATTACCAGCATAAGCATGTACAATCATATTATCTTGATAGTAGTATTTACCACCAACAACGATTTGATCTGAGTCAAAGTTGTCAACACCATCTAGGTTGTCAGTTTTGTTGTACTGAACATAAACAGTTGCTGGACGAGCAAAGTTAGATAAGCCTAATGCACCACTAACTACTAGACCTTTCTCTTTTTCGGTATCACCCTCATAGTCAAAATCAGCTACTTGATATAGAGCACCTAATGTTACAGGAGCTGCCATGTATTTACCTAGATCAACAGTTGCTGTACCACGGATGATATCACCATTGATGTTTTGGTCTTTATCGTACGCAACACCAGCAGTGAAGCCAGTACCTTGGTCAAACATTAGCGCAGCACCAAAGCCACTATTACGATCATCACTATCCTCTACAAAGCTTTCGTCAGCACTATACATAACAGAAAGTTGTAATGGTAGGTTGTTGTATTTTGGAGACATCCAAATAACTGAGCTGTTGATACGGCTACTATCAGCCATATTCAAACCACCATAGTTTTCGTTATCTTCAAGTTTATTGCCACCTAGGTTATCCCAATAACCATCGTTAACGACTACGTTGTTGATTTTATCTAAAGTAGATTGGTTTTTACCAGCACGGAATTCACCGAACTGCTTGTTTACAACACCAAGATACGTATCACGGTTAGAGAAACCATCGCTATCACCGTCAACACGAGTACCATACTCTAAGCGATAGATGACGTCAGTATTTGCCGTCATCGCTTCAGAACCTTTGATACCGATACGTGAAGAGTTGGAGTTGATCTGTACTGAGTCAGACTCTCTGTCTGCACGAGCATCACCATTTGGGTAATCAACTTCGGCATTTACATAATCAGCAGTAACAAACGCTTTACCATATAAGGTAGGAGCGGCATTGGCTGCAGAAACAGATAGAGCAGCAACGGCTGTAGCTAAAAGTAGTTTTTTCATGGGGTATCTCCACTTTACAATTGTAGTAATGAGCAAGCTATTATTAGCTGGCGCCCATAATGGTATCGTCACAAATCCTCAAAGATATAATGTGTAACTGGCTACCGAGATTAGTCAGAAACAAGTGTGGCGAAGTTCTATTACAGTAAGATGAAAAAAACCATGATTTACATAACTGGGATTAAAAAAGTAACTGCCATGTAATCTTTAGTTTTTATCCTTCCATTGCGTAACATCGGTTACCAAACTCATACTTCGAGTACAAGCATAACAACTTTGACATAATTTGCAACATATTTTTTTGCCTTTTCGATACATCCATTATCAAATAACAGACCCTTCATTTTATTTGAACGATTGTTAAAAAACTTCCGCTTACTCAATTAGATACGAATAATATTGGTTAATATGATTACTAATATTCTTAAATTTTTATAATAAACATCGAATAATAGTCCAAAATAAAGCGCTATTTACTAAAAAATAAATAGCGCTAATTAAGAAGTTAATAATCTATTTGAGCAAATTCATTAGTTACAAATGAGCAAGACTGACTAGCATACTTGCTCATCAAGTATGCTCAAATGCCTGTCATATTTAATCTATTGTTCTAAGCGTTGGCTTTAAGATCCAAACGTGCTTGATGTAACAATGGCTCAGTATAACCACTAGGCTGCTCACGTCCTTTAAAGACTAAATCACAGGCGGCTTTGAATGCATAAGAGCTATCGAAGTTATCTGCCATTGATTGATAGTCATCATCGCCTGCATTTTGCTCATCGACGACCTTGGCCATGCGTTTCATCGTATCCATCACTTGCTGCTCACTAACCACGCCATGATGCAACCAGTTGGCAATATGTTGGCTCGAGATACGCAAAGTAGCACGATCTTCCATGAGACCGACATCGTTGATATCAGGCACCTTGGAGCAACCAACACCTTGATTTACCCAGCGTACGACATAACCCAAGATACCTTGAGCATTGTTTTCAAGCTCCTGCTGCTTTTCTTCGTCAGTCCAATCGGTATTTTTCGCCAATGGGATGGTCAAGATGTCATCCAAGCTAGCACGCTTGCGTGATTTTAGCGTGTCCTGTACATCAGCCACGCTTACTTGATGATAGTGTATGCTATGCAAGGTAGCGCCCGTTGGTGATGGTACCCACGCAGTGCTAGCACCAGACTTAGGATGAGCGGCTTTAGTATCCATCATCTCTTTCATTTCATCAGGCTTGGCCCACATGCCTTTACCAATTTGTGCGCGACCTTGTAGGCCTGTCTCTAGACCGATATCGACGTTCCATTGCTCGTAAGCAGGCTGCCATGCTTGCGACTTCATCTCGCCTTTTGGTACAAATGGACCTGCATTCATGCTGGTATGCATCTCATCACCAGTACGGTCTAAGAAACCTGTGTTAATAAAGATAACGCGCTCTTTGGCTTGGCGGATTGCTTCTTTTAAATTGACCGTCATACGGCGCTCTTCATCCATGATGCCGATTTTGAGCGTATTGCGTTCTAGACCTAACAGATCCTCTGACGCATTAAATAAGTCATTGGCCATTTTAACTTCTTCAGGGCCATGCATCTTTGGCTTCACGATATACATTGAGCCTTGACGCGAGTTTGATAGCTCGTTTTTACCTTTAATATCATTAAGTGATAATAGTGGCGTGATCAAGCCATCCATTAAGCCTTCAAATATCTGCTCTTGACCATCACCTAGATCGACTAAGATGGCAGGGTTCTGCATTAAGTGACCGACGTTACGAATTAATAATAACGAACGACCTGGCAAGATCAGCTTGCCTCCATCTGGTGTGTTATATTCACGATCTGGGTTTTGCTTACGTGTACGGGTTTTGCCACCTTTTTCAAAGGTTTCTTGTAGGTCGCTATTCATTAAGCCAAGCCAGTTACGATAGACTTCGACTTTTTCTTCTGCATCTACCGCAGCGACTGAGTCTTCACAATCCTGAATGGCTGTCATAGCCGACTCAAGTAGTACGTCCTTGATGTTTGCTGGATCATCTTTACCAACTGGATGGTTGCTATCGATTTGAATCTCAGCATGCAAGCCGTTGTTCTTCAACAGCACACCTGTAGGAGCTTCAGCGTCACCGACAAAGCCGACAAACTTAGCCGTATCTTTTAGCTCGGTACTGCTATCACCTTGTACGACTTCTAGCTTGCCATCGACTACTTTAAAGCCAGTCACATCATTGTAAGAACCAGATGCTAGTGTGAAGTGCTCATCTAAGAAGGCTTTAGCGTAAGCGACAACAGCAGCACCGCGAGTAGGATTATAGCTACCGCCCGCTTCTTGTCCATTATCACTGCTGATAACATCGGTACCATACAAAGCATCGTATAAGCTACCCCAACGCGCGTTGGTCGCGTTAAGCGCATAACGAGCATTACGAACTGGTACGACCAGCTGCGGCCCTGCGATGTGCGCGATTTCGTCATCGACGTTTTTGGTATCAACCGTAAACGCTTCGCCTTCAGGTAGCAGATAACCAATTTCTTGCAGGAATGTCTTATAAGCTGGATAGTCGATTTCACCATCTTTTGCAGGATTATCTAAGTGCCATTGGTCAATTTGCGCTTGAATCTTGTCACGAGTTTCCAATAGTGCTTTATTGCGCGGGGTAAACTCTTTAATAACCTTTTCGAAACCTGACCAATAATCGTCTGAATCCACACCGACTTTCGGTAGCACTTCGTTTTCAATAAAGTCATATAACTGCTGATCGATGGCAAGACTGCCTTTTTGAATACGATTGGTGTTAGAAGACTGGCTCATATTGTTATCCTTATCTGTTCGTGAGGGGTACTAATACTGAGTTGTGACAGTAACTGTTTAAGATTTTTTAATCTTGTGAGGTTTAAACGTTCATATCTCATTCATTGTGGAATCTTTGATTCTCTAATTTTTCTACAAAGATATATCTACAATTTTTATGTTCTAATAAAAGGTAATCTATTGATATCAGGTTTGCTCTTTACTAATAGCACATCATAAAAGTAAGACGAAATGCTTAAATAGCAAAATCTCATCCTACTATCAAATAATAAAATTAACAAGGAAACACCATTCACTAAGTAAATACTTAGGCTGTTTAATAATGATAATGTATGAGTGGCTTACTCTAGGAGCTATAATCATCACTTAGAAATTAGATGCAGCAAAACCAATATAAACAGTAAGTAATCATTAATACCTTTAATTATGCTTAACCGTTATCTATTAATAAACACCTATTGATGACTGTCAGTTATTTAGCATCGTATCTAGGTCAGACTAACGATATAATTACTCGTATTACCATTCATAAATAAAGCTTCCTTAGACTATGACTATCAATCAACAAAACATCGCAACATTACAATCAACATTAAATACTATAAATAACGATAGTATCGAGAAAAAATCTGTCGAAGAAAATATCTCTCAAACTGTAAATAATAGTGCTGAAGCAGATCTAATCGAAAAAGAGCTGCCTGAAGAAGATAGCATCGATATTACGCATCTGCGCACTCCTATAAAGGTAGACCTATCTCCTGTTTATAACTTTTTAGGTGCTCGAACCACGCAATCTTGGGTAAATGCTGCGATTGAAAACCTACCTATGATTATTCAAGACCATGCCAACTGCGAAAAAAAGGCCGCTGGTACTGCGATGAATTTGATATTTCGTTATGAGTTCTCTTATGACTTGCAACGTAAACTCGCACAGCTGATACGTGAAGAGATGCTGCACTACGAGCAAGTACTGGGCATCATGAATGAGCACGGTCAAGAGTGGAAATATCTGAGTGCTGGACGCTATGCTAAAGGTATGTTGAAGCACAAACGCACTTACGAGCCAGCAGCGATGGTCGATGTATTGATAATTGGGGCATTTATTGAGGCGCGCTCTTGTGAGCGTTTTGCAGCGTTGGCCGAGGTCATCGATGATGAACGCCTAGCGAAGTATTATCGTTATCTACTCAAGTCAGAGAGTCGTCATTTTGAAGACTATCTTGCACTCGCTCAATCATTATCGGACGAGAATATCGATGAGCGTGTCGCTTTCTTTAAAGAAGTAGAGGCTGAACTAATAAGTAGCCCAGATGCTGAGCTACGCTTTCATAGTGGTACACCTGCTTAAAGTCCACGCCTTACTTAAACCTATCTACCTATATAATGTAGAAAAAAAATGTAGGAAACAAAAAAGGCACTGTGTTTGATACGAGTTATATACTCTTACCAAACACAGTGCCTTTTTATCTATGTACAAATGCCTATTTATGTACAAATACTAATAGCTATTAATGTAGTGAATTCTTACTTTTTATCTTCCATCAATGGACTATCATACTGTTTGTTGCTCTTGGCGACATTATGCGGATCATGGTCTTCCGTAGCCTTTTCTGCTGCAGCTGGATTTGCTTTTTGTAATGAATCATCAGGGACAATACCATTATTATCATCTGCATCTTTTAGTTTATGATCGTTGTTGACGCTTTCGTTATTTGAGTTATTCATTGGTACTCCCTACTATGATAATTACTTGTCCAACCCCAGAAACGCTATATATCTTTCGAGATTTAAACCTATCTAATCTTTTTCATCAGGATTTAAAATACGGGTTTGTGCATTATCAATATTGGCATAACGATTTAAATCATTAATACCCTCACTCTTTGGTGCTGCACTACCGACAGTATCTTCATTGATATTGTCATCAAATGCGGTACTACCTTCTTGATCACGACGATCTGGTTGGCGCGCTGGATTGTCATTATCATTTACGTGTTCTGAGTCGACAACAGATTCATCAAAAGTATCGGTCCCTTTGTTCTCAGTAGTATTTCTTTCAATTGCACTATGATCGTCAGATCCTAGTACCTTCACCTTATCTATTGCTGAGTCTTTGGCTTGCATTATCATATCCTCTTTTTATATTTATAATTTTATCGATTTGGTTAGCCGGCTGTTATATATAGTCTTTTACTCATTACCTTTTTGGCTCAAGTCGTAGGCACTTAGTTCTGCTGCATTCTTGCCACCTGCTGGAAGGTCTTCTTCTTTACGTGGATCAGCATAAACTTCGTCAGTCTCTTGTGAGTCTTGCTCAGGGCCATCGATTTCAGGCTTGTGCTTGCGCCCTGCGTAGCTATCTTTAGGGTTTTCTAATTCGTTAGCAGCAGGGTCATCTACGATTACCTTTTCTTCTGTGTCTGCTTCTGTTGCTACAGGTTCTTGCATAGTCATGGCGTATCCCTCGCTTTATTATTGGTTATTATTAATTATTAATTTGATGTTTGATGTCGTAGATTACTTATCAGTACGTAAATCATCATCGATAAAAGGTGTTTGCTCTTCTTCGCTTAATGATTCAGGAGCGTCAACCTTTTTATTCTCTGCTAAGTTCTTCTCAACTTCCTGACCATTTACCTGTTCTGCAGCTTGCTTGATATCTGAATTGTCATCGTTAGTAGTACTCATGATTTATTTCCTATTCTTATGATTTGATTACATGGTTTTGAAATATTAAATAGATATATGTTTCAAGATTGTACCAACGCTCAAATGAATAACCAATACTTATCAAATAGCGTCAGAATTGATATTAATTATAGGTATGACCTTGGGTAATGCACCAGTGTACTGCCGTATCAATATGTGAATAATTGTGAGGTTGCAAGTCAGTTTGTAACTTTTGCAATTGATAAGCACAAAAAAACCAAGCACCAGTATTTACCAATGCTTGGTTAGATAGATAATTGAATAGCTGATTATTGCCTAAAGGTATCTTTGCAAATCAACTAGACTCTTCAACACGATTAATCGTTTTTAATAAATGCTCTTGTGCGACGTGTGGCTCCTCACCTGCTGCTGGCTGTAACTGCTGCCAAACGCCAGTGCCATCAAGTGTCCACGCTTGCGTATTATCCTGTAAGTAGTTAATTAAGCCATCTTGATAAATCTGCTTAAATAGCTTTTTATTCTCAATCGGGAATGCCACTTCTACGCGATGGAACAGGTTACGATCCATCCAGTCTGCACTACCGCAGTACAAGCGCTCATCGCCATCGTTGTAGAAATAATAAACGCGCGTATGCTCCAAAAACCGACCGATAACAGAACGCACAGTGATGTTTTCAGAGAGTCCTTTTACTTGTGGACGTAGACAACACATAGAACGCAGAATTAATTCAATCTTAACGCCTGCCTGCGAGGCATCATATAATTTATCAATGAGGCGGCGCTCAGTGAGCGCATTGGCTTTGATGATAATATGAGTACGTTTGCCCGCTTTAGCATGAGCGATTTCATCATCGATAAAGCTCATCAATTTCTCATGCAAAGTAAAGGGTGCATGTAGCAGTTTTTTGAGGTTGGCAGGCTTACCCATGCCGGTTAACTCTTGGAATATTTTGTGAACGTCTTCTGAGATATCAGGATCAGCGCTAAACAGACCATAGTCGGTGTAAACCTTGGCATTTGCCGCATGATAGTTACCAGTGCCCAAATGGACATAACGACGGATTCGGTCTTCCTCGCGGCGTACGATGAGCATGAGCTTGGCATGAGTTTTATAACCGACGATACCGTAGACCACGACCGCGCCTGCTTCTTGTAGATAGTTGGCAACTGCAATATTAGATGCTTCATCAAAACGCGCTCGCAGCTCAATAACAGCAGTAACTTCTTTGCCATTACGAGCAGCGGCGGCAAGTGCTTTGACAATTTCTGAATTGGTGCCTGAGCGATATAGCGTTTGTTTAATTGCCAATACTTTAGGATCGCTGGCAGCCTGCCAAAGTAAATTAATAATCGGTGAGAACGCATGAAAAGGATGATGAACCAGCACATCGCTTTTACGCATGGCAGCGAACATACTGGTCGATTTATCTGACTTATCCATTTCTCGGCGAAATGCCTTTGGCACGACATGAGTGAATGGCTGGTAGCGCAGCGCAGGAATATTAAAGTCAAACAGCAAACGCGTTAAGTTGACTGGGCCATTGACACGGTATAGCTGATTGTCATGCAGCTCAAACTCATTGAGCAGATACTCACTGATATGCGTTGGACAATCGGTTGTGACCTCAAGACGTACTTTATCACCGAAGCGGCGGTTTTCGAGCTCGCCTTCTAGTGCTTTGGCAATATCTTCGACATCATCGGCCAAATCTAAATCGGCATTACGTGTCAGCCTAAATTGATGACAACCAGTTACACTCATTCCAGGGAATAGCTCACCGATATGCTCATGAATAATAGCGGATAGCATCACATGATGCTCTTTGCCACCAGTCAGCTCATCTGGCAGGCGTATCACACGTGGCAGACTGCGCGGCGCAGGCACAATCGCTAAGTTAATATCGCGTCCAAAGGCGTCTTTACCTTCCAAGGTAGCGATAAAGTTTAAGCTTTTATTTACAAGACGCGGAAATGGATGTGCCGGATCAATGCTAATCGGTGTCAATACGGGTACGACTTGCTCCGTAAAATAGCGCTTCATCCATGCAGACTGCTCAGCGTTTAGCTCATCACGTTTGAGATAGCGAATATCTTCGAGCGCAAGCGCTGGCAGGATATCTTCATTGAGAATACGATACTGTTCGCTGATTGCAGCATGAGTAATAATAGATATCTCGTTTAACACTTCGCTAGGACGCATGCCATGAGCACTGGTCGACACATCACCGATGTTGAGCTTTTGCATGATGCCAGCGACACGAATCTCAAAAAATTCATCAAGATTGGATGAAAAAATAATCAAGAAAAATAAGCGTTCAAGCAGTGGGTGACGCGAACTAGATGCCTGCGCTAATACTCGCAGATGAAACTGTAGTAAAGACAAGTCACGATTGATATAACTGCTCGGTGAATAGCTGCCATCTGCTGAGCGTTGCCATTCAATTTCTGCTAAATTATTTGGGCTATTATCTACACTAATGTCTTTATCAATATTGTCATTAGCGCCCTCGTTGACCTTATTAACGTCAATCATATCGTTAACATCACCACTGCCCTGATTACTAGTCATCTCTACCACGTCACTACTCCTTTTGCGTTATCGATACGCCATCATCTTTTATCGTTCTGTCTTTATTAGGGTATATCCTAGTTTTATTTGAAATAGCCGAGCCTACAACATTCAATCCTATAATTTAGGGCGTGTCCTCAATTCAAACGAGTGTCCTCTAAATGGGCTAAAAACAGCTAAATTTTGCCAAATATCGTCAAATAGTTGGTCAATATCTCGATATTATCTGCACTATTTTCCTTGTTTGACGGCAATTTATCTCATTTTTATCACCATTTTTAAAATGAGGACACGCCCTAGCCCAACTCTCATGCTTTATGTTTATGAAGCTGCTTGCGGTAATACGGCATTTTTCATGCGTTTTTTGATAATACGTTGCTTGTTACGTAAACGCTTATCGCCTTGATTGTCTTCGTAGTACTTTGGATTGGTAAGCATCGCAATCAGAAGCGCTGACTCATCTCGGTTTAGATTGGCCGCAGACTTATCGAAATAATGATGCGCTGCCGCGTCTATACCATAGATACCATTACCAAACTCCGCCACATTTAGGTAAGCGGTCATAATGCGCTGCTTGTCCCACAAGGTCTCAATCATCACAGTGATGACAGCCTCTTCAGCTTTACGCACATAAGAGCGATGCGAAGTGAGGAACAAGTTCTTTGCCAATTGTTGAGTAATCGTTGAGCCGCCAGCAGACATTTTGCCTGTCTCTTCATTTTTCTTTTGCGCCGCTTTGATACCTTTAAAATCAAAACCACTATGCTGACTAAATGTCGAGTCTTCACTCACAATCGCCGCTTGCTTGGCAGGTTTGGCAATCGCATCATATTCAGCCCATGTCTGAGTGACTGTGCCGCCCGTTAGGCGATGCGTCAACATAAACATACTGTTGTTAATTGGCTGTGTTTTCCAAATTAATAGTAGCCCAACGACCAATATATGGAATGCGACAACCAATAGCATAATTGCCAATAACAGACGTTTGATAAATGTGCCAAAACTTGCCATGCGCGATATCCGAGTGGTTAAAAAAGTAATAAGATAAGGTTGATACTCTATCAATGACTATGAGACATCAACTAAGAATCAGTGATTATAAATGGGCTATGTATAGCCAATCATTAACTGTTGAGCATTAGTCATTAATAACGATCAATAGCAGGTCATCTTACCTAATCTCACAATCGCTGTCATTATTTACCCCACTTCTTTATGATGTAATGACCGTTAAAGTATTTTATGTTTTAGATAAGCGCGTGCTGAGCATCAGCGCTTTGCAATCAGTATGAAGATAAGAGACTAACCATGTACGATGATAATATAGAAGTATTACGAGCGCGTGTTATTGCAGCAAATCCAAGCCTCAACACCGCTGAAAATAACAATCAATGGTGGCTACTGGGCACCTCGGGCTGCCATTTATGTGATATCGCTGAGCAGATAATTACTCAGTTTCAGGCAGTACAACCGATTAGTTACCAATATATCGATATTGCAGACTTTGATGAGGCACTGATGATGAAATTTGCCACAACTATCCCTGTGATTTTGACGCCATCCAAACGATTAAACTATCCGTTTTCGGTGATGGATTTGCAGCAGCTGCTCGCTTAATAGCATTAGACCTATAACAAAGACGCCCAATTACGATGATAAAGTGGTGAGAAATCATGAAAGATTTAAAACCAGTATTAAAGAAAGTAACAGAGATTGAAGACCTACGCCGTGTCGCTAAGCGTAAAGTGCCGCGCATGTTTTATGACTATGTCGATTCAGGCTCATGGACTGAGACCACGTATCGTAGTAATGAAACTGACTTTGACCGTATCAAACTGCGCCAGCGAGTATTGGTCGATATGGACAATCGCAGTCTAGCAACACAAATGATTGGTGAGTCCGTCAATATGCCCGTCGCCATCGCTCCAACTGGGTTCACTGGTATGATGTGGGCAGATGGCGAGATTCATGCCGCACGTGCCGCTGAAAAATTTGGCGTGCCTTTCTCCCTCTCGACCATGAGCATCTGCTCTATCGAAGATATCGCCACTCATACCAGCAAACCGTTTTGGTTTCAGTTGTATGTCATGCGCGATCAAGACTATATGGCCAATTTGATTCAACGGGCAAAAGATGCCAATTGCTCAGCCCTAATATTAACTGCCGACTTGCAGGTCATGGGTCAACGCCATAAAGATATCAAAAACGGTTTGTCTGCACCGCCTAAACCGACGCTTACTAACATCATGAACCTAATGACCAAGCCGCAGTGGTGTATGAATATGCTAGGCACCAAACGTCGTAGCTTTGGCAATATCGTCGGTCATGCCAAAGGCGTTGAAGACTTGTCATCATTGAGCTCATGGACAGAAGAGCAGTTTGATCCACGTTTGAGCTGGGATGATGTGGCGCGTATCAAAGATATGTGGGGCGGCAAGCTGATCATCAAAGGTATCATGGAACCTGAAGATGCCATCATGGCGGCCCGTAGCGGTGCTGATGCACTGGTCGTCTCAAACCATGGAGGCCGTCAATTAGATGGTGCACTGTCTTCTATTTCTGCGCTGTCTGACATCGTACAAGCCGTCCATGCTGAGAATAGCGATATTGAAGTGTGGTTAGATAGTGGCATTCGCTCTGGTCAAGATGTGCTAAAAGCGATATCACTGGGTGCGAAAGGCACGATGATTGGGCGCGCTTTTCTCTATGGATTGGGCGCTTATGGTGAAGATGGCGTACGCCGCGCGCTTGAAATCATCTATAAAGAGTGTGATATCTCAATGGCATTCTGCGGTCATACTGATATCAATAAAGTTACGGATGATATCTTGGTAAAAGGTACTTATGAGAATCTTAAAGTTGGTCATTTTTAGAGCTATCCGTTTTTAAGAACTTTCGATTTCTAAGAGCTTGCTAGTTTTAAAAGCTATCAGCCATAAAGAGTATGAAAACTTGTACCATGATGACCTGCGGATAAATAACATTATCTGACCATACCCTTTATACTATATATACAACATTTTGATGATATCTCGCTTTTATGACCATTCAACAACTATTAAAAATAGCGCCCGTCACTACCCTGCTCTTAGCTAGCTTTATTGGGCTATTTATTATGCAGATATTGACAGGTGTTGATGCCAACAACCCCTCCACTGAGGCACTGCTCAAATGGGGTGCCAATGCCTTACCTTTTACCATGGGTGATGATCCTTGGCGACTGATCAGTAGTGCGTTTTTGCACATTGGTCTGATGCATTTATTGTTTAATGGGTTTGCCATGTATTTCTTTGGGCAGATTGCCGAGCCGATGTTTGGCTCAGCCAAATTTTTGGCGTTATTTTTGTTGGCAGCAATCGGTGGTAACTTACTCAACAGCTATGTCACATGGCAAAGTATATTGGATGGTACGGGACAGCCTGGACTCTCAGCTGGCGCATCAGGTGGTATCATGGGCATTGGTGCGGCATTATTAATCGCTGCACTGTTTAAAATATCGGTCAATGGCATGGTACTCAATCTTCAAAGCCTAATCTTTATTATGGGCATCAACCTCGTCTATGGGTTTGCCGTACCAGGTATTGATAATGCTGGTCATATCGGTGGCGCAATCACGGGACTAGTGATTGCATTGGCTTTTGCGATTGGCTACCGTCAGCGTCTAGCAGTCGCGCTGCAAAATGCAGCGATTCAGCAGCAGCGCACGTTAAATGCTTATCAAACCAACTATTCATATAGTGCTCATGACAGCACACCCTATAATAGTCAGTATAGTGGCCAGTATCATAATCAACTTGATAACCAAAGCCCGTATGACGCTACTTCTATCGAACAATCGCCTCACATTGATGCTAATTCAACCGAGCAAGATGCTGCGTTTGCCAACAATGAAACGAATACGGCAGACATATATACTAACAATAGTGCCGACAGCATTACTGCTAACAATTCACCGTTAAGTAATGAAGCTGTTCATAATAGTATTAAACCCGAAGCACTTAAAAAACCTTCCATTATTTGGCAACTATTACCATGGCTTGCGATGTTACTTATTAGCATTGGCTTCGTCTGGTGGTGGCAAGATATTCATCAGCAATTACTGCAAGTACTAAAAGCCATTGAGTAAATGCTCATACTTATCTATCATTGCTATATAGACTCCAAAAACAGCATACTGACCTATATTACTGATTCATTTTATAGCTTGCCCTTTTAAACACGTTTTGCTTAATCGCACCACTCAGTTATTTATACTCACTTACGAGATCCAATTATGTTAAAACTTGCAGCGCTACCTAATATCTCTACACGTACTATGTTTAGCGCGTTCACCGCTACTGCACTATTTGGTGTGGCTAGCATGTCTAACGCCGCACTTTTTAATGACAACTTGCCGACTGACAAAGATGCTGAGCTCAGCGTTGGGGTCAATGTCATGGCGGTCAAATCAGCCTATGATCTCGAAGACAGTACTGAAGTGCGCGTGCTACCAGGTGCATTTTATGACAATAACAAAGTCTATGTACGCGGTGCGCAAGCTGGTGCGTATCTGATCAACGATGGTGTCAATCAGCTGTCTGCCTATGCCAAGCTTGCAGGTTCTGAGTTTGAACCTGATGATGCCAATGGCGCACTGCAAGGCTTGGATGAGCGTAAATCATCAGCAGAAGCAGGTCTAAGCTATCAGCGTCGTACAGCTATTGGCGGCATCCGCGCGCAAATAGGCGCTGATGTATTAGATCGTAGTGGCGGTAACACGGCTCGCTTGACTTACCTTTCTAGAATTACTAAAGGCAAGCTAACGGTCTATCCAAGTATTGGCTTTGAATATCATGATGCTGACTACAACGAGTACTACTATGGTGTCAGTGAAAAAGAGGCCGCGAAAACGGGCGTTGATGCGTATAAATCTAACTCTAGCTTGAATCCGTATATCAATATTAGTGCCAACTATGACTTTAATGAGCGCTGGGCAGGATTCGCCAATCAAAGCGTGAGCTATGTACCGAATGAGCAGTACGATAGCCCAATGGTCGACTCACGTACTGAAGCAGCGACGACGCTTGGTTTGCTTTATAAGTTTTAATTGAGATTAGATGTTTGATATGAAAAAGGCCGACCATTTTGCTTGGCTTTTTACAACTAATCAAATTGTGGATAATCAATTAGGAAAAGTAAAGTATGAGCGACTGGGATTTTTTATACGATATGCATCAAGAGGGTTATAGCCCCGACCAGATAAGAGATGCTGCTACTTGTGGATATAATCCATACGAATATAGATCATATGAATTTGACATAGACGAACTAGGTTATTCTTCTGATGATTGGAAGAAAATAGATGAATCTGTCTTCGAACCTTCAGAAATTGACCCTGAGCTAATTGTTATTTTTAATAATTTAGTCGATAACGCAGCCTCTTTCTTTAGATTAACGAATCGTTATTTACAAATTTGGGGAGAACTCGGAGAGCTATATGCTGAAATTGAATATGGTATTAAGCGACATAAGAAACATGCACAAGGTTCTGATGGGAAGATTGGTAACGACTTTATTGAAGTAAAAACTATCTCTCCTGAAAAAAGCAATAATGAAGTTAGAGTTAAACGTGCTGGTCATTTCAATAAACTTTTAATAATAAAGATATCTGAAGATTTTACTTTCGAAGGGCAACTTATTGCTCGAAAAAAAATCTCTAAAGGCGAAGGAAAGCATGCCAAAGTATTATGGTCACCTCGTACTGATTGAAGCTAATATTCTCTATACCTGAAGAATGTACTGTAAGTACAATAGTTTTAAATTATTATTTAAATAGTACTCTATTATAATTTCTTAGAAAAAGTAGTCTAACTCCATAATGAAAAAGACCTTGCCACATTCTCTTATAACTCTTATAAGAAGTGACAAGGTCTTTTTATTTCTAAATTCTCAGTGGAACAAATATGATGCTGCTACTAGAAAGACGAGGGCAAATTGTACTTATCATACATTAAGCAAGTCTGACACCGTAGCAGGTCGTTATTTTGTCTACTGCTTACTTAGGATGTACCATATCAGCAGGAATGACCCACTCATCAAACTGCGCTTCAGTTAGTAGCTCTAACTCAACCGCCACTTGCTTTAAAGTTTTGTTTTCTTTATAAGCCGTCTTAGCGATTTTTGCAGCGTTTTCATAACCAACATGACGGTTCAATGACGTTACTAGCATCAATGAGTTATGCAAGAAGTCATCAATTTTGTCTTTTACTGGCTCGATACCAACGGCACAGTTTTCGTTGAAGCTGTTGCAAGCGTCGCCAAGCAGTTTGATAGACTGTAACAAGTTAAACGCGATAACTGGTTTATACACGTTTAGCTCAAAGTTACCTGATGCGCCAGCCATGCTGATGGTTGTGTCGTTACCCATGACCTGAGCGACAACCATGGTCATTGCTTCTGACTGAGTTGGGTTTACTTTGCCTGGCATAATAGAAGAGCCTGGCTCATTTTCAGGAATCGTCAACTCGCCAAGACCACAACGAGGGCCAGATGCCAACCAACGTACGTCGTTAGCGATTTTGTTTAGGCTACCTGCTAGTGTTTTTAGTGCGCCTGAAGCGAATACTTCTGCATCACGAGCGGCTAGTGCTTCAAATTTGTTTGGTGACGTAACGAATGGCAAGCCAGTCAAAGTCGCTAGTTGCTCAGCTGATTTTACGGCATAATCAGGATGGGCGTTTAGACCAGTACCAACCGCAGTACCACCTAGTGGCAATTCATATAGACCTTGTAGCGCGTTGTCGATACGAGTCAATGAATGGTCAAGTTGGCTTACATAGCCGCTGAACTCTTGGCCTAAGGTCAAAGGCGTGGCGTCTTGCAAATGTGTACGACCGATTTTTACAATGCTATCGAATTCTTTGGCTTTTGCCGCTAGCGTATCGCGTAGTGCTTTTACCGCTGGAATCAACAAGCTGTTGATTTGACGAGCAGCTGCCACACGAATCGCCGTTGGGAAGCTGTCGTTGGTAGACTGTGCATGATTCACATGGTCATTTGGGTGAATTGGCGTATAGCTGCCACGCTCAGAACCAGCAATTTCGTTAGCACGGTTGGCCAATACTTCGTTCATGTTCATGTTTGACTGGGTGCCAGAACCTGTCTGCCATACAACCAATGGGAACTGATCGACCAGACCACCATTGATGATTTCGTCAGCGGCTTGTACGATGAGATCACGCTTGTCGCCTTCGATACGCTCTAAGCTTGCATTGGTAATCGCAGCGGCTTTTTTGACCAGTGCCATCGCTTCAATCATTGGACGCGGCAAAGTCTCGCCACCGATTTTGAAGTTTTCGCGGCTACGCTGAGTTTGCGCACCCCAATAAGCGTCAGCTGGGACTTCTACGTTGCCCATGGTGTCTTTTTCGGTACGAGTTGCCTGATTCTGTGTCGACATAACTACCCTCTTTACTGGTTTGTTGTTAAATAACTGAACGATAAAAAGTGCAACAACTGCTGCACATAAACGGAAATACGATGTAAAGTGGCGTTATGATAGCATGACTAGGACGTGTTGAATATTCACAAATAGCCTTGAGCGATGCCTAAGAACGAATGTCTAAAAACGTCTGTCACCACCAATCTGATACTTCATTGGATAAGATATCTATGCACTCTAAAATTATGCACTCTGAAACCATGCACCCCAAACCAATACGGCCTGAGCATAATAGGCTTGATTCAAATAATGGTGACTCAAAAAATACTGAAACATCTGAATCTGTCATTAGCAATCCGCCTAGACTACACTTTACTCGCCAACGCCGTCAGTTGAGCGATGGAGAACGTAGACAACTTGCTCAGTCTGCAAGCTTGCATCTATCTAAGCTACAGCAGCGATTGCCCACACATGCGCGCATTGGACTATATTACGATGGCTTTGGTGAGCTACCTACCCAGCCACTATTGGATTGGTGTCAACGCTTAGGCTATTTTCCTTATTTGCCAGTTGTTGGTTCACTTGGTCGTACTAGCAATGGCAATGATGATAAACACCTGCGCTTTGTACCTGTTTATCACTCAAAATTACTCAACATACCGACGCGTATCCATCGGTTAGGTATGAAGCAAAACCATCATCGCCGTCTACTTTGGGCGCGCGAATTGGATGTCATTATCTGCCCACTGGTGGCGGTCGACATAAACGGCAACCGTATGGGCATGGGTGGCGGGTTTTATGATACAACGCTTGGAAAAATCTATCGGTCAGGGGCCAAGAAACCATTAAAAATTGGCTGGTGTTATGATTTCCAAGTAGTAGAACAATTACAACGGCAGCCTTGGGATGTGCCATTAGATGGCTTAATTACGCCAAGCGGCATAAGGTGGTTTTGATGAAAGATGATAAGCAAGCGATGGATGCTAACTCTAGCGCTGCTGATTCCATTGCAGACAGTGTGGATGAATATTTGCAAACATTAGGCAACGAGGACGCTAGAGAGCAACGCTACTACAGTCAAGAACAGCCCTTTAGTGCTGATGAGATGACACGGCTCGTCAATGAAGAACGCTTAAATGAACTGCTAGCGCAAAGCGATGCGTTTTTGAGTACTTTGAATGGTGAGATAAAAGATTTTGATGAATAACACATATATAACTGATAGAGCACAATTTGAAGAAACGCGGTTATAGAGTGGTTTGATTTGATCGACGCTTGCTTTTTATTGCCAAACTATTGTTTCTACATGGCCTATAAATTATACTTATCGCAAATAATTATCATTACATTATAGGTCGTTGATCGTGGACAAAGTAAAAAAAGAGTTTATGTCGCCCGCTTCGCTACAAGTTTGTTTTTATCTGTTCGTGCTATTACTCTTGGCCACGCCTGCGGCTTATATTTATGATTACAACGGCTTTGATTTCGTTGAACTAAGAACCTTTTTGCTAGCGCTTGCAGCATTTTATACCTTCGCGCTTAGCACCCATATTGAAATACGTCATATAAAGCCCTTTAGCAGCACATCTTTTCTACGTTTTTTGGTTCCTATATCTCAATGCTTTTCTTTTATTCTGCTGTCTTTGTTTGCGTTGGCTATTGTTGAATACATCAATGGTGATTTGAGACTAGATCGTGTTTATGACCCCTTCATTACGCTGTTTTTCGTATACCTGTTGCGCAAAAATATAGAAAGTATAAAGCAAGATATCGGTACTTAAGATAACCGTCTAATTTAATTATTCTAACAGTCCTATAACTAATGCAAAAAAAAGACGCTTACCGATAAGCGTCTTTTTTGTTGGGTACTTGGATTGATTTAAAGGGCTGACCAAATCACCTACAACACCATCGCTGCAATCCAACCAAATGCCAGTAGCGGAATATTGTAATGCAAAAATGTTGGTATCACACTGTCTTTGATATGGTCATGTTGACCGTCGATGTTTAGACCAGAGGTTGGCCCCAATGTCGAATCTGACGCAGGCGAACCCGCATCTCCAAGTGCGCCAGCCGTACCGATAATCGCCACAGTAGCCAACGGCGAGAACCCTAATGAAATACACAGCGGCACATAAATCGCAGCCAAAATAGGAATGGTCGAAAATGACGAACCAATACCCATGGTCACAATCAAACCGATTAGTAGCATAATAAATGCCGCCATCGCTTTATTACCAGCGAACAGTGACGCTGCCCCATCGACCAATGGCTGAATCTGCTCAGTCGCTTTCATTACTTCAGCGAAGCCCTGCGCGGTAATCATAATAAAGCCAATCATCGCCATCAGCTTGATACCGTCATTAAAGACGCCATCAGCATCACGCCACTTCACCACGCCGGTCGCCATAAACACACCGAAGCCAAACATTGAGCCAAGTAGTAGCGAGTCGGTGTATAACTGCACCACAAAAGCAGTCACGATAGCAGCCAGTGCAACCAGTGTCTTTAGCTTGCTTTGCGACTGTGCACCAGCGGCAGTTTTGCTTAAGGCATCGCCTTCTACTACGGCATCATGCGCTTGCTGATCTATCGCAATCTGCTGATATGCGCGTGGCTTACGGTAGCTGATAAATACAGCAACCAGTAAACCAATTAGCATACCCAATGCAGGAATCGCCATGGCTTGCACCACAGAAATATTAGCAACATCAATGCCCGCTTCACCCACGTTTTTTAGCATAATCTGATTGAGATAGATATCACCAAAGCCATAAGGAATAAACATATAGGTGGTGACCAGTCCAAACGTAATCAGACAAGCAATCAGGCGTCTATCAATCTGCATGCGATTGAATGCTAGTAGTAATGGCGGTACCAGTAGCGGAATAAAGGCAATATGAATAGGGATTAAGTTTTGGCTAAAGCAGCTCATGGTAATGAGGCCTGCAAACAGCATGTACTTAATCATGCCACTCGTACCAGCAGCATCAATACGCTTGATGACCGCGCCTGCCAATGACTGCGGCAAACCTGAATGAGCAATCGCTACCGCAAACGCCCCAAGCAGTGCATACGACAGCGCAATCTCTGCGCCATTACGGATGCCTTCTTGAAAAGCATTAAGCGTATCAGTAATACCAAGCCCTGCCAGCAGTCCACCTGCCAGCGCGCCGATTAATAAACTGAGCACCACGTGCACTCGCGAAAGTGACAGTCCTAGCATAATAATAACTGCTAGCAATACTGCATTGATGGCCATGTGTTGCCCCTTGTTCTTTATACTTTGGTCTTAATGAGACCTATGAATATTGAAACTAATGAATATCGCCCTGTTGTCTAAAACGTCTCAATATGAGAGCCTGTTTTAGACGCGCGCCAGTTTACCTTATTTTGGGTATAAAGCCTACGCATAGAACCGATTAGGCATCAATACAGACAGCCAAATGCTACCTATACATTCAAACCTTCTTCTCTAATTTCTGACTGTCTTTATCATTTATAGACCAGTCATAGACCATTCATACTCCTGACGACATATCATTACCGACGTTAATGCCGTCGTTTACTGGGCGCTCAGACAACTATTTAACAAAGATAAGCAGACGACTTCACCAATCAGCCTTGCAATTTTTTTCGTGAGCACCATTTATCTAAACATGAACCACGAACTTGACTTTACAAGTCTGGGGAACGAGGAAAAACATATGAGTGAACATAATATTGATAAAGACAACATCGACATCGATGTATCATCTGCCCTGAACACTGACACGACGTCTGATGTAAATACTAACACTGACGCTAATATCAGTGCTGACGCGAATAATGAGACAGAAAGCTCATCTACGGATGCGTCAAATGCCTCATCCAACGCTGTCAAAGACAATGAAGATGAAAGCTATCTGCCACTGCTAGCATTACGAGACGTCGTCGTCTATCCACACATGCAGATTGCATTGTTTGTGGGACGTGCGCCATCGGTGAAAGCGGTTGAGCTGGCACAAGCTGAGTATGGCAACAAAGTACTGGTAGTCGCGCAAAAAGACTCACTGACCGAAGATATTGATCAAGGTAACTTGTATCAGTACGGTACAGTGTGTCGCATCGTCAGCACCATGCCACATGACAGCGACGAGAACTGCATTAAAGTATTGATCGAAGGTCAATACCGCGCTCGTGTTGATAATATAGAAGGCCATGACGATTTATTGATGGCAAGATTTGAACGTGCCGACCTTGATGTCAGCATGGATGAAAGCCAACAGAAAAATACGATTCAAGCATTAACTACATTATTCGAAAGCTATGCAGATGCGCGACTTCGCAATGCACGTGAGCTGACTCGTGTGGCCAAACGTATTGACGACTTGCTTGAGTTGGTTTATTTCATCTCAACTCGTGTGTCGATGGACCTTGATATCAAACAGTCTTTCCTAGAAGAAGACGATATCAAAACGCATATCAATACTTTGACTGAATATCTGGTCAAGCAAAGTGCTGAGCAAAACATCGAGCAGGATATCCAAGATGCTGTCCGTCAGCAAATGGAAGACAATCAGCGCGAATACTTCTTAAATGAAAAGATGAAAGCCATCAAAAATGAGCTGTCAGATATGAATGACGGCGCGTTCGATGGTGAAGATGATGTGGCTGAGCTAGAGCAGCGTTTAGAAGATGCTGACTTGCCAGAAGACGTGCGCAAAAAAGCTGAGCAAGAGTTTAAAAAGCTCAAAATGATGCCACCTGCATCAAGCGAATCATCAGTGGTACGCAACTATATCGAATGGATCTTGGACACGCCGTGGAATGCGACGACTAAAGTATCTATCAATTTAGACAAAGCGAAGACGGTATTAGACGAAGACCATTACGGTCTACAAGATGTAAAAGACCGTATCTTAGAATATCTCGCTGTGCAATCACGGGTGAAGAAACTTCGTGGTCCGATTCTATGTCTCGTCGGTCCTCCAGGTGTCGGTAAAACCTCGTTGGGTGAATCAATTGCCCGTGCCACTGGTCGTAAGTTTGTGCGTATGGCACTTGGTGGCGTACGTGATGAAGCAGAAATTCGTGGTCATCGCCGTACTTATATCGGTGCAATGCCAGGTAAAATCGTTCAGTCATTGGCAAAAGTAGAAGTCAAAAACCCGCTGTTCTTATTGGATGAAATCGATAAGATGGCGCAAGACTTCCGCGGTGATCCAGCATCAGCATTGCTTGAAGTATTGGATCCATCACAGAACGATACATTTAACGACCATTATCTAGATATGGACTTAGATTTATCACAAGTGATGTTTATCTGTACTGCCAACAGCATGGATATTCCGCCTGCACTGCTTGACCGTATGGAAGTCATTCGTCTGCCAGGTTATACCGAAGAAGAAAAGGTCAATATCGCACAGAAATACCTAGTACCAAAAGCGATTAAGCAAAATGGTCTCAAAGAAGGTGAAATTGAGATTGTTGAAGCAGCATTGCATAGCATCGTGCGTAGCTATACGCGTGAAGCAGGTGTGCGTAACCTTGAGCGTGAAGTAAATAAAATCTGCCGTAAAGTGGTTCGCGGTTCGGTTGAAACTCATGGTGCTCGCGCTCCGAAAAAAGCAGAACGTCAGCTAGTGACGGTCGATGACAAGAACATCGATGACTATCTAGGTGTGCATCAGTATGACTATGGTCTGGCTGAAGAAGAGCCTGAGATTGGTCGTATTACTGGTCTTGCATGGACTCAGGTCGGCGGTGAGCTATTGACCATCGAAGCGGTCGGTATGAAAGGTAAAGGCGAGCTTAGCTTTACCGGTTCACTCGGCGATGTGATGAAAGAGTCGATTCGCGCGGCTATGAGTGTGGTTCGTGCTCGCGGTGATAGCTTAGGCATTGATTACGAGACGTTTAAAACAACAGACGTCCATGTGCATATGCCAGAAGGCGCCACGCCAAAAGACGGCCCATCTGCTGGTGGTGCACTGACGACAGCGCTAGTCTCTGCATTGACAGGTATCGCTATCCGTCCAGATATTGCGATGACAGGTGAGATTACCTTACGCGGTAAGATATTACGCATCGGCGGCCTTAAAGAGAAATTGCTGGCGGCACATCGCGGCGGTATCAAGCACGTCTTAATCCCAGCGACTAATGAGCGTGATCTGGCTGATATCCCTGATAACGTGAAAGAAGGCCTAACCATTCAGCCAGTTGCTACGATTGAAGAAATCTTAAAGGTTGCTTTGGTGAGTATGCCAACACCAATCAAACCTGCCAAAGTGACCGTTGATAAAACCTCTGGTAAAGCACTGCATAATTAATTGAACCTTTATTAAACTCGTCCTATAGATTAGGAAGCCGCTTATCACAATGATGGGCGGCTTTTTTTATGCCTGTTTATTGTTTATTTGCTTGCAGTTCGTAGCCTTCTTAATAGGGTTCTCACACATTTAAAGCCATTTAATTTCAAAATTATTTATGCTACTTCGTTTTTCAAACCCATACGATACTTACATTTATTAACTGATTGTTGCGCATTTGATGAATAACTATAGAGTTAGCTTGGCTATACTGACTCCGATGTTAACGAATATTGACACCGATTTTATAGAACAATAACGATAGATATTCGTGGCTTTAATGAAGATTAAAAATAACAACTCAAACAATTGGAGATAATAATGAATAAGACATTACTTGCAAGTACCCTATTATGCGGTTCAGCGTTAGCAATGACTGGTTGCCAAACGGTAGAAAGCCAAATGCAAACAGGTAATCCTTTAGCACAGCCAACGCTAAAATCAACCATACAAACAGTAGATGGTAAGAAGAAAGAAGTCGGTCAAGTTTTCTTACGTCCAGTTGATGGCGGCGTCCAAGTTTACGGTAAACTCACTAACTTACAGCCAGGTAGAACTGTCTCATTACATATCCACGAAACAGGCAGCTGTGACGTCATGGGTAAAGCAGCAGGCGGTCATTTCAACCCAGACAACAAGCCACACTCTAATCCAGATGACATGAATGGTCATGCTGGTGACTTGCCAAACTTAACTGCTAATGAAGATGGTGTTGCTACTATTAACTATGTGAATAAGAAAATCGCAGCGACTGAAGCAGGTAAATACAGCGTAAATCGTTTGGCCTTTATCGTACATGCTGGCGTTGACGACTATACCAGTCAGCCTTCAGGTAATGCAGGCGATCGTATTGGTTGCGGTATCATCGTAAAAAACTAATACTGTCCAAACCTATAGACTTAAGCTAGGTTTGCAAACGTAGAAATGGCTTAAAAGAAATCTTATAAGCACAAAAAAACCCTCTTAAACTATAAGAGGGTTTTTTATTGGAAGTAACTATTAGGTTTGTTTAAGCTAATACAAGAAAGACCAATGCAAATCGTACCTGTAGTACATTGAATGAGTCTGACGCTATAAAAGCACTATATTGGATTTCACAATAGTTACTCTTCTACCCATTCACCTTTACGCCAGTACACACCCCAACGTGTGGCCTTGCCGTTTTTTTCAGAGCCGATATACTGCTCTTTTTTCTTACGTGACCAGCGCAAGATGGTTGGGTTACCTTCAGGATCTTCATCTGGTCCTGCAAACAGATACTGGAACTTATCTTCCATTTTATCTTTAATTTCTCGTAGCTCAGCCAGCTTTGGCGGACGTGTCTCGCGCACTTTTGGGAACTTAGACGCTGCTAAGAACATCCCAGCCGCCCCTTCACGCAAAATGAAATAATCATCGTGCTTGGTCGACTTTAGCTCTGGCAGATGGATTGGATCCATACGTGGCGGCGCTGCTTCACCGGTTTTTAGTACCTTGCGTGTGTTATCACAGTTTTGACAAGCAAAGTACGGACCAAAGCGTCCTGTTTTAAGCTCCATCTGTCCATCACATTTATTACAATCAATGGTTGGTGCATCTGAACCAGGTACTTCAAATTTACCTTCTTCTAGAATATAACCATCGCAATCAGGGTTGTTACCGCAAATGTGTAGTTTGAGACCACCATCTACGATGTAACCATTCATCGCCGTGCCACATTT
This sequence comes from Psychrobacter sp. UBA3480, assembly GCF_002377945.1. Classification (GTDB taxonomy): domain Bacteria; phylum Pseudomonadota; class Gammaproteobacteria; order Pseudomonadales; family Moraxellaceae; genus Psychrobacter. Next base: position 94,652 of record NZ_DFQV01000017.1, read on the forward strand.
CGGACAGCGTTTTTTCTCCATCAAATCTTTAACTTCTGCCGCTTCGTCATCACCTTCCGCATCATCTAGATTGGCGAATGCTTCGACTGGCATTAGATTTTTGGTGCCTTTACAGCGCTCTTTTGGCGGTAGATTATAGCCAGTACAGCCTAAGAATACGCCTGTTGACCCTGTGCGCAACTGCATCGGACGATCACAGATATCACAATGGACATCTGGCATGTCAGTCGGATCGTTTGGACGCATGCCGTCTTTTTCTTTGGCACGCTCTAGAGTCGTTTTGAACTCGCCATAGAAATTATCAAGCACGTCTTTCCAGTCTTGATCACCCTCTGCCACATGATCGAGCTTGTCTTCGAGCGCGGCAGTAAAGGTATAATCCATTAAGTCTGGGAAGCTAGCTGTCAATCGATCAGTAACGATATCACCCATTTTTTCGGCAAATAGACGCTTATTCTCAAGCTTCACATAGCCGCGATCTTGAATGGTTGAGATAATTGAAGCATACGTCGATGGACGACCAATGCCTTTCTTCTCAAGCTCTTTTACTAGACTGGCTTCAGTATAGCGAGGCGCAGGCTTAGTGAAGTGCTGACTTGGATCTAGCTTATCTAGATTTAGCTTATCGCCTTTTTTGACATCAGGCAGTAAGGTATCGTCAGTCTTAGCTGGTGGCATCACTCTCGTGTAACCATCAAATACCATGGTACGGCCACGGGCTTTTAACTCGATATCGTCTGCGCCGACAAACAGGTTCACTGACAGATATTTGGCAGGTAACATCTGGCACGCCACAAATTGACGCCAGATTAGCTCGTATAGACGTATCGCATCACGCTCAACACCTTTGAGCTGTGTTGA
>NZ_DFQV01000017.1:95668-177595 GCF_002377945.1 Psychrobacter sp. UBA3480
CGCCATAGCTGTCTTCGATATGACCACGGACAGCAGCAAGTGCGTCGCCTGATAAGAACGTCGAATCAGTACGCATATAAGTAATATGACCCGCTTCATATAGACGCTGCGCCAAAATCATGGTTTTCTTAACAGAGAATCCTAAGCGCGTGCTAGCAGCCTGTTGCAAGGTCGAAGTAATAAACGGTGCGCTTGGACGCGATTGCGTTGGTTTCTCTTCACGCTCTTTGACGATAAAGTCGCTTGCTTTGAGCACCTCTAACACTTTATCGGTTTGCTCTTTATTACCAAGCTTTAAAGTTTTTCCACCTTGTTTGGTCGCCTCTAAGCGGATACCGATTTGCTCAGCGTCTGAGGTTTTTTTGGCTTTACCATTAGCAATGTGCGTGTCCGCATGAATCTGCCAGTATTCTTCTGGAATGAATGCGCGAATTTCATGCTCACGCTCAACGACCAAACGCATAGCGACTGACTGTACACGGCCTGCCGACAGTCCACGGGCAATCTTTTGCCATAATAGTGGCGATACCATAAAGCCAACGACACGGTCCAAGAAGCGACGGGCTTGCTGTGCGTTCACGCGGTCAATGTCTAATTTCGAAGGCTGTTTAAACGCACTTTGGATAGCTGACTTGGTAATCTCGTTAAAGACCACACGTTGATACTTGCTATCAGGGCCACCGATGACTTCTTTTAAATGCCAAGCGATCGCTTCCCCTTCTCTATCCATATCCGTTGCTAGATAGATTTTGTCAGCGTCTTTGGCTAGTGCTTTAAGCTCTTTGATGACTTTGGTTTTGTTTGGTAATACTTCGTAGACTGCTGCCCAATCATGCTCTGGATCTACACCCATGCGGCGCACCAGTGCTTGCTGCGCTTTTTCTTCTTTGGTCAGACTGTCATCTTTTTTAGCGGTCGTTGCTTTCTTTGCGCTTTTGCTCGCACTGACCGGCAAATCACGGACGTGACCGATACTTGAGCGTACGATAAAGTCATCACCAAGGTATTTATTAATCGTTTTTGCCTTGGCTGGTGATTCTACAATCACCAAAGACTTACCTTTTGGGCTGTCCGCAGCTGGTGCTGGACTTTTTTTGGTTGTGGTTTTTGCCATGTTTGACGACACCATAATATAAGTAAATTAAAAGTAAGGTTAAATTCAGCAGCACGGCAATTTATGGAAGCGGATACTCATGGTTTGGCCATGGCTCAGCTATTTATAGTAATAATCGCTGCTGATAAAAAAGGTTATAAAACAAATAATAACCATAAAATAAAGATATAGTTATAAAGACGTTACACTGCTAAGCGTTAAACTGTCAACTTTAAATAATTTGAATATGACAAACCGCTTGCATATTGCCCTTTAATGGAGACGAAAAAACGCTTTACTAGGTTTATGCTTGTTTTTGCATCTGTAGCGCCCACTTCTCAAGGTTTTCTTTGAGCACTAATAAGTCCGCTTCGATCCGTTTTTGATGATACGTTGGGTTAGATGCTGGACGTACATAAGCAATATCTTCCCAATAAATAATAATGCTATTGGCCTTGGTCAATAGACCTTTAACAAACGGCTCGATACTTACTGGCAAATCTAACGGCACTTGATCCAAGCTAAAATCAGTTTTTTTGACCGTCGGATTATTGCTGATTTGACTAGAACGAATCGCACTGGGAATAGTAAGCGTCTTATCATCTGTACTGGTATCGACAAAACTGCTGTCTGGTCGCCACTGTCCATCAATCACTTGATAACGGGTATGCGGCAGTTTAGTGTCTTCAAATATCAGGCAGTACTGTCCAAGCATACCGCGGCCATACTCATTGTCACGGCCTTTGATCCAATCAGGGCACGAAACGAGTTTTGGATTGAGCTGTAGACGACGCGCGGTCATACGCAGCTTATCCAAACGCTGATCGATACCGTTCGGTTTGAGCGCCATCATACTCCCTAATACGAATAGTACAATGATAACGCCAATCAATGTTCCCATGATGGTCTGGCCTTTTGACTAAATGAAAAAGATACTAAGAGATATAGCGGTAAATATCGCTAATGAACCGTTATTTATAAATAGTACATATAGTTTTGCGATTAGTACGATAATAAACAACGATATATAAGGGCTTATAATGAGCACGAACCATTAAAAATCAAGCGTTGTCGTCCAATCGCGGTGCAACAGGTGCTTTTAAAGCATATGACAATTTAGCAAGTTACACTATTAAATCAGCTATTTAGCGTATACAAACTTACTGAGTACAGTACACTATAAAAACCAGATGCGAAAAGTGGTCAGTTCAAAAAAGTGCTATGATAAACCATAATTTTAAACGCGCGCAGGTTTATTATGAATTATCTTATTGAGTCAAACTCATCGGGCGCTTATCACGCTCGCAAGCTGATGAGTAAAGTCATGAGCAAAACAGGCATGAGCCTATCGCTACTTGGCGCGGTCGTACTGACATTATCAGGCTGTGCCACGACTCAGAGCCTAACCCCGCAGCAGTGTCAAAGCAGCAACTGGCAAGAAGTCGGCTACACTGATGGCTCGCAAGGACGTTCTGGTGCCTACTTCGGTCACTATACCAATAGCTGCGCCAGTGTCGGCGGTGCTAGCCCTAACCGTATCCAATGGGAGCAAGGCCGTCAACAAGGTCTCAAAAACTACTGTACTGAATTGAATGCTTATAAGCTCGGTCGCGAAGGCTATGACTGGCAACCTGTCTGTCCGTTAGAAGGTATTGAGAAGTTAGAAGAAGCTTACTCTCAAGGGCGCTACTACTATATTCGCCAACGTGATCTCGACTACTTACGCTCACCTTACCCATTTGGCTACAGACATGCAGGTTTCGGTTACGGCTATCGTCCGTTTGGCTATGGCTGGTAAAAAAAGAAAACCTCACTAACGACTTAATTTGAGGTTTAAGTAGTTAATGAGGTTGGAGAAAATTTTATTATTTTAATTGTTTTTATTATAGCGGTGCTGGTTGTATTACTGGTCGGGCTATTGATTTATCTAGCCAGTTTTCTAATATAAAGTCAAAGCTACTAGCACTAACTCACTATTATTAAGCTCTTAGAGATTTAGCTACTAAGCTATTCATTCACAAATGCGATTTTGGTCAGTCCAGCATTACTTGCGGCTGCTAAGACTTGAGCAACCGTATCGTACTTGCCTTCTTTATCCGCACGTAACTGTACCGCTGGATTCTTACCAGTCGCGCCTTGTTGCTGCAAGCGTGTCTCTAACTCTTCCATACTGATTGGGTCGCTATCCCAGAATATTCCCGCGTCCTTATCAATGCTGACTTGAATCGCTTCTGGCGGCGTTTCATTGAGCGCTGCACTAGTCTCTGGCAAATCTAAAGGCACCGTCGGATTCAGCACGGTCGCTGTCAATAAAAATATAATCATCAATACCAGCATGATATCGATCAGCGGAATGAGGTTCATCTCATCCATGCTTCGTACGTCATCATCACCCAATTGAAATGCCATAGTTACTCTCAATGCTTTTAGTTATTTTCACACAGCCAAGCCGTTTTTTGACGGTTTTTCGACTTGTCGTTTGAGCCTTTACAGACCTAGCGCTTGCAGCCTTAATGTTTACGGACCTAACGTTTACAAAATCAGTATCTGTAGAACTAGTACTATCTATAGCTGCTTTGGCACAGAATTACTGTAGTTATTGGTATGCTGCGTCTCACTCGTCGTTGAACGACTGCTGGGTGCAGCATGCACTTGAGAGACGCTAGTAGCATGGCTCGCAGTTACCTTGGTAGTATCCACAAGACCCGTTGATTGCGCCAATAAATCATGCGCTCTGTCGTTGGCTTGATACATTATGCGTCGATTGATACGTACTGCAAGGTTGTAAAACACCACGGCTGGAATCGCTACTGCAATACCAAGACCTGTCATAATCAATGCTTCACCGACTGGTCCTGCAACCTGTCCCAATCCTGCCTGACCACTCATACCGATGTTGTGCAAGGCATGGAAAATACCCCATACCGTACCAAACAAGCCAATGAACGGTGCAATCGCTGCCGTCGTGCCAAGAATTGGCAGACCGCGCTCACTAGCAAAACGATAGCGACCGATGTGCTTGAGTAAAGTTTGCTCAGTCACCAAACGGCGTGTGGCAGCATCAGTACCAACCAAATCAGACTGTCTGGCTTGTAATTGCTGACTCAAATCATCTGCTACATTGGTCGCCAGTTTGCGGCTTTGCAATACGCGGACGATACCTGTCACCCAAGAGAGAATAGATAACGCAAGCAACAAAAAGAACAACGTTTTCGTCACCATGTCGCTGATCTGCCAGTATTGCATAAAGTCCATGTCAGACTCCTTAAGGTGTAATGCCATTACATGATACTGAGGTAAATATCATGTTTAGTTTTATAATGAAAAGTGATTAATAGATACGTTGTTATAAAGTATGAGCTATCAAGGAACCGCGTAACTGATCGGTAGGGTCACATCACCTACCACAGGTACGCCATTCTTAGTAAAGGGTTTGAACTTGCCAGATCGCACTTGACGTCGGGCTTCTTTGTCTACTAGCGGATTACCTGATGATTGAGCAACGCGCACGTTATCGATACCGCCTTGCTTGTTGACTCGTAATACCAAGACAACGTTGAGCGTATCACCAGAACGGGCTCTACGTGCGGCGCGCTCAGGGAAACTAAAGTTTGGCGCAGATGCCCAGTTGGCTGAGCTGGCAGTAAAGCTCACAGGCTCATTACTCTGTGCTAAAGCAGCTGCTGCTTCTGCCTCAGCTCTTGCTTGTGCAGCGGCGGCCTCTGCGGCAGCCTTCGCTTGAGCGGCAGCTTTTGCATCAGCGACCCTCTTGGCCTCTTGCTCTGCCCTAGCTTGCGCCTCTTGCTCAGCTTTTCTGGCTTGACGCTCTGATTCAGCTTGGGCAGCTGCTTTGCGCTGTGCTTCAACTGCTGAGTTATCAACCTTTGGTTTCGGTAGCGGCTCTTTTGGGGCTACTTTTTGATTGGTATCAGGACGAGGCTTTTCTGACGCTATCACAGGCGTCACTTTCGGCTCTATATTTTTTACAACAGGCTCTTTTGGTTTTACTGGTGTCTCTGTTGGTTGTTTAACCGCCTCTTTAGGCGTTGGTTCAGGTTGCGGCGCTGGCTGAACTTGTACCTCAGGCTGTACTTCTTTTTTTGCTGTGACTGTTTGTTTTTCTACTTCAGTTGAGACCGTTTTTGCCGGTAATGACACAAACTTTATCTCAAGTGGTGACATCTCTTTTTTTGGCTCAGGTTTGAGTTCAGGCGTTTTTATTGCCACTAGTGCAATTGCGGCAAGCACATGGAGTCCTAGTACTGCAACAATAGCTAGCAATAACGACTTAAGTGGTGGCGCGTCTAAATCCGTTGAACTCATAACAGCCTAATGTTTATTACTCAGAGTAGAATGGCGTAGATAATAATGCAAACGATAATTATTATCAATAATAATTTACAATATTTTCGCTATTTAATACATCTCTGACACATGGCATTGCTTAGTAGTTTTACCTCTCAGAACGCTCATTTCTATGAACGTTCCTTACTTCTATACTTCACTACTATGAATCTTATCTTTACATCAAATGAGACGTTGCCTTTAATATAGCAAGTACTGTTAATAAAAACCATTATCATTTATATTGATAATGAGTCTCAACTACTTTATTATAACGTCTGCCTTGTCTACTCATACTATTTTATAAAAACTATTCGTATAAAAAATTAGTGAGTGGTACTAGGGCGTGTCCTCATTTTAAAAATGGTGATAAAAATGAGATAAATTGCCGTCAAACGAGGAAAATAGTGCAGATAATATCGAGATATTGACCAACTATTTGACGATGTTTGGCAAAATTTAGCTGTTTTTAGCCCATTTAGAGGATACTCGTTTGAATTGAGGACACGCCCTAAGTAGACTATTTATTTTATGCTTTTTATCTTAAGCATCTTTCAGATTTAACATTTTAGCGTCATTCATTTGCAATTATTTTAGACAATTGCTTAAACATTTTTTGATAGACCGAGTTCATTATGCTGACACCTTTATTATCTAGCAGATCTACCGCCTCTTTTTTTAAACGTCCATTACTGACTGCTGCCATGACAGCGTTATTAGCTACGGTAGTGGCAGGATGTAGCTCGCCTGAATCTAATGACTCTGAGCCAGCAGACGCCAAAACCGAAAACCCAACGGCTGATGAATCACAGAACGTTGCCAATAATGACGCTGTATCTGCTGAGAAAATCATGGTCAATACCGTAAAAGGTGATGTTGAGCTGGCTATGAACCCATCGCCACTTGTCGTTTATGACATGACGTTGATGCAAGATTTGGCGGCGCTAGATGTGGCGGTCGATGGTATGCCTGGTGGTCTATTGCTAAAGAATCTACACTCAGAGACGCAACCTGATCCAAAATCGGTAGGTACTGTGTTTGAGCCGGATCTTGAAGCGTTAAATGCAATGCAGCCGCAAGCTATTTTGGTCGGTTCACGTATGGCAGAAAAATACGACGAGCTATCAAGTATCGCGCCGACATTGGACATGAGTATTGATACAGCCAATATCTATGAATCAAGCAAGCAGCGCCTGCATGATTTAGGTGCATTATTTGGTAAAAGCGATCAAGCCGCTAAGCTACAACAGAACATCGATGGACTCATCACTGAGACCAAGAGTCTAACAAAAGAAAATAAAGGCACTGGCCTAGTCGTCATGGTCAATGGCAATAAAATGTCAGCCTATGGTGACAAATCTCGCTATGGTTTTATCCATACTGTGTTAGGTGTGCCGATGGCAGATGACAAAATTGCTGATGCGCCTCATGGTCAGCCGATATCGTTTGAATACATCCAAAAAGCCAATCCAGATTGGTTATTTGTCATCGACCGTAGTGCTGCAATTGGTGAAGACGGTATTGGTGCCAAGGCCGTATTAGACAATCCATTGGTTGCCCAGAGCAATGCATGGAGTAAGCAGCAAGTGGTTTATCTGAGCCCAGACTCTTACTTAGCATTTGGCGGCTACTACCAGTGGATGCAAGATCTAACGACGATCAAAGATGCTTTTACTAACGCTAAATAATGTCGTTGCTTATAAAAACGATTATTGCACAAGTAGGTACTATTACCGTTAACCCTGCTCATTTTTCAGCCAGTAGAGATTATGTCGTTATTTTCACACCGTACTCATGCTAGGCTCAAATCCAGTACTGCTCCATCAGCGTCAAGCTGGCAGAGCGGTACTGGCAATGCGTTACATCGACGTACTGTCATACCACCGTGGTTCATCAATACAGCAAGCCTCATTCTTATGGGGCTTTTGGTGTTATTGAGCTTATCTATTGGTGTGGCTGACTTTTCGTGGTCAGGTATCTTGCAGAGCCTGCTGACTCAGAGTGCCAACTCCGATAGCTCATTACTATTGGTTAGCCGTATACCGCGTACCATCGCCATTATTTTGACTGGTATTGCAATGGCAGTGGCTGGGATGATTATCCAAGTAGTGCTAAAAAACCGCTTTGTAGAGCCTTCTATGGTTGGTGCGACTCAGAGTGCTGCACTTGGTTTATTGGTGGTCAGTCTGCTGTTCCCTGCCAGTGCCCTTATTGTCAAAATGGGCGTGGCAACCATCGCTGCCGTCTTTGGCATGATGCTATTTATGCTGCTCATTCACCGCATTCCGCCTACTGATTTTTTGATGATTCCGCTGATTGGCATTGTCTTTGGCGGTATTATTGAAGCCGTCACTACCTTTATCGCCTATCAAACCGAATCGCTACAGATGCTCAGTGTTTGGCAGTTTGGGGATTTTTCAGGCGTATTAGCAGGGCGCTATGAGCTGCTGTGGCTCACGGGTGGACTGTGTGTATTGGCCTATATTATTGCTGACAAGCTGACAATCGTTGGTTTGGGTGACAATATCGCCTTAAACTTGGGTATCAGTAAGCGTCAAGTCACTTGGATTGGTGTGGGCATGGTAGCCATGATGAGCGCTGTCGTGGTCCTGACCGTAGGCATGATTCCTTTTATTGGGCTGGTCGTGCCAAACATTGTGAGCCGTCTAATGGGAGATAAGTTGCGTCGCAGCTTGCCAGCAGTTGCCCTACTTGGTGCTTCAGCTGTGTTGCTATGCGATATTATCGGGCGCTCTATTCGCTATCCATTTGAAGTGCCAGTCGCCACTATTTTTGGTGTGGTTGGTACAGTGCTGTTTTTATGGCTGTTATTACGTGCACCAGCTGAGCAGTAGCACTATGTTTACTAACTGTGTATTAATTTTCAACACTCACTTACCGTCGTTCATTTTTTGCCTTATTAGATAAGCTTGGCACCATAGGATTTTTGTATGTTCTCATCAACTAAGCTTACTTCTACCAAGACTGGTGCTACCAAAACCAGCACAGCGATAGATAACTCATCTTCAGCAGATGGTCAGTATTCAGCCGCTGCACAAGGTCAGTTGGCAAAGCTTTGGGCATGGATAGCTGCCCATCCAAAATCCATAGCAGCTATTATTCTACTTATCTCGATGACCTTGTTTATGACACTCAATGTCAATGGCTATTGGGACTTTGCGCTACCGTTACGCGGCAAAAAACTGCTGGCACTGATAGTGGTTGGCTATGCGATTGGCGTGTCGACGTTACTGTTTCAGACGTTGACTCACAATCCAATCCTAACGCCCTCCCTACTCGGGTTTGATTCACTCTATGTTCTGTTGCAGAGCTTACTGGTTTTCTTTTTAGGTGCGATTAGCTTTACCAGTCTCGATCCTATTGCCAAGTTCACGCTAGAGATTGTTCTGATGTTTGGGGCATCTTTATTATTGTTTAAGTTATTATTTTCTAAAAGCAGTCAGGATCTGACGCGGCTAATATTGGTGGGCGTTATCTTTGGTGTGTTGTTTCGCAGCTTATCAGCACTTATTGCACGGCTGATTAATCCTGATGATTTTGTGGTTGTACAGTCTGCTAGCTACGCGCAGTTCAACACAGTCAACCCTCAGCTACTAGGTATCAGCTTATTTATCTGTGTCATCACCGCGATATTTGTATGGCGCTGGCGTTACCAGTGCGATGTGTTGATGCTCGGACAAGCGCAGGCCGTCAACCTTGGTATCAACTATCAACGTTTAGCATTTGGTCTATTAACTGTCATTGCTGTATTGGTTGCCACGGCCACTGCTCTGGTCGGTCCAGTGACTTTCTTTGGTCTATTGGTTTGCGCATTGACCAATCGTATCGCGCGACATATGTATCACACTGAGCGGCTGATATTGGTCAGCTTGGTCGCTATGATTTGCTTAGTGCTGGGTCAGACTATCTTTGAGCAAGTGCTAGATATGGCAGGCGTATTGTCCGTCGTGATAGAGCTAGCAGGTGGATTGATGTTCTTAGCATTGATATTTATGTCTCAACGCCGTTCGTTATAACTACTTAGCTGACATTGTTTATTTAGCTGATGCTGTTGATAGAGAAAACCCTAAGACTTTTTTAAATAAGACTGACTATGATTAAACTGAATAATATCTCTCACCATATTGGCAAACAGCAAATCTTGCATGACATTACGTTGTCCCTCCCAACGGCGCAGGTGATTGCTTTGATTGGGCCTAACGGTGCTGGGAAGTCTACGTTGTTTTCTGTCATGGCCCGTTTGCAGCCGCTACAATCTGGGCAGGTGAGCTTCGCTGTAGATAATGAGGAACGTGATATTGTCAGCTGTCAGGCGCGGACGCTGGCCAAGACGGTCGCGATGCTCGGGCAAGACAACCATGTACAAGGACGCCTGCGCGTACATGAGCTACTGATGTTTGGTCGTTACCCTTATCATCAAGGACAACCGACCGCCGACGATCAGCAAAAAATACAGGAAATCCTCGAGCGCTTTGAGCTTGAGCCACTTGCCGAGCGCTTCTTGTCAACGCTATCGGGTGGACAGCGACAGCGCGTGCTAATAGCCATGATTGTCTGCCAAGATACGCCCTATCTATTGCTCGATGAGCCACTGAACAACCTAGATATGTATCATGCTGGTCGACTCATGCGTGAGCTACGCCAGCTTAGCCATAATCAGCAAAAAACCGTGGTGATCGTCCTGCATGATATCAACCAAGCGGCACAGTTTGCAGATACTGTGGTTACGATGAAAGCAGGAGAAGTGACCGCTGTAGGTCGTCCTGCTGATGTTATTACTCAAGAGACGATGAAAGATTTATACAACGTCGATGTCACTGTCCTAAGTCATCAGGGTCGTCCAGTGATTGTTGATACGGTTTAATGACTGGTTATATTCAAGTACGCAATAAAAAACTCAATATATTATTAGCACATTGGTACTAGCAATATATTGAGCATATTAATTTTATATCTTAATATCTATTTAAGTTTTTGTGATGCTTTAAGTCGCTGCTGTCGACCTTTCCACCATAAATAGACGCCGGTAATGGACAACACTGTCACAGCCAAACCTACCAGTGCTAAAAATATTTGATACAGTAAGTGACCGATGCCATGGCCAATATGACCCATATGTAAAGTCATCAACCAATTGTTTGTTTTGCTACCAAATGATGAGTTTTGATAGCCAAAATTCACCTGTTCAACGCTACCCGTTTTTGCATTGACTGTGATGGATGATGCACCGCCTTTTTTACCAATGTCCTTATCTGTCTTAAAGCGCAGCTGCCATTGACCCTCATCTTCAATCCAGCGTATGCCTAAAAACTCCCGTACTATCATGTCCTTGCTTTGGGCAGCGATGTTTGCCTGCTGACTTAAATAAGCAATGCTATTGGCTTTGTTGACCACATCAACAGCCTCGACATCGACATCTTCATTGTTTACAGCCTTAACCCTATTCGCTGTTTCTGCACCAGACGCCTGCTCAGCTTTTTCTGATGGCTTTCTTGATTTCTCCTGTCTTTCACCTCTTTCCTCGAGTCCTACGACAGCGTACATCACAGGTTGATAGACCTCTCTTAGGTTAAAACCAACACTCGACCACGCGATGACAAACAAGATCCCCCAAAGCCATAGCCCAAAGGCATGGTGTAGATCATAATTCAATTTAAACATATTACTTTTAGTACGGATTTTCCACACTGGTAACCAGCGTTTAAAAAATGAGGCACGTTTTTTAGGCGAGGTTTGGTTCTGTGCTTTTTTCTTGATCGCTCTAGGAAACGTTAAGTAAAAGCCAATAAAGCAATTAATCGTCCACACGAGCGCGACAATCCCTAGTAGCAATTTTCCAATATCACCCAGTAATAAATCGCGATGCAACCAAAACACTTTCCACATGGTGTTGCGCCATGCCCACTCATCTCTATCACGAGTACCAATGATATCGCCAGTATAAGGGTGGACATAAACTTGTTGAAACGGTGCTTTTGGTTGGTTTTGGGCGGCTTTTCCTCGTGCTCTATCTACCGAAAATACAGCCGACCTCTCTGCTGCTATCGAGGTTGGCATGCTAGAAAAAGCATATTGAGGGTACGCACTGATGACCTTGTCATGAAGCTCGGCAATAGGCAGATGTGATGCGCTTTGTTTCTCAACCTGAGCCAGTTTATGGTTGAAGACATCGTCTAGCTCGTCATGAAATGCCAATAACGTGCCAGTAATACCAGTGATAATTAAAAAAGCTGCCATGGCAAGCCCAGTATAACGGTGAATCCATAGGCAAGCTTGACGAGGATTGAATGAAATCATTAGTGTTGGTTCTTTGTCATATGTTGTTTTGGTAGGTACTTATCAGTTAATACATTATTATTGTTATAGCCAATGTAAAAGCTAATAGGCAATAAAAAGCCAGCTCCCGTGTAAGACAGCTGACTTTATAAGTACGATTAGACTTAAATTCGATAAGCTAGATTAGAACTGATAAGTTAAAGACGTTTTGATATTACGTCCCATTTCAAAATCAGTATAGTCATCATCGATAGAGTTACGCGATGCATGGCTTGCATAAGTCTCATCAAAGATGTTGTATACACCTAATGTGGCTTTTAAACCTTCGATTTGAGTTGGCGTGTAAGTCATAAAGATATCGTGCACGTCATAGCCTGGTTTTTCGTTGTCATCATCAGCAGTATTCGGTGTCACATCGGCGACATAAGTGCTGCGCCAGCCAAGTTCGGTAGTGTTGGTTGGAGAGTAACCCAAGTTGATCATATACTTGTCGCCAGACTCAGAGCCACTACCGCTGACAGAAGAGATATTGTAACCCGTATCCTCGCCTTTGCTACGTGCACGAGCATAGCTTAGACCCATGTTGAAGTTATCTGCTCGATAGTCGGCTGATAGCTCTACACCTTTGATTTTGAAATCTTCGTCATTATTAATGACACCTTGGCAGCTACCGTTTAATTGTCCAGTTGCACAATCTAAACCAACTCTACCATTGCCTGCACGTACAAACTCAATATAGTTTTCGATATTGGTTTCAAAGTACTTAGCACTTAATTTTAAAGAGTCATCAGCCATAGTCAGACCACGCAGCGTTGTAGCAATACCGACTTCTGCATTGTCACCTTCTTCTGCTTTTAGGTCATTGTTCACATACGTATCAGCGCCATCGGTGTTAAAAATCGTTTGGCTAAGATCTGGACCATTAAATAACTGAGTATAGCTTGCAAATAGCTGGGTGCGCGGTGCAATCTCATAGCTAGCAGCCAATGCGCCAACGACATTGTCATAAGTCTTGCCAGCCGATACATACTCTGGAGACTCATAACGGTCATAACGGACGCCTGGCGTTAAGCTAAGCTTACCCATTTGCCATTGGTCTTCTAGATACACAGAAGTATTGGTTGCCTCATCAGTGCTCGCATTACCAAAGTCACGTGTCATCTCAGATTCTTTTTTGTAATGCTCAATCCCAGCGATTAACTTATGAACCCCTGGCACACCATTGATGATACTGCTATCGATGATACTGGTGTTTTGTACTTTTGCGCCTGTGGTTTGGACTTCTGCATCAAACTCAAACCCGGGTACGCCATCAGAGTTACGCAAAATCTGCGTGCTGGTCTGATATACATTGGCGTCTACATTGACCAATTGGTTGGTAGGATTGTAAGCATAGTCAAGCGCATAGGTACCGCGTTTGACTTCCTGCGGGATGATTGGGTTCCAGCCACCAGCAGGAAAATCTGGACGTAATGGGAACTTGCCTTTGTTTTCGGTACGGCTAAAGCTAGCGCCTACATGATGATCACTACCGACATAAGCACCAGCTTTTAATAGGATGTTTTCGCCTTCGCTGTCTTCCGTTTGGATTTTACGGCCTTTACCGTCTTCACCAGCATCCGCATTGCGTTTGCCATAATAAGCCAGTAAATCAATATTTTCTGTTGGCGCACCATATACAGTGGCAGAAGTTAGCAGTTCATCATTGTTGCTAGCATAACCTGTATGCAGCTTAGCACCTACCTTTTGACCTGGCTTGAGTAAATCTGCCGCGTCGACTGTCTCAAAAGCAACCGCACCGCCGATAGCATCATTGCCTAGCGTCACTGAGTTATTGCCCACTGATACTTCTGCTTGTTTTAACAGATCTGGATCAATAGTGACGTCACCCATATGGTAGAACAACGCGCCTTCTTGACGTGCGCCATCAATCGTTACTTTTAGATTGGTATCATCAAGACCACGTACACGAATACGTTGGTTGACCGATGAGGTACCGCCTACGCTTACCCCTGGCACAACGTCCAGAAAATCGCTCAAATGGCTGGCTTGTGCAGCTGGGGTGTAGTCATCTATGTAGACAGAGTCTTCTTGTACAGCGTCACGTACTGAGCTATTTGCTGTTACAGTGATAGTCTGCAATGTCGTGTTTGGCGTATCTGCTGCCGTTGCAGCGCTGGCAGCTTGCGTCCACAATACAGCAGCGACACCGATAGACAATACTGTCAATTGACTAGATAACTTTACTTCGCGCATAACACATTTACTCACTTTGTTTACTGTCAGAAATTAGAATTTTTAGAATTATTTTTAAAAGTTATCGTCAAACAACCCTTAAAATAGTGCCTACCAGAAGATGGAATATCTTGAAAACACTTAACTCATCGTGCGAATAACATGATTAATGTTAATGATAATGATTAGCGTTTAAATAATGAGAGGCATAATAACGAAGTATTAACACTTTGGCAATAATTAATATAACAAATTCTCAGTTTTAGCTTTTAATATACTAATAAAGTGCAAAAATGCTTCGATACTAGTTATAAACTTATCATTCAATATAATTCTGGCTATGTATTAAGGCTATATATAGTCAGGCGTAGGCGCTTATCACTTCTATAGTAGTCTGATATTAACTTAGCTCATCACTTGTTTTTCTTGTACTACTGTACTAGAATACTGAAACAAGACAGTTCTCAGCGAAAAATCGCTCAACAAGCGACCTATCTATTTTCTTTGGCTAAGATGACCTATTATGACTACCGATCCTTATCAAAGCTTAGTGAAACATTTGACCAACTGTACTGATAGCGCAGATATCGAAAAGCTGCTCAGTGCCTTGCTGACCGATAAGGAACAGCACGACATTGCCAATCGTATTCGAATTTTTGACTTGCTAGATCGTGGTAACACCCAGCGTGATATCTCTGAGCAGCTAGGTGTTGGTATCGCCACTGTCTCTCGCGGTGCCAAGGCCAAGCAAAGCCATGATGTCAGCGCGTTATTGGCCACTCATAGAGACTGCTCTTAACCCTTTGAACGACAGTATTTAGCTTTTTACTGACGAAACTTATACTTATTAATCAACACATATTTGAACCATTTCGGACTTTGTTATGACCTCTAGTACTCGCACACAGACCAAACCTGCTCCTATCGATATCCCGAGCAAACCACAACGTATCAAACTGACGCAAGATATCGATTTTTTTGCATTATTCAAACGTATCGAAAGCGCGTTTGATACCTGTTACTTACTCGAATCATTGGGCGAAGACAGCCATATCTCGCGCCATCATGCGATCGGCTTTGACCCTGTGACGACTATCGCCGCATTAGATCGCAAAACGCTTGCGATTACCGATAATAAAACCGCTGAGACAAGCCATTATCAAACCGACAATCCTTATCAGCTACTGCGCGACATAACGCCGCAGCATGTCATCGCCCGTGACCAAAGCGGCGGTCTGGTCGGGTATTTGGGTTATGACTGCGTGAACTTCTTTGAACCTAGTCTCAATGCAAAAGCCAGCGAAGACTTTGAACCATTTAAGTTTGGCGTGTATCTAGATGGGTTGACCCTAGATAAGATGACTGGGGAAATCTTTTATTTTTATTACCCAACTGCTCAGCAAGAAAACCGTATCGAGCAAATCAAAGCCCTACTCGATGAGCCAACGCCTAGCTATGAAGCGCCTAAAGTTGAATTTTTAGGTGATGGCATGAGCCAAGAAGAGCATGCCAATGTCGTCATGCAAGTCAAAGAAGACATCATCGCTGGGCGTATCTTTCAGTGCGAAGTAGGCTTTAAATCTAAGTATCGCATTACCGGTGACAAGATGCCGATTTATGAAAAGCTGCGCGCTGTCAATCCATCACCGCATATGTATTTTATGAAATTTGCCCAGCAGTGCATCATTGGTGCTTCGCCTGAGCTGTTATTCCGCTTGCGTCAAGGTGAAATGGAAACCTATCCGCTCGCAGGAACGGCTAAACGCGGCGTCGATGTGATAGAGGATCGTAAGCTTGCCCGCGCCTTGCTCAACGATGACAAAGAGATTGCCGAGCACAATATGCTGGTCGATTTACATCGCAATGATATTGGCCGTGTGGCACGATTTGGTACGGTAAAAGTCCGTAGCCTGATGGATATCAAGCGCTTCTCTCACGTACAGCACATTTCTTCTGAAATCGTTGGTATCTTGCATCCTAACGAAGACATGTTTAGTGCCCTTGCTAGCAATTTCCCTGCTGGGACGCTATCAGGCGCACCTAAAGTAGAAGCCATTAAAGTGATTAATGAGCTAGAGCCAGATGGTCGCGGGGCTTACGGCGGTGCATTAGGCTCGTTCAATTTTAATGGTGATTGTATCTTCGCCATTCCTATTCGCAGCCTCTTTATCAGTGGCGAGTCTGCCT
The DNA here is from genome assembly GCF_002377945.1 of Psychrobacter sp. UBA3480. Lineage (GTDB taxonomy): Bacteria > Pseudomonadota > Gammaproteobacteria > Pseudomonadales > Moraxellaceae > Psychrobacter. The sequence continues at coordinate 111,825 of NZ_DFQV01000017.1, forward strand.
ATGCTCAAACTTGCGGCGGTAACGTTTATGACTCAAACCCAGCCGATGAATACTTAGAGATTCAGCGTAAACTGTCGGCGATGAAAGTCGTGTTAGACAGCTTTATGCAATCATAACGGATACCAAACGTACTGCATAAATTGACCATATTTTACCTAGCACTATTTTTACAAAAGAGTTTATGACCCATGAATGTTTTAATTATCGATAACTACGACTCGTTTACCTTCAATCTCTACCAATACGTGGGCGAGATTCTCCAAACCTTAGACAGTGATGAAGAAACCAGCGTCATCGTTAAACGCAATAATGAGATTACTTTAGCAGACGTAGAAGCGATGAATCTTGATAGAATCATCATTTCACCTGGCCCTGGCTCCCCTGATGATCCGGCGTACTTTGGTATCTGTAGCGAGGTCATTGAAACACTAGGCAAAACTGTGCCGCTATTAGGTGTCTGCTTGGGTATGCAAGGCATTGCTCATGTATTTGGCGGTGACGTGGTACGCGCCAGTGTGCCGATGCATGGTAAGGTCTCATCAATTCGCCATGATAATTCAGGTATTTATCAAGGCTTACCACAAGAGCTTGAGATCATGCGCTATCACTCACTGGTGGTAAAAGCCGACACCATCCCAAGCTGTCTGACAATTACCTCGGTAGTCGCTAATGACAGCCGTTCTGAATTAAGCTTTGCTGAGTCAGCATTGACTGGTGATGAAATTATGGGACTAGCGCACAAAGAGTACCCAATACAAGGCGTACAGTTTCACCCTGAATCGTTTGCTACTGAAGGTGCTAAACGATTGCTGAGTAACTTTTTGCTGCAGGTATAAACCTATATGTCCGTCTCCATGTCTAGCTCAAGCCTAAATACATCCAGCTTATTCGGACGTACTGCGTTGCTCCTGAGCTTAACGCTAATGACATCTGTCAGTTCGGCTGTAGTACCTACACAGGCAAACTTTACAATGGGCATGGACATCCAAGGTCAACGTCTTAACCTTTATGAGAGCTGTGCAGAAGGGAGCGTCACTTGCAACAATATGCTGCTAGTCGCTCCCGATTTAGGACGACTATTGCAGACAACACCAGAACCTAGTAAATCGCCCTATTCTGTCAAATACTACTCTGCGCAAACCAAGCATAGCTTATGTAAAGATGGCGTGACCCCGTGTCGATTTCAGAGTTATACCTTTGAGGGCGAAGATTTTGACGGGTTTATAGATACATCAAACCATGAGATATCTATAAGAAGTAAATGGACAGTCGATACCTATAGTGCCGCCTACAAAGAAAACGCGACTTATCTACCATTAGCATCACAAGCTGCTCTGATTGATCAGATATATAACACGTCTGATAAAGCATTGAATGAAAGCTATAGAGTAACGCGAAATGAAGTCAGACGCCTGTACGGTGAGGATATGGCGGCGGCTCTTAAAAAAGAGCAGACTCAGTGAATAAAGCAGCGATCAAAAAATTGCGGAGCTGATACGGATCATCTACCAAGAACCCAAGTGGAAAAAGTGTGCTTTATTCAGCGAAATGCTCTCCGAGAGCAAACATTCTTTTTATGGATTGATTAACAGAGACTGTAGAAATAAAAAAGTGATGCGAACAAGAATCAGATATGAGTTAATGATTCGATATTGTTTAGGTTATTTAGCAAACGCTAGCCATTTTTTAGCCATTTTAATAACTATTGATTGAATTTAGCATACGCCCTAGTAGCCACTTATTATCTTTTAGTGATAGACTCAAAAGAACAAACAAAAGACAGCCTTTAATAAGGTTGTCTTTTCTTATTTCAGTATTGCTTGGAGAGATTGTATCAATAGCAATCTTACAACATCTTGTGTCACTTAGATCGTAAGAAGAAAACAGTATGGCAAACATCGACAACGGAATGACGAACCACTCTCATCAATCATGGCTAGGCACCATTCAAATCATCACGGCTGCTATTTGTTGGGGTACGTTGGGTATATTCTCGACCTATCTCAACCAAATTGGGTTTAGTGGTTGGCAAGTAACGATATTACGCATTGTCACGGCGGCCTTTATCATCTTAGCCATGCTACCAAAACTGTGGCCACACCTTATCAAATTACAGCCAAAGCAGTGGCTTGGTTTGGCGATGCAGTCGTTGATAGGTGTCCTTGGTATGTCTGTCTGCTACTTTTTTGCGGTCAGTTATGTTGGCGCTGGCCCTGCCGTCGCCTTACTCTATACCGCGCCCGTATTTAGCTTATTGTTCTCAAAATTCTTACTGAGTGAGTCCATCACTCGTAAATCAGTTTTGCTAGCACTAATGGCGGTGTTTGGTGTTGGATTGACGATGTTAGGTGAGCAAGCGAAAGTTAACTGGGGGATTTTACTCGGTCTATCAGCAGGGATGTGTTATTCGTTATATGGCGTATTGGGCAAGCGCGCAATGCATTACGCTCACCCTGCCCCTCTGGTATTTTTCACTTCCATTATCATTAGTGCTGGCGTACTACTGCTCTTGCCTGAGACCTATAACACTTATGAGCAGCTATTAGATCTGCCCTTGATGACTTGGGGCTATGTTTTGGGATTGTCACTGCTGGGAACCGTCGTGCCATTTGGGCTATATATGAAGGCATTGGAAAAGCTGCCCGCCACTCGTGCATCGGTATTTACGATTTTTGAGCCATTGACTGCGATTGCGCTCGCGATGCTATTACTGCATCAATCTTTGTCTTGGATTCAATATCTGGGCGTGGCGCTTATTTTGCTGGCGGCTTTATTAAATGCTGTGTTGAACGGTACTGCCACTCGCATACCTCGCTGGTTAAAACAACGACAAAAAATATAGTATTACTGTCTATTCAGTTAGGGTCTGTTGAACATTCAAATATTAGGGCTGCTGATTGCTAAAATTGCACCAAATTAGGCGCAAGCCGACGATAATGTCGAGACCTTAACTAGGATTGCAACAACGTTTGGGGTGATTTTAGCATCAGCCTTTCAGGGCAGTACTATTTTCTGCCAATATATGGCGAAATTATTTAACCTAGAATGACTAGGTGTCAAAAATTTCACTGCATATTGTCTAAAAAATAGTGACTGCCAGCACCACATTTGAATGTTCAACAGACCCTAAAATACGTCCCATTTATTTCGATAAAAAAAGCCCCAACCATAGCATCATGATTGGGGCTTTTTTGTTTGATTACTTACGCAAAAACAAACGTTTTTACTGCTCAATACGTTGTAAAAATGCCTGCGTACGAGGATGCTTTGAGTCTTCAAACAGCTGCTTGGCACTGCCTTCTTCAACCACATGACCATCCTCAATCAGTACAACATGATCGGCAACGTCACGAGCAAAGTTGATTTCGTGAGTCACTACGACCATCGTCCAACCTTCAGAGGCGAGCTGCTTCATTGTCTCTAGCACATCTTGTACCAACTCTGGATCAAGTGCAGAGGTTGGCTCATCAAACAGTAATAATGACGGCTCAATAGCAAGCGCACGGGCAATACCAATACGCTGCTGCTGACCACCAGATAACTGGAACGGATAGAGATCCGCTTTGTCCGACAGTCCAACTTTCTCAAGTAGTACCAATGCCTGCTCACGGGCTTGCGCTTTGCTTTGCCCCTGTACTACCGTAGGCCCAAGCATCAAGTTTTCAATGGCTGTCTTATGTGGAAACAAGTTATAAGACTGAAATACCATACCTGATTTACGCTGTAAGGCTAGTAGCGTTTTTTTGCTTGGCTTAGTCGCAAAGTCGACGCTCAAGCTATCGTCATCAAAAGCAATCACACCTTGATCAGGAATCTCTAGCGCATTCAAACAACGCAAAAAGGTGGTTTTACCCGATCCTGAAGGTCCTAATATTACGACCACTTTGCCTTTATTGATAGTCAAGTCGATGCCTTTTAGCACCTGATTGCCACCAAAGGCTTTATGAATATTAGTGACTTTGATCATAAAAATTCCTGTTGTACTGGTCTTTATTTGCGACTGTTTATTCTTGCGTGCTTGTTCTTAAGCGCTTGTATGACTAATGGCTACGGAGCTAATAAAATCTGGCTAATAATTATCCAACCATCAATTATTTTGCCACATAGCGATCTAACCTAGTTTCAAGCTTGCCTTGGATAAAGGTCAAGAACAGACAGATACCCCAATAAATAATTGCCGCTTCTGTATAGACCAGCATAAACTCATAGTTACGAGCTGTGATAATCTGCGCCTGTTTGAACAGCTCAGTGACCAGTACCAATGAAGCAAGTGAGGTATCTTTTACCAGACTGATAAAGGTATTGGACAACGGCGGCACCGATACTCTAAGCGCCTGCGGTAAAATCACATGACGAAAAGTCTGTAGATACGTCAAACCAACCGTCGAGCCTGCTTCCCACTGTCCTTTTGGTATCGATAAAATCGAAGCACGCACTGTCTCCGATGCATACGCACCGATGTTCAGTGAGAACGCAATAATCGCTGAAGGAAAGGGATCGAGCTTCACCCCGACACTTGGCAGACCATAAAAAATAATAAACAGCTGAACCAGCATCGGTGTACCGCGAATGGCGGACACATAGACACGAGCGAGCCGATAAATGATTTCATGGAACCAAGTGGCACGCGGAATAATACGAATCAATGCCACTGTCAGTGCAATGGCCATACCAATCGCAAATGAGATCAATGCCAGCGGTATCGAATAATATATACCGCCTTTGAGCATTGGCCAAAACGACGAGATGACAATCTGCGCTCGATCAGGACTCATAAATGGCAATACTGCCAATAAGTCCGCGAACCATGATGTAGACATTACAGAAGCTGACATGATAGAAACTGACATTATTTTTGTTGACTTATATCAGCACCAAAGAACTGTTCGCTAAGCTTGGTAAGTGTGCCTTCAGCTGCCAATTCAGCCATTGCTTCATCCAGTTTTGCTACGACTTCATCATCACCTTTGATAAGCACTAGACCTGAACCAGTTTGTTCACTAGCAGGTGCAGTTAATTTAATCTCAAGATCAGAATCCGGGAATTTTTTGAGATAATCCAATACCGCTAGATTGTCATTCATCGTAAAGTCAGCACGGTCCTGCTTCACTAATTGAATCGCTTGCGCCATACCATCGACAGGAACGATCTCTGCACCATAACGCTCTGCAAGCTCACCGTAGTTACTGCTAAGTGATTGCGCCGTACGTAGGCCTTTTAGACCTTCCCACGAGCTGTAACGGTTGTCATCAGTAGGTGCCAATACAACTGCACCTGACCAGCTATAAGCCATCGCTTTGTCATATTTTGCTTTACGCTCAGGCGTGGTCAAACTAACTTGGTTAGCCACCATATCAAAGCGTTTTGAATCCAAACCAGCCAGCATCGCATCCCATTGAGTTTCTTTAAACTCAACGTCTACGCCTAGTTTATCCGCGACTGCACGCGTTACTTCAACATCATAACCCGTTAGTTTGCCGCTCTCATCATGATACGTGAACGGAGGATAAGTCCCCTCTGTACCGACGTTGATGGTGCCGCCGTTGTTGATACGTTGTAGCAAATCAGAACCGCCTGTTGCAGCGCTGTCAGTTGCACTGGTATCGGCTTCGTTGGTAGTAGATTGACCACAAGCGGCAAGGAACATAGTACTGGCGGCAAGGGCTAAGAGAGTACGACGTTTCATAAGACGTCCTTATAAGAGTGAATGAATAAAGTAAAAACGCATAATGCTAATAAAATATATGGTGCTAATAAATAGGACAAGCCGACACAGAAGAACAATATAAGCTCTTCTATGATATTCGGCTTTGGTTGCCCGATTTGAGGCTATTCGGGCTATTTTTCAATACTGTTTCTATATTATATTTTAATTTTTAACGATTGTTCAAATATTCTGATGACTTTAATTAACGCCAATTGCTATCTTATTAAATAGCAGCTTATGGATATAGTATCTCACTTTAGACAGAAAAACGTACACAATCAGTGAGCATACGTAAGCTATAGTCAGTTCAATATAATTTCGATACACGGAAACCGAGTGCAAGTTATACATGAGTACGCTTAGCGAAGATGACGATGTAGCGGATTTATATAGGCTTGACTATATCTACTACAACTCGCCTGAGAACTGATAGCGATCACCCGCGTGCCACATTTTTACAAAGGTAACGACTTGGCCAGCCGAATAGGTCTGTCGACGCAACACAAGCGTTGGTGACTGCGGCGCAATTTGCAAAAACTCAGCAATCTCATCAGGGGCTGCCAATGCTCGAATGGTATAGCTGCCACTCTCTAGAGGGCTTTTAGCGATTAAATAATCACTGGTATTGACCACACTAAAATCCTGATCGATAAACTTCGGCACTTTTTTGGCATCGACCCAACGTTCTTCAAACTGTATAGGCTGACCATCAGCAAAATGAATAATTTTTACTTCATACAGGACAGCTTCATCACTAGCGTCTGTCTGAGCGTTTGTGTTAACAGGCACAGACCCTTCATTAATACCAAACTTACGACGCAGCTCATTATCGAGCATATCAGCCGTAATAGCACGCTTACTCACGACCTGTGCCTCATAATCACGATTGGCAGACTTTAAATCCTGTGCAATATTGCGCACTTCTACAAAGGTATGATTGAACTGCTGCTGCGCGACAAACGTGCCCGACCCTTGCCGACGCTCCAGTACCCGCTCCTCGCTCAGCTCTTTTAGCGCACGGTTGACCGTCATTCTTGACACACCAAACTCTTCAGCCAGTGCCATTTCTGTCGAAATCGCATTGCCTGCCTGCCACTTACCAGAATGAATGTTGTCTAGTATGGCGTTTTTTATGCGTTGATACGCCGGAATTGTCTTTGTCATATCCGCCTTTGACCGTCAGTTTTGCTAATAGGAATGACCACATAATATCACGAGACCACCGTGCAAGCCTTAGTCAAAATGTCTGAGCGTTCAGTATTGACTAGGGCGCTTTTCAACTCACTCGATGTTGTCTAAATCGGCTGAGTTAATCACAAAAATAATCAGCTCATGAAAAAAATCCTTGCATGAAAAAAGTATCTTTGATAATTTGTATATACAACTTTACAGCGGTGCTAGAAAATTTGCTTTATCGATTCGATATTTTTATAAATTTAGATAAATACTTAGTAAATGAATATCTAGGCTGACTGTAAGACACTTACTTTGATGACTTTATCGCCCTATTCGCTATCACAAGGATATGATCATGACTACTGACAATGGAACCAACAAAGAAACTAAGCTGACTCGCCGCGATGAGAGCCGTAATATTACTGCGCCTACCGGTAGCACGCTACATTGCAAAAGCTGGCTGACCGAAGCACCTTATCGTATGCTGCAAAACAACCTGCATCCTGATGTGGCAGAAAACCCAAAAAGCCTGGTCGTCTACGGTGGTATTGGGCGCGCAGCCCGTAACTGGGAAAGCTATGATCAAATCTTAGAATCACTAAAAGAATTAGAGGATGATGAGACGTTATTGGTGCAATCTGGTAAACCAGTAGGCGTGTTTCAAACACACGAAAACGCACCACGCGTATTGATTGCTAACTCCAACCTTGTACCGCGCTGGGCAACATGGGAGCACTTCAACGAGCTCGATCGCAAAGACCTGTTTATGTACGGTCAGATGACTGCAGGTAGCTGGGTTTATATTGGCACGCAAGGCATCGTCCAAGGTACGTATGAGACTTTTGTGGAAGCAGGTCGTCAGCATTATGACGGTAGCTGGGCGGGTCGTTGGATTTTGACCGCCGGTCTGGGCGGTATGGGCGGCGCGCAGCCATTAGCTGCGACTTTTGCTGGTGCGACTTCGTTAAACATTGAGTGTCAGCAGTCTAGTATCGATTTCCGTTTGCGCACGGGTTATGTCGATAAGCAAGCGGACAATCTTGATCACGCTTATGAATTGATTAAACAACATACGGACGCTGGCGAAGCTGTCTCTATCGCCCTACTTGGTAATGCCGCAGACATCTTACCTGAGATGGTCAAGCGTGCTAACGCTGGTGGCATGAAGCCTGATCTGGTCACCGATCAAACCTCAGCACATGACTTGATCAATGGCTATCTACCAAGCGGCTGGACAGTAGAGGAATGGAAAGCCGCCCAAGAAGATCCAGAGCAACATGCAGCACTGACTAAAGCAGCTGCTCAGTCTTGTGCGGTACATGTACAAGCGATTTTAGACTTGCAAGCGATGGACATTCCCGCGACTGATTACGGTAATAATATCCGTCAGGTTGCCTTTGACGAAGGGGTCAAAGATGCCTTTAACTTCCCAGGTTTTGTCCCCGCTTATATTCGTCCGCTATTTTGCCAAGGTAAAGGCCCATTCCGCTGGGTAGCGTTATCAGGTGATCCAGAAGATATCTATAAGACTGATCAAAAAATTAAAGAACTATTCCCTGAAAACAAACATATTCATCGCTGGTTAGATATGGCAAAAGAGCGTATTCAGTTCCAAGGCTTGCCTGCCCGTATCTGTTGGTTAGGGCTTGGTGAACGTGACAAAGCAGGTTTGGCATTTAATGAAATGGTCAAGAATGGTGAGCTAAAAGGCCCAATCGTCATTGGTCGTGACCACTTAGATACGGGTTCTGTTGCCAGTCCAAACCGCGAAACAGAAAGCATGAAAGACGGCTCAGACGCGGTATCTGATTGGGCACTATTGAACGGCATGCTGAACGTGGCAGGCGGCGCAACTTGGGTATCACTACATCATGGCGGCGGTGTTGGCATGGGCTACTCGCAGCACTCAGGTATGGTCATCGTCGCAGACGGTACGGACGCTGCAGCCAAACGCTTATCGCGAGTACTTGTCAATGATTGCGGCTCAGGCGTCATGCGCCATGCCGATGCAGGTTATGAGTTGGCGATTAAAACAGCGAAAGACTATGGTCTAAATTTGCCAATGATTAAATAGTTTGCCCCTTGTCCTTATACGCTGTAACTGAGTATAAGGATATTTTCGGCGTTTTATCAAGGAGGATAATATGATTGAGCAAAATACAACATCTGATCTGCACGATGAAAATCCAACGACATCGTCAAAAAAACTGCTATCAACCCCTATTGCTTTAATACAGCTTATCGTATTCAGTGCCATCGGTTTGGTGATGTTCTTCGTACCATTTACCATTGGTGAAAAAAGCACGATTTTGTTCGATCATGGCGCAACCTATCTGGTCACTCAGCAGCACACCTTGTCCGTGACGCTATTGTTTTTACTCATGCTCTATGGCGTGAGTAAGCCATTTATCGATGGCTCATGGCGTAAAAATATCACCCATATGATTATGACTGCTTTTAAAATCATGGGTCTGATACTAGCAGTGATGTATGTGGCTGACATAGCGCCTGCCTTTATGATGGAAAAGGACATGTTGCCGTTTCTGTTTGAAAAACTGGCCTTACCAGTCGGTATGATTGTACCGCTTGGCGCGCTTATTTTGGCCTTCTTGGTTGGTTTTGGCTTACTAGAAATGGTTGGTGTGCTCATGCAGCCAATTATGAAACCTATTTGGAAAACCCCAGGCTCATCAGCGATTGATGCTGTTGCTTCCTTTGTCGGTAGCTACTCTATTGGTTTGCTCATCACCAATCGCGTGTATTTACAAAAGCAATATTCAGCGCGTGAAGCCATTATCATTGCGACTGGGTTTTCGACTGTATCAGCGGCGTTTATGGTTATTGTTGCCAAAACGCTTGGTCTGATGGAGTTCTGGAATGTGTTCTTTTGGTCTACGCTAGTAATTACCTTTATTGTCACTGCAATTACTGCTCGTATTCCACCTATCAGTCTCTTTGATGATAGCGTTGAACGTCCCGCTTTAGATCATAAAGGTGGTACACGGCTAGCAGCTGCGTTTGATTTAGGTTTATCCACTTCGCGCCGTGCCACTGACCTCAAACAAATCTTGTGGTCTAACTTTCGCGACGGTCTAACGATGGCCGCTGCTATCGTTCCGTCTATCATCGCTGTCGGCTTAACAGGATTGCTATTAGCAAAATATACGCCCGTATTCGATGCGTTGGGTTTGCTTCTTTATCCCTTTACATGGCTTGGCGGTCTACCAGAACCGCTTGTCGCGGCCAAAGGCATGTCAGCAGGACTGGCTGAGATGTTCTTGCCAGCATTACTACTAAGTGAGGCAGATATTCTGACACGCTATGTCGCAGGGGTCATCTCCATCAGCAGCGTGCTGTTCTTCTCAGCCATGATTCCGTGTGTGCTTGCGACCGAGATTCCAGTCTCTGTTGGCAAAATGGTCATCATTTGGTTCGAGCGCGTGGTACTCAGTATTTTACTGGCTGCGGCATTCGGACATCTGGCTATGTACCTCAATTGGATTGGCTAAAAAACTCAAACTCAATAATAGATATTTCGTTGATTAAAAACCTTTCAACAACTTCATTTTAGTAAAGATACTAGGGCGTGTCCTCAATTCAAACGAGTGTCCTCTAAATGGGCTAAAAACAGCTAAATTTTGCCAAACCTCGTCAAATAGTTGGTCAATATCTCGATATTATCTGCACTATTTTCCTTGTTTGACGGCAATTTATCTCATTTTTATCACCATTTTTAAAATGAGGACACGCCCTAAACAAAAATAATATAACCCACATAGTCGATTCAATTTAAAAGTAGTACAAGGCAACCGAGTGTAGATGTATATGTAATACTTCAAGCGAGGTTAACGCTGTAATACTTTTAAATTGAATCGACTATATGACTTACAATACTAGGATTACCCCTATGAACGACATCAAACAACTAACCCTACATCCTCGCCAGCTTAGCTTTGAAATGCTACGTGATATCTACGAGCAGCCTGTCATATTGACACTACCCGAAAGTGATTATGAGGCGATAGATGCCTCGCACGAAGATGTACGTACCATCATTGCACGAGACAAAAGCGCATACGGTATCAACACCGGTTTTGGCCTGTTAGCAAAGACACGTATCAGTGATGATCAGCTTGAGCTACTTCAGCGTAACCTGATCGTTTCTCACTCAGTGGGTACTGGTGACGCGCTACCAGATGGCGTGGTACGACTGATTATGGTGATGAAAGTTGCCAGTCTGGCGCAAGGTGTCTCTGGTGTACGCCGCGAGGTAGTTGATAGCTTACTTGGCTTAATCAATAATCAAATCACACCCAATATCCCAGCCAAAGGTTCAGTTGGTGCATCTGGTGACCTAGCACCATTATCACATATGACGCTTGCGATGATGGGTGAAGGTGATGTGTTTGTCGCTGGCAAAAAAGTACTTGCTGCTGATGCTCTAGCGCAGCATGGACTTAAGCCAATCACATTGGCAGCCAAAGAAGGCCTTGCACTAATCAACGGTACGCAAGTATCAACTGCACTGGCATTACGTGGTTATTTTTTAGCGCGTGATTTGCTTGAGACCGCCACTATTGTTGGCTCGATGTCGATTGATGCTGCAAAAGGATCCGATTCACCATTTGATGCGCGTATTCATGAAGTACGTGGCCATCATGGTCAAATCGAAATCGCCAAAGCACATCGTCAACTAATCAAAGGCAGTGCTATCCGTGCCTCACATGACGGCGAGCAAGACGATAGAGTGCAAGACCCTTACTGCCTACGCTGTCAGCCACAGGTCATGGGTGCCTGTCTTGATATCATCAACCAAGCAGGGAAAACTCTGCTAATAGAATCCAATGCCGTAACTGACAATCCACTTATCTTTAATAACGAAGATGGCCCTGTCGCTATCTCAGGTGGTAACTTCCATGCTGAGCCTGTGGCTTTTGCCGCGGATATTTTAGCCTTAGCAATCGCTGAGATTGGCTCGATGTCTGAGCGCCGTGTCGCTTTGCTAATTGATGCCACTTTATCAGGTGGTCTGCCGCCATTCTTGGTCGATAATGCTGGGGTCAACTCAGGCTTTATGATTGCGCATGTGACGGCCGCAGCGCTGGCCTCAGAAAACAAATCTATCGCCCATCCAGGCAGTGTCGATAGTATCCCGACCTCTGCTAATCAAGAAGACCATGTGTCTATGGCCACCTATTGCGCACGACGCCTATACGAGATGGCACAAAACACTGCCACTATCATCGGTATTGAGTTATTGGCTGCTGGTCAAGGTATCGACTTCCATCGTGGACTAGATACGTCAGAGCCGCTGACTGTGGCACATCAGAAACTACGTGAGAAAGTGACTTTCTATGATAAAGATCGCTACCTCGCCCCAGATATCGAAGCAGCCAAGCAGCTGATATTAGACGGTACGCTTGCTGAACATTGGCAGTCACTACGCAGCGATTGGTACGAGTCTAAATAAAGATTAATGGGCGGAGAGCAGTGATGACAATAACGAGAACAACAGCACCGAATACCACTCACATTAGCCATACACCTGCTGATATGACCCAGTGGATAGGACGTACAGAGCCATTTGAGACTGCGCGTGCCCGCTATTGGTATCAGCTTGCTCAGCCTTACGAGGATCAAAATATTGGGCTAATTGGCTTTGCCTGTGATCAAGGCGTCAGACGCAATCAAGGCCGCATAGGTGCTAGAGCTGCTCCACCATTGATTCGTCGAGCTTTGGCTACGCTGCCAGTCATCGCTGAATTGCAACAACGTTTTGATGGTCAATTATCAACCTTATTGGGTGATGCTGGTGACATTCATTGTGATGATAATGATGGCCTTGCCGAGAGCACCCTTGAGCAAGCTCAGATTAAATATGCTGATGCAGTGAGCACTATTGTCAAGCAAGGTGGTCTACCCATCGGACTTGGCGGTGGTCATGCCATCGCTTATGGTAGTTTTTTGGGATTATGGCAGGCCTTAGAAAATACTAGCGAAACAACTATCAGCACAAACACAGCGCCTACTATTGGGATTATTAATTTTGATGCTCATCTTGATATTCGTCAGTCGGATGTAGCGACTTCTGGGACACCATTTCGCCAGATTGCCGAGCATCTTGACGCACATGGTCAACCCTTTCATTATTGCTGTATTGGCGTCAGTCGCTTTTCTAATACGGCAGCTCTCTTTGATCGTGCTGAGCAATTGGGCGTACAGGTCATTAGTGATGAAGACTGTCACTATCAGCCTTGGGATACACTTGCTGAGCGGGTCAAAAGCTTTGTAGATCAGGTCGATATTGTGTATCTAACCATCGATATGGACTGCTTACCATCTAGTGTCGTCCCAGGTGTGAGCGCACCTGCCGCCTTTGGCATTGAGCTGGGTTTCGTTGAGCGTATGGTCAAAACCATCATGGCATCAGGCAAAGTAAAAATGGCAGACCTTGCTGAGATTAACCCTACCTTTGATATTGACAGTCGTAGCTGCAAAGTCGCTGCTCGCTTACTGGCCACTATTGTAGAGCAGCACTTACTTAGCGCCTAGGTCTTACAAACAAAGATCTTAAGACAAAAGATCACTCGCCTCCCAATAATTAGGAGCCTATTATGAATGAATCAGAAAATTTTAAAGAGCAGACGCTCGACGAATCTACTATGACATCGTTTGATCAACTCATTATCAATGCCAACATTGCGACGTTTTCAGCGAACTATGGTTTCGATATTTACGATAATTCAGATGCTAATAATATCCCATACGGTCAGTTAGAGAACGCGGCTATTGGTATCAAAAGTGGCAAAATCGCTTGGATTGGGGCACATGACCAAATCGATACTCATCTGCCTAAATATCAAGATAGCCAAATCACAGACGTGGATGGTAAATGGATAACCCCAGGGCTTATTGACTGTCATACGCATATCGTCTATGGCGGCAACCGTAGCAATGAGTTTGAAGCACGATTACAAGGCGCTAGTTATCAAGACATTGCCGCACAAGGCGGCGGTATTGTCGCGACGGTCAGTGCCACTCGCGCTGCCAGTATTGAAGCGCTATTTGCACAAAGTGAAAAACGCTTAATCGCACTTATGAAAGAAGGCGTTACCAGTATCGAAATTAAATCTGGTTATGGCTTGAACTTAGACACTGAACGCAAAATGCTTACGGTCGCTCGCCAGCTTGGTGAAAAGTACGACATTCATGTAAGTACCACGTATTTGGCGGCTCATGCCTTGCCACCTGAGTATAAAAATCGTGCAGATGACTATATTGAGCAAGTCTGCGAATGGCTGCCGATTCTGCATTCAGAGGACTTGGTCGATGCGGTCGATGGATTTTGTGAAAACATCGCATTTAGTACAGAGCAAATCAGGCGAGTCTTTGAGGTCGCACGATCTTTAGATTTACCAGTCAAACTGCACTCTGAGCAGCTGTCCGATATAGGTGGTAGTGCCTTAGTTGCTGAATATAAAGGACTGTCGAGCGATCATCTAGAGCACTTGTCAGAAGAAGACATCAAGAAAATGGCGGCTAGCAATACCGTTGCCGTGATATTGCCAGGGGCATTTTATACGCTACGTGACACCAAGTTGCCACCGATTGAGGCATTACGTAAACATCAAGTCCCTATGGCTATTTCAACCGACTGTAATCCTGGCACCTCACCGTTGACGTCGCTGTTATTGGCGATGAACATGGGCTGTACACTGTTTTACCTGACACCCGAAGAAGTACTGGCAGGCTCGACTGTTTATGCAGCACAGGCTTTAGGACTATCTAATAAGGGTAGAATAGAAGTGGGCTGTGATGCTGATTTAGCGCTATGGGATATCGCTCGTCCCGCTGACTTGGCCTATCAGATGGGCTTAAACCCTATCCAAGGTATCATGGTTCAAGGACAATGGCGCGACACAATGTAATCAACCTACCTTCACTTATTATCATTAAAAAAGCCCCAGTCATTTAATGATTGGGGCTTTTTTAATAACAATGTTGCAAATTTTATGAAATTGAAGAAAAAAACCTTAATAACCTTACTTTAAATAGGGATTTACTATATCAATATTATTAGTAAGGATTTATAATACCCTTTTTTAAACAGGGTTATTTTTGGCTAACTATAGTTCATAAATAAAAATTAACAAACAGTATAGAGAAAGCGATATGCGTACAGATTCATTTCAGCAGATATTGGAAGACTTAAACAGTTCATCAGCAGATGTTGAAGCATCTGCGCTAATCTCTAACGATGGTCTTATGATTGCTTCAGCTCTACCAACCGGCGTGGATGAAGATCGCGTGGGTGCTATGTCAGCAGCATTATTATCATTGGGTGATCGTGCAGGACGCGAGTTGGCACGCGGTAGTATTGATCGCATTATGATTCAAGGCGAGAAAGGCTACGTCATCATGACCTCATCAGGCGATGAAGCGGTACTCACCATCATGGCAAAACCCAATGCCAAGCTTGGCTTAATATTCCTAGATATTAAGCGCGCCTCAGAAGCATTGGCAAAGCTTATTTGATTGGCGACTGCTTATCGAATTTATTAGCTTTTAATTACTATAAATATAGTCGGTTCAATATAGTTTGAATACAAGGAAGCCGAGTGAGAGTACTACAAGTAGTAGGCTAAGCAAGGCTGACACCGTATCCAATTTATAGAGGATTGACTACATAACGATCAACGAAGGAGATGACCATGGGTTCTCCAATCCCTGATGCACACAAACCCGATATGCCTGCTGAGCAAATCACGATGACTTATCATGATGGCACATCACGGACTGTCTATGATACTGGTATAGAGCGCCCCTACCCAGACGGTAAGCTGATTGTCTCGCGTACCAATCTCGACGGTATCATCACTCACGTCAACGACGCCTTTGTCGAAATCAGTGGCTATCATATAGATGAATTGATTGGCCAACAGCACTATATTTTGCGTCATCCTGATATGCCAAAAGCCGCCTATAAAGACTTATGGAGTACTGCTGAGTCTGGACAAAAATGGCATGGCTATGTCAAAAACTTATGCAAAGACGGCAGTCATTATTGGGTCTATGCCACTGTGGTGCCTAACGTGCGTCGCGGCGAAATCGTCGGCTACACCTCGGTACGACGCAAACCATCACGCAGCAAAATTGAAGCGGCGATGACTCAATATGCCCAAATGAAACAAGATGAGGAAGGCTAAGTCATGACGACACACAATATGTTAATCGCCCCTGATTTCTCGCCTGATCGCTTTGCAGGCTGGCACATGTTCAACACCTTGATTCAAAAACGTGCCAACTTAAACATGCATCTCAATATCCCTGCCTCTCACGCTGAGCAAGAGCAGGTCATTGATGCTGGTGACATTCAAATCATTTATGCCAACCCTTTTGATGCAGCCACTCTCATTCGAGAGCAAGGCTATCGAGCCATTGCCCGACCTATCGGCAAATCTGATGAGATGGTCATTGCAGCCGCAGCCAATAGCGCTATTAGCCGTTTGGAAGACATTCAAGTAGGGGCTACTGTCGCGATGGCTGACAACCGAGATGTCAAACTGATTGGTTTGCGATTGCTAGAAGCCGTCGATATAGAAGCCTCTGATCTCAACTGGGATGTGACCGAGACCTATCAAGCGGCTGCCCGCAAAGTCATCAAAGGTGAAGCCCAAGTCGCGTTCTTTTTGGCAGAGATATTTCATAGCTTCTCACGCTTGACCAAGACTCAGCTGTCAGTACTTATCGAAAGTGACTTGGCTGATATCAGTCATGTGTTACTAGTCAAAGAAGACTTTCCCGATGCACAAATCTTTCTAGAAGCCATCCTCAATTTGCACAACGATGACGATGGTAAAGAAGCATTGGCTGAGCTTGGCATGCCTCAAGGATTTGAGCCAATGAGCGAAGAAGATGCCGAATTTATGATTGATTTGATGCAGACATTATTGGATTAGTCGCTCAATCATTGTATTGATATCAAGCGCTATTTCTCTGGATTACATCATCGCTTGTCGTATGACATCATTACCACTGAAGCAAGCACCGTCGTAATAATAGCGATGATAGAAGGGTATTATTATGTCTGATTCAGACCTTATTAAAGAAAATGAAAGAGTCGCACACCGAGTATTTCGGTTTTACTCTCGTAAAGTATTTTTGGCACCCAACAACCGTCACTTTCATGAGCAGCGCATCAATGCAGCTTTGCTATTGACGGAGAAAGAGCCGTTACAAGGTGCTGTAGCGGACTTTTTTTATGGGTGCTGGTTTGATATCCCATATGATGTAAACAATCTATTTACTCGTATCAAAGATCGTTTGTATCCTCATGTCCAGCAAGGCTTTCGCGAGTGCATTGATAAAAAAAGATACATTCAGCGCAATAGTATGTTGGCCACTCGTTGGAGTGTGCTGATATCTCCTTCTCTCAATGAGCAAAAGCAACGGCTGCGTATCAGCAGCGATGATGCCCGAGAAATCGCTAAAGACATCACCACTGAGCTGATGCAAGCGCGTGAGGACAAAGACTGGGGTACGATTGAGCAAATCGAAAATGAGTTTTTTGCCCATTGTACTGCGCGCAATGATCGCCTTGCGTTTTCGCTGGTATGGTTTCGCTTGGGTAGAAGTGACTGGCAGTTCGATGCGCGCTGGGACAACTGCCAACAACATCTCGATCAAACTATAGTCAAATCCATATAAATCCGCTACGTCGTCATCCTCGCTAAGCATACTAATGTATAACTTACGCTCGGTTTCCTTGTATCAAAATTATTTGAACTCAACGATCTGAAAGCCTAATTTGTCACTTATCAATCACTTTTATCATAATGGTAGTTACTATGTCCTCTTACTTAAATGCTGATAAAACCTATCTTACCCTGACGCCAGCTGGTATTTTTGAGGCGTTTTCACAGAACGAACCGACTGATGAGCAGCTAGCATTACAGAATTTGCTATCTTATGATCAGACACTGCTCGCCGCTGACTGGCTTCAGCGCTATTCTGAACAATGGCTACAGAGCTTTATCGAAAAAGGTTGGATTGAAAAGCTGTCACTGTTTTTACCAGCGCCTAACTTGCCATTAGACCAGTTTTTGCCTTATGTCGTGGCGAGCTTATCTGGTAAACGCCGAGCCGCGATCGGCTCTGATGAAGGATTTTGTTTAGCGCGAGTTGGCTATAGTCAAGAAGAAGCGGACATGCTCAGTGTCGCCGCCGCTGATTTTTCAGGCTTTATGCTCCGCCAAAAGCAACGTGGGTGGGCAGTAGAGAGTCAGGCAATCTCGTTTTTTCAACAGGTCGACCTACTCATTCCTGAGACCAGCTTTGTGTTTTTATGGATAGATAATGCAGGCTACGTTCTCATCATCGATGGCGAACCTCTGACCAACAGTCGTGCCTTTGTCGAGCTAGTATGGGCCCTTAAAACCTCTGGATTGAGATTTCTTAACTAAGGAGGTTTCTTAACTGATTTAATTCGCTTAATTCATTCCACTGTATCGTCTGATTTGTTGCTTAAGCTCGATCTTTTACGCGAGAATAAACAGTGCGCTTAGCTAAAGTTAAGCGTACTGTTTATTCTCATATAAGTATTTTTCGTATCATTCTTACCTATATCACTCTCTAGTATCGGCTAACTCTACGCAGCAATAACAATACTCTCAGAATTAACAATAACTTGTCAGAATTTAGGTCATACTCTTCTCATACACTTAAGTATTTTCTTGCCACAACTTAAGTTGCCACAAATCTCTAACCATTCAAACATCTATACAGCTTCCAATATTTTCATCATCTTTTCCAATGTTGTACCCTACCGAAATCGGCAACCCCTGCCAAACCTTGCATTCTTGCTTATTTTTTAGGACAGTTTATGACTTCGCTGACCACTGTGCGCGTGCGTTATCAAACGATTGAAATTGGCAATACCGACATTCATATTTGCACACTACGTGACAATCAACAATTTAGTGACCCTGATGACGAAGCGTTAAATCTGGGTATCTGCTCCGCTTCTTGGCCGATGTTTGGGGTGATATGGCCTTCAAGCTTGGTGCTGGCCAATCATATGCTCGATTACGATATTACAGGCAAACGTATTTTGGAAGTTGGCTGCGGTATGGCGCTCTCTAGTCTGCTACTGAATCATAGACATGCGGACATCACAGCGACTGACTATCATCCAACGGTTGAGTATTTCCTTGATAGGAATACCACGCTGAATAATAATAAAGAGATTAATTTTGAGCGTTTAGATTGGGCAGAAGACAATAGCCATCTTGGCAAGTTTGATATGATTATCGGCAGTGACTTGCTCTATGAAGACCAACACATTGATATATTAGCTGAGTTCATTGACCGTCATGCTATGCCGACTTGCGAGGTCATCGTGGTCGATCCTGGTCGCGGTCGCAAAAACAAACTAACCAATAAGATGACTGAATTTGGCTTTAGTAGTAAGCATGTAAAACCTGAAAATACGACTTATCTAGACTTGCCGTTTAAAGGGCATATTCTGACGTTTTCGCGAGATAATAGTAGCCAAACAGAGTAAAAGACAACCATCAATGCAATTAAGTGAGCACAGTATCCTACCATTGCTGCCGAGTAATTTTGTACAGCACATGCTCAGCGAGCCGATGATTAGACTCAAGCATAGGGTGAAAAAAATCCTCCTGTGTATTGGTCATACCAAGGCGCTCCATAACCAATTGTGAGCGCTTATTGATAACGGCAGTAAAGGCAACGACTTCATCTAGTCCTAATGTATCGAATGCAAAATTCAATGAAGCCCTTGCCGCCTCTGTCGCATACCCTAATCCCCAATAATCATTGTGCAATCGCCAAGCAATCTCGACAGCAGGAGAGAACGGCATATCGGCATGCGCATGATTTAACCCAACCATACCGATAAAAGCATCTGTTTCTTTTAGACTCACTGCCCAAAAACCCCACCCATTATCATCAATCAGCGACTGGCATTTCTTGGCGATAGTATTACTCATGGAAGTAGTTAATAGCTTAGGAAAGTATTCCATTACTTCAGGGTCAGCATTAATCTCAGCGAATGGCGCAAAGTCGCTCGCTTGCCACTGTCGTAGGTACAGTCGTTCGGTTTCTATCGTATTTATAATTTTATTCTCTCGCATTTCGTTGTTCAAAATGAATACTGTTCAAAACCAATTAAATTAATCGGGCTAGCTATTAAGCCAGCCTTGTTGTTTGGCAAATACTAGGTGCTCAGGTGTATCAATATCGTAGCTAAGTTGGTCATTATCGACCTCACCTATTTGATCAGCGGGCAATCCTCTAATGAGGTGACGAAGCCCTTTATCTCCTATCAATTCTGACTGCCACTGTCTCAGCAGTTTATAGTTAATTGCTAAAGGCAGACCTATGATATCAGATACCGTTTCATCTCGATTTTGATGTTTCGCTAAATCTTGCCAACTGTGATAGCGACTGGCCACTACCGTCTGCTTGCCCGCTAGCAAAGCGGTTAGATGTAGCTTATCTAACAATACTTGATCTATTCCCATGATTAGCACTCGATCGATTGAAGTCGATTCAAAAGCAACAATTGTCTCAATACCTAAACTCAAACTATACGCCATACCAGTATCAGCTTGTGAGTTCACCACTATCTGAACCGTTGGATATTGATTGGCCAACGCTGTAATCGCACTAGCAATCAAACGATGGTTATCAGGAATGACAACGGCGATGGCTTGCGGATTGGTCGTTATTGCCAATCGATTCATATAAGTAATCAATGGCTCGCCATTCTTAACGAGTAGCTGCTTAGGTTGACCGAGACGCTGACTGAGGCCGCTTGCTAAGATAATGACCGCATGGTTTTGGCTCTGCTGTTCAGTACTCTCTGTATGCTCAGCACCTTCTGTAAATGCACGCTTACTCATACGCCACTCTGGACAGTATTGGCATCCGTATCACTACTCACCGCTGAGATATTTGAGAAACTACTGTGTGAGCCACTTATTGAGGCAGTTTGATTGTGCATGACCGTATTTATTTCTGCCATGATGCCAAGCGCGAGTGCCTCAGGGCCGTCTCCGCCCAGCTTATAACCAATCGGATAATGCAATTTATGAATACCAGCTTCTAACATAGTAGGATTGCTAAGGTTTATGCTAATCTCATTAATTAAGCGTTCGGTACGATAGCGCGGCCCTAACTGTCCTAAGTATTTATAATTGTCTGGATGCTTGAGTAGTATTGCTAGGCGAGCACGATCTTGACTCAAGCTGTGTGACATCAAAGCAACTGCTGCGTTACTACTAAGCTTAAGCAAAGTCTCACTGTCGTCTAAAGATAGCGACATCACAACGTCTGCTTGAGGAAACCGCATACGCGTCGCATATTGCGCGCGGCTATCTATAACTGTCACATGCCAATCTTGTAGCTTGGCCATGGTCACCAGTGGCATCACATCATTACCTGCGCCGCAAATCAATAGACGCACTTGTGGTTGCAAATGTTGCACAAGCCACTCTGTATTTACGTCGTCATTTTCCACCATCACATATTCGGCGTTTTTATCAGATAGCTTATATTGTGCTAACTCTTCTACAGTATTGGCAAGTATGCTTGAAAGAGCTGTTTTCCCTTGTGCAAAAACGCTTCCCAACCTGCGATATTCATCTAAATTAATACGCATTCCAGTTTGCAAATTATCACTGTTTTGCGATATAGAATCTTGATGCTGATAGTCGTCAGCACGAATCAAAGTCGCTACAGTAATCGGCTGCTGAGTATGTCGAACATTACGGATTGTCTCTAGCAATGGCGTTGCTGTCGTTAGTCGCTCAAATAATACATGCACTTGCCCATTACAGCCCAATCCAAAATTTAGCTCATCAAAGTCCGCGTCATCTAAGTCGCTATCTGGCTCATCATATATATCAGACTCAGTTTGCTTCACACCTGCTTGCGCTTGGCCATCGTCAGCATATTTAATGTCATCACCCGTCTGATAAACTTGCACATTGGCACCGTTACGAGTAAGCCAAAAGGCACGTTTGATAATGTGCGGCTCCAAGCAACCCCCACTAATCATCCCAACTGAGCGACCATCCTCACAGATAAGCATCATGGCGCCAGCACGGCGATACGCTGAGCCTTCAGTACGTACGACCGTTGCCAATACAGCGTCAATACCTTGTTGCTTAGCTTTGATTGCCAGATTAAGAATGTCAGCGACCTGATTCATAACGCCTCTTATTTGGTAGTTATTTTCTTGATAATGACGAAATATACTGCTGATTGAGTTATAAAAACCCGCTCATTAAGCGGGTTCCTGTCGTACATATGGCTTAAAAAATTACTCTGGCATCTCGTAAAGCAGCTTATCAAGCGTAATCGGAAAATCATAAACGCGTACGCCGACGGCATTGTAAACAGCGTTAGCAATTGCAGCGGCAGCACCAGCAATAGCAGTCTCACCAATACCTTTGATATGCATTGGGTTGGTATAAGGATCATCCTCTTCGACCAATATCACATCTAACTGCGGTACGTCGGCATTGACTGGCACATGATACTCAGCGAGGTCATGGTTACACAGGCGACCATCACGTTTATCATGGATGACCTCTTCCATTAACGCTGAACCAATACCAAATACCATACCGCCATAGCATTGCGAAGTCGCTGTTTTATGGTTAAGAATACGACCTGCGGCAAATGCGCCCGTCATACGTTTCACTCGAATCTCACCCGTCACCTTATGCACGGCTACTTCAGCAAAGTTCACACCAAAAGAGGACTGACGATACTTCTTACCATTTTTACCTGGCTTTATCTGACCTTTGGCACTGACTTTTTGCTCCTCATAGCCTGCGATCACGTCAGCAAGCGCATATGATTCTGTATTGTCAAAATCATATTTTTCTGATGCTGTCTGTTCTTCTAATACATTCTCTGAAAATGAGACTCCTGTGGTTTCAGATATTTTATCAATCGTGCTATCAGCAAACGCTTGACCATTCTCTTTGGCTGTCTCTACCGCTGTCAAATCGTGCTTGCCTACTTGCTTAATTTGACCATTATCTAACTGAATCGTATCAGGATATAGGCCGACTTTTTCTGCTAGCATTTCACGCAGCTGCTCACAAGCGAGGTAGACACCACTACCTGCACTCGCAGCGCCCCAACTACCACCTGAACCTGATGCAGGTGGTAAGGCACTATCACCTAATTTCATCTCGATATGGTCAATGGGCAACCCTAATAAATCTGCAGCTACCTGAGAAAAAACAGTATAAGACCCTGTACCAATATCTGTCATATCTGTCTCAATAACCGCTTTGACACCGAGCGCTTTTGACTTATCGATTTGCAAAGTTGCACGCGCTTCAGAAGACTGTAACTGATTACCACGTGCGGCTGCAGCCATGCCCGTGCCTATCCACCAGTCGCCTTCTAATTGACTGGCAGGCTTTGTGTTGCGCTGACTCCAACCAAACTGCTCAGCACCTTGCTCCATACAGGCAATTAGCTGGCGCGTCGAAAATGGAATGTCCTTACTAGGGTCTTTTTCGGGTTCATTACGGCGACGTAGCTCTATAGGATCAAGGTCCAATTGCGCAGCCAATTCATCCATTGCACACTCAACAGCAATCATACCGACCGCTTCACCAGGTGCACGCATCGAACCTGACAAGACTTGGTTCATGTCAACCATTTCATAGTTTACACGGCGGTTTTTACCACTGTATAGATAGTGCGTAGACAAAGCAGTTGGCTCAAAGAATGCCTCGTCTGGCAAATTACTAGAAATAGTATCGTGAATTAACGTATCGATAACGCCATTTTTATCACAGCCAATTGCAATGCGCTGACGAGTGTTCGAGCGTCTGACCGTTGCTTCCATCACCTGTGGACGCGTCATGGTAATCAATACTGGACGACCAAGATCTTTTGACGCAATAGCAGCGGCAATAGATTCGGGGGCAATACCAAGCTTGCTACCAAACCCACCACCGACATAGTGTGCAATTAATTGAACTTGATCTTTGTTTAAGTTTAGCGCATCCATGACTTGTTGCTTACAAGACGCAAGCATTTGATTAGCCGTATAAAGAACGAGTTTCTCACCTTCCCAATGTGCCAATGTCGCATGTGGCTCCATCGCCGAGCTGTTTTGACTTGGCGTATGATAGAAACGATCAAGCGTCACCTCAGCATCAGCCAATCCTTGCTCAGGATCGCCTTGGACATAATTTTTGTCAGAGCCTTTTTTCTCATCAACTTCATGGGCGTTAGACAACTCTTTAGTAAAATTTAATGCTGCTTGGTCAGTCTCATCTTTATAAGTGACTTTAAGCGCATTTGCCCCTTCTGTTGCTGCTTCAAAGGTTTCAGCGATGACCACCGCAATAGGCTGACCATGATAAAAAATCTCAGTCGCTCCCTGCTTTGGCGCTTTTTTCAATCCGCCTTGCTGAGAATTACGCAAAAAGTGCTTGGGATCCGTCACGACCTTGATAATATTAGGAATGCCGTCTAAAGAACTGCTATCGATATTTTCGACTTGTCCTTTGGCAATGGTCGCACCGACCAAGACACCGTACGCTTTATTATCCAAATGAATTTCGGCACTGTAAGGCGCTTGACCACTAACCTTCAGCGAGCCGTCAACACGGTTAATTGGCTTACCGACCAGTTTGCTCGCTGTTGTGCTAAATAAAGACTCAACAGGCTCATCCATAGTCATTTTTTTGGTCGGTTCTGACTGAGTGATTGATTCAAATAATGACATGATTATGCTCCCTCGCCCGCTAGTGCGCGCTGAATGACTTGTTTTAGTAGGCGACGCGTAAGCGGTATTTTAAAGTCGTTTTGACCCTTACCTTTGGCATCATTCAATAACAGATTGGCGGCTTGCGCGATAACATCATTATTGCCATCAGTACCCATTAACAACGTTTCAACTTCCTCGTTACGCCATGGCTCCGTACCGATACCACCAAATGCCAATCGTACCGTTTTTAGATTACCGTTATCATCAGCGTCTATCACTGCGGCACAGGACACGAGCGCAAACGCATATGAGGCGCGATCTCGCACTTTGTCATAAGTATGCATACCTTTGACAGGTGCAGGTAATACAACGTGAGTAATCAGCTCACCTGCTTCCAATACGTTTTCGATATGCGGCGTATCTTTTGGTAAGCAATAAAAGTCCTTCACATTGATAGAACGAGTCGATCCGTCAGCTTTAACTGTCTCGATAGTGGCATCCAGCAAGCGCATCGCCACTGCCATGTCAGATGGATGCTGAGCAATACAGGCATCGCTCGTGCCTAAAATAGCTAGCGTACGGTTCTCGCCATTGATAGCTGGACAACCTGTTCCCGGTTCACGCTTGTTGCAAGCGCTGTCTGTCTGGTAAAAATAATAACAACGTGTGCGCTGCAAGAAATTACCGCCAGTCGTTGCTTTATTACGCAACTGACCAGTCGCTCCTGCCAAAATCGCTCGGGATAATACTGGATAATTGGCAATAACCTCAGGATGCGCTGCCAAGTCGCTATTGGTCACAAGCGTACCGATACGCAAACCACCGTCGGCAGTGGTTTCAACTTTCTCTAACTCTAGACGAGTAATATCGACCAATTTGATTGGCGTCTCAATCTCCAATTTCATCAAGTCTAATAAGTTGGTACCGCCTGCGATAAAAGACGTATCCTCAGTACTGGCAGATGTTGCCGCTTGCTCTGGTGCATCAGCACGACTGTATTCAAAGCGTTTCATGAGCGGCCTCCTGTTGTAGCAGTTGCTGTCTTGGTATTCGCTGAGGTTTTGCCAAGTTGCGCCTCGCTCGGTGGCGGTGACCAGATACCTGTCACGCTTGAGTTTTGCACTGTGTTGTCTGCTTTTTGAGTACTAGGCTCTTGTGTTTGACTATTTGATACCTGGCTTTCAAGCACTTGTGAAATGGCTTTGATAATATTTGGATAAGCTGAGCAGCGGCAGATATTACCGCTCATGCGCTCAGCAATCTCTTGTACAAGGCGACCATCAGGATTTTTTAAGTCGGTGCTCACATGGCTTGGCCAGTTTTGTTTCACTTCTTCTATCAATGCGGTCGCTGAACAAATCTGACCAGGCGTACAATACCCGCATTGAAATGCATCATTGTCCTTAAAAGCTTGCTGCAATGCCGATAGTGACTCTGGCATTCCAATGCCTTCAATCGTTGTAATGTCATCACCATCATGCATAACGGCGAGTGTCAGACAAGAGTTAACCCGTCGTCCATTGATGAGCATGGTACAAGCCCCGCATTGACCGTGGTCGCAGCCCTTTTTGGGTCCAGTAATTTGTAAATGCTGACGACAGACGTCGAGCAGTGTCGTACGGGCGTCAAGATTCTCGAGCTGATAATCTTGCTTATTGATTGTTAAGGTCAAAGTAGACATGCTGGCTTCTCGCTGGCAGATGAACATAATAAAATGGTGAAATACGCTTCAGAATGACAGCGTCAATAAATTTATTATGACGTACGGAAACAGTTGTTTTGTTTTTACTTTGTAGGGTTTCCAGTGTAGTTTCTAATCTGCGGGAGTATCGAAATGTTAGCGCTGCTAATAGGTGGTATATTTTTTATCCTCAGTTTTTAACGTTATTTCAAAGTAAATCTCGATAAAAAAAGCCCCATAAACAGTCAGTTTATGAGGCTCTTGAATAGACTTTTTACATATAATATTTAGTAGATATGTCTATTAAAAATGTTCTTTGCTTAGCTAATAACTGGCTATGCTTTCGTAATAATTGTTTCTTCATCAAAACGTGATTTTGGTAACTCAGCGTTAAAATCATCTTTACTACGATAACCAAGCGACACGACCGCCACAGCCGTATAGCCCTTGCTACGTAAATCAAACTCTTCATCGAGTGCTTTCAAATCCGCCCCTTCCATCGGCACCGCATCAATACCTAGGGTAGCCGCTCCTAGTAGTAGAGCACCCATATTGAGATACAATTGCTCTATCAACCAATGTGGCTCGTCCTTTTGCTCATAACGACGAATGTCTAAAAACATTTTACGCGTCTGATGCATTTGCTCTTTAAATTTTGGCTCTGCGAAACGACCATCTGCATCTTCTTTTTCTAAGATGTCATCCAAAAACTCATCATCAGCATAGACACGGCTACAGAATACAATGACGTGCGAGGCACTTTTTACTTTGGCATCGTTGAACTCATACATGCCCTCAGTACCTTTTGCGATTCGGGCTTTACCAGCTTCATCATCAGCAATCACAAAATGCCAAGGCTGAATATTGGTACTCGAAGGACTGAGGCGCAAAATATCCTTTAGACTTTGGAAATCTTCTGCTGAGATTTTCTTATCGGTATCAAACTCTTTTGTGCTGTAGCGCCAGTTCATTGCTTCAGTGATATTTTTCATCTGTGACTCCATTATTGATATTAATTTTTTATTCTTTCTTAGAATTTTTATTCTTCGATTGCCATTTAACGAAGCCACTTTAAATAAAAAGCTATTTTATGACCATGCCTGCTTGGTTAAGTATTCGTAGGTTTTGTTATGACTGAGTCAGCGTATTGCAAAAACGCCTACTTTCTTATTAGTAATGGTTACAATTACGCTACCGAATTGGCGACGCCGACTGCGCAGACTACATTGTAATCACTTAGTCATTCTCTTAGTATGAACTGACTTGATATATGGTAACTAGTTATAGTTGTCTGATAACTAGGTATATCTGCTTGATTCCAACTGATATGCCACTATCTATATATCCCAAACAAAACATACATAATAATACCCGTGAGGAAATATGAGCACATCAGAAAAACCACTCCGAATAGATATCGTCTCAGACGTCGTCTGCCCTTGGTGCGTCATCGGTTATCGCCAATTGGCAGCAGCGCTTGAGCAAACCAATACTGCTCACACTATCCACTGGCATCCGTTTGAGCTAAACCCAAATATGCCAAGCGAAGGTCAAAATCTACGTGAGCATATTATTGAAAAGTACGGCTCTACTAAACAAGAATCAGATGCTAGCCGAGTCAGAATGACTGAAGCTGGACAAGAAGTTGGCTTTAAATTTAACTTCAATGATGATACACGCATGCACAACACCTTCAATTTGCATCAGCTGCTACATTTCGCTGATCAACAAGGCCGCATGCATGAGCTAAAGCAAGCCTTGTTTGCTGCGCATTTCACCAATAACAGAGATATCTCAGATATCAATGTGCTTGCCGATATTGCAGCAGAGACTGGGCTTGATCGTAGTGAATCATTGGCAGTGTTGGAAGGTCAGTTCTTTGCGAAAGAAGTACGAGCAGAAGAGCAGCATTGGCAACAGCAAGGCATCCAAAGTGTACCAGCGATTATCTTTAATGAGCGTCATCTGGTCAGCGGTGCCCAAGGGGTCGAGAACTACATCAGTATTTTAGAGCAATTGGCCAACATGACTGAGTAAACCACCTGACGTTATAAAAATGTCATTCTATAAAAGGATACTTTATGTCTTCTGAACGCTTTCCCTCGATTATTGTGTTCGACGTCAACGAAACATTGCTCGATATCGACACGCTAACGCCTTTATTCACCCGTGTCTTTGGCAAGCAAAGAGTACTGCGAGAATGGTTCGCTCAGCTGGTACTGTACTCGCAGACCATGACGTTATCCGGTCTCTATACGCCTTTTGGCGAGCTCGGCGTTGGTGCATTGCAAATGGTTGCTGATATCAGACAAGTGGCTTTGACAGACGACGATATCAATGAGTTCAAAGAAAGAATGAACGCGTTGCCGGCGCATCCTGATGCAGCGCCAGCACTGACTCGTTTGCGTGATGCAGGGTTTCGACTGGTCACGCTGACCAATTCAGCAAGCAGTGCGTCCCCAACGCCATTAGAAAAAGCAGGTCTCAGTCAGTACTTTGAGCAGCACTTTAGTATTGAGACTGTTGGCAAATTCAAGCCAGCACCTGATACTTATCAATTGGTAGCTGATACGCTAGCCGTTGATACGTCAGACTTATGTCTTGTTGCCTGTCACCTCTGGGATACTATAGGTGCACAAGCGACAGGTTGTCGCGGTGCATTTTTGACCCGTCCCTATAATGCGATGCTAAATGCGCCCAATGTACCAGTTCCAGATTTGACCGCATCAGATTTATCGACACTAGCGGATCTAATCATTAGCAAAAAGAGTGCTTGAGACTTTCAATCACTAAGCTATGTGTGGAAATAATATTAAAAAAAGGCTGCTTCAATATTGAAGCAGCCTTTTTATTTTTAACAAAGCATTTCTAAGACAATAACGTCGTTGCTGTCTTTGTTGATTACTCTGAGAAGTGTACAACCGTACGGATACTTTCGCCTTTGTGCATCAAGTCAAACGCTTCGTTGACGTCTTCTATTGGCATCGTATGAGTGATGAAGTCTTGTAAAGGAATCTCGCCCGCTAGATAACGCTCGACATAACCTGGTAGTTCTGTACGACCTTTTACACCGCCAAATGCTGAGCCCTTCCAGACTCGACCAGTCACTAACTGGAATGGACGGGTTGAGATTTCTTGTCCAGCACCGGCCACACCGATGATGACCGACTCGCCCCAACCTTTATGGCAGCACTCTAGCGCTGAACGCATAACATCGACATTACCGATACATTCAAACGAATAATCAACACCGCCATCGGTTAGCTCAACGATCACTTCTTGAATCGGTTTGTCATAATCTTTCGGGTTGATACAGTCAGTTGCACCTAGTTTTTTAGCCAATTCAAACTTGCTTTCGTTGATATCAATCGCAATGATACGGCTGGCTTTTGCCATGGCAGCACCGATGACCGCTGACAGACCAATACCGCCCAGACCAAAGATAGCCACTGTAGCGCCCTCTTCGACTTTTGCAGTATTCATGACTGCGCCCATGCCGGTAGTTACGCCGCAACCAAGCAAGCAAACTTCTTCTAATGGCGCTTCTTTATTGACTTTAGCCAAAGAAATCTCTGGTAAAACCGTGTACTCAGAAAAAGTCGAGCAACCCATATAATGGTAAATAGGCTCGCCGTCTTTATAGAAACGTGTGGTGCCATCTGGCATCAAGCCTTTGCCCTGAGTCTCGCGTACTGCCGAGCAAAGATTGGTTTTACCTGAGCGGCACATTTTACAAACGCCGCATTCTGCCGTGTACAACGGAATGACATGATCGCCGACCTGAACGCTGGTCACACCTTCGCCAACTTGCTCAACGATACCGCCGCCTTCGTGGCCCAAAATCGCAGGGAACACGCCTTCTGGGTCTTCACCAGATAAGGTAAAAGCGTCTGTGTGACAGACACCACTGGCGACGATTTTTACCAATACTTCGCCTTTACGCGGTAGCATGACGTCCACTTCTTCGATAGATAGTGGCTGCTTTGGACCCCACGCGATGGCGGCTTTTGATTTAATAAATTTATCTGACATAAAAATCTCTCTTTTTAATTGATTGTTATTTATGGTTGACGACATAACAGTTTTTTTATAAGTACAAGCAGGTTTAAAAGTTTGCTAGCACATCTTATGAATTTTGGCGGTCACTATATCTACAGTTAA
Source organism: Psychrobacter sp. UBA3480 (assembly GCF_002377945.1). Taxonomy (GTDB): domain Bacteria; phylum Pseudomonadota; class Gammaproteobacteria; order Pseudomonadales; family Moraxellaceae; genus Psychrobacter. The sequence goes on from NZ_DFQV01000017.1 coordinate 142,320, forward strand.
AACAAATAAAGATAGACTGAGCTTATCTTGCCTGCCCTCTATAGGCAAGCATCGATGACAGTAAAACACCATCTGTTTACATTGATACTAACCATTATATTTATTTCTGAGCGGATAACAATATGCTATATTTGCAAATATCTTTTACATATTGGTAATAATCATGCACTGGGAAGGAATTAGTGAGTTTGTCTATGTCGCAGAATTCGAGAGCTTTACGCGTGGTGCAAAAGAGCTGGGTATCTCGACTGCACAAGTCAGCCGCCAGATCAGCGCGTTAGAGAAACGCTTAAATATAAAACTGCTATATCGAACCACGCGCAAGGTCTCATTAACCGAAGAAGGCCGCGTATTCTATCAGCACTGCCGCAGTGTACTCGATGGTTTGGATGCCGCTGAGCAAGCCGTAAGCAACTTACAATCAAAGCCCCAAGGCAGGATAAAACTAACAGCGCCCGTTACTTATGGTGAGCAGCAGTTATTACCACTCATCAATGATTTTATGATGCAGTATCACGATATCGAAGTGACTGCCTTTTTAAGTAATCAGAAAATTGATTTGATTGAAGGGGGTTATGATTTGGCCATTCGTATTGGCAAATTGCATGACTCGACGATGATGGCAAAGAAACTTAGCCTGCGTACTAACTTTGTCTGCGCTGCACCTTCTTATCTAAAAAAACACGGTATACCGCATCATTTAAGTGATTTAAGTCAACATAACTGCCTATTGGGTACTCGTGACTACTGGCATTTTATAGATACCACTAAAGCAAAAGAGAACAGTAATACTCATGGTAAGACGGACAACCAACAAACGAGCGTAGAAAGGAATCTGCGTGTCTCTGGTACGGTGCAATATAACAGCGGCTATAGTCTGGTCGATGCTGCGCTAAAAGGTCTGGGTATCGTACAGCTGCCTGATTATTATGTGCAAAAGTATTTAGCATCCGGCGAGTTGGTCAGTTTACTTGATGATTATAGAGAGCCCGAAGAAAGCATTTGGGCCATCTATCCGCATAACCGTCATTTATCACCAAAGATTAGACTGCTCGTAGATTATTTGGCAGAACATTTGGTTTAACGTTCTGTTAAGACGTATTGCAATCACAGACCTGATTACGCACAATGAATATTCGATGTTGCTCATTATAGTTAGGACTGACCATACTACAGACAACTTATAGGTGTAATTATGATTAAAATCGTCTCTATCGCTGCCCTAGCAGTGGCCGTTTCCTCTTGTGCCAGTATCGATACGCTGTTGGATAAAACCAATAGCACTGGTGCTATGACAAACACAACAACCTCTATTAATGCCGAAAAAGGCTTGGTGACCATGCAAAGTAATCACTCCGTCCAAGATACCGCAGACAATCTGGTTTCAGTTATCGAAAGCAAGGGTATGAAAGTATTTGCGCGAGTCGATCATCAGAAAAATGCACAGAGTGTCGACTTATCATTGAGACCAACGCAAGTCGTTATGTTTGGTAACCCTAAAGCAGGTACGCCATTAATGAACTGTGAGCAAACCGTTGCCATTGATTTGCCGCAAAAAATCTTAATTAGCGAAGATGCCGATAAAAAAGTATGGCTGTCATACAACAACCCTGACTACCTCAAGATACGCCACAATATAAAAGGTTGCGATACCGAGATTGCTAATATCTCAAAAGCGCTTAACGCTATCAGTACTGCAGCAATAGCAAAATAATGTGCTGGATATAGTTGAATAAATATATAGTTTAGTACATAAGTGAACAGGCAATTGAAACATTACTTATTTACTTGAAAATCCCTCATATCAAGAATGACTAGATTGCTCTATCTGGTCATTCAACTCTACTTTCAATTTCTTTGCGCACTCAATAATCTTTTTTCTATCGGCAGGAATAGCACCTTGTGCAATAGCGATTTCACGCATTTGAACCGTGATATCATAATGAGGATAGCTGGCGTTACGGTGGAACAAACGCTCATCTAATTCAATGAACGCCGCAAAGTCATGCAGCTCTTGCAAGCTATCCGCCAGCATATGACACCATTTATGGCCTTTGAATTTTATTTGCACAAAATCTACATATATTGCCATATAACCGCCTCTCTACTTATTCACTAATTCGCTTATCTGTTTTTTAATTAGCTCAGAACACCTTAGCAACTTAATAACACTGTTATCAAAAACCTTTATAACAATGCGCGCACATCTTTTTTAAGTTGTTTGAGTCGTTCTTGATACTTGCTATGACTACTATCAAATGTACTCAGTCGTCCGTAGCGTAACTGACGGTAGTTTTGTCTAATTTCAATAAGCTTTGTCTGAATAACGATTGGGTCACTACTATCTGTTAGCTGACTCGTAGCAGAATGAGCATCGTCACCCTGACGGCTATCAATAGCCGATGCCAGACGTTCCAGCCAAGCTAGCTGCCCTTCGTTATCATTGCGAGCTAATAATTTATCATGCTTGGCAACACGTTTTGAAAGCTGAGCAAGAGGCAAGTCTGCTGGGTGCCAGCGTTTGCGGCGACGATACCAAATGACAAATACTAAGATAGCCATAACGGAAACCGCACTGGTGGCTAACCAAATGATTTGCTGCATGATTGAGCTGATATTGAACCATTTGAGTAGCGAGTCGGCCTGTTTGTCTTGGTCATAGCCAACTACGTCTTTTTGCCAGTAGTAGCTCGCTTGGTCTGATAGTCGGCGTAGCGTTTGTAGCATTTGATACTGCTGATAGCTGATTTGTGCACTGGCACCATTGCCAAACATAGCTGCCCCTTGCTGCTGGGTCATCGTATTCATGCCTTGCTCTACTCGCTCAGGCGCCACAAAGGCTGTCGGATCCACACGTACCCAGCCTTGACCTTCAAGCCAAACCTCAGTCCATGCGTGTGCATCCATTTGCCGCACTTCCCATACGTTACCATTACGACTCGGCTCACCGCCTTGATAGCCCGCTACTACTCGTGCAGGAATACCAGCGGCGCGTAGCATAAAGGTAAAGCTTGACGAATAATGCTCACAGAACCCTGCTTTGGTTTCAAATAAAAATTCGTCAATGCGATTGGTATTGAGCCGTGGTGGCGACAGCGTATAGCGAAACTCTGTTCGATTAATCCATTGCTCGATAGCCGCTATGTAGCGCACAGGGTCTGAACCTGACTGCTCAAATAACTGCTTAGCAAGCGCGCGCGATTGAGGGTTACCTTCGTTGGGCAAAGCAAGGTTCTCACGTCTTGATGCCTCTGTTAGAACCGGATCAATACGCATCTGTGCAAACTGCAATACATCATAGCGAAGCTGCTGCGTAACAGGTTGATCCTTTGATAAGGTAAATTCAGAGGTAGTATTGATATCTGACTGCTGGGAGAACGGATAATCAAGACCAAATAGCCAGTTTTGCTGAGTAGGTTCTAAGATAACCTTGTAATTGACAGGTGCCGCCCTTGATTCATCAGGTACAGTAGCAAAGGCATTCTGAATCCATGCAGGTGCTTGCAATCTCGACGACCATTGACCCTTTTGGGAAGCCGGACGCCATGTAACACCATCGAAATCACTAAATACCAAACCGCGCCAATACAACTGCTGTTGCGGCGGGCGCTCATCAGCAAACTCTACCCGAAAGGCTAGCTCAGTTGACTGCCCTAAATTGGCAAAATCACCAGGAGACATGCTATCAGACACACCTGTGGTTGCTTGCTGACCGGAGAGCTGTACGGACCACAGCGGTGGCAGTCTCGGAAAAAACAAAAATAGTACCACCAATAATGGCAATGCACCAACCCCTAACACGCCCAATGTACGCAAGCGTCCATCACCGTTAGCATTGCTATCATCATTAAGCGCAATGAATGCTAGCAATACAATGACTGCGCCAACGATCACTTCTAAAGTAGTCAGTAAACCTTGGTCCATCAAAAACAATGCCGCAAGCACGAACAATGATAGATTCAACACTACATAAGCATCACGGCGCTTATATAGCTCCCACAGTTTGCTAACTAGGCATAGCACCAAAAATGCCACACCCATATCGAGCCCAAATGCTGTATTGTAGGTCAGCCACAGACCTAATAGCCCCAGCAGAAAGCCTAGCATTTGTACACTTTGATAAATACGCTTTAGGTGCGATAGTTTTTTGAATTTAGCTTTGATATAAGGCAATTGAGCGGCGATACTGACGGCGGCAAATCCTATCAACCATAATGGTAAATGTGCGGCATGCGGTAACACAACGACGACTTGAGCAATTAACACCCAATAATAAGCTGGCAGTGCAAATAACTTACGATACCATTTAGCGCCATTTCGCTCAGGTCGAGTTGAGACTTTTTGACCCAAAGCCAACTGCTCAAAGCTGGCCGTTTTTGTAGCATCGGCCGTAGAATACTCTGTGGACAGTACATCAACATCAGTGGAAGATAAGCGTTTAGAATTGGTCATGGTGCTTTCGCAAGCCTTAGCAAGCATGCTTGCGCAAAGGATTCCCCGTTACCCATCTCCGCAGTAGCAGGAGTATCACTAGGTAAACGCATTTGAAACGGCACGCCTAGCTGACCCAGCGTCAATGCCCCATAAGCCAATTGTGCAAGTTTTTGCTCGTGATGTGCAGCTGGCATATCTGCATAATCAAGCGTTTGTTCGTGACCAACCGGATCAGCGAAGTGCTTGGTCAGCATACCTTGTCCCCGCGCTACATGCCCCCAAGAGACTCGGGCCAATGACTCACCCTCGACATAATTATCTAATCGCTCAAAGTCGTCCTGACCCTGTCTATACTGCCCACCTGTTGGTAAATCCTCTAAGCTTGCGATTGCATATTTTGCTTGCCAATCAAATACTTCAGGTTTTGGATATACCCAAGCTGTACGCGCAAAGTAGACATAAGACCATGCACGCATGATACCTAGAGGATAAACTGTTTTTATCTTTAACCGCGGTAGTTCAAGTTGACCACGGTTGTAAGTCTGGACAGGAAGTCGAATGATTTGTTCGCCTTGTAATCGCGTGATAAGCACTGAGTGTGGTGCGTTGGTGCCATTTCTGGTTTTCTTATTGGCTAGCTGCTCAAATTCAAATAGCAACTGACGCCGTGGTTGGCGACTATCACTATTTAACTGCAGCGTAATCCAAACAGGCAAGCCAGCTTCTGTCATAGTGACTTCTAGCAGACGCACTTGCAGACCAGATATATGAGCAAAAGTAACATGAAAACTAATTAGCCAAACACTAACCAGATAGAAGCACAAACCAAGCACTAAGTTGTTGCCATAGTTGATACCCGCGATAAAGGTAATTACTAACAATACGGCGAATAGCATTCCTTCTCGACTAAAGAAAATATAGATATTACGCAAATTAAGCGTAGCACTATCATTCTTAGGTGCGCGCGAGGCAAACCAGCGGCTCAGAGCTGATTTTATTGGTGCGGTTAAGGCCTTTGGTAACAAGCTCATGACTACCCTATTATTACCATCTGATTGACAATGCTGTCGGTATTTATATCTGACAAACAAACTCACGAATAGAACGATACAGTTGATTCAGGACAATTTGAATACAAGAAAAGCGGGTGAAAATACCGTAAATAGGAACTGAGTGACTTTGATACTTTCTCTAAGTTATATAGCGTTGACTATGTGTAGAACTACGTTTCACCAATGCAGTTAATCAATACGGTCAAACAGCATATCAGCTGCTAGGCGACGACTGACACTTCTGCTAGAATGCGTTGGGCGATGGTTTTTGTTGCTTGACCACCAGTCACATGCGCAGGTACAAATCGCTGACCAAGGCGATGATCAGTAACCGCAGCAAATACCGCTTGGATATCTTCAGGGGTTACTTCCATATATCCCGATACATAGGCATGCGCTTGGGCAGCACGTTGTAGCGACAACACGCCGCGAGGTGATAAGCCATGATACTCTTGGCTTGCACGGGTTTTTGCAACCAGTCTCTGCAAGTAATCCAATACTGTATCTGCCACATAAATTTGCCTAACACCCTGCTGAGCCACTAGTACAGCCTCAGTATCAAGTACCGTATCCAAATCCTTGAGTAGCTCGCGACGGTCTTTACCTTTTAGCAGCTCACGCTCTGCGGCAGGCGATGGATAACCCAATGATAAGCATAATAAAAATCTGTCTAACTGCGACTCTGGGAGCGGATAGACACCTGCTTGTTGCAATGGATTTTGGGTGGCAATGACAAAGAACGGTTGCGGCAAAGGATAAGTCTGGCCATCTTGCGTGACTTGTCGCTCCTCCATCGCTTCAAGTAGAGCACTCTGCGTTTTAGGACTAGAACGGTTGATTTCATCAGCAAGTAATAACTGAGTAAAGATAGGGCCCGGACGAAACTCAAATTGCTGTTTACTTTGGTCATAGATGCTCATACCTAAAATATCAGCAGGCAACATATCATTGGTAAATTGCACTCGGCTAAAGCTCAAACCTAACAACTGTGCCAAGCCCTGTGCCAAAGTCGTCTTACCCATACCAGGCAAGTCCTGCAATAATAAATGACCGCCTGCTAAGATACAACTGAGTGCTAGCCTAACTGCTTGCGGCTTGTCCAATACAATCTGATTTAATTGCGCTAACAGCTGTGTAATTTTCTGCTGATTGTGTTGAAAATCAGCAGTACTAGGGATGGACTGGCTAAGCGGATTCGCTGTTCTCTGAGAGATGGATAATGATCTATCGTTAGCTGCATGGGTCATAGTAGGTTATTGGCTCATTTTTTAGGTCATAACGATGATAAGTCAGTTCACATCATCTGTAACGGTTGGTGCAGCGGCACGGAGCGTAGATAAATAAGCAATGATATCGGCACGCTCTTTCGCATCTGGCATCGGGTCAGACAGCATTTTAGAATCTGGCATGGCTTTTTGTGCATCTGCAATATATGGATCGAGTGTCTCTGCATCCCATACCCAACCTGAATTTTCTAGCCCTTCGCTATAGGTATAGTCTTTTAACTCAGCAGCAGGCGCACCATATATATTCATTAATTGTGGGCCCTTTTTATTCAGACCTGCATTACGTTGATGGCATTGACCGCAAGCATCTTTATAAATTATCGAACCGTTGTCCGCATCTCCGTCGGTATATAAGGGCAGAGTCACAGGAGCACGGTGGTCAGGTGGCGTTTTCTCACAAGCTGCAAGCAACAAAACAGCAGCCAAAAGACTGCTCATTTGATATTTATTAATAAGTGTCATTTTTAGCAATCTTTGGTTGAGGAATATTATCGCCATGACATAAACGATATGACATATTGGCCCTTTAACTCGCTACCTTTATTGTGCTACTAGGCTCTTCTAAATAATACCCCTGCAAATAGCGTGCGCCTACACTCCAAGCAACCGACATCGTTGCTGCATCTTCGATATAAGGCATGAGCACGTCGACTTTGATATCATTAGTGCGCATGATAATAGACTTGACCGTCTCTAAATTTTCTGCTGAACCAATGTCTTGAATATAACTACGTGCCAAGCGCACCATATCAGGTTGGACAAAATTGGCAATTTCAATAGATTTGGCAGACGAGCCAAAGTTATTGACACCGATTTGACAATTAACATCGTTGAGCGCGGAAAATTGGGATTTGGCGACGGTTAAATGATCAGAGATATCTATTTCATTGAACTGTAGTGTTAATACACCAGCTGTACCACCTACTGCCTTTATCAATTGACTGGCAACAATCGGCAATTTTTTATCAACTAATGAAGCACTGGTTAACTGTACTAACAATCTGGCTTCAGGATGCACTTTACGTACGTCATTAATTTTTTTGCAGGCATTGATAAGTACCCATCGATCGATCTTTTCTAATAGTTGATGCGTTTTAGCCACTGCCATAAACTGATCAGGGGTCAATACAGTATTGTCCGCATCGGACAATGGTAGCCTTAGATACACTTCAAAGAAATCGCTACGATCGTTGTTGATATCGTATATTGATTGGAATGATAGCTCAAAGCGGTTGTTAGTAATGGCATCAACCAACGATTCGGCAAGTGCATGATCGTCACTATTAGCATGTTCGCTTGGATCATATATATGATAAGATCCACCGCTATTAGAAGTTTCTACCATGATTTGACTCATAGCATCCATAGCACGTTCTAGTATGACAGTAGGCTCTGCTGTGTTCTTTTCAATTTTGACAATAGCAGTGCTAACCGTTGTATTCGTCGTACGTTTATCTACCTCGATAAACATATCCTTAATAGAGGAACCGATATGCACAGCCAGTTCTTCAAGTTCACTTGCAGTCTTATTTTTGACAAGTATCGTAAACGCGGTATCACTAAAACGGCTCACATGACCATCAGGTACTAGCTCATCTAACGTATAGGCAACTTGTTTGACAGTCGTATCTATTCCTTGTAGACCTAAGCTACTTCTTATTCTACCTACATTGTCAAGCTGCACATATAGCAGTGCTGCTGTCAACAACCCTTGTACTGCCTGCTGATGTATTATTGCCATCTGCTCTTCAAAACCGCGACGATTATCAAGGCCTGTTAAATTGTCTTTGCGCTCAGCGGCAGCCAAGCGTTTAGCTACCTCTGCACTATTATTACTATTTTGTTGAATAATAATCTGAGTGACTGGCTCACCTTCTAATGTTGCCGATGCCAATTGTAACTTTGCTTCAAAAGTGCTGCCATCTGTCCGCACACTTTCAAAATTAAACTCAACGTCTTGGCGATTGCCTTTGTCAAACTGACGTAAAAACTGTTTAAATCCTTTGACACTATCACCACCCGAAATCAGATCAATAATAGGCACGCCTACCGCTTCATTCATTGATTTGAAACCGAATAATTGGAGATAGGGATCATTAGCAAAGATATGAATCCCTTCATCAATATAAGCAACCGCGCTCTTGGAGTTCTTAATCAGCACATTAGCACGTTGTTCTGCTTCAGACAGTACTTGACGTAAAGTTTTTAGCTCACGACGACTGCGCAAACTACTATGCTGTAGACAAATAGCCATGACGACAGGCATTTCTTGATCGATGGTGAGCGCTTTGACCATTGTGCCACTAATAACAGTAGGTAGTCCTTCCTCATTACAAGCTGTCGTCGCTATCTCTTCGTTCACTAGACAAATCATCGGCAGATCAATACTTTGCTCTTGTACTAGGCTCACTACATCCGTAAAGCTCATATCATAAGCCTTACCAAATACCAAGATATCCCACGGTTGGCGTAAGAGTTTCAATAGCTCTTCTTTATCGTCCAAAAACCCTAAATTTACATTATCGTAATAAGGACTCAATAACTGCACAAGACGTTCAGCGTAGAGCTGATCATCATTGATTACCAATAAATTCAAAAGAGATTGAGAGCGCATAGGGAGCCTTTTAATCGTATTTTTATCTTGATACCTTACACCTTTCCTTCAGACTAGCCTAACATGAAAGAAGCACTAGGATGAAGTTCAGAAAATCTTATCGTATTGACTGAGTTTTTGGTTTAGGTTGTTTTTTTATTGTTAGGGGTATCATAGAAGTCAGAGTAACAACATCCGTCATTATAGACAATAATTCAGCCCGCTGCAGATTAACTTATGCCCCTTGTTGTCCACTATATTTTTGTTAAAAACCTGTATGGCTTCGCTGCTACCAACCTATCTATCTGCGTTTTGGGAACAAAGGTAAGGCCTAGAGTTGCGCTACCTCATATTGACTAAACTCATCAGTCATCATCAGCCTACGCCCTAATCGTAAAGAGGTTTGTTTATTGCCGATACGCATGACGACTCTATCATCAATTTGAAAATAAGAAGGTGGCACTATCAACGTGCCAGTAGTGTTCAGCTTTTCATCTTTTCCAAGGATAAATGCTGGTACAAAATGGCGGCTTCTCGTTTTGCTGCCCTCCAAACGTAACCCACACGCTACAAGCTTATGTCCGAGTACCTGCCATTCTACTTCTAGATTTTTGGTATCTAGGTTGAGCCAGCGTACCACGCCTATTGACCAGTCAGGTTGAACCGTGTCAACAGAGCGGCAGATTAGAAGCAAATTCATGATATGTAAGGGCTTTGGTGCCGTTGTAGAAAAGTCAGGGTCAGCTTTTTCTACACTGAGCCCACCTTTATTGAGAACAGCTTCATCAATAGAATCCTTATCTAGCTCACTATCTTTCGGTAACAGATGCAGTGTGCGATATGGTGAAAAATTGTCATGATCATCAAACAACTCTATGGTTGCACTGTCGTAAACGCGTCTTTTGTCGAATGTATTGTATAAAGGGCGCTCTTCTTCTCTCAGATCTTTTATAGAAATTAGGTTAGCAAAGCTTTGTGAATGACTAGCATGATAGTGTATATCGCTGAAGTTAGTAATTAGTTTCGCATGCTGGGTGGTACTATATTTGGTTGGCAAGGTTAGTGGCGGCTGTAAGTAACGATAGCTAATAGTCATTGAAATAGTATTGAGTAAACTATACTCTACTCCTACACCACCTTCTTCTATAAAAGCTTGCTTACGTGAATTGAAATATAGAACCATCGGCGTAAGCTCTATAAATAGACAATCATGACGATCTTCATACGGATTAATATTAGAGTTGGCAGTTAAATAACTGGGTGGGCTATTACTATGAAGATCAACAAAAACCCGTGTCTCAGTGGTTGGCTCCATTGTTGCAACCATATACTTAGCCCACTCAGGCAGTAATCGTTGTACCAGTAAGATTGTGGGGCGTCTCATAGCACGCACGTTCAATAAATGTTGTAAACAGATTTGGCAATATAATTGATGGATATTATTTGCCTGATGTGTGGCAGTATGTATGCTCAGGTCAATATCAGTCACTTTTTGCTCATGCGCTAAATAGTACAACTGATTGATTCTAGACCATAGGTAATTTGATGGCTTTCGATAACATAGCGCCTCTTCACCTAATAGTTTTTGGTATCTTAATAGTGACTGATACGTCGCAATAGCGAGTGTGCTAGAAGGCTTTTTCTCAGTACTAAAATAGCGCTGCCAACCTTTGCTAGAAGAAAACTTCAACGGATCATTTGAAGATAAAACTTCACGACGTATAACTCTATCGTAGACCATAATAATCAAATAATGTAGTGATTGTATTTGAGCAACACACAACATTTGAGACTGATTAAGCGCACCTGTCTCATATATATAATGCTGCCTCAGAGTCGCTATCAATCGATCTGAAGCATCGACTACTGTAGCCGTAAGTTTAAGGCGTTGTTGGTCATCTATATTGGCTTCACGTAGTACTATTAGTACACTTTCTAGATGTTCTGCTTGCTGCTCCTGAGTTTGTGAAGGTAGCGTTGTCAATAGCTTGAGTAAGTATCGCTCTTGACCGTTTACTGAACGATTTGATGACAGAGGTAGTGGCGCTGTAGAATTTAAATGCTCTTGAAACATTGATAACGTTATCATCAGTATCTTTACTCTCTATTAGTCACTCTGAAGCAATCAGTAATATGCAGCAGTACAAATACATGTATGGCATAAAAAATGTTTGTTAAGCTCGACTATAGAAAAGTGATGATATCTATTTATTGTGAGCCTAAATCTAGCAGTACGCTCTGACAATACCTATATACTGGCAAAGTTTTGTATTTAACGTTATATGCTTTTTAGGTAGATTACATACTGACAGTTTATATTCTGTTCCAATCATATATCTATTTATACTTATAAAAAAGCATAAATCCTAGATTTTAGTTTCTAAAGATACTATCCGCATCTTTTTTAAGAGCCACTCTTTGTTTACTAATTCTCCTAAATTGATATAGTGCCCTACATTAGCCATTGCTGTAAATATCAATCGGCACTTTAAAAGGTTTATTAGGTAACTCTCTGACCAACTTAGGAACAAGATAACCTGGCAATGATGCTAGCAATGACCAATAAAGCTCAATCGCTGCTTGCTCACTACTATCGAAATGCGCCGCACCAGCCACTTTGTCCAACACATGTAAATAATATGGTAGCACGCCAGAAGTAAACAAACGCTGACTAAGCTGCACTTGCCCTTCAAGAGTATCGTTGATACCTTTTAACAACACGGCTTGGTTTAATAGCGTAATTCCAGCTGCTCTAACACGTTGCAAATGCTCAGCGGTTGGCGCATCTAGCTCATTGGCATGATTACAATGAATCACCATGACAATATGACAGCGACTTTGAGATAACCTCTCTAACAATGCAGCGTCCAAGCGTGCGGGTATCACCAATGGCAAACGCGTATGCAGCCGAATGGTAGTAATCTGCGGAAGAGACTCCAAAGTATCTAACCATGCAAACAATCGTCTATTGGTCACATTTAGTGGGTCACCACCACTCAAAATCACCTCATTGATCTCAGGATTTGCATTAATATAGTTGATGATATTTTCTTTTGCATCAGCAGTCGGCATATTGGCACTATAGTCAAAATGCTGACGAAAGCAGTAACGGCAATGAATAGCGCACGCGCCTGTAATCGTTAACAATACTCTTGACTGATATTTATGGAGCAAGCCTTTCACAGGGTTTTGAGTGTTTTCGCTTAGCGGATCTGCCACGTACCCTGTGACGTTGATTTGCTCTTGCTGGTCTGGCAACACTTGTTTAAGCAGGGGATCATTACGGTCGCCAATAGCCATTTTTGCCACAAAGCCACGCGGCACACGCAGTTCAAAATGCTTAGGTACGTAAACTTCTGCACGCATTGATTCAAGCTGTAGGATACTTAATAGCTCATCAACAGATGTAATAGCTTCCGATAATTGCGTTTGCCAGTTTTTTTGTGTGATTAAATGGTTTATCATGACAGCCTATTACCTGTGCCCAAAATCCGATATTATACGCCCTTAGTGTCTAGCCTATCAAAGTATCCTCGTTAATCCGTAAATACTTGGCATAACAGAAAATTTTGGTACAGTCAGCCCTATGTCTTACTATTATATTTACAACCCCTAGGAGTTTCTTGTGGCAAGTTTTTCTACTAATGAATTTAAAGCTGGTCTAAAAGTGATGCTTGATGGCAACCCTTGTGCCATTCTTGAAAACGAGTTTGTTAAGCCTGGTAAAGGTCAAGCCTTTAACCGTGTTAAGTTGCGCAATCTTCGTAGTGGCAAAGTACTGGAACAAACTTTCAAATCAGGTGACAGCTTAGAAGCTGCTGATGTGATGGATACTGAAATGAACTATCTATACAACGATGGCGAGTTTTGGCATTTTATGCATCCTGAGAGCTTTGAGCAGATTCAAGCGGACAAAAACGCAATGAGTGACTCAATCAAGTGGTTAAAAGAAAACAGCAATGCTCTATGTACCATTACGTTATTTAATGGCGCTCCTCTGTCAGTCACGCCGCCTAACTTCGTTGAGTTAGAAATTGTAGAAACAGATCCTGGCGTACGTGGTGATACTTCAGGCGGTGGAGGTAAACCTGCTAAATTAGAGACAGGTGCCGTTGTACGTGTACCATTATTTGTGCAACAAGGGGAAGTGGTACGTGTCGATACGCGTACTGGCGACTACCAAACTCGCGTAAACTAATATCGCTCTAAACATGACTGGTAGTTGATATTTACTAATACCTCTATCATCAAGAAAAAAGCTTAACCACCATATAGGCGGTTAAGCTTTTTTTATATTTATCAATCATAGTTTTATCGAAATGCTAATCAATAGTGCTAACAATAATATCTAGTAAGTTACTCCTCCTCCAATGATTGCTTCTGTATCAGCCAATACTGTACTAAGGCATTTAGCTGCTCTTGCTTAAAAGGTTTGGTACAATAGTCCTGCATACCAACTTTTAGATATTTCTCACGCTCGCCGTCCATTGCATTTGCAGTCAGGGCAATAATAGGCGGTAGTACTCGGGGATCATATAATTCATGCAATTTAATAGTTGCCTGCACCCCATCCATAATCGGCATATGATGATCCATCAATATCACATCATAACGGTCCGGGAATAAAGCGAAAGCCTCAATTGCTTGCTGACCATCCGTAACATGGGTAACGGTATGACCACTGCTGGTTAGTGATTTTTTGGCTATGATCGCATTGACAGCATCATCTTCGACCAACAATATATGACCAGACCGCTCATGCGTAGGTTCAATCATGGTCGTATCGTTAGAGTCTTGCCATGTCTCATACTTGTCTTCATCAATAGTAGTCAACGGTAATAAAACACTAAATGTCGTACCAACCCCTACTTCACTATTTACGTAAATGTGACCACCCATCAAATCGACTAGGGACTTACAAACAGACAGTCCAAGTCCAGTACCACCGTAAATACGATGGGTAAACTTATTTGCTTGATCGTAAGCGTCAAATATCGCCTCTAACGACTCTTCTTTGATACCAACACCAGTATCTTTCACTTCTATACACAAAGTCATGTTCTGACCGTTTTTATCGCACTCTATTTTGCTCGCTTCTTTTTCTTGACTCGTACTCACGAATTTTTCGTCAATGTTATTTGGACAGTAGCAATTGTCCATATGTTTAACATCGATACTTACTTGACCACCTTCACGCGTGAATTTAATCGCGTTATTGACCAAGTTTGCAATAATCTGTTTTAGACGTACAGGATCACCGTTTACATAAGGTGATAGTGTTTCAGTATAGTGATAATCTAAGGTTACGCCTCTTTGACGTGCCTTAATCGCAAATAAACTGACGACTTCATTGCATAAACTAGATAAATTCAATGGAATAGAGTCAATCGTCATTTTTCCAGACTCAACCTTCGATAAGTCTAAAATCCCATTAATAATGACCATCAAATGTTCATTAGAAACTTTAATGTTATCAACATAGTCACGCTGTTCGCTACTGAGTTCGGTATCGCCTAACATCTCTACCATACCGATAATACCGTTCATCGGTGTGCGAATCTCATGACTCATATTGGCCAAAAAGCTCGATTTCATCTCATTAGCACGCTTAGCATCACGTTGTTTATCTTGTAATTTCAACGCATCTGCGGCCATCATTGCAAACTGCGCCAATATCTTTTCTTGTTGACTGCTAAAACTCTGATGTGGCTCAGTATCCATAAGGCATAAGGTGCCTAGACGATACCTTTTGTTGTCTTCATTCAAGATAATAGGTGCACCAACATAAAATCGTAAATATGGAGCACCTGTGACCATGGGACTTTGGCTAAAACGGCTATCCTTAAAGGTGTCTAGCACGATTAATACATCATCAGACAGTATCGTATAATTACAAAAAGCCGTGTTACGTGGTCCTTTACTTACAGCCTCATCTTCACTACCAAATTGGCAGGCTGGCTTTAAATATTGAGTTTCCTCATCCATAAAAGTGATCGTGACTACAGGCACATCAAAAAACAGCTTTACGAGTTCAACAAGCCGATCAAACGCAGGCTCCTCATCTTCATTGAGTACCTGATATTTCTTTAGCTTGTTGATACGCTCTATTTCATCTACCGCGACAGGGTAGCTCTGCTGAGGTGAGTTAGATATAGACAAGGTAAACTCCGTTAAATAATATCAGACGTATTAGTTACGACTCGTCTGTCTTATTAATAATTGTAATGCTTCACTCACCATAATCATCGCCACCACCGACGTAACGACCACTGCTGAGCCATAACCACCACACTGTAAACCGCCTGTTTGACAGCTTTTATCTACAATTGGCGGCTCTGTCGAATAGACACATTTAATGCCAAATTTTTCTTTTAAAGCACTATTAATGCCTTTCTCGTGGCGTAACTTGTTGCGTAACTTTGCAAGTAGTGGGTCTTGATAACAATCACGCAAATCACTTACTCTAATCTGACTTGGATCTATCTTACCACCTGCACCGCCTGCACAGACCAACTTTAGTTTATTAAAACGACAGTGTAAAGCGATTGCTAGTTTCGCATTCATATCGTCTACACAGTCTAAAATAACAATCGGTTTACCTTGAGTATTGGCAAATTTGACTGCTTCACGACTTGGTAGAAGTGTGGCGACATTATCTACTGTCAAAAAATCATCGACTAAATTTAAGGTTACTGTGGGATTAATCTCTCTAATACGAGTTGCCATTGCTTCAATTTTACTTTGACCAAATGTGCTGTCCAATGCAGGCAATTGGCGATTGACATTAGACGCAACCAATACATCCAAATCAATCAACGTAATCGTTCCCACTGCTGTCCGAGCCAGTGCCTCTGCTGCCCAAGAGCCCACCCCTCCTACACCAATAATGTAGACATGAGCTGCCGAAAAAGTATCAACCGCAGAGGTACCATATAGTGTCCGTGTACCTTGAAAACGACGATCGTACTGCTCATCTTGTTGGCGCGATTCGTCTTGTGCAAGACTGTCTGCGACGGATTCTGGTTGTTCAAATTGTCGCGTGTCACTCATAACAGATCAAATTCTCTTTTCAAATATTTTGGTTATCATTTATTTGGCTAGTACTTCTTAGCTTCTAATTACAACGATGCTTTTCTTATAAATGGCATCATTAAACTGGATAAGCCCAGTCTACTTTCAGAGCATTACAGCTATTTTGCCACAATTGCTTAGCAAGTTTATCATGTGGTATTTCTAATAGCTCACTCAAGCTTGCTAATACCCACGGCAGGTTAGCTGGTATATTTCTATCATGTGAATGGGTGTCATCCGTTATTTGACAAATAATAGGTGTCATATCTGGACAATCCGTCTCAATGACCAAGCATTCGATGCCATGACTCTCAACTGCTACTTGAATAGCACGGCGCAGTTTTTTGGCATTCGGATTGGTTATCTGACCAGTAACACCCAGCTTAAACCCTAATTTTACAAAAGCCTTTGCCTCTTGCTCACCCCCGCTAAAGCTATGGGCAATACCGCCTAATTTATGCGCATCGTATTTATGCGCTTTTAATATTGCGAGTGCTTCAGCATGCGCCTTACGAATATGCAGCATCACTGGCAGACTATGAGCCACGGCTATATCCAACTGCGCCGCAAAGAATCTTTTTTGTTGACCAAACACATCAGGCTGCTTCATTACATCGGTAAAGGTATCTAATCCAATCTCACCAATGGCTAATGGACGACGCTTTATCACCATTTGCTCAAGTTGTATTAAATGGTCATCGGTATGTTGCTCAATATAAAAAGGATGCAAGCCAAGCGCGATATGGACTTGAACATTGCACTTATCTTGGTTGTTTTCCTTCGTCGCAGACGATTGCGATAGTTCATTGATGAAGTCTTGAGTATCATACATTCGATCAAAATACTCATATAGATAACCTACTAGCACTAAGTGACGGATACCTTGACTATAAGCCTGCTCTACCTGTTGTCTGCGATCATTGTCGAATACTGGAGCATCAAAATGTGTATGCGTATCTATAAGAGGATAGACATTTTTTAAAACTTCTCTAGTGTTTGTTCTCTCAGCCATAGTCGCTGATTTTCTGCCACACATCAATGGACTCCAAAACTGACTTTTTAAAACATAAAACTAAGCAATAAATGCTGAGCGATTTTTCCTATATAAGTATTTTTATATAAGAATATTGCTATAGATGCATTATTAAGCTTCTATTTTTTAATTACTAGCTTCTACTTACTAGCTGCATTCTCACGAGCATCATTAATACTGCTCTCAGATACGGTATCATGGTCATATACTGTCTTCGTATTGTCCTTTCGACTACTGCGCCTAGGGATGAGCAATAGCGCAGTTGCAGCCACACTTAGCAAAAACCATTTTTTCGTATTTTTATAATCTGTCATCTTAGTTTCTGATTTACTATAGTGAAAAACATGATACGTAACTCATTATTTTATTAGTAACTAATATACTCAAATATAAAAGCGTCTATGTTTATCTGTGTTATGAATACGCAAGCTAATGTACGATGTAACTAGTATCTATCACATCGTACATTAATTTATGTCAGTTGAATCATATTAACCGTTATATATAAGGCTAATATTTTAACGATTAAGAGGATAGGTCGTGATACCACTATTAGGACTATCTACTCTCGTAAAACCTTGCGAAGTAGATTTTGGCGCTTGATCACGTTTAGGGATAAGGGGATTGAGCGGCATGAGCTCGTAATCCGCACTGACATTACCACTCCAACCTTCAGTGCCGCTCAATGGTAGTTGCTTAATCGTACCGTTTTTATCAATGACCAACTGCAACACTCGCATTTGATTGAATTTGCGTTCAGTCACACTCGCTACCGCGCCGCCATCACGTAAGATAGTCGGCTGTAAAAAGATAATCAAATTGCTCTTTTGGGTGCTGTCATTGTCAGAACGAAAGAGTCTACCGATAACAGGAACATTGCCCAGCCCAGGAACCTTCTGCTGACGTGTGGTAGTGTTATCACGCATCAATCCGCCCAAGGCAATCGTCTGCTGATCATCCGCTAGAATGGTCGTATTAATAAGGCTTTTATTAGTAATCAATCCACTGGCATTACCCGTACTACCTGGTACGACTGACGAGACTTCTTGCGATACCTCTAATCGTACTGTGCCGTTGTCACCAATGTGGGGAATGACATTCAGATTGATACCAATATCTTGGCGATCAATCGTCTGAAATGGGTTGTTTGAATTGTTGCCACTGGTGGTAAAAGAACCTGTGACAAAAGGTACGTTTTGACCAACTAAGATACTGGCTTTTTCATTATCCAATGTCAAAATCGATGGCATGGATAGCAAGTTGGCACTGGTAGATGAGTCAAGCGCCTGCAAAATAGCGCCATAAAACTCTGTATTGCCCTGACTGTCTTTACGACTGTCTCCAATGCCTATCAGTGCACCTGCGATAGAGCTGGCAGCAGCGCTAATACCTGCCGTACTCGTCCCTGCTAAAGCAGCAGCTGCAAGTGTCGTAGCGCTGGCCCCCACATTGTTAAAGTTGACTACTCCATAGCCACTATTGGCGTTACCTAGTGCCCACTGAACGCCTAGCTGAGTGGCATCATCGCCTGACACTTCAACAATAGCGGCTTGAATCAATACTTGTGCGCGGCGACTGTCTAATTGGTTGACCGCATCTTCAATCTCAAACATTAGCTCAGGTGCGGCGTTGACGATAACGGCATTTTGAGTTTCATCAGCGATAATACTAAACGGACGACCGCCCACTCCTGTGCTTGTTCCACTTGTGCTGCTAGTCGACACAGCAGCTGCACTGCTACTTAGGCTATCGCTAGCTGCATTATTAATTGCGGCGCCTGTGCTACTTGCATCATTTAGCGAAGCGGATTCTAATGTCGAGGTCGCGCCAGCACTATTGATAGATTGATTAGCGAGTAAGCCGCGTAACATATCGGCGATATGACCAGCACTAGCATACTTTAGACGAAAGACACGTAAACCACTTAAACGTCTGGTAGGCGTAGTATCCAATTGATTGACCATTTCTTGGACTTTAGCAATCATTTCAGGACTGCCCTTGACCAGCAGTCTATCGCTCGACGTGTCAGCAATTACCTTTAGCTGATTGTTGCCACCTTGTGCTTGTCCACTACCCGCACTTGAGACTAAGGCGCTAATCAACTCCATCATACGTTCGGCATCGACATGACGTAGTGGTATCACTTGCAAACTGTCATTTACATTACTGTCTAAGTCACGAATAAGGGCCGTCAGTTGATTAAGGCTGTCTGCTCGATCGGACAATACTAGCGCATTGACACCAGGTACAGCGGCCGCGTGAGCCGACTGCGGCATCAATGGGCGAATAACTCCTAATACTTCTGCAGCTTGGGTGTTGGTCAAATAAATAACTCGAGTAGCGAGCGACTCGCCAACACTATCACCGCGTAAATCAACCGCCACGCCAGATTGCTTAGCAATATTATCTGGCACCAGTTTTGTTGTCGTTCCTGATTCAATCGCGGCGATACCATTCACTTGCATCACGCTCAGAAATAGCTGATAGATCTCATCACGAGATAGAGCTTTGTTAGAGATGACCGTGACATTACCATTGATACGTGGATCAAGCACAAAGTTTTGATCCGTGATGGTCGCGACCTCATTAATAAAGGCTTTGATATCAGCATCTTGTAAATTGACTTTCCAGCTCTCAGCATTGGCAAGACCAATACCAGCAGCCCATAATGGTACTGCCAGACAAAGTGGACGACACAGGCGCATCAGACGCTGCAGGCTACGGTACAAAGGCGTGGCTGAAAAATTCTGAAAACTTACCATATTGATGTTTACCTACAGTGATATTGCTTACTATGTGCTGAATTTTTAAGGAGCAATTTTGCTAGAAACCTACCTTGCTAGAACTGCTGGCGAATCGTAATAACTTGCTCACCACGTTGAACCTCTATCTGCGCTTCACCTGCTTGCTGTACTTGCTGAAGTACACCAGCATCTTGCGCTGGGTTATTACCTACGCTCTGTCCGTTGACGGTCAGTACCTTATCGCCTGGCTCAAGCCCTAAACGATTACGTAGGCCAGCAGGCATCGCCGCTGTTACTTGGTAACTTTCACCTGATGCCATCACCCCCATTCTACTTAAATAACTGGCAGGGTTTTCTTGCAAGGCCGTAACCGCTTCTTCGATAGCTGACTGTGGGCTATTTGGAGTGTCTGCGCCAGTTGTCCCTTCTACCTCAGGAACAGCGTTTTGTACTGGCTGGGGCGCTGTAGGCAACATGCTATTGTTTGGCAAACGCTGGTTACTTATTCCGCTTGCTAGCATATCACTTTGGTCTAATGGCATTGCCTCTGGCATTTTAATAACGGTTTCTTTATCGTTAGCATCAGCGATAATGACTGAATTCCAGTCAACAGCCACGAGCGTATAATCGCTGTCCTTTAGCCCATCACCGATGCGGTAATTTTTGACTTCCCCATTAACATTCAATAAGGCGGAAGACATGCTCTCAGGTATGGCTAGTAGGACACCTTTGAGCTCAATTTTGGGAGGTGGTTGCACAGCTGCGGTAACAGGATCGGGATCAGCAAAGATTGCAAATAAGCCACTATAATCGTTGGTAGATTTGGCATTATTCTGTAGAGGCGCTAAAGGCAATGCAGGTGCTAAAGGCGCTGCTAGCAGTAGCCATAAAAGACGGGCGGCTGTCCAGCATAGCCAAGCAATGGCTAACAACAATAGCCAACTTGAAAAGCGATTGAGAGTATTGATAACAGGTTTTAGGCTTGCGGCGATATTAAGCATTTAGTTCGCCCCCAAACCAGCTAGCAATGGCTGGCGTACACTGACAACTGGCGTATCTTGAGGGGCTTGTCCTTCATACTCAGGCATATTCTCTAGCAAGCGCTGCGTCAAACTGACATCGAGCATATTATCGCTGTCGAGATACAGATCTCCCAAACGCTTATCTTGATTATTCAGCAAATTAATATGCAGCAGATCTCTATTGTTTTTTTGCTCTGTACTAAGCTCAGCTCTTAGAGCAGGCATCGTAATATAAAAAACTTTGCCACCACTAGGATAGCCTACCTCACCACCAACCCAAGTCAATTGACCATCCGCTGCACTAAATCCGCCAGCGTCTTTAGCAGGCTCACTATTAGATGCGTCATTTTTATCAGACTGGCGCGTTAACGATACATTATTTACTTGAATAGGGGTATTTGGCAGCTGCCAGTTGACCATACTCGCTAGCGTCTCAGGTGCAATTTTCCCACTCATGTTGTCAACTTGCCATGAGTTCAAACCAAGTTTAACTTGCCCATTCAGACGTGTCTGTGCTGAGTGGATATTAACATCCGCACCTAGCTTACCTATGAGTAACTGCCAAGGCTGCCATGACCATTCTGCCATACCTGTAAGCGACGTCGATGACATAGGCAATTGCCAAATGGCAGCACCTTGCCATACGTTGCCAGATACATGCTGGACATAAGGCGTATCTGGCGCGTATTTCTCAAGTAACCATGCTGCTGGCATTTGCAAAACAGCAAATAGCGCAAACAACACAAACCCCACTAGCCACCAGAGCTTACGGGGACGTTTATGAGAAAACTCAGATACTTGGGCCACAGTCGTACAACTCTTATATAAGACAAAAACGTCATTATCATAACAAACAATGGCATATAGATGACAGAAAAAAAGCCAGTATCTTTTTGCCAAAATACTGGCAGTAAAGATACTGGCTTTTATTTTCTCGAAAGCAGCTCTATCTATCGCTAAATGATTGTAAATAAACCATTATCAATAGCAATTTCAAGCTGGCTCACAGAAAGGCATTTTATAAGAAAACAGCTAATTAAATAGCAAAATCTTCGATATCACGACCTGCTGCTAGCGCTTCAACCAACCACGTTGGCTTACGGCCACGTCCAGTCCAAGTTTCACTATGGTCATCAGTATTGCGATATTTAATACTGCGTTTTTTCTCTAACTTTTCACCAGCTTTCAGTATCTCTTCGATCGTTGCATTGCTATCTTCTGCAATCTGCTCGAACTGCATATAGGCATCATACAAACGTTGATGTTGTTTTTTAGCGATAAGTTGTTGAGCGTTTTCAGTGATAGCACGTAACTCATCCACGTTCAAATTTTCTAAATCAATTGCGTTATTTTTGCTCATAATAAATCCAACTATAAAATAAGAGTGTGGCCTCTATTGAGGTATTGTTTTTCGTGAAATAATGCAGTGAACAAATCGTTCATTGGCCATTAAATCTATGTATAAAATATCATTAACTCTAAAGAGTATATAATTTCTAATAACAGCCCGAACAATCTATTATAAATAGAAGATACATAGCAACAGATGCTCATTGTATCCATTTTAAATAAAATTAGTTTTAGATAAATCTAAACACATAAGTCACTATTCTTTATATATTGCTATTATAGCTTCGAAAGCATTTTCTAATAATAAAACAAAATTCTAGTATTGTGACTACTGCTAGAATTTCACAATAATATTTCGACAAAAACCTACTGTTAAAATAATAGAGTAGTAAGTCAATGCACTATACTCTCAAATACTGCTAATCTTGGAGATAGTTTTGCATTAGCTCTGTAACTTACTATATCGTTCCTATGGTGTTTTTTAAAGAAGTTAACTATTTCATACAAATATCTATTATCCAAATAGCTTTCGATTTATTAATAAGAAACAAGTAAAACTTTGGCTATTTTCATCGAAATTTATTTTGTTTATAGACAATCAATATATTAACTATATGCCATATAAAGTTAGTATAGCAATTTTTAAAACCAAACGTCACTAATCATAATTATTTTTTGGTATAAACGGTCAATATAGAGTATGGAAGGTAGTAAGCATACTAGCTAATGTGAAAACCAATAGTGTTAAACCAATAATAAATAAACTTAAGTTTATTCGATTAAAAATTAAGAGCATATTAAATAAATTAAAAAATTCTTTAATAAAAATTTAGTTTAACTATGCTAAAAAGCATCAACTGAATTACATTTCTGGATATAGTTAATCCTCTATAAAAGAGCTACAGCCTTAACCTCGTTTGAAGTATCACAGTTACATCTGCACTCAGTTGCCTTATATCTCTTTTAAACTGAATCAACTATAGCAAGCATTAAAAAAGCCCTGCAGTTGCAGGGCTTTTTTAGCATTTTTACATTAAAGTCTAAGGTATAAGTTAGAACGGAATATCATCATCTACAGGGCCATCTGGCATTGCTGTAGGCTTAGATTGTGCAGGTTTCTGTGCTGGCTGATTGAACTGGTTTTGCTGAGCAGGCGCCTGATTGTTAAAGCTGTTCTGACCACCTTGAGCCGCTGGTTGGTTGTAGCCACCTTGATGTGCCATCTGGTTATTTGCTTGCTGACCAAAGTTATTCTGGTTGTTTTGCCCACCTTGATTATTATAACCGCCACTTTGACCTTGGTTTTGACCGCCAAAGCTATCTCCACCTTGACCACCGCCAGTTTGGCCGTCGAGCATCTGCATTTGTTCAGCACGAATCTCAGTAATATAACGGTCTTGACCACTTTGGTCTTGGTATTTACGTGTACGCAAACTACCTTCGATGTAGACTTTGCTGCCTTTACGCAGGTATTGCGCTGCGATTTCACCTAAACGGTTAAAAAGTGCGATACGATGCCACTCTGTCGCTTCTCTTTTTTCACCGCTTTGTTTGTCTGTCCATTGCTCTGATGTCGCAACCGAGATATTGGTTACGCTACCGCCATTGCTGAATTGGCGTGCCTCAGGATCTGCTCCGAGGTTACCGATGATGATAACTTTATTGACTCCGCGCATGATACCGTCCTTTTACTTATGAATAATTTAATAAACTGTTTTAATCGTTATCTGATAGCATCAGTTGGCACTATCAATTGTATAATTTTACTTTAACCAATTTTTATCGAAATATCTATAGGCTACCTATGGTGCACGTCAGTCTATGTCGCTTAGATACTCTATCTTGATATACTAGTCAATATTGTAGAGTCCAATAAATAACAGGTAATAGATAAATATGCTGCTATTTTGCCATTTTAAGACGCTGAAGAACACCGTCTACCTTTATCGATATTGAATAACACCTTACTTATTATCAAATGATTTAGACATTTTTAATTAACATCGGAAGGCTTGCGGTGCATGCTCAATGTCACGCTACCCAGCTCTACGCCAAATTTTTTCATCACTGAGCGATTAAGCATGACATCCTCATTGATAAGATACATCCAATCATCGAACGTCACTTTGTAGGTTTTGTCCTCGACAGGTAACTCTAACAAGTAATTCCAGTGCAACGTATTGCCAACCACTTGCCCTGTTGCCTCACCAATGACATCACCTGCGACACCTTTCCAGCTGCCATCTGTCTGCTCAGTCAGACGCCATATACGCTGCGATTTCGTGCCATCTGCCCACGAGAATTTCTCGTTTAAGATAATGACATCGTCTCCCTCATGGGTTGCATCAATGTCGACATAAAAGCGCTTTTTGACTTCGCCATTTCGACCTTGGAACATACCCCAACCATCGATTTGACCCGAAAAAAACTCATGCATGTCGAGCGTTGGTGTAGTGTTCTGATACGCCTGAATATTTTGCGTAGCGCAACCAGAGGTCAGCAGCATGGCTGATAAACCAAGACCTACGGTTAACTTGGCTATTGAGCGATGTGCCTTCTTTTTACCTTCGATGACACTACCAGACAACATCTCAAATTTACTCATATTAATTCCTTTTAAGTAGAAATAAATAGTTAGTTTCCACTGATTGATACTGATGGTTTATGAGATTGCTGTCTGTGCAATTTTTGCTATTTGGCTTTGTTTCTATATAAAAACATAAGCCTAAAGCTGTTATATGTCGTATTAAATATCTAGCGGACTTTGCGCCAAACTCGATAGCTGCTGACGTGAATCATCCGTCAACTGTGTCTTATCTAACTTTAAATAGGCGACCTGCTCTTTTGCCATTACGACCAGCTCGTCAACGCCATCTACTGCCAGCATCTGTCGTGACCAGTCTTGGATATTGATGTCTTTGGGAATAGTAACCGTTGTGCTCGATAGATAAGGTGGCTGAGAAATGGGAATAATAATAAGCAATGCGGCACCCATAATAATAGCCAGTATGCCCCACGCCAACAAATTAGGCTGGCTTAATAACAGACCACCCATTGCCCCGCCTACAAATGCTCCAAAGAACTGACTGGAAGAATTAAGCCCCATTGCGGTCGCTTTATTGGCGACTGGTGCGCGCTTAGATATCCATGAAGGAATCGTCGCCTCAAGCAGGTTAAAGCCCATAAAATAAAGCAGCAAACCCAATATGATACCAACACCGACCTGACTGCCAAGCGCAAGTATTGCTAAAGCGGCGGTCATTAATGCAATCGCACCCAAAAAAACCTGACGCATTTTGCGTTTCTTTTCAGCGATGATGATAAACGGTATCGCGATGGCGAAGCCAATAAACAATAGTGGCAAATACACCATGCCTTGCTGACGTACTGACAAGCCAAGTACGTCACTGAGCTGGTGCGGCAATATCACAAATATCGCCGTCATCGTTAGATGTAGCGCAAAGATACCGATATGTAAGCGGTTAAGATCGCCAATCTTGAGGACAGTGGCTAACTGTTGACCGATGGTTTTGTTATCCAGATTATGCTTGAGCACGCGCATAGGCGTCGGTACTACCACTAATAGCAGCATCGCCAAAATAGCAAACCCTGATGTTAGCCAAAACAGTCCAGAGATACCGAGCGAGCCGACTAATAATGGACCAAAAGCAAAGGCAAGCATAATAGAGGTCGCAATCGTCAGCCCCATCGTGGCCATCGCTTTGGTACGCATTTCCTCACGAGTCACATCAGCCAATAGTGCCATAAGCACAGCAGAGACCGCACCACTACCCGCCAGCGCTCGACCAATGATGACTTCATAAATATCCGTCGCATTTGCGGCAATCATGCCGCCGACAGCGAATAGTATCAAACCCAGAAAGATAATAGGCTTACGCGGGAATTTATCAGCAGCCAAACTCATCGGTATCTGAAAGATGGCCTGCCCTAAGCCATAAATACCAACGGCCAACCCAATCAAAAACGGCGTCGCGTGTGCGTAATTGTCACCGTAGACAGAAAATACCGGCACAATCATAAACAAGCCAATCATACGTAAGGCAAAGATGCCACCGACTCCGAGGATTGCCCGTTTCTCTACGCTATTCATACTTGCCTCACTGGTTGATCATTGCTGGTTGCTCACTGTTATCTTTCACGACTAACACTGCGCTATACCATGATTTATCACTACTGGTTTATCAAGGCATTGGCCTATAAATCAAGCCCCCTAGTATAAGACATTCGCCGTTTGGTTGCCGAGACTTTTGTCTTACTGGTGCAGCAATGTATGCGCCCTCAACCCAAGCCATTCATATTACGAGATTATTTTGTTACTAAGTGCATCAGATGCACAGTCATGCCTTGAATAATGCTGTCACCATGACAATAAAGTAAAACGTTGTCAGCACAATTAATGGCTAACTCACCATATCTATGTAACGACGAACGCTCCTATAAAATGACATTTTTGGTCAAAACCATAACAAACGATGCCTGTTACTTAACACTGATTTGATTTAGATTTGCTTAGTCCTATAAAAAATAGTCGTAGGAACGACAAACAATATAAAGCCAAACAATAATAGAAAATGAATAACTAGGCTGGCATAACTTTTACCTTATCAATGTATGTACCTTTTATAAAAACACTACTTATAACAACATCATAAATTTAGAATTATTCACGTTTTAACCAACCACTTTACTGATCTGTATTTACTTTTGACTTGAGATATTTCCCAATCCCCTTTTAGCAAATAGGAAACCTGTAACCGATGGCACATGACCATATCGCAATACGCGGCGCACGTACTCATAATTTAAAAAACATCGATTTAGACATTCCACGAGATAAATTCGTGGTAATCACTGGCCTATCTGGCTCTGGTAAATCTTCGTTGGCATTTGACACGCTATATGCGGAAGGGCAACGTCGTTATGTCGAGAGCTTATCGGCATACGCTCGTCAGTTCCTCTCGCAAATGGAGAAACCTGATGTCGATAGCATCGAGGGTCTATCCCCTGCGATTGCTATCGAGCAAAAATCAACCAACCATAACCCGCGCTCGACCGTCGGTACGATTACCGAAATTTATGACTATCTGCGTCTGCTCTATGCACGCATCGGTACGCCATATTGCCCTGAGCATGGTGAGCCAATGGTCGCGCAGTCGGTCACTGAGATGGTCGATCAAGTCATGGCTTTGCCAGACGACACTAAGATTATGATCTTGGCACCGGTCATTCGTGAGCGTAAAGGTGAACATACCGTCTTACTTGAGCAGCTGATTGGGCAAGGTTTTGTCCGTGTGCGCGTCGACGGTGATGTCTATGACACTGATGAGCTACCGACTCTGGATAAGAAGAAAAAACACACCATCGAAGTGGTGGTTGATCGCTTTAAAGTCCGTGACGACTTGGGCAACCGTGTCGCTGAGAGCTTAGAGACGGCTCTACGTCTAGGTCAAGGACTGGTCACGCTGCACTTTATGGATGGCAACCCAAAGGAAGGCGGTGACGAAAACCAAGTGATGTCAGCCAAGCATTCATGCCCTGTTTGTGATCGTGCAGTGCCTGAGCTTGAACCACGTATGTTCAGTTTTAACAATCCCTATGGCGCATGCCCAAGCTGTGATGGTCTTGGTAAACGTCAATATTTCGCCGCTGAAAAATTGATTACCCATCATGAGAAGTCACTTAACCAAGGCGCAATAAATGGTTGGGACAAGCGTCATGCGTACTATTTCGGTTTGCTTAGCACTGTCTGTAAGCATTTCAAAATTGACATGGATGCACCGTGGCAGGACCTGTCAAAAGAACAGCAAGACCTAATCATGCATGGCTCTGGTAAAGAAAAACTGACCTTTAACTTTACCGATGAGCGCGGTCGCAAAACGAACAAGACTGTACCGTTCGAAGGTGTCCTTCCTTACCTAGAGCGTCGTTATGCCAAGACGCAAAGTAACCTTGTCCGTGACGAGTTAGCTAAATATCTGGCTGATACCACTTGTAACGTCTGTGACGGCGCGCGCCTGAATGAAATCTCACGCAATGTCCGTGTTGATGATCAGACCATTGCAGAAATCGTTAAGCTGTCTATCGGTGATGCGGCTGACTATTATAAAACGCTAAAGATTGGCGGTCATAAAGGTGAAGTCGCCGAAAAAATCTTTAAAGAGATTAATGAGCGCTTAAACTTTCTCGTCAGCGTCGGGCTTGATTATTTAACACTCGCCCGCTCTGCCGAGACGTTATCGGGCGGTGAAGCACAGCGTATTCGTCTAGCCAGCCAAATCGGTGCTGGTCTGATGGGTGTGATGTACGTACTTGATGAGCCATCAATCGGTCTGCATCAGCGTGACAATGATCGTCTGCTAAAAACCCTAACGCGCCTGCGTGACTTGGGCAATACGGTACTGGTCGTAGAGCATGATGAAGATGCGATTCGCCAAGCAGATCACGTCATCGATATCGGTATCGGTGCAGGCGTGCACGGCGGTCATGTCATCGCTCAAGGTACGGTCGATGACATCATGGCAAACAAAGAATCGCTGACTGGGCAATATATGTCTGGTAAGAAAAAAATCGAGATTCCAACTGTGCGTCATAAAGCCAAAACCATCGATGTGGAAGTCAAAGGTAAGGCTAAAGCCAAGAAAGTACCGATGACCATCGAGCTAAAAGGCGCGTCAGGTAACAACCTACATGATGTAGATTTGACCATTCCTGTTGGTATCATGACTTGTGTGACGGGTGTCTCAGGTTCGGGTAAATCGACCTTGATTAACCGTACGCTTATGCCACTGGCAGCGACACAGTTAAACAATGCTTCAACGCTGATTGCCGATAAGTTTGAAAGCATCAGTGGTCTTGAGCATTTGGACAAAATGGTCGATATCGATCAAAGCCCAATCGGCCGTACGCCGCGCTCAAACCCAGCGACTTATACTGGCGTGTTTACCCCTGTGCGTGAGATGTTTGCCCAGACCCAAGAAGCGCGTGCTCGTGGTTACAAGCCTGGTCGCTTTAGTTTCAACGTAAAAGGCGGACGCTGTGAGATGTGCCAAGGTGATGGTCTTATCAAAGTTGAGATGCATTTCCTACCTGATATGTATGTGCCCTGTGATACCTGTGAGGGCAAGCGCTACAACCGCGAGACGCTAGAGATTCACTATAAAGGCAAAACCATCGCTGATGTGCTCGATATGACTGTTGAAGATGCCGTTGAGTTCTTCTCAGCGATACCAGCGATCTATCGTCGCCTGCAAGCATTGATGGATGTCGGTCTGAGCTACATCCGCTTGGGTCAGTCTGCGCCAACACTATCAGGTGGTGAGGCGCAACGTGTCAAACTGGCGCGTGAGCTTGCCAAACGCGATACGGGACAGACGCTGTATATCTTGGATGAGCCAACCACTGGTTTGCATTTCCATGATATCGATAAGCTGCTCAATATCTTGCATGCCCTACGCGATAAAGGTAATACTATCGTCGTCATCGAGCATAACTTGGATGTTATCAAGACGGCGGATTGGGTGATCGACTTAGGCCCTGAAGGCGGTAAAGGTGGCGGTATGATCATCGCTGAAGGTACACCTGAGGAAGTGGCTGAGGTCAAAGAATCCTACACGGGTATATTCTTAAAGCCAATGCTTGAACAAGGTATGAAAGAAGTCAGCTAATACCGTTAGTCCTGATTGATAAAAGGCCACTTTTTATAGGGTGGCCTTTTTTATTGGTTGGTATAAGGCAAAGCGCAAACTATAAGCTATGAATGAAAATCGATATATAGAGTAAAACTTAAGTTATTTCGCTACGTTACCTTTCTTAATATTTATTAAAGATACTTAAAAGTTAAATGTATTAGTATTTAAATAGTTAGGTATGACGTGTAGATATATACGATATAGAAATAACTGGTTAATAACGATATAGCCAACGCAAATTGACGTTACTCATTCTTGTATGACCTCTGAAACTCTTAAGGAATTCTTATGAAAAAATTACTGTTTATTGTCTTGGCATCTACTGTTGGCGTTAGCGCCTGCGCGTCAAGCGGCACATCAAATGGCACAAGCGATCGCAACCATCAAAGACCTGCGATGTCTGCTGATATGAAGCAAGCCATGGATGACTGTGCTCAACGAGCTGGCGTAAAAATGTCTAAAGAGAATCGTCCAAGCCAAAGTGATATGAAAAAACTAGAAGCCTGTATGACTGTAAAAGGGTATAAAAAACCTGAAGGACATGGTCAAGGCCGTCCGCAATAATTAGCATTTTTTAGATGATTAATGATAAAAGGCTACTCTATTAGGGAGTGGCCTTTTTTGTTGGGTGAGGTTTTAAATTTGGTGCTAATATAATTGCTATTCTAAGAACATCTATAGGACAGTTATCAATGGCAAATTTAGAAAATCTTGAAAAACGACTTGCAGATCTAATTGATAAAGAAAGCTCATTTGCTATTGCACTAACTGGCGAATGGGGAATTGGTAAGACACAATTTTGGAAAGATTTCTACGAGAAAAATCATAAAAATTTGGGTGTCAATAAATATTCTTATGTCTCTTTATTCGGCATTGACTCAATAGATGCTTTGAAGTTCGAGATTGCACTTAGTACTCATGCTACTACTCAAAAGAAGGACTACCTTACTGGACTGAAAGGTATATTTAAGAAAGGATTGGATGCTATAGATTTACCAAAACTCGAAGGTACGGGTGTCACTTTGTCTCTTGGTAAAGGCTTAATTAGCAGTGCCATTACCAGTCTTATTGGAGATACTTTGATTTGCATTGACGATATTGAAAGGCTATCTAAAAACTTAGACATTAAAGATGTGATGGGTTTAGTGAATCATTTAAGCTTAGAAAAAAACTGTAAAGTAGTAGTGATATTACACGAAGGTAAAGCAGATAAAGAATTTAGAGAATATAAGGAAAAAGTGTTTGATGAAGTATTAGTTTTAGATGACTCATTATCAATTATTAAAGATAAAATTAGTGATATCGATACATTTCCTATTTACGAAAAATTCTATCAAACTATGGGTGTTAGAAATCTTAGATTTTATCAGCGCGCTCAGAAGGTTTATCATGAAATAATAAAACACTCATCATCACTATCAAAGTTGAGCAAAGAAGAAATCCTAAGACAAATTCTTATTATCAAGCTTGTTAATGACATTCCTGAATTTCTTGATGTCGATATGAAAGAGTTAGAAACATATTTTTCTGAAGATAGTCTCGATGACCGATTAGATATCTTTTTAAAAAGCGATAATGATGCGTTAAAAGCGAAGGTTAGAACTAAAAAAGATGATGTAGAGGAAAAGCTTTCAAGATTCTATCCTAACTTTCGTATGGAGGGATGGACTGAAATTGTTATCGAACTGATTACGCATATTGATATAGATAGTGAAAAATTTGAAAGACTGCTAAACCAAGACTTAATCAATGAAGAAGCTTTAGAAAGTGATAGAGAAAAGAAAGATTTGATGGCTGAATATCGTAATTTAAACTCAGATCAAAGCTTCAATCAGAGACTGTTTGACAATATTAAGGATAGGATAGATAGAGAAGCATTCCCTAATTTAAGCTTCTATTATAATATACTCGAAAAAAATGGTTCTCCTGAGTTAGCCAAAAAATTTGAAGAGTTAGTGAAACAATATATAGAGGACAAAGTCAAGAAAGGACCAAGCGAGTGGTTTATAGGAGATTATTACCTTAGAATCCCTGTACCTCCTGATATTTTTTATAAGTTCCTTTTGCAGACCATTAGTAATCAGAAAAAGGGACTAGCTCTAAATACTGATGCTAGCACTCTATCCGAAATTTTTATGCGATTTTGCAAACATGGAAATGATAGCGAGGATTTTTTTGAAGCCATACAAAATATTAGTAAAGAAAATTTCAGTTCTGTTGTTTGGCAACCGCTTGATGATGGAATAGATAGAATTAGATATGTTCGAGAATTGCTAAAACACCCTGCTTTTAAAGTTGAGATTGCCAAATTTAACAATGAAGATAGAATTGATACAGCGATTTGGTATTATCAAGAGCTGGTAAATGCTCAAAAGCTATCTCCTTTTATCCGTCAACCAGTTGTTATTCAAAGCAAATTAAATGAAGTTAAGCAATGGACTCTAGAGTTGCTCCAAAAGCGGATCGTAGAGAAGCCGAATAGTAAAGCAGCTATCGAACATCTTTTAGAACTTACGAATAATTTAGAGAAGATGTAACAGTAATACTAAATAGTTGCCTTGAGACGAGGTTTAACCCCGACTGTAACAGTTATCCTTGGTTGACCACTGGATTGCGGTGACTTAGCTAGGAGCAATATCGAGACAACAGGAATGCTACTGGCTATTAGTCATCGCTCTAGTGGGCGACCAAGATATTAGCGAAAAGTGGGATTGGATCTCTATGAAGACGCCGTAGACTAAACAAACTCCTTCTCAATATTCATCACCCTTGCATCTACCGTACGTTCTAGCTTTTCCTCAATTTGACTACATTGCGACTCAACCTCACGTTTAGACAGGCCAACGATCACAAACGTCCATTCGCTGGCATCATGCCGATCACGCTCGCCGCTCTCACAGACCGCAACACTTGGCGTATTGCCAAAGCGCGCGTGCAAGCCGCCCATACGGTGGCGTTTCTCTTTTAGAGAACCACAGCCGGGCAATGAAAACGTCAATGTCAAAATAGCGATATGCATTTTATACTCCTTGCCAAAAATTTTTATAATAGCAGCCAACATAATATTCGATAATGACTGATATTGTCTGCGCGTCAGCACCTATACCCTTTATAATAGTGTATCAATACCAACCAATCTGCGTATCTCACCCATGACCTCTATCAGCTACGTAAAGCAGCAGCGTATTACTCGACTATGCGTGCGCTGCGGATTACTTCTTATGCAGTATGGCGCTGAGTCTGCCGTGGTGGTGGACTTATCCAAACGCTTGGGGCTTGCCTTGGGGATGAATAGCGTCGAATGTTCGCTGAACTTTAATGCTATTACCCTAACGACTATCTGTGACGAGCGCTGTATTACCACCACCAGAGATACGATCAATCAGAGCATCAATGTCAATTTATTAGTACAGATCCAGCAAATCGTCAACAAGACCGAAGCCACTATCGACCATCATGACTTGATTGACCGCACTACCCTTGCCTTTGATGAGTTGGATAAGGCCGTATATCCAACATGGTTAGTAAGCGTGTTTGTTGGCGCATCTTGTGCCGCATTTGCTTATCTGAATGGCGGTAGTTGGTCGATTACGGCGGTGACATTTATCGCTGGCATGGTAGCGATGTTTACTCGGATCTATCTATCCAAGCACCACTTTAACCCCTTTATCACTGTCATTGTGACGGCATTTATCGCTTCACTGATTGGGGCGACGACTTACTATTTTGATATTGGTAACAATGCGGATATCGCTGTTGCCTCTAGCGTACTGCTATTGGTGCCAAGCTTTCCTTTGATTAATTCTTTATCCGATATCTTAAAAGGCTATGTCAATATTGGCGTTGGGCGTGCGGTCTTTACCTATATGCTGACCTTGTCCGCGTGCGTCGGTATCGTGATGGCGCTGGTTTTACTTCGCATACAGCATTGGGGGTTTTAAGATGTGGTTTATTAAAACCGTCATACTGTCTTGTATCATCACCCTTGGTTGGACGCTAATGTTTAGCGTACCCAAACGCTATATCTTGCCGTGTTTACTGATGACCGCATTTGGCTTTGGACTAAAGACAGCACTCGTTTATCAACACATTCATATCGTGGTTGCTAGCTTTTTTGGCGCGATGCTTGCTAGCTTTTTGGGTGTGTACTTTTCTAAGAAATATACTCTGCCGCCCAAAGCGCTCATCTCGCCTAGCGTCATTTGTATGATGCCTGGTATCGCCGCTTATAAGGCGATGGTCAGTATGGTACAGATAGGTTACTTTGGCTTTTCAGACGAGTTGTTTAGCCAAATGATGGTGTATTTGTTTGAAGCACTATTTGTCACCTCAGGATTGGTACTTGGCTTGTCTATTCCGGGACTGTTATTTTATAGACGTCGTCCTATTGTATAAATGGGTTTGAGTAGATTTAAATATCTAAATGCTAGGCTTTTCTTAACCAAGCAGCGTTTATAGTCAAGCGATTCAACATACGCTAACCATAAAAAACTTGTAAGATGAATGACAAGACCCATTACAGTAGAGTCAGAAACAGCACCAATAACAACTTAATAAAGAGACCGTATTATGACCAAACATTATGACTATATCTCTATTGGCGGCGGTAGCGGCGGCATCGCGTCACTCAACCGTGCAGCCAGTTATGGCAAAAAATGCGCAATTATCGAAGCCAATCAATTGGGCGGCACGTGTGTAAATTTGGGCTGTGTTCCCAAAAAGGTCATGTGGTATGGCGCCCAAGTGGCTGAAGCTATCCATAAATATGCGCCAGATTATGGTTTTGATGTTGAGTTAAAAGGTTTTGACTTCCAAAAGCTGGTACAGAGCCGCCAACAATATATCGAAAACATTCACCGCGCTTATGATAACAACTTGGCCAAAAACGGCGTCGAAGTGATCAAAGGTTTTGCTAAGTTCGTCGATACCAATACCGTCGAAGTAAATGGCGAGCTGATTACCGCTGACCATATTTTGATTGC
>NZ_DFQV01000028.1:0-7397 GCF_002377945.1 Psychrobacter sp. UBA3480
CGATTGTCTTCTGCTGATATATCTCCCTGTAGATAGTTTATTTATTTCGTAAGTGTATTAATTATCTTCTGCTGATATGTCTCTCTGTAGATGGTTTATTTGATTGTTGGCTCATTCGATTGTCTTCTGCTGATATATCTATCTGTAGATAGTTTATTTATTTCGTAAGTGTATTAATTATCTTCTGCTGATATATCTCTCTGTAGATGTTTTATTTGTTTCATAAGCATATTAATTGTCTTCTATTGATATACCTCTCTGTAAGTAGCTCATTTAAATATCGGATGGTTCTTTTGATCTAAATTCCAATTACCCAATAATAATATTTTATAATTTTCGAAGTATATACTTATTATATCTAACCATTCTAAGTAAAGTTATTCTATAGCTTGGCTTAT
Source organism: Psychrobacter sp. UBA3480 (assembly GCF_002377945.1). Classification (GTDB taxonomy): domain Bacteria; phylum Pseudomonadota; class Gammaproteobacteria; order Pseudomonadales; family Moraxellaceae; genus Psychrobacter. Next base: position 399 of record NZ_DFQV01000028.1, read on the forward strand.
CATTGCTTCGTTTCAGCATGCAAATGATCCAAATATTACATTCCTACTGCTAACACTTAAGCTATTAACGAACACTACCGCCCTGCCCTGTAATCAAATTTAATTTAACACCTGCATAATCTCATAAGAGAACCGCATCAAAGAAGCTTTAACATGCTTTAAATAGATAGTATTTATACTTTAATATACTTTAATATACTTTAAAAATAGTAAGAATACTCTTTGTTTTCTTTAATATGGTTTAATATACTTTAATTTGATTGAATGGCAGTGTAGCTTGGGTTCATCAAGATACGATACCAATAAACAGCTTTAGCTGTAAGCTACTATAAAGATTTTGCATTGAAGATTATTGTAATCTTGTTTTGTTATCATAGGATCATCTCAAAATTAATTATCTATGTGCGTTACTATTAAATAGTATTTATTATCCAGATAATATCAACTCACCACTGAATATTTTTTATAGGGATTTTATAGTTAGGATTAGTATATTGTTTATGGCTTAGAAGTTTCATATTTATAAAAATCGATAAGGATAAAACAAGGCTTAACCTTTATATCACTATGGATATTTTGGCTATACATATTTTATCGTATCAACTTAAGAGTATTAGGAATAAAAACGGGAATATATTACAAATTATATATAAATAAGTTAACGGGTGATTAAAGGGTTTTGATAGACATTGGATGAATGGGGTTATTTTATATTGATATTTTATTGTCAGTTATTTTTAAAATAAATAGCAATTAGTTATTGCTATAGTACGACTTATTGGGTATAATGAGTTATCGATTAGGCAATGAGCCAATCATCAAAATATTAGGTAAATAAAATGTTAAGTAATACAGATAAAATTGCAGATATGTGTGACGAGCTAATTAACATGGATAGTGTTAAGTTCTATGACGATAGCTTTCCAGGCACTGTTATTAAAGACGAATATGGTTTTTTCTCTTTCTCAGAGCGAGCTTCTTGGTTAGCTCAGCGACTACTAGATGCATCTATTGATCCAAGAGCAAAGACATGGTTAATTGTTGCTTCATCAGGAAACAATATTGTGAAGTATCATCTTGATATCAGAGATTTCTCTGTGATGATTCTAAAGCAGGAAACTCATAAAGTTGCAGCGTAAAGAACTAACCTAAATATTAATACGACTAGGCAGCAGGCCAGTCAAAATAAAATAAGGCAGGTGATCACATGCTAGCTACATCTCAATTGAATCACAAGTTACCCGACATCAGCTTGAAAAACTTAAACGCAATTACTATCGGTTCCAAAGTAAAAGCTACATATTCACCAGTAAATGCTATGACTGGCAAAACGTATAGTGGCGTAAATAGACTTATACTAGCTGATGCATTTGTTAGCGCTGGATATAGAAATAATATGTGGGCGACATACTGTCAAGCTCAAGAAATCGGCTTAAATGTCAGCAAGGGGCAAAAACCAGTTAAGATCATCTATTGGAAAGAAGATGATAATGGCGAGTCGAAGGCTGAATATGCAAGTTTATACAATATAGAGCAAATGGATGTTAGTTCAGGTCATCACGACGATATCACTAAGCTTGAAAGAATATCTGAATGTAGCGATGCTTTGAAGCTAATTGGCAGAGCTGACGTTACCATCAATCACACAAATTTAGGCTCATGCTATCAACGTAAAACCGATACAGTTTTTATTGCAAATAATAGTCAGTTCGACTGCACAGACGATTATCATGCTGACTGGGTTAAGCAGCTCATTCACAGCACTAAGCACTCGAAAAGATTAAACAGAAACTATGTCAAATATACTAAGTCCCTGCAAGAAGCAGTTGCATGTGAAGAACTGGTTGTTTTTATCGGGTTTAGATTCTTTTGTGATGCTGTTGGCTGCGAAATGCCGAATGATGTTAAGGGTAATATCTACAAGAATTGTTGGGAAGATATTTTGACCAATAACCCCAAGTTATTCATCAAAGCGTGCTCAGACGCTCAAAAAGCGACGGACTATATGATCGACGCATGGATTCACGGAAAGCCTCAGTTTGCATCAGAGGTAAGTTCAACACCTATTGGTGTAACATGTGCCCTATAGCCTTTATAACCCTTTACCAGCCGTCTATAAGACGGCTTTTCTACACCATATATATTTTAATTTGCTTTAATTAGATTTAATTTGCTTTAATAAAAAATATAGATACTTTAAAAATCTTTAATATTCGTTAACAACCTTTAAAAAGCTTTAATTTTGTAATACATTTATTTGGCAAATTTATAAAGCTACTACTAAATAAGCAAAACATATCACTTTTCCATCTTCTGAAAATTAAGACGTACATAGCTCTAAGATTCAACAATCTTGTGTTACTATTAATTATATAATTTAATGGAAAAGTATTGATATGACACCAACTCAGACAATGATGAAATTCGAAAGAAAACACTCTTTATCTACGAAGCTATACGAGCGTCTACAAGATATTTATACGAGTGGTTTGATTAAAGATGGATTATTCACAAGCAAAGCGCTTTTAGAGCGTGAGTACAAACTTATTGATGTTATGAATGATAGACAATCAGCAGATCGATCGCTTGCAATAAGCGGCCTATATTTGTTCGGCGTATGGCGCAACAATAAAAGCATTTTTAGGTTTGATGAGGATTTGGCAAAGCATGTTGTGAGCGCTAGAGTACCGCCCGATGCTGATGCTAAAGTCTTACAAGGGATACCTCATTGGGGTGTGTATATGGAGCTACCAAGAGCAGCTAAGCGCGCATTCATGAATGGTATGCCAGGTTGCTCAAGCCTTCAAATACTAGGCTTTTGGGCGATATACGACAAGCCAGCCACTAGCGGCGAGGAATGGGTACTTAGAATTTACCTTCATGTTGATGATAAGGGCAGTGCTGATGGAGACTTAATTGCACTTAAGCCGATCAATATTCCAATAACCACAGGGCTAACTATTAATAACTGCACGTCACTCGCACAAACAGATTCAGATTGCACATTAACCAAAACCATCACAAAAAATATCGAAGCGTTGGACACGATGTTATCGTTGCTGTTATGCCTATGTATTGAAGATCCAGATGTTACTGACGTGATAGGGTTGAGCCTAACACGCCAGCAACTATTCAAACCCAGATACAAGCATGTTAAGAGCCGTAAAACCTTTGAGGCTAGCATACAACCTCATTACTACGAGATAGGCTTAAAAGAAGGCAGTCAATGGCGGGAAACCGTAAGAAAGCTTGAAAATGACATCATGACAGGGCGGTCCGATATGGATAGATACGTGACTGATGGGCAGTGGCTTACAACATCGAGCGGTGTCGCATGGGAAAGTGGTAAAATCAGATAAACGACTAGCCATAAGTGCGCTACCGGCTCAAGATCAACTCTACTTAGGTAAGAGCTATGCAATTAGATAAAGATAATAACGGATTTATAGCGAAGATCTCTCCGTTAAAGAAAGGCGCTATTGTTGTTGGCGTAGTCTCTGCCGCTTCATTACTAACGTGGGGCATTACTCATAACAAAGAGGTTGTTGGGAATACCGTAGATACATCGGAGAACGAAGTAGGATTTAAGCCAGACAAAGAACGACGACTAAGCGTCCCTGGTTGGACCTACGAGGAAAAACTAGAGAGGAAAGGCGAGGGCAAGGTATTCATCGCTAGAACGGACTCTGTGACTAAGATTAGGCAGGGTTGGCCCTATGATAGCGAAACATACTTATCTATCATCCTGAGCGGTTACGAAGGCCGTGGCAGCGGTGTTGCGATCGAACTCAGTTCAGGTGAGTTTAATTGTCCATTAACAGAGTGTTTTATGTCATTTGGCTTTGATGGGCAGACACCTACTAAGTATCGACTGTTAGGTGCTAACTCTGGTGATGAAAGCATCAAATTCTTATCACTCCCTAGAGAATACTTTATCAATGAGATTAAGAAATCATCTAGTGTTGAGGTGACAACTGAGCTTGTGGGATACGGCAACGCCAACTTCAAGTTTGAGACTAACGGCTTAGCTTGGGTTTATTAGCGAGAGCGACACAAAAAAGGACAGCTTCTAGACATTATAGAGGCTGTCCTTTTTTTGTTGGTAGTACTCAAAGAATAGAACGGTACTGGTACTTATCAAGGGTTGGCAGATTATCGGTATGGAGTTCGGAGTTTTGATCCAAATAATCAACATCAGACAACCTAACGCTACCCACACACGCAAAATTGCATAGTATTAGGTTTTGGCGGGTGTGCTCTTCGTGGTTTCTTACAATATAAGCGCTATCTCCAAAGACACTAAGCCAGTTATTGAGTAAAGTTTGTGTGTATTTATGATTGAAATCGGGTGTAGCGATGATATTAGCCATTAGGTAGCGGGACTTTGAAGCCATAAGCGCCAAGGCCTCTGTGGTATATAAGTGGCCAACAACATACGGACCTCTAAACGCATCAACGAGCATAAAATCAAACTTATCACCTTTATATCGAGCTAAGTAACCTCTACCATCATCCCCAACAAAGGCAATATTACTAGGTAGTGGCATCTTTAAGAACCTCTCTTCTGAGATCTCTTTTAATGCAGTGTCAATATCAACGACCACCAGCTTAGCAGAGGGGTTCTTAGTTGCGTACTCGGCAGGAATGGCCATACCTGCACCGCCTAGAAAAACAAGCGTGTTGGCTGATACGCTAGTGGCAGACTCTATCGCTCTATCTCCATACCAAAAACAACTCTTCTTAGCTACATGGTCCCAGCAGCTGCTCAAGTGTCTTGGTGTATCAGAGATAGTAGTACTTGGGTGGCCTTCCCATTCAGAATCTTGAATAAACCAAGTTCCTGCAGGTGTCTGGATACCGGTATTTAAGGTATTTAGAACAACAAACAAGGATGTGATGATAACCGCAGTGGTTGTCACCATGTAATTAATTACAGTAGATGGCTTGTTATCGTCTAGCTTGAGCGCAGCAGATCCTGTCGCCTGGGCGGCTAGAGTAGTACACAGATACGCACTAACCGATAAACAGATGATGAATAACGCGAAACTATACATCAGCCCTATGTAGGGCAGCAATAAGATCGGGGTGACGGTTGAGCCTAGTACGCTACCTATGGTGGTTATGGCAACCATAGTACCTGCATTTTTCCCAGCATCCACTTTGCCATGAGCTTCATATTGTAAAGTTAAAAACTGTGTGATGAGTGGTATACACGTAGAGCCTAGCGTAAGTCCTACTCCGTATAACAAACCCACACATATTGCTGCAACGATAGCGTTATCTACGAATACTGTGAGCGCCGCCAGTAACGGTATTTGTAGAATACAGGCAATGGCATGACAAAAAGCGGAGAGTGACAAAACGCGGCCAGCTGTTATCAGTGCATGTCTTGGCGTAGTAACACCTGCAGAGAGCTTGCCGCCGTACCAGTAACCTGTCGCAATAGCAATTAACACCATAGCTAAAATCACACCAGTAATAGCGATAGACGATCCAATGTAAGTGGCGGATATCCTGATTGCGTAAATTTCAATACCTAAGCCTGCAAATCCTTCTAGCAGTGCTATAGCCAAACAGATAATAAGAACTTTTTTTGGCATGAGATGATTTCTTTTGATTGATTGATGTTAGCTGGCTGGCTATGAATAGGTTAGCAATTACCCGGCGCACCACCTGCATAGATATATCTCGTCATATTCCTTGAATAACAATTCATGTTATATGTTCTTATTTTTTATAGCAATATACGAAATTGTGTCTTTGGTTATATATAAAAAATAATTTGTTTTAGCATGAAGTAAGTAGGGTTTGACGAGTAGGGTGCGAGCAGGGAAGACTGGTAATCTGTCATAACAGCGGTGCCAGGAATATTGATAAGCCTAATGCAAATACAAGCCTGCTTGTTTAGAGGGCGTATCCCAGACAAACAAGCAGTAAAAAAGCCGCAATCAGTAGATGATCACGGCTTTTACTTATACAAAATGACTAATATTAATCAATCACACCTGAGATACCGATTTTGAATAGGTTCTCGCTTTGGGTGTTGGTAGAGAAACCACCAATCATTGATACTTTTCCATCAACAGAGGTGTGGCGTAATGTACCGCCAATTGCTGCTTCACCATTGAAGTGGCTCATACCCATGGCATAACTTACTTTACCAGGCACAAAAGGCGCTACTTCCATTGCAGCGTTTGATGCGATGCCTGCAGACAGTTTGTAGCCAAGCTCCTTCATGTCACCGCGTAACTCTCTGTAATCACCTTCGAGCGAATCAATGCGCGCATCAGTGGCGCTAAATGCATCACCGACATTGCTATAAACATTGCCACCGATACTGTAACTAGGGGCAAGCATAGTACCGGCCTCAGAGTCATACGAAGCACCTGCGCCAAGCATTTCTGCCGTCGCCGCTGCAAAGTTATCATTACGAATCGTCTGAGCGGTGATTTGCTGCTCTTGTTGAGCATGCATGGTATCAACATAGCTGGCGTCGGCTTTCGCCTTAATAGCGGCATCCTGAGCGGTATTAACACCATCCAAACGACTGACTTCTGTAGTCATGGTTTCGTTGGTGCTATCAATACGGCTGTTAATAGTGTCGTTATTGACGGTGATAGCAGCGTCTAAACGGCCAGTTTCAGTCGTAATACGCTCATTAGTCGCCACATTCTTAGCGTCAGCATCGGCTTTGTTTTGAGCAATAACCGTATCTTGACGAGCTTGATCAGTAGCCATTGCAGCATCTTGCGCTTGGTTGGTAGCATCTAAACGACCCACTTCTGTAGTCATGGTTTCGTTGGTGCTATCGACACGAGCATTAACCGCTTTGTCGTTGGCAGCAACCGTATTACTTAGCGCAGTATCACGCTCAATTGAAGACTGGTTGTTTGCAGCAATAACCGTATCTTGACGAGCCTGGTCAGTAGCAACTGCAGCATCTTGTGCTTGATTGGCGGCATCCAAACGACCCACTTCGGTAGTCATGGTTTCGTTGGT
>NZ_DFQV01000028.1:7485-93458 GCF_002377945.1 Psychrobacter sp. UBA3480
CTATCGACACGAGCATTAACAGCCTTGTCATTGGCAGCAACCGTATTGCTCAGCGCAGTATCACGCTCAATTGAAGACTGGTTGTTTGCAGCAATAACCGTATCTTGACGAGCCTGGTCAGTAGCAACTGCAGCATCTTGCGCTTGATTGGCGGCATCCAAACGACCCACTTCGGTAGTTATGGTTTCGTTGGTGCTATCGACACGAGCATTAACAGCCTTGTCATTGGCAGCAACCGTATTACTCAGCGCAGTATCACGCTCAATTGAAGACTGGTTGTTAGATGCCACAACTAAGTCTTGATTCGCATCTACGACAGATTGCTCAGCCTTGTTAGTAGCGATTACTTGGTTGGTATCATCAACACGCGCATTAACCGCTGTGTCATTGGCAGCAATAACCGCATCTTGACGAGCTTGATCAGTAGCCATTGCAGCATCTTGTGCTTGGTTAGTTGCATCCAAACGGCCCACTTCCGTAGCCATAGTTTCGTTGGCTTGGTTAATCTTGCTATCAGCATCTGCTTTATTTTGCGCAATAATCGTATCTTGATTCGCATCTACGACAGATTGCTCAGCCTTGTTAGTAGCGATTACTTGGTTGGTATCATCAACACGCGCATTAACCGCCGTGTCGTTGGCAGCAACCGTATTACTCAATGCATTATCACGGTCAATTGAAGACTGGTCATTTGCGGCGATAATCGCATCTTGGCGGGCTTGATCAGCAGCAACTGCCTGGTCTTGCGCAGTGTTGGCATCTTCAAGACGACTTACTTCTGCTGCAACATTTTGATTGGTTTGGTCAATCTTGCTATCAGCATCTGCTTTATTCTGCGCAATTACTGCATCTTGCGCAGTGTTAGCAGTATCTAAGCGACCCGTTTCAGTCGTGATACGGTCATTAGTCGCATCAAACTTAGCATCAGCGTCAGCTTTGTTTTCAGTAATAACCGTGTTTTGGTCTGCATCCGTTGCAGCTTGAGCTACTAGGTTGTCAGCAATGGCCTGATTGGTTGCATCAAGCGCACTTTGATCCGCTTTAGAGGCGATTACTGTGTTTTGTGCAGCGTTATCAGCATCTAAACGGGCAGTTTCATCCGTGATACGGTCGTTGGTTGCATCAAACTTAGCATCAGCATCTGCTTTATTGGCAGAAACTGTAGCATTGGTCTCATCTAAAGCGCTTTGGTCGGCTTTAGATGCAATGACTGCGTTCTGATTGGCATCGGTTTCCGCTTGAGCTACTAGGTTGTCAGCGATAGCCTGATTGGTTGCATCAAGCGCACTTTGGTCGGCTTTAGAGGCAATAACCGCATCCTGATTGGCATCAGTTGCCGCTTGAGCTACTAAGTTGTCAGCAATCGCCTGATTGGTTGCATCAAGCGCACTTTGATCCGCTTTAGAAGCAATAGCTGTGTTCTGATTGGCATCAATGGCCGCCTGTGTCGCCAAGCTTTCAGTAATAGCCTGATTGGTCGCATCAAGCGCACTCTGGTCTGCTTTAGAAGCAATGGCTGTGTTCTGATTGGCATCGGTTGCCGCTTGTGCTACTAAGTTGTCAGCAATGGCTTGGTCTGTATTATCAATACGAGTACCAAGCGCACTATCACGGTCAATTGAAGACTGGTCATTTGCAGCGATAATCGCATCTTGGCGGGCTTGATCGGCAGCAACTGCCTGGTCTTGCGCGGTGTTAGCAGCATCTAAACGGCCAGATTCATCTGTGATACGGTCATTAGTCGCCACGTTCTTAGCGTCAGCATCCGCTTTGTTCTGTGCAATCACATCATCTTGCGCAGTGTTAGCAGCATCTAAACGGCCAGTTTCAGTCGTGATACGGTCATTAGTCGCCACGTTCTTAGCATCAGCATCCGCTTTGTTAGCAGAAACCGTCGTATTGGTCTCATCTAAAGCGCTTTGGTCTGCTTTAGAAGCAATGGCTGCGTTCTGATTGGCATCAGTTTCCGCTTGAGCTACTAGATTATCAGCGATATCTTGATTGGTTTGATCAACACGGTCGTTAATGGCAGCGTCATTGGCGGCAATCACATCATCTTGCGCAGTATTAGCAGTATCTAAACGGCCAGTTTCAGTCGTGATACGGTCATTGGTTGCCACGTTCTTAGCATCAGCATCGGCTTTGTTGGTAGAAACCGTCGTATTGGTCTCATCTAAAGCGCTTTGGTCTGCTTTAGATGCAATGACTGCGTTCTGATTAGCATCAGTTTCCGCTTGAGCTACTAGGTTGTCAGCGATATCTTGATTGGTTTGGTCAACACGGTCATTAATAGCAGCGTCATTAGCGGCAATCACATCATCTTGCGCAGTATTAGCAGTATCTAAACGGCCAGCTTCATCTGTGATACGGTCATTAGTCGCCACGTTTTTAGCGTCAGCATCGGCTTTATTTTGAGCGGTTACAGTGTCTTGGTTAGCATCAGTTGTTGCTTGTTCAGATTTATTATTAGCAACCGTCTGATTGGTTGTATCTAAAGCGCTTTGGTCAGCTTTAGAGGCAATAACCGTGTCTTGATTTGCATCAGTTGTCGCTTGAGCTGTTTGGTTGTCAGCGACATCTTGATTGGTTTGGTCAACACGGTCATTAATAGCAGCATCATTGGCAGCAATCGTTGAATCTTGGTTAGAGTCAGTAGTGGCTTGAGCAGCTTTGTTAGTAGCAACTCTATCATTGGTTACATCTAAATCGCTTTGATTGGCTTTAGTAGCGATTTCAGCATCTTGATTCGCATCAATAGTGGCTTGTGCAGATTTATTATCAGAGACAGTCTGATTGGTTGTATCTAAAGCGCTTTGATCGGCTTTAGAGGCGATAACCGTGTCTTGGTCAGCGTCAGTCGCCGCTTGAGCTATTTGGTTGTCAACGATATTTTGATTGGTTGTATCTAAAGCAGTTTGGTCGGCTTTAGAAGCAATGGCGGTATCTTGATTAGAGTCAGTCGTCGCTTGTGCTGATACATTATCATTAATAACTTGGTTGGTATCGTCAATACGAGCATTCACAGCATCGTTATTGGTTGTAACGGTATTGCTTAAAGTGTTATCACGCGCAATAGAATTGGTGTTGGTTTGGCTGATAGCTGCGTCTTGACGGGCTTGGTCAGCATTAATAGCTTGGTTTTGCGCAATATTTGCATTGTCCAAACGCAAAACTTCACGGCTGATTGTCTCGTTTGTTGAGTCCAAATCAACTTGATTAGCCTTGGTGTTTAACTGTGATACGTTAACCGCGTCATAGTCCTGTACGCCATTGTCAACGTTAATGATTTGGCGTCGAAGGGTAGAGCTACCAATAGATACAGAATTACCTCTATCTGCAACAGAACCATTACCTATGGCGATACCGCCATCTACCACAGATCTGGCATTAGAGCCAAATACCAACGAATTTGGTGCGCTTGCAAATACTGTTGAGTTATTACCCATAACAAACGAGCCATCTGCACCAGCTTCGATAAGGTTGTCATTACCAAAGGCATAAGAATCGTTAGCATTAACAACATTAGGATCACCGAAAGTACCGCTGTTATCACCAGACACAGTATGACCTGCGCCAAACGCAATTGAGTTGGTGCCAGTGATTGTTACATCGCTACCAATAGCTACTGAGTCATCAGAAGTTACGCTGGTTCTACTACCCAACACCACTGCTTCTTTACCGCTTGCAGTGTTGCCAGTACCAAGGGTAACAGCGTTAACACCTGATGCGGTGCTATCAGCACCTAAAGCAATAGTATTCGTATTGGTTGCTTTGTTATTCTGACCGCCTGATATTGATGATGTACCTGATGAGCGGTTATCTATTCCACCAATAACGCTTGCATTTATACCCTGCTCATTGCCATCAGCATCCAATAAAGCATTGCCAGATGCATCGCGTATGCCGGCGTAGTTATTAGTACCGCCTGCAATAGTAGCGTTCTCACTGACAACTGTATTGCCAGTACCACCACCGATAACCGATCTAATACCAGTGGCTTTGTTGCCACTACCACCAGACACAACAGATATCTCACCCTCAGCAGTATTATTAGTACCACCAGAGACAACCGAAAATTTGGAAGCAGCCGTGTTGCTCAATCCACCTGTAACTACGGCACCTATAGACTCTGCTTTATTAGACTCCCCACCGCCGACAAAAGAATTCATACCATTAGCAGCGTTAAAAATACCACCGCCAATAGTAGAGCCTGAGCCAGTGGTTAAATTGTCAGATCCACCAGCGATGGTTGATATATTCCCAGTGGCCGTATTCCCAGTTAAACTATAACCAGATACACCACCACCACCACCGCCAATAGTAGAGCCTGTTCCAGTGGCGGTGTTGTAGTGACCACCACCGATAGTAGCCCCAACGCTCAAGTTTTGATCGTCAGGATTACCAACAATATTATTACTACCACCACCAATAGCAGAATCACCAGCATTAGCTTGGTTGCTTGACCCACCTGATACTGTAGAGTTTTGTCCTCTAGCGTAGTTGCTGCCACCACCAGATATAGTAGACGAGCCACCATATGCTCTATTACTTATACCGCCACCAACAGAACTATAATAACCACCACCAAAAGTAGTATTGGAATAACCACCAGAAATAGTTGAACCATCACCAGCGGCATTATTATATCTACCACCACCAACAGAAGCATCGGTACTAGTAGCGGTGTTTAAATAACCACCTAGTATATTAGCGTTTTCAGCGTTCGCGGTATTAGAGTAACCACCACCAATCGTTGAATATAATCCCGAAGCGGTATTATATTCACCACCAGATATTGTGCTATCACGAGCGGTAGCGTTGTTACCAGTACCGCCACCAACTGAGGCATTGGCGGTAGCAGGGTCGTTCAATGTGCCAGCAGTGTTGGATAGACCGCCATTAACTGTAGAATTTTTACTGTAAGCTCTATTAGAACCACCACCACCAACAGTAGATTGCTCTCCTATTGCGCTGTTGGTGTTGCCACCTGAGACGGTTGAACTATCTCCTGACGCAGTATTCATAGCATCTCTTGAGAAAGTCATGGAGGCATCTTGATATATTATACCGCCGCCACCTGCAACAACGGAGTTGGCACCTGATGCGACATTACCGTCACCACCACCCACAGTAGAGTTCAGACCTGATGCTAGTGCATCAATGCCGCCCGAAACTGTTGAGTTATCGCCTGATGCAGTATTTAGACTGCCACCTGAGACTGTCGATTTGCTCCCTGACGCTGTGTTTTGAGTGCCGCCTACAACAACAGAAAAGTCGCTTTCGGCTTTGTTATTGAATCCACCACCGACAAAAGCACCTTCGTTAGATGCCGTGTTTGCTGTACCACCATTAATAGAAGAGTAGTCTCCTGATGCGATATTATAAGAACCACCTGAAACCGTGGTTTCTACCCCTGATGCTTGGTTATAAGTACCACCACCAACCGTAGATAAGCTACCCGTTACCTTATTACGAATACCGCCACCAATAATAGAGCCGTAACCTTCTGCGCTGTTCTCAAATCCGCCTGCAACAGTGGCATATTTACCATCAGTAATAGGCACGCCGTTATTCAGCAAATCACCATTAACGTCACGGACCGCCTGACCTGTTGTATTGCCTTCACCACCACCAATTGTTGAACCAACTGAGTTGGCGTTATTTTTAACACCACCAGAGACAACAGTGCTTTCACCATTGGCGCGGTTTTTTTCTCCACCAGATACAACTGATGCTTCACCATAAGTACGGTTTTCTATGCCACCACCAATAGATGAGTCAGCACCTTCTGCTAAGTTAAATTGCCCGCCAAGTATAGATGTATGATCGCCAAGGGCGAAGCTCTGCTGTCCACCTGCAACAACAGAGTTACCACCGGCGGCGGTATTAGTATTGCCGCCACCAATAGTTGATCTAGAACCAGAGGCTGTATTGTCAGCTCCGCCAGAAACATTTGAGTATATACCAGTAGCATCGTTGTTGTTGCCGCCTGAGACGGTTGAATATATTGCGGTTGCAGTGTTTGAGTCCCCACTCAAAACTTCCCCAGCCTGAGCAGCTGTCACTCCCATTGCTGAGATCAATGATAGGGCGATTAGATTTTTGGTAAGACCTTTGCCTTTACCTTGAGATTTTCCGAGTTCTGATACGGCTTTAAAAACGCCCGTAGATTGACAGCGCACAACTTTATAGACTTGGTTCATTGTCTGACCTTTAGAATAAGTGGCTAAAATTATTGGGTACTGCATTTGTTGTGAAACAAACACAACTACTTTCTTAACATTAATCGTACATTATACACAGCTAATTATTTATTTATAGCAAATCTCTTAAATATCAAAATATATTTCATTTTATTTGTAATAGCATCTCCTAAAAGTCAGCTTTAGCAGGTAAGCAGGTAACTGGTTGAAATAAAAGAATTATGAAAACCTTAAGAACAAAGTCTAGCGCAGTCTTATCTTTTTTATTAAAATAAATAGCAAATAATCCTTGTAACTGTACGAATTATTAGTTAAAATAATCAATGTAGAAGACATCTACAGCCTACCTAGAGGCGACACTAGGCTGAGAAAGGAATTTATTATGAGAAAGTTAAGTATCGAAGATTTTAAATCGATAATGCTGGCGGGTGCATGGTCACATGAAGTAAATGTCGAAACAGTAGACACCCAGCATCGCGAAGAACATATCTATACAGCTGATGGTGAAATCGCAGAGACACGCCATAGTGAATACGTGCATGGTTACGCCAATGCCGTATCTAGCTGTGAAGATATTACTGTGACCTATGAAGAGCAATGGAGCTTCATTAAGTACGATGAAGACTCTTTTGATGCAGATGATGGTCACTGGTCACTTGATGGTGCAGTCATTATTGACGAAGACGGCGATGAAGTGGCTATTGACTGGGTGATAGAAGATATAGACGATCTTGATTCTGATTTTACCGAAATTGACTATAGCGGGCTTGAGCTCACAGAAACCAAAGATATTGATGTTCAAGCGTCGGACGTTGATCGCACCATGACAATCGAATGCAATAGCGGTCCAAACATTCGTTTTACTGGTGACAGAATCGCGGCAGCGGCTAGCTCAGACAACAATGCAAGTGGCTCAAGTTATAGTGGCAGTACTGGACTGTGGACTGAGCTTTCGTTATATAAAACAGACAAGGGCCATTACATCTGCCATAAAGTTGAATGCACTCGCTGGCAGGGCAGTGAAGATTACAGCTCATTAGAAACCTGTGACTCATTAGAGGCAGTAATGCAATTCTTTGGGCATGACTGGCTAGCAAAAGATTTGTATGAAAATGGCGAAATCGAAGCAATTACTTATGTTGATGATGAAGAGGTTACTATGAGCGATAACACGATTACTTTAAAAGTAGATAACCAACCTGACCTACGTTTTGATGGTGAGTGCATTGGCACCGCGTCAAGTTCAGACAACAACGCAAGTGGTTCAAGTTATAGTGGCAGTGCTGGACGATGGACCGAGCTTAAGCTTTATAAAACAAAAGGTGGTCGCTACGTCTGTCATCAAATTGGTTATACAAGATGGCAAGGTGAGCGCGATCTTTATAAGGCAAAGGTTTGCGAAACCACAGAAGAAGTTATTAAGTTCTTTGGTCATCGCTGGCTTGCCAAAGAGTTATATGAGAATGCGGGTATAGAAGACGTGACTCAGATCGACTAACAACAGGGTTTTTAAGTAAACAACAGGATGGGTTTGCAGGGGCTATAGAAGAGCTGGCAAGCCCATTTTTTCACCTAATAAATAAGAACATGGACAGGTTAATCCGTCTATATACAGTAACAACGTCGAAGGATATCAGCATGGCCACTAAAGCTAAAACAGCAAAACAATTAAATGCGGTTATTGATGAACAAGTAGAACTTATTAGCAACTACTCTCAGCATATTAAGAAGATGAATAAAGAAATGTTTTCTTATTACCTCTATCACTACATGGAAGAGATGAATATACCGCCATTATCGTTGGCTTTTATATTTAATGATCGATTTGGCACAGAAGTCACAGATTATAGAGAAATTGTTTCATATTCAAAGTCATACGATGCTCAGGTCAATGGGGATAGTAACGACAAAGAAGTTTATGCCGCGATACCGGTCGTCTTTTATATTTATATGGAAAATTTTTGGCGTGAAGCCATGTTAAAATTAAAGAGCGAATGGCAGGTTGATAACCTTGATCTGGCAGTTATGCTTGTTGAGTCACAGATTGCTAATGGTTATGCAAACGGTTGGGCTTACCATCTAATATCAGCCTTTTGTAAAGGCTCTATGGAACCAAAAGAGATTAAAACTATCATGTCGGATGCACGCTCGATTGTTGAGGACGGGGATAGTGTTAAGCAGCCTAAAGAATTTCATTGGTTATTGGCCATTAACATGGGCTCTTTTCTTAATACAAAACGTATGAGTAACATGCTAAACCAAAAGGTATTCAATGCATACGAAGGTTTGTACGACGTTCATAAGTCTAGCGCTAACAAGAAAATTAAAAAAGGGATCAAAGAATTGGACAGCAACAAAAACAAAGAAGACGTAATATCTATTGTTTTTACAGCAAATGAGCTTAAGGCATTACAGGCGACAAGCGCCTTTGAATATGCCACAGAAAATAGTAAAGCGACTATTGACAAAATAGGAGGGTAGCTATGAAAAAAAACTGCTCGAACACAATGCCAATACTTAACGACTATCTAGAGGCCACCTACGCTTTAGGATGGACTGAGCCATTAGTACTCGACGTGATAGAGCGGGCAGGCGGTTTTGAGCAAGTAGTTTGTGATGCTTTAGAGGTGCAGGAACTTATTTTTACCAACAGTCTAGCTTCACGGCCAGACCTTGAGGAAAACGAACCTACGACTATTGACGCCTCTTCCATACTAGAAAACACGCTATACATGAAAGAAATGCGGGCAAATGATCTTAATGCATTTATGGAAAAACATAAAAATGCGATTAAGACCGCATTAAAAACCCATCTTGCCACCATCAGCGACAACATTATTAATGAGTTTTTTCACCTCAATTACAATCTAGAGTATGAAGACATTAAGGTTTTTCTAAATGAAGATCGCGATATTGTTATTGATTCAGAATACGTGCTGGCAGGTGTTTACTACATGATTTTGATGATCATGTGCAGAATGAGCGGCGGTATGAGCGCGCTAAAGCTAAAGCATATTGATTTCTCTAAGGTTAAGGAAGTAGAGTGCCGCGACGTTAACATCTCAATCAATGGCAATGCTAAGAAAGGTCAGAACGGGATTTTTAATGAAGATCATTACTTACAAGGCATTCTTGAAAACAATTACATTGATATTATTTACGGTTCAGATTGGGCGATAAACAGAGCGCCTATCGCGGTAAGTTTTACAGCAAAGAAGCACTCTTATCACGCCACACCTATAAAGCTATCATGCGACACCATAAATATGCTGACCGTGACGGGTGATGCGGCGGTTACTGCTGATATTACTAATAAGAAGGATGAGGTTAGATTGTTTTGTGAAGATCATTCTAATGCCGATATTCGTATTGATGCACCAAGCGGGTTTTGGCTAGATGTTCAGAACTACGCCAGAGTGGTACTTAGCGGCACAGGTAACTGTTTAGACATGTCAACGAGCGATGAATCTATGTTGTTTGCCGCAAGATTTGTATCCGACAATATACCTGTCAGATGCGATGATAAGAGTTTTGTGATGGCCAACTCTGAAAACTTTTATGATACAGCTAATATCAATGATATGGAGGCTACGGTCATCAACACACAAGTTCGTAGCAATCCAAGCTATGAAGCCTGGCGTCAAAGACTGCGCGATGAAGGGGTTGATGATGGAAAGCCTGACTATGTATTCTATAGTAAGGAAACCAGAGCGGGCTAATGGCGCTATTGGTTACTGCAGGAACAGGCAATCAGACCGGCTATTTAGTCGGTTTTTTTGTGCGTGCAATACCGCGATGAAAACCACTAAAATCATTTAAAATAAATAGCAAATAATTTGAAATGTTACGGTAAATTATATATAATATAAGTTGTTTTTGCTGGTTATTTTCTTTGTAATTATAGTTATCATTTAGAATAAATGGACTGCTTATGAGCGTTGCAAGGCTAAGAAAAATACTGGCTAATATTGACGCTGGCAAGCCCATTAATTTGAGTTCTTTTTTGAATTCTATTGAGTCTTTGAACCTTAAAGAGAGAATCAAATCTGATGATGTAAAATTCTCTAAAGTAAAAGGCGACAAATATAGGGTGACTTACATCAAACCCTCTTTAATGAGCTCACTTAGAGCCTATACGGGTGATGAGCAGGCAAGTAGAATTACTGCAGCGGCGCAAAACCAAAGTCATAGCCAAAAGGTCATCGGCTCGTACCTAAATATTTTACTCTCAGCACATAATAGCGACAAATCCTATCCAGTATTTATTAGTTTCGACACCGATGGGCGTGTCACTTACCCGCCAAACACACCACTCACAAAAACCGGCTCTTGCGATCTACTGATTATTGAGAATGTGCAGTTGTTTCTCTTCTGGCACCGGACTGTCTCATTTTTAAGAGCGCGCTGCGGATTTGATAGCACTAGCTTCGATATTGCTTTAGGGCGGGGCAATGAAATCAGCAACACCTATCACAAGAAATTCTTATCGAAGTACCAAACCATCTACCTGTGCTTAGACATCGATTTGGGCGGTTTGATGATTGCTAAAAACCTGATTAATCTGGTCCCCGGTACTCCGTATCAATTCTTAATGCCTGACAATATCGATAACTACTTGAGTAGAGTAGTCGAACAAATAGACCTAAAAACCCTTAATGATATCCGCGCTATTGGCCTGCAGCATCCAGGGTTATTTAATGCGTCACGCGCCATTAGCAAACATATTAAAACTATAGAACAGGAGAGTTTTTTGCATGACTAATACACTAGAGGGATTTACCCTAGACTACCAATTAAAACGGGTGGCATTTGTTAATTCCGCCAGCCATTATTACTCAGAGATTATGCTGGACAATCACTTAGCGCTATTTGGTGATAATAACGCGGGTAAAACCGCCTCTTTGGCGGCACTCAAGCTAATGCTTTACCCTGAAACAGATTTCACTGAGTGCTTTAAAAAGTTTAAGTTTCAAGGCAAAACAGGCAAGTACAGCACTGAGGACTCTTACAACTTTTACTTTCCTTGTGATAAATCATTTCTGATCATGGAGATTGAGAGTAACAACGAGGCGTCATGTATCGTCTTATATCGAGCTAAGGGCTACAAGTACAACAGATGGTTCATACCAGCAGGCTATGACGAGGTTCGCCCTTTGTTCTTTGACGAGCAAAGTAAAGAGCTGTCAGAGGACTTAAGCGTGGCCAAACTGAGTGCTTTTGCCAAGCAATACAAGCAAAGCATTGAGGTGACAGAATCTAAGAAATTGGTTGAGCTTATGTACGGCAACGTGGGCCGTGAAGACAGCCGCTACTGTATTGTGCCACTGATGGAAAACAATAAGAATGCGGTCAATGCATTTCGAAATATCTTCCAGATGGCTTTTGACTCAGGTAGCGAGGCGGGCGAATCATTAGCCGAGGCGATTGCAACACTCGTTGAGATGAAGCATAGTCGCCGCGAAGAAAAGCTTAGTGCCGATCTACCTCAACTGGCACAAGAATATCAAGAACTGGTTCAGCGCGGGGAAGAGCTGGTTGTGCTCTCCAACAACCATGACGCTTACAATAACTTGTCGAAATCAATGGCAGCACTTGACGAGCTTGAAACAGCGATCAGTAATGAATACGCAGTTTTAAACAAGCACTTTATCACTCAGAGCGAGAGCTATAGCGGTAATTATGCTCAAATCAATCAAGAATGGTTAATGGCTAACAAGCAGGTTAAAGACCATCAAGAAAAGTCGCGAGTTCTAGATAGTGAGCGAAGCGTAATTTTAGGTGCCATCTCAACAATTCAGGCGGGCATTGAGGACAACCAGCGATTCATCAATATCGCAGAACAGGTGATGTCAGAGCATGACAAGACAGATGCTCACAGCCTTCAAATAGAGTTATCTAAGAAGCTAGCAGCTCTTAAAGAAGAACTAACAGCGCTGGACAACGAGCAAGCAACGGCAGGAATGCTAGAGAGTCTGATTAAAGAACAAAACATCAAAAAGAACGACTTACGGCGCGCTAGTGGTAAATCTGACAACATAGACAGCCTGACGCTTGGTCAATTCTCACAGAATACCTCTGCAGTGCTGGCGAGTATCAACAAAGATTTTACCGACCTTAGTGCCGAATTATCTGACGATGAGATGCAAGTACTGATGGATTTTGCCGATTTGTTTGAGACAAAGGACGGTATGTTAGCCATTGGCGGGGAAGTGCTTGCCAATACCCCATCGCTTAGCTACAGCTTGAGTGAGCAAAAAGCCAAAATTGACGGGGATATTAAAAATCTTACTGAGCAGCTGACAGCATTAGATGCTCGTATTAAAGCCATTAACGTCACTCTACGAGACACCAGTGGAGAATCTAGACGTGAGCGCATCATTGAGGTCAGCAATCAAATAGAGACCCTAAAAACGCAGATTGAAGCGCTTAAGCGCCACGATATTGCGCTTATGGACATCAAATCAAGCACTGTTAAGCTTGAGGAAAAACAAGCCATAGCACAAGAACGTTCAGACAGCATTGAAGCCATCAAGCATGACTTGGTTGCATTGGAGCAATCGGCGCGTGCGATTGGCGCAAAAAGAAATGAGATCCAAAACCAAAATGAGCAGTTTGAGTACTACGAAACTGAGCTTAAGCGTATAAGAAACACGCTTGAGGTGAAAGAGGTGGATGTGGACGCACTCATTGAGTCCGGGTTTAATCCAACCTTAAATGCCGCCACACTCAGAGCACTTGGCGGGAAACTAAACAAGCTTATTGAGGTCAAAGCAGAGTTCATACCTCGCGCAAGATTGTTTATTGAAGCGGTTCCTAATGAGCGTATTGATAGGTTTAAAGAGTTGCACCGCTTATCAGAGGTTAAGGCCGCTATCAGCTCTTACAGCACCAGTTTTAGCACACTGCAGCTGCAGAAGAACAGACAAGCCATCGACATATCTAGCCATAACAGAATCGTTGGTAGCCAGTTAAAAGAGATCTCTGACGCGCATCGTATTTTAGAAACCAGCGTACGAGATATTAATAATGAGCTGAATGGTCACAAGATATCAAACCTTGAGAAAGTCAGCTTGCGCTTACATCTTCACTCTGACTTTGAGCACGTCTACAAACTGAGTCAAAACTACGACCTAAGCCAAGACAAGCTAATGGGTAGTGATTTCTATCAGTCATTGCTTAGCTATGTCCAAAAGCATGGCAACAAACGCACCGGCCTACTCAAAATGAAGGATATTATTAAAAACATTACTTTTGAGTACTTAGATGCTACCGGTGCCGTCACAGACAAGCCACAATCAGGCGGGACAACCAGTACCATCACGGCATCAATCATATCGATACTGCTTAAGCGCATCTTTATGGTCAATACCACGTTCAAAATGCCGATTGTTATTGATGAGGTGGCTGCGCTAGATGGCACCAATACCTCTATGATTGTAGATTGCATCAACGAGCATGGTTTCTCAGCCTTTTGTGCAACGCCGCTCAGAAGTGCGGTTGTCTGTGAGGCAGTTGGGCGTTGGGTAACAGTCGATTATAACTATGTTGATACTGGTGTGACATTAACGTGGCCTGGATGCGTGCTAAACATATTGCCAAGCTCAATCAGTGTGTGGGGCGTTAAACCAGACGATGCTAGTGACTACTCTAATGAAGAGTCACAAAAAATAAATGAGGATGAGGAAAGAGACGGTCTAATAAACCTAGCAAATCGTCTTAACGCTCTCCGAGAAGAAGAGTATAAGTACAAGCCAACGCCCAATCGCTATGTAAGCCTTCTCCCACAGGACCTTGTAGAAGAGCATTATTCTTCTCATACAAATAATTCAGAGGAATAAGACATGCTATATAGCCGTGTTGAGCTGATAGAGAGCGTACTAAAATACAAAAAGCATTTCTTGTTATTTGTTGATCAGATTAACGAGCAAAAAAATGGTCTTGGCTTTCCTGCGATTAACTATGCCATTTTTCATAGAGAGATCAGTAAAGACAAGGATATGAGTTGGTATATCAAACGGCTTGAATTACCCTCTATGATAGATGGTGGTTTATTCCTAGATCCTGATAAATCAGATGGTACTTTGATTATGACCGCAGTGTTGTATGAGCTGCTGGTCTTTATTGATACATCGAGGAATAAGCAACTCAGTCTTGCCAAGTTTGAGTCGTTACGCTCACAAACCGTCCAAGTTAAAAACAATATTGTGATAAGCGAGGCAGGTTCCGATGATAGAACAGAGCATCTGCAGGTGTTTTGGGAGCTTATCAACGAGATATTAACCACGTTTAAAGAGAATATCTTGGTGCTTAATATCAAGGTGGACGAAATCGCAAGCCTCTACAAGCAGCTTGATGTAGGAGAGGTGTCTGTAAATATAGATGAGTTGTACCAGGTCACTCAAAAGCTTTATGAGCGTCACATGCAGCCAAGCTTAGAATTTATTGATGAGCGCACACTGATCATTGGTAGTGAGAATTTTGTGCAGGCGATTGATGCCCTTTATCAGTTCTTTATCAATGAAGATGATGTGCCAACGGCAATGGCTATTCTCTATAAATCGAAATCAATCAGCTCTTACTACAAAGATATCAAAGCGGTGTCTGACAGACTGGTAACTTATTTACACAACCTATCTGAGCACAGAGCTTTATTCATGGCGGTTGAGCACAACTACAAGAAGATGATGGATGCGCTTAATGAGGTCAGAGAAGGCAAAGGGCGTGCTTTGTATATCAAAGAAGATGCAGAGTCGATTGACCACCTAAGAAGTCTCGATGGCTTAAGCGCTCACAGTCAAGGTTATAGCGCAAAACTTGAGCGTGAGCCTGTTGGGTTTATGGCGCAATTTAAGAGTCATTACGAATTAACCCTCAATAAGCCTATCAAGAGTAAAGGCAGTATCAGTAAGAAGCGCTTACAGCGCGACAATTCAACGAAAAAGCGTGGCGAGTACATTATGTACCTAATGTTCGAATTAAGCCGTGACGAGGCGATTACCGACATTCACGCCTATGTAAATGACCACCTCACCAATAATCTTGCAAATTTCACTCTAATAGACACGCTTTATGGATTAGATTCGTTTTTGCCGTTACTGGATAAGAAGCGCGTCAGACAGCAACATCATCGAGCACGATTAGAAGACGACACCCATTATTTTGAATACATAACACTGAATTACATCAAAGGAGATCAGCTGTGATTGATTACCATAAGAGTGCAGAGATATTTAACCATCTAATGAATGGTCGGGTTATTAACCGGGAGGTAATGGGCAGTCATGGCGCGTTTGAAAACAACCATCTATTCTCCGAGATTATGGATCATCGAGAAGATTACAGTCATCAGTACAAGATGTCAGGGTTCCATTTGGTAGAGAATGTTGATTATTTTTATATCATCAAAGGCCAAGAGTTCGATATTGCAAAAACACAGATCGCAATGAAGGCGTATTTCCTATTAACCATCCTAAGTAAGTACGCAACCAGTAACAACATCTCAATAAGTAAGTTATGGTCTGCAGATGGCGGTATTAGCCAAGCAGAGCTTGTGAAGATTGAAGAACTTAGGGATACCAAAGAAATTCTTGAGAGATGCAATTTGGATGATAGCTTATTCAAAAACATCAAGGTGATCATGGTAGATAGAGACATCGCATACATCCATCCAGTGTCTCAAAATATTGTATTGGCCAATGCTGGCAGGCAATTTTTTGAGGACATAAAGAATGATTTTGAGTTCCATAATCAACAAGAACAAGATGAGCTGAAAACTTAATATAAAGAAACAGGCGATGTAATGAGCAATAAGTATATTAGTAAGTTTTTTGAAGTAACTGGATACCTAAACCCTTATCGGAACAAAAACGGGCATATAGAGTACTCCAGATTTGTAGCCGTTATCATGTTGGAGGCTGTGGCCGCCGTTCTATACTTATTCAAAGTAATGCCTGATTTCCTAACAATGGGGAAACCATACAACTTAGTGGCTTATTTTTATAAATACGCGCTGGTCTGGCCACTAGAGCAAGCAAAGGTTGTATGGGGTGCGTTAAAGGAGATAACACTAACTGGCAATGGTCAGGTAGACCAAATAATCTCTATTGGTGGCATGGCAGGGTATATCGTATTGCTTATGTCAGCATATATGGCGGTTTACACTGTAATTTTACGATGGACTGATGATGATTTTTCAATAGGTGACTTTCTAGGGGCGTGGTGTGTGCCATTATTCTTAGGTGGTTTGTGGTATTTCGGAGTAATGGCTATTGAGTATGTAGTAGCATTGAAGGCGTCTCTACAGTAGACGCCTTCAATGGTTTTAGTGGCGGTTAACGGCTTTCAAAGTAGTTTTTATTTGCCATCAGATTTGTCATGGTCATTTCTTTTTGCTTAGTCTTAACCCCAAGTTCAATATCGCTATAAATACTTTTTATCTCAAGAAACACGTTGTTAAGCGCAGCATCAGGATCTTGACTTGAGCGTTGATCTGTTATTAACAGCGCCTCATTTGGTGCTGGCGCGTAATACTTGAGCTTTGCAGCAGTGTAATCACGCCAAACCTGGTCAAGCCTTTCATTGACAATCTTATCCAAACGAAACTTATCTTCTGAGATGTCAAAACTGGCATCATTCTTTATCTTATCGAGTAGAAGTAGGCCTTCTTTACGAAGATGCTCCAACTCATCTTGCTGCTGAAACGTATCAGAGATTTTAATCTTATCAAACTCTACATTCATAGCATCTTGATAGCTTTCAATGATTTCTGACAGCGCTTTAATTGCATCAGATAGCTTACCAGATGCATTAGAGATACTGTTTTCAGCGACAGGGGCCACTTTATGAATAGAGCGAAGTGTATCTATCGTTTTCTCAGCAGTGGCTTTCAAACCATCGGCGCGATGCTTTAGCATTAAACTCATATCTGAATTCTTGATACGAGAGTGCAAGTTTACAACTCGTGAATAAGAAAGCTTGATATCCGGGTACTCAATTAAGAAAGCATATTTACTTGGAAAAGCAGTACTTCGATCTGTTGAGGCTACAGCATTACCAACTTCATCTTCGACTTCTTCCTCAACTCGCATTGGCGGCGGCGCTAGTTTTGATGCGCGGCTTTGATTTTTATCGAATGCTCTTTGATTTATGGATGTAGCTACAGGCATGCTTTCAGAGGCAGAAGCGAGAGTTTTTGCAGGTTTTCCTTTATAAACATAATGGACGATATGTATAAGTGCGAGGGCAATAAACAATGGAGCAAGGGCAATAGCAACGTGCAGAACTACGTTTAAGAAGCCCATAAAACCCATGAGATCAGTGGCGTAAACAGTGCTCAAACTAGACGCTATTGGTGATGCCGATAGCGCTGATAGCATCACTGCAGCCTTTATTGTGTTGTTTTTCATTAGCACTCACCAAACATTAATATATATTATATTTTATAGCAATAAGCCATTTTTATCAATATTAATTTTAAAATGAATAGTGAATAAAGAGTTATTATCCTTAGTAATCTACACTATCTACACTTAGTAGAAATTGATTAGGTCGTTAGACGCACTAATATGAATGAGGGAACCACTATGGTATCTACACTTAGTAGAAATTGATTAGGTCGTTAGACGCAAGAGTCCTCGAAGAGCGCAGTTACGAATCTACACTTAGTAGAAATTGATTAGGTCGTTAGACCGCAGATAAAGCACGCGTGAACGCATGGATCTACACTTAGTAGAAATTGATTAGGTCGTTAGACAGTTTCTAAAACGCAAAAAACCCGCTTAATCTACACTTAGTAGAAATTGATTAGGTCGTTAGACCACGTATGGACGTATCTGAGTAAGACATCTACACTTAGTAGAAAATAATTAGGTCGTTAGACACAATTTTAAATCAACTTAAAGTATTTATCTACACTTAGTAGAAATTGATTAGGTTGTTAGACCTAATCGACTTGATAGTGAGCTTGACAGATCTACACTTAGTAGAAATTGATTAGGTCGTTAGACCCCAGGAATATCGATAACGAATTCACCCTATCTACACTTAGTAGAAGTTGGTCAGGCCGTTAGACTCCGCCTGTATTGCTATAATAGACTCATATCTACGCTTAGTAGAAATTGGTTAGGTCGTCAGACTTATTCGGATCTATCTCGCAATAATTATCATCTACACTTAGTAGAAATTGATTAGGTCGTTAGACCCTCATGGCTGTCATGCAACGGCTCGTATCTACACTTAGTAGAAATTGATTAGGTCGTTAGACCTGCTATCTGCATCTGAGCGTTCATTTCATATCTACACTTAGTAGAAATCGATTAGGTCGTTAGACATGATAATGACGCATGGTTCGACGAGTTATCTACACTTAGTAGAAATTGATTAGGTCGTTAGACCCCAACAGCTAATCATCGCACTAGGACGATCTACACTTAGTAGAAATTGATTAGGTCGTTAGACTTGCTTTAATCGCCTTCTCATCTTTCACATCTACACTTAGTAGAAATTGATTAGGTCATTAGACGTGCAGATAATACATAATCGCTTTAATATCTACACTTAGTAGAAATTGATTAGGTCATTAGACCATGGGGTGAGACCGGCAACAGACACATATCTACACTTAGTAGAAATTGATTAGGTCATTAGACCTATTTGTAGTCCAAAATCGCTCTTAATATCTACACTTAGTAGAAATTGATTAGGTCATTAGACCGAGTTTAGCAGCTTAGATGGGCTCAAATCTACACTTAGTAGAAATTGATTAGGTCGTTAGACCGACAGAAAAGCCGTCGCCCATGAACTATCTACACTTAGTAGAAATTGATTAGGTCGTTAGACCTGCTTTATGCTGTGCTGTCGCAGTCTATCTACACTTAGTAGAAATTGATTAGGTCGTTAGACCCAGTGATGGGCTTTTTGTCGTCTAATATCTACACTTAGTAGAAATTGATTAGGTCGTTAGACTGCATCAGTGATTGCTGAATCACCAAATCTACACTTAGTAGAAATTGATTAGGTCGTTAGACCGTCAAGTCAGTGCCAATGATTTTCATCTACACTTAGTAGAAATTGATTAGGTCGTTAGACTACTCAATATCATAACTAACGGTCGGATATCTACACTTAGTAGAAATTGATTAGGTCGTTAGACTGAGCCGCTTACTGACCCCGACGCGCATCTACACTTAGTAGAAATTGATTAGGTCGTTAGACACAAGTATAAGGATTACAAAAATGGCTGAAATCTACACTTAGCAGAAGTTGATCAGGCCGTTAGACGTGACACCGTGTATAACATACAACTAGATCTACACTTAGTAGAAATTGATTAGGTCGTTAGACCTTCCGATTGCTGCTTGGCAAATTCTTATCTACACTTAGTAGAAATTTATTAGGTCGTTAGACTTAAAAATCAACGTCTGGTAAACAGACAATCTACACTTAGTAGAAATTGATTAGGTCGTTAGACCCATACAGACTGTTCCGCAAGGTATTATCATCTACACTTAGTAGAAATTGATTAGGTCGTTAGACGAAAGAGCCGACGAGATCAGCAAAGCTGAATCTACACTTAGTAGAAATTGATTAGGTCATTAGACAATACTACTATTAATAATAATAGTAAGAAATCTACACTTAGTAAAAATTGATTAGGTCGTTAGACCGCCAAATTCACCCCTATTTGTAGTCTATCTACACTTAGTAGAAATTGATTAGGTCGTTAGACTCAACAAGCCGCCTTGTTGATCTCACAATCTACACTTAGTAGAAATTGATTAGGTCGTTAGACACTATATGATGGCGATGAATTCAACACATCTACACTTAGTAGAAATTAATTAGGTCGTTAGACACAATGCGGTGCTTAAAGGCGCTAACGCATCTACACTTAGTAGAAATTGATTAGGTCGTTAGACCAAATAATCGGCCATCAAAACCTCGTTATCTACGCTTAGTAGAAATTGATTAGGTCTTTAGAATAATACAGATATGATATTATATCTATATATCTACACTTAGTAGAAATTGATTAGGTCGTTAGACCTAGCGCATTGAGCGCCATTTTCGTTTGTCATCTACACTTAGTAGAAATTGATTAGGTCGTTAGACCAATCAAAGGAATTATATCATGATTATATCTACACTTAGTAGAAATTGATTAGGTCGTTAGACCAAATAATCGGCCATCAAAACCTCATTATCTACACTTAGTAGAAATTGATTAGGTCGTTAGACAAATTGTTATAATGATTACATCAGGTCAGATCTACGCTTAGTAGAAATTGGTTAGGTCGTTAGACGCAGTGCTATGCGTCAAGAAATGTTCGAATCTACACTTAGTAGAAATTGATTAGGTCGTTAGACCCGTTTTGCGAAATATTGATTAAAAAACGAACAAAAAAAAGAGGTTTTTTGCATAATAATTGAACAAATTTCGATAAAATAGAGCAAATTTCGACAGGAAGACAGGGGTTTGCATTCTTTATGCTCCGCTTAATCACCTAGTATCAATAAATCTTTTTCTCTGTGTTGAGCGTTACCAAAACGTAAAACCTCGCGTTCAATGAACTACCCACTACCTTAGAGGTAGGGTTTCTTAGGTAATGCCCATACTTGATACGATGTTTTGTATCAGCGGTTAGACAAATTTACTAAGCTAACCCTGTCGCACCGACAGTTTTTGATTGTTTAGCCAGTAGCAATCCTTGATTTAAGATATTGATACTAGCGTTAAGGTCGCGGTCATTTTCTTGCAAACAACTTGGACAATTCCAAGATCGCACCGACAACGGCCATTCAGCTTTCGTCAGCAAGTGACCGCACCCTGAGCAGGTTTTAGATGATGGAAACCATCGGTCTATTTTGACAAGTGTTTTACCATACCATTCCGATTTATAGGCCAGCATAGTGGTGAATGACGACCATGAGCTGTCACTGATTGCCTTTGCAAGTTTGCGGTTCTTAACCATGCCTTTGACATTCAAGTCCTCAATCGCAATAACATCGTGGTTTTTGATGAGACTGAATGAGAGTTTGTGCAGAAAGTCTTTGCGAGCATTGGTTATTTTTTCATAGACCTTGGCAACCTTAAGTTTTTGCTTTTGGTAGTTTTTACTGTCGCTTAATTTGCGTTGATCAGTTTTGGCAACCTCTCTGCGCTTGGCTAAAATCTTTTGTTCTCGCGACAGTTTGTCTTGCAGCTTTGAGAGAAACTTAGGATTGGCAACTCTGGTGCCGTCTGATAAGACGATAAAGTCTGTCAATCCTAAATCAATGCCGATATTAGAATGAGTCTTTGATAGAGGCTCAATTACTGTTTCAACCAATAGACTGACGTAGTATCTACCTGATGGTTTACGGCTGATGGTGGCGCTCTTAATCAAGCCATTTATTTTATCGGGGAGCTTGGCATTGATGTGGCCTATTTTTGGCAGTTTAACGGTGTTTTTAGTGATCGCCACAGTGCCCTTTTGATTGTTGGTGGTATAGCTGTCGCGTTGGCCTTTTTTCTTGAACTTGGGGAAGCCTGAGCCTTGCTTAAAAAACTTACTATAAGCTGCTCTTAGGTTTTGCTGCACATTAGCCAGTGCCAGGCTATCCACTTCTTTTAGCCATTCAAACTCTTTTTTGTACTGAGCCGGGGTGTTGTTTAGGGTGGTCTTTGTGGCCTTGTAGTGGTCTATTTTATCGGCAAGCATCTTATTCCAAATAAAACGACTGCAACCAAACGACTTAGCAAAGAATACTTGCTGTTCAGCGTTCGGGTATAGTCTAATTTTATAGGCTTTAAGAATTTGCGTGGGCATACAGAAGGTGCTTATATTTCGTGGTGTATTTATTATTAATTATACCACAATCGCTAAGAGTGGTGACTAATAACGCATTCATCCCACTACTTTAGAAGTAGGGGACTTCTGCGCTAAGGTGTTAAATATTTTAAGTTTGTACTTAACGATAGCAGACATAAGCACAGCATTGTAATCACTAATATGCTTTGCTTTCAATGAATAACGGGCGTTTGATAATGTGAAATACTTAACATCAAACTGCGCGAGTCTAAAGGATTTGACGACTTGTTTATCCACAATACAGCGAAAAGGCTCCACAAAATCACATATTAGCGACTTACGGCGAAACCAGAGTTGATGCAACACACCAACGTAAACATCAAAACCGAAAAGCCTAACAATACATTCTACAAAATTAAATAGTAGTGTATAGCCAATGCCTAGAGTCACATTAATAGGATCAATCTTTAGCCGTGGCTTTCGGCCTTTCCACGTAGCAGACTTCATGTCCACAAAGTATTGCTGAAAATACAGCTTTGCAGCATTGCCTTCCACCCCCATTAGATAGTCTAGTGCAGGGCTTTTCATTTGCGGTACGTCGTGATATTGATGATCATCAATAGCATCATAAATATTGTGCAAATAAATAGAGTAGGGGCAGAACAAGAAATCATTTAGGTGACTTATCCTAATAGCATTATCCATTGCTAAACCTCAGACATAAAAAAACACCCTAATATAATATCAGGGTGTCTTCTTACACGGCGATCACTTTTGATAAGGCTTTGTTTGCACAAACTCCAACCAGTTTTTGTTCGTGATTTTTAAATCAAGACCTTTGTAATCATCTCCAGTATGGCTTTGGATCTGACGCATAACCCATAAACCTTTTAGAGCGATATGATAAGCGCCATTAGCGTCAGCATCCTTTGGCAACACAGTTGATGTTTCAGACGAGCTATCTGCGTCCATACCATCATAATCTCTTGTGTCAAAGAACACGCCAGCATCATTACTAACAGGCGATAGAATAAAATCCTCGACCTTAGAGCCGTTGGTTTTACTGTATCGCATCGCTAGCAAAGTTTTTAATAAAAAGATGATACTGCTATACATGGACTTATCACCTTTGGACTTAATCATGGGACGTAGATCACGACCAGCCAGCTCTCCGTGATAGTCGATATCATAAGAAGAGAACAAAGCCTTTAGCTCGGTATTTACATCAATCTGCTTTTGGCCGCCTTTATTATTGTTGGCGTTTTTATCATAAACATAACGCTTAGTACCATGAGAGCAGATAGTCCAGTCTGTACGGGTATCTTGCGCCCGAGTACCAAAATTACTGTAATCAAACTCGAACTCAAAAAAATCTTTTTCTTTGTTGTACCGAATGCTATCGAAGCGATCAATAAAGTCTTTGGCTTGCTCGACGTTCTCATATTTAGGTTTTAGCAGATCAACAAATCCTGTTACGGGATCTATTTTACTTGTATTCCATGCTGGCACATAGAACAAGAACCCTGTTTGTTTACCCAAGTCCTTAAACGCGGTAAAAGCACTTGTTAACTGCAGAGCCTTACGCGCGCCGCCGAGTGCATCTGACTCAAACTCCTTAAAGACTAAATAGTTCAACTTGTCGATTAAAGCCTTCTCAAATGCTTGATACACCTGCTTCTCGACCTTAAAACGCCCGCGCTTAAATCCAAAGTTCAAGTCCTCAAGAACAACCACCGCATTGTACTCATAAATAAGTTTAGCAAGCTTATGTACGACTTGGCTTAAGTAACCCTTCTTTAGATCCTTAATGTTCTCAATCACACCCCAATTTTTTCTAGCGTCATCCCGTTCTTTTTCACGGGTATCAAGCAGCGTATGATATGGGGTTACGGTCTTATTGCTTGATACAACATCATTCAGACTCTCTTGATGAATAATGAGGCCATCCTGATTGATAACTGTGAGGTAGAGTAGGTGCCTCTCGCCGCGATCAATACCGATTAGGTGCATATCTTTGTTCTGATCATCACGAATAGTGTCCTTAACCAAGTTGTTAAACTGACCAGGACCAATACCATCGGCTTTAAAGTTCATCGTTACTGGCAAATGCAATAAGAACTTATCGGCAGTATATCGCTTGTCTTTAACAATCTCATAATCAAGTACTCGACTAGCATCAGGCGTGAGTGGGTTTTTCGAATATACACGCTCACCTTTTTTGTGCTTAATGGTATTTTCGGGATCTATCGACGCTTTTCTGTAGAATAGCTCTCCCTCGCCGTTAAGTTTGTAAACGGCGTCTTTAAGGTTTTCATCATCAAACAACGCTTTAAAGTAGATTGTATGCAAGTTAGGCTTGCCCCGTGAGTTTACAGAGAAGTCTTTGTTATAAATCTCAAACAAATACAACTGACCGTTTTCAACAAGGGTGTCGATATAATCAGCATCTACGTCCTCAAACGTAACCTTATAGCCCTGCTTACTCACCTCGTTATAGAACTCACTGATATCTTTATATGTACTGGTGTCAGAGAATTTAAAGCCAAACTCATGCCAATCTTTGTGCTTGGCCACGCTTTGCTTAAAGAAGTCAATCAACTGATGGCAATGCTCAATATTGAAATCATCCCCTTTTTTATGAGTGCCTTTTTCATAATTCTCAAGCAACTGTTGTGAAGGGGCAAAATAATCGATGTTACCTTTAGCAAAGAACACTTTAGGGAACATCTTATTCGGCCCAGGTAGCAGCTTATAGCGCATTTTTTGATAAGGGCTATTACTGTTTTCTGATCCAGGTGTAATCTCAGGGGCCTGCTCAAACACCTTCTTATGAGACTTATCCATAAGCGCTAAGTAGTAACGACCGTCTCTTTGAAGCAAGACACTTAAGCGAGACTTTTCTTTATTGACATCCCAACCTTCCAACAAGTTAGCATTTTCAAAGTTTAGTTTGAATTGCTCGTTGCTATACGGTTTTTGGCTAATGTAGTTACGTACTTTATTATAAAGCGGGAAGAACAGCTTTAGCTCTTCATACAAGGGTAAGAAGTCATTATAGAAACGCGCATCGATATCAAGAAGGCTGTCTTCTTCAATAACAGAACCTAGAGGCTTCACAAAATGTATTAGGTTCATGACGGCATCTAAAAAATGCTTGATATTTGCAACCTCTGCACCTTTTTGCAGCAGCTGGCGTGTACCTTCTTCGATTTCAGAATTCAGCACGCCTTTGATAGTGGTGTACTTGTTATCAATATCCCGTAGTAAGTCCACAGCAGCCTTACCGTCCTCTTTAGGCTCATTGACAAAGTACCTTGTAAAGTAATCTTGCACAGGGTTTATGATGCCAGACTTGCGTAAGCCGTTGTCTGAGTCAGTGCTGGCAAGATAAGCCTGATAAGCCGCCTCTATTGTGGCCACACTATGATAACCCTTAGTAAAGGCGTCTTTCTTTTTGTAAAGATCACTGGTTTTTTTCTGTGATTTGGCAGCGGCGAGTTGGTCAAGATGGTCTGGATTGATATGGTGATCATAATAATAACCAAGCGCTATAGGTAGTACCGAATAATCACCAAACAGACGATTTGATATTGAAGAAATCGCCTTATCGTTTTTGAGGTAAATCTTTGTTAGATCGAAAGAGGGTAGGGACGCAACAAGGTGTTTTAATGAATCAAGTAGGGTGTGCTCACTACTGTCGTTTGGCACCATAAGCAAATGCGATAGGTAGTAGTCATTAATGGCATCATACAGCTCACGATCATCGGCAAACTTCTCAGGCAGGAATGACAAAGAGCCTCTATCACTTAGTATTTGCTTGTATAACGGTCTTATTTTAGGTGCTTTACGGTTGCCACTACTTCTTGGTGATTGTTGGTTATATTCGTTGATAAGCTCGTTTAACCCTTGCGTTTTTTTGGCACCACTTTGAGTAGACACGCCGCCTATAAGCTGATTAAACCGGTCAATACCTTGCTGGCTTAGCAGCTCGTTATAAAATGAAATATTTAATACATCATCAAGAACAAAGCCTGCAGAGAATATCGATGATAGCTCAGTGGAAACCTGATTCTGGAGCGACTCATACAAAGCAGGGTAGTCATCTTTAATGAGTTGTAGGCTATTCATATTCTCAATGAATTTAGGCAGGTTCTCATGGATGATACGGAAGGCTAAAGCAGTATGCTTAGCATCAGCGCTATAAATATTTTTGCGGTTTTCATGAAACCCTATGAAGTAGGTCGCAAAATTCTTAAAGTCATCTACAAAGAACAAGTCGGCATCATTCTTCTTATTGTATTCCAATACGAATGACTCTAGGTTCTTAGTAAGCAATTCCTTCTTAAAAAGCTCACTAAACTCAGTCTTGAATTCAGCGGCTGTAAATGCGCTGGTAATCTGTTTGCGTAGATTATCTTGAATACGAACCAATTGCTTTTTTGTCTTATCGTCAGGATTTTTCTTATTATCTTCATAGGAGGCAAGAAACTCATCCAAATTGCTTATAGATAACTGGCTAAGCGCTCTGGATATGAAGTCCTTATGATACACATCGATGGTCTTTTTTATGCGCTTGTAATTAGTAGCAAGCTTCTCATCAGTTTCTACAAAGCCTTTTTTCTGAACATGCTCTAAGGTTTTACCCATAGGCCTCAATTCAAACTTCAAGGTTTTAGTGACGCTGTACTGGTTGGTAAATCTGTCTAACATAACGACCTCTTGTTGGTTGGGTGGTGTAAAAAATAGTGGCTGATTGCCTACTTATTGCGAATGAAGTAAATATCAGCTCACAAGGGAGCTGATATGCGTAGGGAAACGGCGGCCTGGTATTTTAGATCTGATAAATACTTACAGCTTAGGCATGACTTTTTATCAATTCATGCGCTTCATCTAATCGCACAAGGTTTTTAACGAACGTGGACAACTGTGATTCCAGCACTAAAGCGTCATCAGTTTTGTTCTCAATGACGTGTAATGGCTTTGATGTTGCAGGCGGGTTGTAACCTGTCACTTCATTATGAGCATCCCAATTGGCCAATTTCCAATTATCTCGCGCCTCATTTCGGGAAACCAGACGAGTTTTTGCCAAATCGGCATCAGTGCTCATCCACACGAGTACTAAAATAGCGTCAAATGGCTTAATTATCTCTTCTAGACGATCCAACCAGGCGTCATCTAAAAACTGCTCCATAAACGGGGCGTTGCAAATCACATCTGTTGTACGCAAAGATATGTTATCGACTGCAAGCGCCTCTAGTGTTGCATATTCAAGCGGAGCCACCTTGTCTTGATAGACATCACTCTCGCGATCGGTACTAGCTTGACCTAAAATCGATAAGATTTTTGGGCTAAAAGCATGGCTCATCGTGTCCTTATCTAAAAAGACTGCACCTAGCGATTCTGCTAAATCTTCACTGAAACGGGATTTGCCACTACCGGCGGGGCCGCCAACCAATATCAACTTTCTCATAAACATTCCTATAATTTAAGTAAGTGCTCTAACCAAGTGTATCTATTAATCGTTAACCACAACACCTAGATTTGCATCAAAAACAGTTTTGCCTCGACGGATAGAAGGGGCGAGGGGTCCTGTATCGTGTAATAAAGAATAAGCAGGCTCTCTTCTAACACCTTCATGGTATGACTTAAAGTATCCTGCCCGATACAAGCTATATAAATACGATTGAGCATAAGTATAACTAACATCTATGTCGTAATGCTCTTTTATATACTCTAACACCGTCTCAATTTCGAACACTATATCGTTACTAGTATTTATAACTCTAATAGCTTCCCAAACGTAGTTTCTATGCTCGGATTCTTGATATATTCCCTTTAGATCAATCTGAGGTGGCATTTTAGATGCTTTAATAACGCTAAAGACAAATCGTTTACCACCAGTAGGACTTTTACCTAGCGGCTCTTTGGCGATATATCCAGCTTTCGCCCAAGCATCAAGCCATGACTTTACTTGTTCATAGCTGAGTTTAGTAAGCTCGACTAACTCAAGGGTTTGCACAGGTTCTGACAAACCAACAAGAGCATTCCATAGGGTTATTTTCGTGAAGTCACCACGAACAAACACTGGATTCCCCGGCATTTTCCCTTCAAGCACAGGGTTAGGATGGGCATTTTCCATACGAGACCTTTAGCGATAATTTGAATAAATTGTAATAATTATTTATTGTAACCATAATTTATACTAAAATACACTATATTTCCCTCTAACAATATATTCAATACGTTCGACTACCTCTTAAGCAGTATTATTGAGGTTTGATCTCTGCTTGACCCAAAATAATTTTAGCAAAAGGCATGAAACATGAATAACCTATTAGCCGGTATGGTTCTAGTAGTAGGTCTTATCTGGTCGGTGAGCTGTCTATTTTTTCAAGATACAGAATCGGAAATTAAGACTAAAACCGAGATAGTGGAAACAGGGCAGAAGAGCAGCAATGCCTTTGCTCAACATCAAGCCATAGCAGCACAAAAAGATTTGATGGAGATCCAGCAAGACCAAGCAGAAGAAGGTTTGGATCAGACGAGTGAGTCGTTAGGGGAGTCTGTTAGGTAATAATTACGGGTTATAATCGTACAAGGCCGCCGACTAAGGCGGTTTTTTTGTGGGCAAAATTAGCATGATTAGAATATACCGCAGCACCACCAGAACCTTTAATTTACTTTATATTGTTTTAATTTTCTTTAAATGCCTTTAATTATTATATAAAATCTTGCAATAGTACGAATTATTGGTTATAATTACAAGCAAGAGATAGGCAGTCAGCCACCTCAAAATTCAATAAGGACACAACATGCAAACTGTACTAGATAAAACCGAAGCACAAACTATTGAAACGCTGTTCAAAGACATCTTTAAAGTGACGGATGCTGAGTCAGCAACCTTTGAATTACAAAGTATCTTAGGCTGCACTAACTACCACACCAATATCTCCAATGGCGTAAAAACCATCGGCAAGTCAGTATTCGTTGAAAATAACGTGAAAGTACGCTTATCTACGAGTCTCGCAGAAGTTGATATGTTGGTATGTTTGGTTCTAGGGACCAATGAAGAAGTTAATAAACCAGAAGATATCTATACGCTAGACGATAGCCTTGTTTTTAGCTCGATCAAAACGGTGTCACCTGCAATCTATCATGAATACATCTATAACGAAGACCCTAAAATCCGAATTGAGCCGCCATTAGCTTTTGATATGTCGTTTAGTTTGATGTATGCAATAGATTTGGTAGAGGAATTGATAATAGATAAGGCGGATGGTTTTATTCCAATGTTAGATATCGCCACCACCCTACTTAATGAAAATCCCATACAAAACGTTGTTGATGAAAATGTCATTAGCAAATTGATTGAAGATGTTAAAGCACAAGCGTTATCATTCATCAGCTAGCTCAAAAACAGCCAATCAGAAACCAATAAAAAAGCCGATTGTCATCAATCGGCTTTTTTATTAAAATAAATAGCGACCAATAATTGATAGTGTACGAAATAATGGCTATAATATATTAATGATTAGGCAATAGTGCCACTCTATGACAGAATAAAAACAGAGGTTAGAATATGGAGCAGGTTATCGACATTAGCAATGTGTCCAAAACGGATCTTTTACAAATGACAGAAACAGAGGTTTTTGATTTTATTATCGATACTGCAGAGGGTGATGCAGGTGACGAGCTACTGGCTCAGCTCGACACATTAACAGAGACTCAAGCCACGCGCTTAAGATACAACACGGTTAAAAGATTTCAAGAGTGCCATAAAAAACCTACTAAACGCCACGGTATCTACACCTTAAGAGATTACTTTTCAGATTTCGATGGCATGGTTTTTGGTCTAAACACTCCGGTAGCCAGTAGCTTATCTATCGTTGATATGTACTTATTTAAAGGGACCAGCACAAAGGTATTTGAGTCAGAGTGGGCAAATGAAGGCAGTGCTAAAAACCACGTTGTTAAAAAATGGTCGAGCTTAATTAGAAACAAGATCGCGCAAGACGCGCTGGCCAATAAAAATCGTCGGGAAGAAGAGGCTGAAATGCTGCAATGGGTAAGCGTAGGCTCTATTTTTGCTGTGTTGACGGTGATGGCGGATCAAACACCTGGATCGGCCCACGCACCGCGTGAGTTCTATCAGGTAGTAGAAATCAAGAGTATCTACACGGTCATTATTAAGAAGCTAGAAACCATCGTGCCAATTGGCGATGTGGCTAAACCTGTACTTGACTCATTCGTCGGCAAGCCAATAGAAAAGCGCCTAGCAACAGGTACATTCTTTGGAGTGGGCGGTATGGATGGCTATCGATATCTACGCTTTGAAGCAGGGCACCGCGACACTCATGCATACTTGGTGAAAAAGTCTACAACAGATGATCAGTACCGCCCAATTAAGAAGTTGATTGAGTCACAACCTACACATTAACCAGTATTGCGCTCAATGTTTAGTACGAAACATCTACAACCATGATGAATAATAATACGAACTGCCTACTACATTAGAAGTAGAGACAGTTCGTTTTTTTTGGCTAAAAACTACCAATATCGTATTTTTCGCTTACAGCATCCGCCTTTCTGTTCGTATCCCTTCTATCAGCCCATTTCAACATGGTTCCCGGTCTGCGATCTTCACTTGAGTCTTCATTAGACACCTCTTCCAAATCAGGACTGGCAGACTCCATCTCGCCAGCATCTACAGACTTTTCATCCAACTTAACCTCACCTGAATTACCAACGCCTTGTAGAGCCATCTGATAGATAGATGCAAGGTTGCCTTCGTGGTAGTAAAGCCATTTAGCGACTGGTTTATATTCAGAGTTTTTGAATGCAGCATACTCATCACCACCCTTAACAAGTGGCCAGAAGATAAACCAAACCAATGCCACCGCTAAAAAAGCTTTGTCTGCGAGAGGATGCCAACCGAACCTATCGCCCAATCGGGCAACAATTGACGTTAGTGCTAACACAAGGTTTAGTATCAAAAAGAACGCTGATAGCCCTAATGCGATGATCGGCATCATGATTGACTTGTATGCTTGAACGCCAATCTCTATTCTTTGATATTTTGTAATCCCTTCATACTTGCCAGCAGCGACACGGGCTTTTTTCATATAGCTTGGCGTAGGATCTTTGTAGCCCGCATCATTCATGTATGACCCACCTAAAACCAAACCAGGCAAGCCTTTCTCAATAAGTGCGCGGCCATCCTCTCTAAAGTCATCATCTCCAGGATACGCTTCTGTAATACCTGTTTTCTCAGCATACAAACGTCTTGTATCCGCATGATCAAGAAAATAAGATTGAGTGTTCGGCTTAATGCTTGTTTTAAAGCCATAGACTCTATTCATCACCTCACGCCACTCTTTGTTAGCATTGCTAGGCTTTCGAATGCTGTACTTTTGATGATGGATAACGTTTGGCAGATAATACTTATCAAAAAGCTCATCAAGCTTTTCTATTTGGTTGATGTTCCCTTTACTACGTGAATCAAAGTACTGGTCATCGTTATACGCGCACACATAATGATCCTTAATAGCCTGTTTATACAAATCCTCATCAAACCCCGTTAACAAAGCTTTGTAGGGGAAGAAGGCTTTTTCTAAACGACTCTCAAAACCCAGCTGCTTTGCTGACTTATCTGCACACCAGCCTCTTACTGCCACTTCAAGTTTCCGGTTCTGCTGGTACTTAGTACGGTAGTCTGTACTAAACCGACTAAATGGGTATACAAGCTTACCAAAGGCACCAGGTTCGTAAGTTTCTTTGAGGCCTTCAAATCTATATACAGGTACTAAGGTGTTATGTGCGGCATTAATCAAGACGGCTTTATTAAAGTCTTGCGTATCAGCGTTTTTTAAAACGTGAACAATCAACTTGTCTTGTATAACAAAGCTCAACGGGATAGAGACCACACTGGCCCAAAAGAAGGCTAAATAAGTATCCTTGTTGCTACTCCAGTAACCATCTGCAAAACGAGTTGATATCCATACTCGCGTAGCGATTAAGGCCAAACCTAGTCCTGCAATGACTTTACCCCAAAGTTCCATACTTGAGGTGACAAGCGCATCATTTGAGTAGCTAAGCATGCCATAGACAGTCGTGTTTAGTATCAGCTCGATAGCAAAATAACTTAGTGTCAAGACAATCAATGCCGAACCAAGCTTGGTTTTATTTGCTGCCATTTAAAATATTCCTTTTTACTTTGTTACCCAAGCAGCGGTAGGGAGCACCGGCACCATTCAATAACCAATATAGTAAGATATATTAAAATAAATAGCAATTAGAATTGACTAGGTACGAAATATTGGTTATTATATATTGGTGATTTGGAGAGATTAAATTGTAATAGACATTATGATGCGACTGTACCTTTACGAGCTTTTAGCCTCTTAATAACAAATTCACAAACCTGATCGGTTGATAGATGTTCTTGAATCAACTCCCTTAATACACGTTTGGTCATAGAGGTTTTGACCATAATGTCATGCAGCCTGGAAAGCTCGATTAACTCTTCTTTCCAAAGCATCGTTGCAAGATCATAAGTGTTTTGGGCGGGGTTGGGGCTACTTGTTCGCACTATGGCAATAGAGCCTAAGTCATCAATCAACAATATACCGATATGTTTTGGTGTGGTACTCAAAGCGCCAACAAGGTGTTTACTATGCGTGCATAGCCAAACTTTATTAAATACGTTGGAGTAGGCGATGGACTGAGAAGGCCATCTTTTCAAACTGTCTTTCTCAGACTTCACCTCAAAACCAATAAGTTTATCGGAGGCTAAGACAACATCAGCACGAAAAGCCTTATTAACTTGTGACTCAGGATCTTTGTTGTAGAATCCCAGTTCATTTATTAAGGCGGTATCATCTTTGAACAGGTAGTTGGTTTCAATCCAAGCATGTAGCAACTGGTTAATGTGCTGCACGCTAAGAGGGTCTTGATTAGGCAATGCCATAATTTTCCCTTTTTAGTCGTACTAATATAAATAACTGTTTTAACAAAATTATTTTACAGCAATCAGATTGATAAGGCTTGGTTTTTAAAGGCGCAAGCGAGATATCGCTATATCTAGAGCATATTTCCGCAGATTCGGCAATCTAGTATTTCACACTAATAACGGCTATATTGTGCTTAGTTTCAAGTAATGGCGCTATATATAGTTATTGGTTCTTTATCCAAAAGCGGCTTTTTTCCTACATTCGTTCTCTAGGTAGTTTAGCTGCTGCTATTTATTGTTCTATTTTTGGAACGATACTTGTCTGGCGCAAGCCAGCATGATAATCCTAGCGAATGACAACGAGGTCAACATGACACATATTGATAATATCAAAGTAACCAAAAGAGACGGACGGCTTGAGCCAATCAATCTTGATAAGATTCACAAGGTAATTGCTTGGGCAGCAGAGGGATTAGAAAACGTTTCTGTCTCGGAAGTAGAGCTCAAATCTCACATTCAGTTTTATGACGAAATCAAAACACGCGATATCCATGAAACGATCATCAAGGCCGCAGCTGACCTCATTACAGAACATACGCCTGACTACCAATATCTTGCCGCACGTTTGGCTGTATTTCATTTGCGTAAAATCGCATACGGTCGTTTCACCCCGCCTCATTTGTTAAAACAAGTACAGACTCAAACTGCCGCTAAGCGTTATGACGCTCATATCCTAGAAGATTATAGTGAAGCTGAATTTGATGAGCTTAATGACTATATCAACCATTGGCGCGATATGAATCTTGCTTATGCGGCTGTTGAGCAGATGATGGGTAAGTACTTGGTCCAAGACCG
The DNA here is from genome assembly GCF_002377945.1 of Psychrobacter sp. UBA3480. Taxonomy (GTDB): domain Bacteria; phylum Pseudomonadota; class Gammaproteobacteria; order Pseudomonadales; family Moraxellaceae; genus Psychrobacter. Next base: position 41,280 of record NZ_DFQV01000028.1, read on the forward strand.
TGTGACCAAAACTGTTTATGAAAGCCCTCAATTCTTATATATGTTAGTTGGTATGTGCTTATTTGCATCTTACAAGAAAGATGAGCGCATGGACTATGTTAAACGCTTCTATGACACCGTATCTCAATTCAAAATCTCTTTACCGACGCCTATCATGGCAGGTGTGCGTACGCCATCACGTCAGTTCAGCTCATGTGTTCTGATTGAGTGTGACGACAGCCTGGACTCTATCAACGCAACAACGAGCGGTATTGTACGTTACGTCTCTCAACGTGCAGGTATCGGCGTGAACGCTGGCCGTATTCGTGGTCTTGGTAGCCCTATTCGCGGTGGCGAAGCGCAGCATACTGGTTGTATCCCGTTCTATAAGCTATTCCAAACAGCGGTTAAATGCTGCTCACAGGGCGGGGTTCGTGGCGGTGCCGCAACTTTATTCTATCCTTTATGGCATTTAGAAGCTGAGTCGTTATTGGTGCTTAAGAACAACCGCGGCGTCGAAGACAACCGTGTTCGTCACATGGATTATGGTATCCAGATCAACAAAACCTTATATACGCGTCTGATCAAAGGCCAAAATATCACCTTGTTCTCTCCAAGCGACGTACCAGGTCTTTATGACGCGTTCTTTGAAGACCAAGATGAGTTCGAACGACTCTACACCATGTATGAGCAAGATGAATCAATCATGCATCATACCGTGGCGGCGCAGGACTTGTTCAGCACGCTAATGCAAGAACGTGCCAGCACAGGTCGTATCTATATTCAAAATGTCGATCATTGCAACACACACAGCCCGTTTGATCCAACGGTGGCACCTATCCGCCAGTCAAACCTATGTATGGAAATTGCATTACCGACTAAGCCGCTTGATAACATCAATGATGAAGAAGGCGAGATTGCGCTTTGTACGCTATCTGCAGTTAACTTGGGTATGATTAGCGATGTGAAAGACATCGAAGAGCCAGCTGAATTGATTGTACGTGCGCTTGATGCATTGCTTGATTATCAAGACTACCCTGTAGCAGCTGCTAAGAACGCAAGTATGCGTCGTCGTACGCTAGGTGTAGGCGTTATTAACTATGCCTACTATCTTGCTAAGAACGGGGTTAAGTACTCAGATGGTAGTGGTAACGCACTGACGCACCAGACCTTTGAAGCACTGCAGTACTATCTTTTGAAGGCCTCTAACAAACTGGCTAATGAGTTTGGTGCTTGCCCTGCATTCAATGAGACCACGTACTCTCAAGGTATCCTACCTATCGATACTTATAAGAAAGACCTTGATAACGTGTGCAATGAGCCTTTGGCGTTTGATTGGGAAACGCTGCGCGCAGATATCGTTGCAAGCGGTCTTAGAAACTCAACATTGACAGCGCTTATGCCATCTGAGACATCAAGCCAGATAGCAAATGCTACCAATGGTATTGAGCCGCCGCGTGGACTGGTTTCTGTTAAGTCATCAAAAGACGGTATCTTAAAGCAAGTTGTACCTGAAATTGAGCGCTTACGTGGTAACTACGAGCTATTATGGTCCATGCCTAACAACGATGGTTATCTGAACCTGGTGGCGATCATGCAGAAGTTTGTGGATCAAAGCATCTCTGCTAATACCAACTACGACCCATCGCTGTACGAAGGCGGGCGAGTACCGATGAAAACGCTCCTTAAAGACCTTCTGAAAGCTTACAAGCTTGGCGTTAAGACTTTGTACTACCATAACACTCGTGACGGTGCTAACGACGCTCAGGACGACATGGAAGACGATTGTGCAGGCGGTGCTTGCAAGATCTAATAACAGTGGTAATTAATACAGAAAAGGGCGGGCTTTAATTATAAAGCCCGCCCTTTTCTTGTAAAGGTGATCTAAAAAATAATTGGAAAGCGCAACCCTCTATTTTTTAAACAGACTAGTTTAAGCATACTTAGTATGCTATAATAAGTCGTACAAGAAGCAGGCATAATGTTTGCTGACTGCCAAGCTAAGCAGCGACCAATTAGCTTAACGGAGTAAAACCATGAAATACATTGAAACTAAGCTATCTTATGATGAGTTTATCACCCTCTTAAAGTCTCATACTGATTATTCAGAAGGGTATGATTCTGTGGGCGAGTTTGCAGACCGCTCAGAAACACTTGATGCAGGCATGGAAGATTACCCAACCTTTTATTACTTCCCCGATCTTGCTGGCAAGAAATACGTTCTAGAGGAAAACGAAGGTAATGGCGGCTCAGTTGTATATGAAGTAATCGAATGTGATGAAGAAAGTGAATATCCTTGTCAAATTATCTTGCGTGACACAGTGGGCGCGTGGGATGGTGATGCAAATGAAAACATTGCTCTGTATGAGATCAGTGTTAAGCCTTATGAAGCTGATGAGTTTGACACGGATGTAAGGGTTTGGATTGAGTTTTATTACTCAGACTCTACAAATGGCGCTCCGCTTGATAGATACGTGAAAAACAATGACATAAATAAAGAGGATTCAAGCTTTGAGGCTTATAAAGCTCACGAATTTGATACTTACGCAGATGCTCAGGCTTGGATTGATAAGCAAGAAAATAGTGCATACTATTTAAGTAACGGTGAGGTAGATAGACCTAAGTACATAATTACAGGTTAGCAAATAACAAGCCCCTCAAAAACAGCGAGGGGATTTTGAGGGGATTTATAAAATGTCAAAACAAGTGAAAATAGAGATACCACCTGAGATCAGCTTCTTGGATTTGGGCTTACATAAAGATGATGATAGTGCAATCACTTACAAATTGAGCGTACTTAATTCAATGCTTGCGTATAACAACATCAAACTTAGTCAACTTACCCAAGACGATGTAGAGTCTTTACTGGTAATGTGGTATATCAGTCATCGCAAAAACGGTGGCGACCCAGATATGACTGCTGAGCGCCTATTTAATGCTGTAGCTGATACACCTAAATTTGATGTAAAAATCCATTGGGATGCGATTATAGAGCCGCCAACACCTGAGCAAATTAAAGATCTTAGACAGCATACTGGCATGACGCAGCCACAAGTTGCAAACTTGCTAGGCTTATCAAATAGGCAGCTTATAAGTGATTACGAGCGGGGCAATAAGTCACCAAACCTTCAAACATGGACCTTATGGCTATTACTAACCGGGCAACACCCCACATTGACGCTGAGCGATAAGCGATCTTAAGCACTTATAAGAAAAATATAATCAAAAATAGTATGTTTCGGTTGTCACTCAGTCAACTAGAGGATTATTAAGATGACGAATAAAATTAAACCCGAATGGTCGGTTGATATAGAAGAAGAAAAAGAAAAAGCAAATATAGCTAAGAAGGAGAGGCTTGCTAACCAGTTAAAACAAAAGGAATGGGAGCTAGAGAGGCTTTCGAAAACTGCAAAAGGATGGGGGCTTTTAGAACTTGAAGGAACAGAGAGACAGGTTATGTGGGCCAATCAAATTCGAGATGATTTTCTGAATAGGCAAGAAGATGAAATTGACGAGGTTTGTTTTGAATGCCTAATGTCCGATCCAACAGCGCAAACTGCACAGTTTTGGATAGAGTATGGAAAAAAAGACGATGATAAAATATTTGATTTTCTTTTAGGCCATTTTACTGAGGATGAGCTGGCTAGAGAGTCGGCCATGAATAAGCTCAAACCCCTCGAAGGATACTCTGAAAATCAGATTTCATTTGGAGAATCTATTAGAAGAAAGTTTCTATATTCTACAGACGATGTTGATGAAAATCTAATATCAAAAGTTAATGAAAATCCAGAAGCCAACCATGCTAATTTTTGGATATTACTTCGAAAACGTGCCAGCAAGAATATTCTGCCATTTGCAATAGGTGAAAAATCCATTCAGATCATCGCTGATGAAAAAGAAGAAAAACGGCTCAAAAAGAAAAAAAGTGGTGCCAGAGACAGGCTTGGCAGGTTAATGTGATTAACGCTACGCGCACTATAAAGGATTTGATGACGTAGTTTGGTGTATGTACTGCCATAACACTCGCGACGGTGCTAACGACGCTCAGGACGACATGGAAGACGATTGCGCAGGCGGTGCTTGCAAGATCTAATAACAACAGTAATTGATACAGAAAAGGGCGGGCTTTATTTATAAAGCCCGCCCTTTTTTTCATAATGGTAATCTAAATGCAATTAAATCTTATCAGCTGCTACGGCAAAAAGGGATTTTTGATCAAACATATAAAAAGCCTCTCGAATGGCTGGCTTTACTTCATGAAAATTTGAATCACTTTGTAGCGACAATACAGATTCTATCAACTCATTAACAAGAAGATGGTCATACTCACTAATGTAGATAGACTCCATGGCACCGCCGACACTTACTACTAATATTTTTTTATCATCGCTGGTTTCAAATAAACAGTATTCTGTTATTTGGGTAGGATCGTCATTTTGTTTTGCTAGTGAGACAGACGCAAGCAAGTTGCCAGCATAAACATCAAGATAAGCCTCTTCCTCTGTTCTCAAAGGGAACAGTCTTTTTATGCTGTATATACGATCAGCAATTAAGGTTACACGCATGTCCGTATTATAGGGTTTAGGCTTACCTACAGGAAGCTCTTTAAAAAACAACATACCAATAAAGTCTGATAAATATGTCTTTACGCTATAGCTATCATAGTGTTTGCCGCTATTGTCAGATATGAATGCTAGCGCCAATCCAAGCTGATCAAATGAAAACAAATTCGCATCATACATATATGCTTTTTCACGCTGATCATCTTCACAAGTTATTATCTTTACCAGAGTGCCATTCGTGAGCTCTGATGTTTTTTGGATAGATATTTTTGGCTGCAAATCAGAAAAATCCCCAAAGAACGCTTGCCAGAAAATAGAGCTTTCCATAAAACCAAAGTAACCATTGCGATAAGCATTCAGGTCTTTAGCTTGCCAACCCGCGAAAAAGACCTTGAGATCAGAACAGGCTTTCAAGTAAGCGGGGTGTTTTGTATTGCCGCCAGAGCCCACAGTATTCTCTGCTGCTTCACGGATCTGTAAGGAGTCAAATACCTTAGAAAAACTAACTGGTGGTAGATACGCGCCAACAAGCACTCTCAATCGGCCAAATAAATTTGTCTCAGCATAATCGCTTACTTCAAAAAGGCTAGAATCATTGCTTGCGTAATTTTTTATAGCAAAATTACGTGGTAGGCCAGGTTTTTTTGTTCTATTAACCACAGATATATCTGCTATAAACACTTTCGGCTCTAATGCCGCATCAATATCTCCTAATGCTTTATCTCTTAGAATTAGACCTGCGACAAACTCTTTAAAGTCGTTAAATAAAGAAGCATCGCAATATTCCTTCATATCAAGATAAAGCGTAACGCGATTTTGATCTTTATATTGGTCAGAGCAAGATTTTCCTGCAATGCCAAAATCATCGTTTGACACACTATTAATAGTAATGTGTTTGCTAAATACTGGCTCCCATACAATATTGCCATCTAGAAGTATGGAGGTCGTTACCACTATCACCCCCGAATCTTTAAATATCTCCCATCTGGCATCGCTAATTCCTTTTGATTTTAAAAATCCATCAAACACCTTTTGAAATTCACCCTCTTTAAATCCAATCTCGGGTTTACCATCAATGATTGTTGCAATCACTAATTGGTCGTGTTTGTTATACATATTCATAGCATTGTCCTTTTTGTGGGTTGTTTGCTCGCATCATAGGAGCTAATTTCTTACATCCACTTTCAACTAGAAAGAGGTTGTTGAGGTGGTTTTACTGCGCTTATTAATATTTTTAGCATTGGGTTTGAAATAATAGGTAGCTCAAAAGGTATTAAAATTAGTACCAGAGATCGAGTAATTAGTGCGCTGCGCATCACCCAAAGTGGCGTAACTTGTCTTCTGGACTACTGCTTTATGGCGGTACGGCTCAAACAACTCATCTAATGTAGAATGAAAACCACAATCCTCTTCTCTAAACACATAGTCAAAACACATTCTAGATATCGCAGATTGCGGCTCAGATGCGTTACGGAATGCTTTAGTGCCACGCCAAGCACCACTATTAATCTTGTCAAAAATACGTTCTATGCCGCTCACGATAGAGTTCGAGGCGTGTGCATGGGTAATATTTGGCTTTTGCCTATACGCCGCAGCGTTCTCAACAGCTTTATAGATAATGTAGTGCATATCAGAGACCGGCAGATCTTCTAAGCAGGCGAGTAGCATGCCATTGGTTTTAGCACCAAAAGTGGGTGATAAGCTATTCAAATCTGCCCGGTTGGATAGCTGACTTAAGCACTCTGTCAGCTGGATATTTTTGCACAGCAATTCAAACTCAGGGTTTGTTACCAGGGCATGAATGTCTTTTTGAGACTTGGCATAAATCATTATTTCAGTGAGCTCAGATTGAGTGTAAGCAAACTCAAAGGTTGACTGGTAATAGTCAACATCCAGTTTTCCATCTTCAAGGATGGTAACTGTATCGAAACTCTCTTCTGGAACCAATAACAGAGCGTGTAGCTCAAATAGGCGAGAGAGAATCATTTTATCCAATACCATCAATGGAGACAGGGGTAGTGAGAAATTGTGCCGTAAAGAAATGGTCCTTTCTAAGTCCTCTTCACCCAAAATCTCTATCACCGCCGCAATCATCAACTTATGGACGCCAGATAGCTCTGATACAGGCGTGATACAGGCTAACTGGTCCTCTCTATAACCATTGATATAATCAGAAAACGCCTGCACTTGCGCTTGTCTTATGCGTACTGCCTCATCTTGCTGTTGTTGACGGATTAGCTGCTGTTTTTGCCATTCAGCCTCGCGGCAGTCTTTACACTCCCAGTTTTCATAAGCTTTAAAACTAATAAAGTCAGTGCGAGTGCGACAAACATCAGGCTCACCGCAACTTACACATTGGCAATCCACCATAACAAGGCGGCTATTCTCTTTGATAATGATAGGCACATCATAAGGAGTGAGACCAAATTCCTGAGCAATGGTTTTGGTGTTATGTACGAACTTGGGTTTTTTACTGCTTTCTCGGAGCCAATATTGATTGCAAATGCGTTTATTGGTTTCTGTAATACCTGGTCGATAGTGGATCTCTGTTCTCATGGTTGCCTCTGAAAATTTCTCTACATTTAATATGGGTTCTTATCAATTACTGTGTAATTCTACACATAATTCATAACATTACTGTCTATTATAAAGGATTTTATCGTAATAATTATGGTAATATATATTATATTAAATAGCGATTAACTACTATAAAATAATTAGTGTTTTATTCGTGTTAGCCGATAAGTATGACGGTTATGCACTAGAACGCAAACCAATTATAAAAGGGAGTAAAGATGTTGAAAAATATTGTTGTGAATTCACTAAAACTCATAAGCGGCCTACTGCTTTTTATTGCAGTGCTGTTTTTCGCGGCATTTGTTTCAGGTGGCGTGATGGATTACTGCCTTGATAAAGGCATGGGTGCGGGCTATGCTTATCTCTTTGCTATGAGCGCATTAGTTTTTGTGGTTGGCTTATTAGGTGGAGTAGGATGCATTGTGTATGCGGAGCTACATAATCGGAAGTATGATATTAAAAACTAACTTTGCTAGCAGTAGGTGTGAAAAGCACTGCGTTAACCGCACTACCTACCAAGAACCATATTTGATACAATAAAAACCATCCTTCTTAAGAGGGGTGTCGCCGCTCATAAAGCGCTGGCATGACAGTAAAACTCCCTTTTTTGGGATAGCTGAATCGAATGGGTAGGGCTGTCAGAGCGTCATCCAATCCCATCTTGGGATGCCGTCGAGTATAAATACTTACTCATGTTACAATTGATTTTACTTTCCTTCTTATAGGATGAATGAGTGTCGCAGGCATTGCAGACGACATTATCGATATTCCCAGCTTCTTTTCATTAAGAGCAAAAAGGGATAAAAAAAACCACTTAGCTTTCGCTTAGTGGTTTTTTTGTGGGCAGTGATTGAACCAAAGTGGCAAGCATGCACTCAAGAGCCTCTAACGTTTTTTAGGTGAATTCGTTTAGTACGCCAGGTGTTTGGCATCCTTCTGGTTTCAATGTGCTTATAAGCAATGATAATATCAGCAGGTGACATAACCCTATCTTTATAACTCTTAATAAGGCGTATCGTGCCGTACACACTAGTAGCCATACAACTTGGTATAGCGCTATTTTTAAATGTCGCACGACCAACGAAACTTAGTACATTAATCATTGGATAGTCTTTTGACTTCAATAGATACCTCAATGCACCTAAATGTCCATTATTTTGCTTCAATGGATTGTAAAAATCGTAACTGGTGTGGCCAAACGATTGTGTCCAATAGGCCGAATTATCATTGATAGTAATGTTGCCACTGTAGTTTTTTACTTCAATGACAAAAATACCATAGGGCGACACGACAACGTGATCGATCTGGCTTGTGGCACCGTTATCAAATTTCACGGTTACGTTGGACAACACCTTGTACTGGCTGCCTAAAAGAAAAAACATAGCAAGCCTTAACTTCATCTCGCCTATAAAACCCTTCAAAGCACTCATCATTTCTTACTCAATATTTGATTTGTTTTCACCACCTACTACAACAATAGGCGGGATTGTTATGCAGCAAACTCTTCAATGCCGCCTTGACACTCAGTCAAGTTTGCAAAGTTAGACTTGTCATGCTTATCAAAAGCACCAGCCTCTTGAATGGCCACAATAACCGTGTAGCCTTTGCTGATTAGCTGATCAACTGCTTCAAATTCAGACTCATCACCTCTCACTTCATCCCATACCACAATATTCAAGCTATCTTTAACTTGAGGTAGGGCAGATGCAGACTCAACGGCAGATGCGATACCCGCTTGATAGTCAGCACCGGCTAAATTAAGGCTTGTAATAGTTTGAATGTTTTGAGCTTCGACATTAACTTGCTTTATGACAGCCTTAACCGCTTCGGTCTTACCAACACCAGGCTGGCCTGAGAACACCACAAGCTTTGGTGTGTCAGACAGGATGATGTTGGTAATTTCATCGATGAAGCCTGCAGGGAATGCAATTGCATCATTAGACTTTGATATAAGAAAATTTCGCATAATCGATCTCTTTAGTTAGTGGTTAACAATACGAATCAAGCAGATATACATGATATCTCATGTTACGCTAAATAGCATATTATATTTTCTATTAACAATGCTATTTTTGCAACTAAAAAATACAAAATCGAAGTAATAACAACTACTTTAAATAAACGTTAATGAAATAACATTAAATGTTAATATAAATAAATTTAGACATCCTCATGGAATGTATTTTTAAATATTTAGTGAGAACAGGGGTTTTTATGACGCATGTGGTAGGGGTTTTGGCTGAAAGTATGATTAGTTCTAGCAAGGTCGAGGATATAAGCCTGATTCTGTCAGACTCAAACATCATGCTGGATTTTATCAATGAGATATGCAATGTGGCAGAATCCATCGCGATAGATGAGCATGGCGTGTTAAAGAACATGGTTTGGTCATGGCTTAAAGTAAATGGCGATCCCGGTATGGTTTACACGCCAGAATATGATGCAGGTCAAACCATTGTAGTAAAAACTCCATTTAAGACGATATTGACAGACGATGAATATAAAAACCCTATCGTCACACCCAAAACCTTTGGCTTGATATGCACCATGATCGCCACAGTAAGTATTCTGGCGCAGCTAAAGGAAAAGCGCGAAAGAGATTCAGGCTCTGATAAAAAAATGCTTGGACTGATCAAACGTCGCTTAGAAGCTAATATTGATTTTTTTGTTGAATTTTACGCAAACCTAGATGCAAGCCTTAACAAAACACGGGACTTGATCAACAGTAAAGAACCTAGTGAAAATATACATAGAACACCAGTGGTCGCTGACTTTAATTCAATCTCTGCACTGGTTGATTCTTACTCCACCTTAAGAGTATTGGAAACCCGCGCTTAATAAATTACATATAAAATCAAGCCGCTATCTTATGTATAGCGGTTTTTTAATGATTTATCTTTTAAATTAAATAGTGAATATAAATTGCATTGTTACTATTATTTATATAAAATGTTATTTTAACTATCAAATTAAAGGACTTGAAATGGCGTCTAAATCACTGGCATTCGAAGTAGACAATAACGGTGTTGTTGTTGTGTCTGACAGCAAGTTATTTGAGCTGTTAATCATCGCTCGTGCCGCTGCGACATTTTCGCAAAAGATGGCTGATGTCAATACAAAAGGCGTTGATGGAATCAGCGGGTTTGTGGGTTACTACAAGCACACTATCAACAGCACAGCAGGTTTTACGGGCGATAACGACGTTAGTATTATTAGTGGCGATATTCAGACATCGCTTGCTAGAGTTGAAACTAATATTGAAAAGGCTTATTCAAACATCCAAAAGAGCACAAGCAAGTTACGAGTGAGCAACTACCAAAAAGAGACATGGGATTTCTTTGCAGAGTTGGTCGATCTGACGGTTGATTCAGTGCGGGTTATCTCAGATCGCCACAAGTTAATTAAAGGTTTTGATGGTATGTATGACCATAACACTCGGATCAAGTTTAACCAGGGAGACCATGAGTGGGTTTATAACGTCAGAACTAAAGGCGAGGAAGAATCTGTTATCAAGGGTTTTGCTGATGGAGTTGAAATCAAAGACATCAATGGGCCGAATGCCTTGGTATTTTTCCTGCTATACAAGGTTTCTTGGGTGATAGGAATGGACTGTGGTTATGACTTTATGGTTCAACAGCTATCCCGAAATCAAGAGCTTGTTAGAATCGCCAACAAAGTATCAAACATCATCGGTGGTGACGCGGCGCGCTATATCTCTATTGCTTTTAATTTAAAGCATTTGCAAGCAGAGACAAACATCAGTGAAAGTGATGCGTTGTCGCAAGTGATTACTGACCAAGTACGATGCGATCATGATGAATTAAAACGACTTAAATCAGCATTTGCGTAGCATGGAGAGGTGGCGGCAATGATAAAACGATTTGCAGACGAGTATAGATGGGCGAGTAATTTTGCAGCATGTGATGTTGTACTTGATGATGTCGTATATCCTAGCGTCGAACACGCTTATGTCGCCGCCAAGACCATTAACACACAACAAAGACTAGATTTGCTGGACATGACAGCGGGTGAAGCCAAAAGAGTAGGGCGTGCTTTCGATATCAGAGAAGATTGGCTGGACATCAAAATAGCTGTTATGACCGATCTGCTCAATCAGAAGTTCTCACAGCAACCATTCAAAGAGCTGTTATTAGCAACGGGTGATGAAATCATCATAGAAGGTAACTGGTGGGGCGATTTGTTTTGGGGAATGAATTTGGAATGCACCGAGGGTGAGAATAATTTAGGAAAGCTGCTAATGAGTATCCGTAGCAGACTTCAAAATTCCACTGGCATATAATACATAGATGGGCTAGACACAGCTTAACTAAAAACACTTAAGGATTTTTATGCACTACAGCAAAGAGCATTCACCGTCAGCATTAAGTATTGAGAAAATCAATGCTGTGGGTAGAGTTCTAAGTATTCAACAAGAGACGGATATCCCTATTTTAAGCAAAGATAAGTTCTTTGTAGCTTTTGGCGACCATTACCCAATGGGTAAGCGCGATATGAAAATGAATATGAATGATCTGCGGGTAAAAATAAAAGATACTGTCGAACGGTTTTGTCAGATGAACCATTTGCCCTTATTTGCAGCATCATGGTGGCCAGTTTACTCAAAGCTTGGTGCCGATAGCAGCCTTTTTACCACCTCGCTCGTTGGCCTTGATGAGAAAACCGCTAAAGAATGCAAGCTTATTGGGTTTGTTATTGTAGAGTCGCTGACACTAAACCTCTACTACGATATAGAGAGCTATAATTACGATGAGATTGAAAAAGCGGAGCGCGAACTACTAGAGTCTGAGCTGTATCTAATGGCACGCTGGAAAGATGGGGATCTCTATACTGTATGCCTGGATGATGGCAAAGGTGAACGGCTGGAAGAGTATGTTATGCGCTGGAAAGGCGACAGTATAGACGCGGTTATTGAGGACTTGCTATCTGAAATAGCGGAGGCATGATAATTAGAGCCAAAGGCCATCAAAAAACCTTATATATTCACAATATATAAGGTTTTTCACTATAGATTGATGAAAATAAGATACTTATTAGCAGTCAAATCCTTTGACATTGTACGACTTATTGTTTATGATGATTCGTGTGTAGTTAGGCATTTAGCCAACTTTTAGTCACTAAATAAAGGATTTCATTATGAATAACGCAAGGCTTAAAGCCCGTCTAACGAACTTAAACCGACAACCACCTAGCCTTATTTTGACGCTAAAACATTGAATACCAAACAAAAATAATTATTACTGCCAACAACGCGTGGCAAGACCCAAGATAGAAAAATAGTTTATTCTTATTTTGCAAACTATGAAACAATGACGTAATATTGCACTTCTTAAGTTACTTTTTGTAAACAAACTTAAGTTAAGCGCATAAAAAAACACTCTTCGGGCAAGAAGAGTGTTTTTGGGTATAACTCAAAATTAGCACCAACCTATTCAAATTAATGTCCAATTCTGCATGTGCATTGTAGCATATCTAGCAGACTTGGCAAGGAAGCGATTTTAGCCATGAATGAACAAATTTTAGCCATGAATGAACAAAAAAACATAAATGTCACACAGATGCTTGAGATGCATAGCGAATTAACTGATGCACAGAAAACAGCTATGAAGCAGGTTCTAAGTGATGAAGAGTATGCCGCAAGCATAGGCGATGACAACATTGCATCTTATAGCTTTTTTGGCTTCGATGATGAAGCGAGAATTGGCTTAGAAGAAATCCAAGAGCACAATAGCGATCAAAGAAAGTTTATTTTAACTAGACGACAAAAGAAGTTAATAGAAGCTGCATCTGTTATCCAAGATGTCAGTGCTAACGACGCCAAAACTATCGTTTACTATCCCCCTTATTTATCAAAGACGACCCTACCTTTTAGAAAAACAGATGAAATGACCTTTAAGCGTACAAATGGCAGCATTGAGATGTCAATTGTCGCTCACCCTGACTATGGGCTGCCTTATGGTATTGTAGCAAGACGATTGCTGGTTTACTTAGTGAGCTACGCTATAAAAAATAAGGCCAATGCTATACCGGTTGTATCTATCAGGGATTTACTCAGAGAACTAGGAATGGATACGGGTGGACATAACAGCTCTTTAGTATATGACATGCTAAAACGACTTGCCGGATCGACTTTATTTATAACTGGTAACGACAAAGAAGGCGAAGAGATCAACATTAATAGATGCGGCATTATCGAGACTGTGAGTATTAATAAATCCCGAAAACTTAACTCTGGCAACCATGTAACGCTTGATCCTAAATTTTATGAATTATGCTGCATTTCAGCAAGCCCAATCGATAATAGAGTAATAGAGCAATTAACAGCACCGCTTGAGTTCGATCTTTATGTTTTCTTACTAGTGAGATTAATATCGGTTAAGAAGTTAACTCGAATCAAATGGGAAGACTTTATTGGCCAGTTCGGAAGCAGCAATAAGACTGCTAAATCTGCCAAGCAAGAAATCAAAGCTGCTATAGAGCACGTTAAAATCGTCCAGCCCAAAATGAAAGTTAGTTATGATAATGATATTGTCATATTAAAACCCTCTGTTTCAGCAATTAAAACACGAAAAGGAAGATATGCCACTAGAGTCAAAGTAGAGAGCTAATCGTGATTTATATAAAAAAGCCGCTAAAATTAGCGGCTTTTTTTGTGGGTATTTGTCTGTGGATAAGCCTATTAATAAGGCAAGTTATCCACGGTAAAATTCCTACCGAACTGCGGTAAATTTCCTACCAAGCTGCGGTAAATTTCCTACCAAGCTGCGGTAAACTTCCTACCAAGCTGCGGTAAATTTCCTACCAAGCTGCGGTAAATTTCCTACCGAACTGCGGTAAATTTCCTACCACATTCCTTTGTATCGCTTTCGGCTTATGGGATGTAGCGGTCGCCCTATAGTATCTTTCCTGTAGTTCCCCTGTAGTTCCCTGTAGTTCCCCTTTAGCTAACCTATATAAATTTTCCTGTAGTTTATTTTTTATTTCTGTGGATAAATAAGATGTTTGAAAAACCTCTTTAAAGCATGCTAATCGAATCAAATTAAACCATCCTAGCTCGGGTATATTATATTTACAGGTTAAGCTAACGCAGATTGACTCTGTACGACTTATTATACAAAATAAAATGATTAGGTTAGACACTTAGTCAATCTGTAGTTAATAAATAATTTGCTTTATTTGATATAGTTTAGTAAATTGATTTATGAATTTACTAAACTAGGTGTTAATGATGAATGAGAGCGCTGAATTGGTTGTTCTGGCCTTAAAATTATTGAAATGCAATCAAAAAACCTTAGCTGAGAAACTTAGTGTGTCAGCGACTCAGATTACAAAATGGAAGGCTGGCGATTATATATCTATTGATATGAGAGAGAAAATTGAGAACATGCTTGATCTAAAGGGTATGCCTACTAATATGGTACTTATGTCAGGATCGGTTGAGAATGCAATTCAATGGACATCTTTGATTGATACCATAGCAAGCATAGTTGGTGGTATGTCAGAAACGGGTTATGAGACAAAACCTTTGGTTTATCAGGAAGAACTTGGTGAGTTAGGTTGGAGTACATTTTTGACTTTAGATGAGATGGGTGTCGTTTTACCTGATACCTTTCCTAATGAACTCAAAGAGGCTAATCAAGCCTATAACGATGATAGTGATGAATATGATAATGAAGAAGCTTTTGACGTTATTATCAACAACCCTTACTCTGCACTAATTTATAAAATATACAAAAACCTAAATGATGTTTATGGGTTTTATGCCGCTTACGTCCATAAAATAATGTTTAATGACGAGCTCGATCTATTTTGTACTGATGCTGACAATATTGAACCTAGTTTAATGGACTTAGCTGCCAGTAAGCTTAATGAAGAAGATACACAGTTGGCGACCAACTTTCTAAGCTTTAGACTTAAGACAAAAACCAATTTTGAAGAATGGTTGAATATTGTTAAGCTGGCCGCTATTGAGCGCAATGTTCCATTAGGTGCTGAGCTATTAGATATGATTCATCAGTCGTCAGACGCATTGTGTCATAATGCTGAGAGACAGGCATTAGGTCTCAATAAAGAACGTTTGCATCCTGATATCTACATGAATGAGTTATTAGTAGGTATGCGTACCATGCATGCTGTATTACCCCATATTCTTAAAAAGCTGGATATTCAGGTTGATGTTCTTGGTAGCCAGCTTTAGTGCAAACCACTTAAGTAGCTTCTTTTTGTTAGGGTTAAAAACCACCAGCCTATGTAAGTTGGTGGTTTTTCGTTTTCATAGTCGTTTACCCTATGCTAGAACACTCTTAGATACTCTCCTTGCTCTCAAAGACGCCTTATGCCGCCAAAGTACCTCTATGACATCAATGAAGGTTCTGTGCGCTCAGTGACACGCTCTACGATGCCAATAGCGATAAGCTGACAATAAAAAAGGCCACTCTTACCACATCCTTTCAAGTGTAGGTATTACCCAAGAAACCCATGCTAAGCACTAACGGGCATCAGAATTTTTTCTGAATATATATCAATAAGAAGATACTTATCGATGGTCCTTACAACTTGACTATGTACGACTTATTGTATAGTATATAGATATTAGGTTAGGCATTTAGCCAACCTGCAGTTATTAAATCAAGGATCTCTTTATGAATATCGCAGAGCTTGCAGCCCATCAAAAAAACCTAGCACAACAAATACCCGGCTTTATTGAGAAGCGGGACAGAATGATCCAGACCGCAGTAAACAGAGCCAATAATTATCTTAATATCCTCAATAGCGGCGGTACTGATGTTGCAGAACGATTTATCGCTCAACAGCGTAAAATCGTCAAAGCTCAGCCAATACCTATGGCTAAGAAAATAGAAGGGATTGACTACTTGCCAGCAGTACGCCATGCCTTTAAGGGCGTTAGCATGCCTGAATCACAAGTCGTTAATAGCATTGAGAAAGAAAAACAAAGAAACATGGGGTACATTCTAGCGGGACTGCTACCTATCGCTGTAGATGAATCAGTCGTTATGACAATCATCAATGCCTCTCCAGTACCTAACGGCCTTACCGACGTTGCCACGATCAAAAAATACCTGTCAGATAGGCTAATGAGTTTTTTATCATTTGCTCATTACCAGACAGCACTAAATAAGCTTAGCGCCGCACTTACAACAGGCAAAGAAATTACCTTTTCAAATTATTCGATACGTGATACCAATGAGATTGCATACCTTGTTGGGTATCTGTATGTATTCGACTTCCTTTACGCTACAAAAAACAATCTTACTTATCCAGAAGTAGTGGCTCAGGCTGGCGGCTTTATCAGCAACGTCATGACAATACATACTGGAAAAAATTTGGAAAAAATGACAGGGATTGATCTAGGATTGCCCTTAAAAGAGGCGCTTAGACTTACTTTGAAAGCAACTACTGTATCGGCAATAACCCAACCTACCCAAAATATTCGAGCAAGTTAAGGACTACAATGCAAATAACCGAACTAAAACACTTAACCACATGCATTGATTTAAATAACGGCAATCAATGCATAGACGGAAAGCATCATCTTTTCGTGTTCTCTTTAAAAACTGGCAATGCAGGGTTTGAGGTGTTTTATAAGAACGAAGACATGCCCTATAAAGTCAAACAGGTATCTGGTGTTAGCAGACGGGTGACAGATGAAGAGTTCTCTCGGCTTAACGCCCTATGCAGAATCAGACTAAACCAAGAAGTAAATAACAACCTTGTTTTGATACCTGAGTATGTGCATATAGCGAAAATTATTGCCATTGAACTACAAGCCACAGGATTTGAAGATTTCCTTGAAGTCGCGGCAAAGCTACACGCTAGCACCAACGAGAACGACGCTCACTTCCAACTATCAGAGATGCTTTTGTGGGAGATGGAGCTAGTAGAGATGGACGACGACGAGACTGATGTACTCATTGATAGTATTATTCATAAGCTGCGCGGTTCAGACCAACCATCTGAATGGAATAAGTATCTTAGGCAGTAGATCTAGCGGCAGTTATCCTTGTATATGAAGTAAGCTTTTTTCATCGAAACAACTTTGGTTGTAAATCAAAATACCACTTAAGGAAATCAGTAATGCAAAAGAACAAAAGCATCAAAATGGCAGTAAGCTTGGCACCTGCAGGATGGGCGCAAACATTTATTAAAAAAGTACCAACCATTCAAAAAGATCTTGTAGATGCAGCTGATCACTTTCAAAAGAATGTCAGTAAAAAACGTTGGAGCGAATGGTCGTTAATGCCAATGATAGGCTGGTACTCTATCGCTGCTGGTTTGTTTGATTTCAAAGATAATGAAGGACAAATGACGGCAGAGGAATACAAAGACCTTTGCATGTTTGTTGCTGCGATGGCTTGGTCTTACGAGCAAAGAACCTATGTTATCAATAACAAGGTTGAGGATAGCAATAGCAGCAACCTATCAGTATTAAAGATGCCGTCACGCGCACTACTGAACCTGACTCAAGGTCATAAGTATGGTTTCTACATCTCACTTGATAACGAAATTGTAGAAGAAGGGGAGTTTAGTAATCGACCTTCACCAAAAGGCCCAATACAAAAAGAAGGGATCTTGAAGGTTGATGGCATGATGGTCGTGATGATAGATGAGATGTCACCACCTACGTTTGAGACTAAAGCTGAGTTTATGCTGGTACTGATCAGTGGAGACGCTATCAACACTATTTTCATAAAAGTTGGCGATTGGACGATTGAGGAAGCGATCATTCAACACCTTAATTTAGATTTGGAAATGACAGAAACTCAAGCTAAAGAGCATATTGTTTCATACGCATCTGTCTTAAACGTGCTGATGTTTTTCTGCACCAATCAAACGGAATTCCTTGTACCTAAAGATGTTGCTAGTAGAGAAAAGAGTATCGATCCTGGTGTAATCAATCCAGACGTGCGCTTCTTAAAGTTTGATACTGTTTTAGGTGATGGTAATAGAGACTGGCTGGCGGTTGAGACTGATGGTTGGGTTGATGTTGAATTAGCGGCAATAAACTAATAGCGAAACAGGTGACAGCATGGCTTCAAAATACGGACAGATAGCGAGTGAAAACTTAATTGATATCATCACTCGAAAGAAAATACTTGAGGCGCGAGGGCTAAGCTTTGGGGCAGCCACTGATGCAGGCCTTAACCCGAGTGTTTATGAGTATCGGAACTTATCAGTAGGGGAGGTTGAAGCCCGGCTTGATTTCAAGATCTGGAATAAAGGTTCGGCGCTATCACTTCATTTCACAGACCTTAGAAGTAATAGAACCTTCAAAGTCGGAGTTTTTAAAAATAAAGACGCCGATATTTATTCGGACAGAGCAGGTAATATCGACTTCTCAGCTGCAGGCATCAATGGTTCAGTATATAAAATTGAAATAGTGACCAGTGGTGCAAGCAATTTTGCTATAAAAACTGCTAAACTATCATTTAGTAACGAATACTTACTAAAATAATTCTAGCAAACAGGCCATTAACCATGAAACTAACTACTAGCAAGCTAACTAGTGCTTTACTGAAACTGGCGGGCAAACAGTACCGCCCTGATGCAAGCATCGACTATTCAAAGCGTGATTTAACAGATGAAAATTTCTTAGACAACAACGTCAAAGGATTAAGTTTTTACCAGTCAGACCTAACGGGTGTGGATTTTACACATGCCACCGCCACGCAATGCTTGTTTGATGAGGCAATTATGGTTGGTGCTGTATTAGACAATGCTGACTGCACAGGCTCTAGTTTTGAGAAGATTAAAGCTAAGAACCTAACACTCAAAAATACAAACTTAACGGACACGGCTTTTTATCAAGTAAGGTTGATGTGTATTGATTTTGGAGCGGCGGTCATGCATAAGACTGCGTTTAGAGCAAGCGACTTGTCTCATAGTGATTTGTCAAAAATCGACATAGCTAAATGTGATTTCTCTATAACGCGATTGAACGGATGCAACCTAACAGGCTTAGACCTAAGTGACTGTAGTTTCAACGTAGTCAAATTTATCGCTGCCAACATGGATGACGTTACCCTTAGCGGCGCATATTTCAATACAGTTAATTTTGATAATGCCTTACTTACCAATACCGACTGCCAAAATACTACCTTTGATCATTGCAGCCTAGAACACACTATTGCAAGCAACAGTAATTTTGAAGGCTCGAAGTTCATAAAAAGCAACCTTGAATGGGTAGATTTTACGAACAGCAACCTACGTGGCGTTGATTTTAGCGGCTCAAGCGTCGATGGCGCAGATTTTGAAGGTGCTGACCTTACTGGCGCAAACTTCACTGGTGTTTTTGCTGAAAGTCTAAAATTGAGCGACGAACAAAAAAGCGTCGTTATCGGGCTACATCCATGTTGGCAAGCGGGTTAATACCTCTACTCAAACCTTTCAAGCTAGCAAAATAACGTTAGGAATGCCGGCACCATGCCGACGTTTTCAAAAAAAAGTACAGAATAAATAGAACTCACGATAAGCGTTCAAATGATTGTCTTATGGCTATTTATTATCTAGGCGGCTTTTCATTAATAGTGGAGGGTACGCCATAACTGACTTATACGATGAAATCACTATGAGTAATAACAAAAACGACGACCGGTATGACGAGTTTACTCAATTCGACACGCTTCAACAGTATGGCGAAAGAAGACTTAGAAACGAGATTAAGATTGCCAGACCAAAACCTATCAGCGAAAAACCCTTAAATACGAAGCCACCTGCTAAAAAGTCGTCAAGCATCCTATCTGGCTTCAAAGAGTTCTTTATGAATGCGGCCACATCCACCAATGTTGTTGACGATCATGTTAGCAGCGAGGGCGTATGGGTAGGCTGGCAAGAAAAAGCCACCGTACATGACCGCAGCATTGATGGCGGGTTCTTCTACTTAGCAGAAAGCCATAGTGGAGCGTTTGGACAAGATAACCCATCAGAGGTCGTCTTAGACAAAGATGCAGCCATTAGCCAAAGCCTACCGTACGCCCTAGATTGTTATAAAGACGATAGCCTCAGTTACTGGCCCAGTTATTCAAAACTGTCTGTTCGTTGCCGTGGGGTTTACTTAGACTGGCTTGCATCGTCCCGAAATAATACTCAAATACCTCTAGGCTATGTTTTTATCTATTTTAGCGGGCTTGAATATCGCGTCATCAATGAGCATAAGTCGATCAACGATGATGAGTTCATCACTATCTACAAAGAAGTGGTACGCCTGTATAACACCTATGGCAGTAATTACTCATTCGCCAATTTCAGCGCTAATTTTGCAAGCTACATGAGAGCGTTGCGCCCAGAGCTTATCAAGAGCTATGACAGCAACAGAATCCAAGAGACCAGCGGCATCATTAACAAGGCTGAGTCTGGTGTAGAGCTGCAGATATCTAAGAAAATCAGGGATGATGAGCCAATCACTCCAAGCCTTGCTTTGGCATGGGTTAAAAGAAGCACTCAATTTAGTACCACAACAGTCCATAAAAGAATGGAAAGTGAGTTTGAGTTTTTATTCACAGACTCTTTTAATAAAGAGTTTCCAAATGGGTTGATACTGAAAAATAATGGCAGCTCACTCAGCCGAGTTTACGATCCTAGTAACTACGCCATCACAAAAACATCATTTCCCTTTAGCGCGCTACCAAACCCTCAGACCTACACCATACCTTTTAGAAAGCTAATAGGGATAGCTGAGAGATCTAGTGCGGCATTGGCTGCTGCAAGTCGCTACTTAGGGAAAAACGACAACAACCATAAGAGTTTGGATTTCATTGCCTTATTGCCGCAGCCGCTTATTGCACACAAGGCTGCAAACAACGACACAATGATGGATGGCCTGAAAGATTGGGCTTATCGTGTGGTTGCTCGTGATGGCGGCCTGACGACGACCACAGAGCTATGGGCTAAGATAAAGAGCCCTCTCATCAATAATAGCGAAACCGCAGCAGCTGACGATAAGAGTTTTCAAAAAGACAGCCGCGCGATGTCAGTGTTATTAGAAGCGCTTGGCTACGGTGTTGCGCCTGATAAGCGCTACCATGATGAGGATATGAACCGGTTTGAGTCTATCGTATTATTCAAAAGCTGGCATGAGGACGATATTTTTGTTGGTCCCTCATATTATGATGCCAAATCAATCATTGCTTTAGCTTGTGTGATCGCTAAAACCAATGACGATACACCTAATGAGACCGACAACCTCACACAAATTGATGTTTTTGGTACGGCCGCGGCTATCATGGCATGTATCGATAAACACCTAGATATTACTGAATATGAGATGTCGTCACTAAGTGCTTATGCCTTGTGGCGTTTAACCAACAACAATAGCAAAGTTCAGCTCAAGCCTAAGAAAGACCACTTTAGAAGTGTCACCAGCCTGGAGGCGGCCAATTTGATTATTGAGGCGGCTTTCTCTGATACCAACTTTAATAAGCATCGAATCAACAAGGCTCAAAAGGTTTTTGTGTACTTAGGTGGCAGTAAAGGCGGCTTACCAAGCATCATCCATCGTCTGCAGACATCAGGCAGTATCGCAGGGGAAGAGCCGTCTGGCGGCGCGGCATTAGATTTCGATAAGCTCAAGCAGTACGAAAACGAGACTAAAAATTCAGCTCAAATGCTCAACACCGTTTTTTCAGACGACTCTGAGACTTCGATCGAGCCTGTAGTCAATTCCGATAAGGCAGCAACAATGACGCCTATCGAGACTCCAAAGCAAACCGATACCGCTGTTTTGAATGAAGCACAAGATGATGGTTTGGACAGCGCTCACAGACAGCTATATCAAACCTTAATACAAAAAGAGGTTTGGAGTCGTGATGAGGTTGCTGAGATGTGCAAAGCCTTAAATCTGATGCTAAGCGGCGCAATAGAGACTATCAACGACTGGTCTTTTGACCGTATCGATGAGGCGGTCATTGAAGAAGATAGTGAAATCACTGTTGATATTGAGTCAGTCGAAGAACTCAACAAACTAAACTAAATTAAACCAGATAGGAATAGACCATGGCTACCGGCAGAATTAAAACCAAAGATAGAAACGCGATCATTCAATCACTAAAATCAGGGGTAACACCCAGAACGGGCATTCAACATATCCAGGTTGGACGTTTCAATGAGCTTCAAGCGTTAATTAAAGACATTGATGATATCGCAGATGGCGGTGCCGCATTCAGACTGGTCATTGGTGATTACGGTTCAGGTAAAACATTCTTCTTGAGTGTTGTACGATCCATCGCGCTTGAGAAAAAGCTTGTGACCATCAATGCTGACTTATCACCTGATAGACGTATTCACGCCAGCGGCGGGCAAGCCAAGGCATTGTATTCAGAGTTGATGCGCAATATGTCTACTCGAAACAAACCCGATGGTAATGCTTTATCTAGCGTGGTTGAGGGTTTTATCAGTATTAGCAGACAAGAGGCTGATGAATTAGGCGTACCTACTACTGACGTAATCCGTGGCAAGCTATCAAAGCTGACCGAGCTTGTCGGTGGCTACGACTTTGCCAAGGTTATCGAAAACTATTGGACAGGGTATGAAAACGGCGACGATACCTTGAAGTCAAACGCTATACGCTGGCTTCGCGGCGAGTATGAGACCAAGACAGATGCCAGACGTGACTTGGGCGTTAGAAGCATTATTGACGACGCCGCGTTCTACGACTCACTAAAGCTATTAAGCTTGTTTGTTCAACAGACTGGCTATAAGGGGTTATTGGTTAACCTCGATGAGCTGGTGAACCTATACAAATTAAATAGCTCAGCTGCACGCAAATCTAACTACGAGCAGGTATTGCGCATCCTAAATGACTGCAGACAAGGTAGTGCTGAAAATATTGGCTTCTTGTTAGGCGGTACACCTGAATTCTTGCTTGATACCCGTAAAGGGCTATACAGCTATGATGCACTGCAGACCCGCCTAGCTGGTAACAGTTTTGCTGAAAAAGCAGGGGTTATTGATTATTCAGCACCGGCGTTACATCTTGCAAACCTAACACCAGAAGAGCTATACATCCTACTTAAGAACCTAAGACATGTTTACGCGGGCGGGGATGAAGAGAAGTACCTGGTGCCAGACGAATCGCTACAGTCATTCCTGCAGCATTGCAGTAAGACTATTGGTGAGAGTTACTTTAGAACACCGCGAAATACCATTAAAGCCTTCTTGGACATGCTGACGGTCATCGATCAACAACCCGACATCTCTTGGGATGATTTGATAGAAAGCACCACCATTGCCGCTGAGATTGCATCTGATGCCGACATAGAGGTATCAGAAAGCGATAGCCGTAATGATGAGTTCACAAACTTCACCCTATAAAGCCGACTGTTTGACGACTGACCACTACTATCAAGGTAGTGGTTTTTCGGAACATTACTAAGAAGGTTTGGTTATGCAGCATAATGCAAATGAGCAATACCACAGGCTCGATGGCCGTATACGCAAATGGATGTTTAAACAGGGCTGGAGTGGGCTCAGAGACGTTCAAGTGGATGCCATACCGCCCATACTGAGTGGTAACATGGATGTTGTGATCAGCGCCTCAACAGCTGCTGGCAAGACAGAGGCTTTCTTCCTACCCGCCATTAGTGCCGTTCTTGATTCTAGAGAAGCCAACAAGAATGGTGATAGCGATGGTATCGATATCATCTATATCAGCCCCCTAAAAGCATTAATCAATGATCAGTATCGTAGGCTTGAGAGCTTATCTGAGTTAACAGACATACAGATCACTTCTTGGCATGGCGATAGCTCTGCTAGTGCTAAGCAAAAGCTACGAAAGAAACCTACTGGCATAGTGCTAATCACGCCTGAGTCATTAGAGGCAATGCTAATCAATCACCCCAGTTGGGCTCGTAAAGCCTTTAAAAACCTCAAGTATGTGGTCATCGATGAGTTTCATGCATTCTTAGGTACTGAGCGTGGGCATCAACTCATCTCTTTACTTACTCGCCTAGACTATGTATCCCAGCGCGAGAAGAACCCAGCGGCGCGTGTCGCTTTGAGTGCAACACTTGGGAACATAGACAGCACACCTAAACTACTACGCCCGTCAGAAACCCTAGCTAGCATCATTATTAAAGAGCCTGATAGGCCGCCTAGCGCAAGAATACTTCTAAAAGGCATCATCAATCCATCTAGCGAGAACAAGGACGGTGTGAAGGCATACAATCGTCCTAGTAGCGAAAGACAGATAGCCGACGATCTCTATGAGTTTTGTCGTGGTAGAAATAATCTGGTTTTTGCAAACAGCCGAGGCCTAACAGAGAGTTTGTCTGCCACGCTATCAGATGAATGCGGCTCCAACATCGTGCCTAACGAGTTCTTCCCGCATCATGGATCGTTATCAAAAGACCATAGAGAGAACTTAGAGCAAAGGCTGCAGAAATCACAGCACCCAACAACAGCTATTTGTACCATGACATTAGAACTTGGTATTGATATCGGTAAAGTAGATGCCGTAGTCCAGGTAACTAGCCCTCATACCGTATCAAGCCTAAGACAGCGATTAGGACGCTCGGGGCGGCGTGATGGCTACCCTCTGTTGAGGATGCTCATTGTTGAACAAGAGCTTGATGAGAAGTCCAGTTTTTCTATAGAGCTTCGATTTGAACTGGTGCAGTCATTAGCCATGCTACGGTTGCTACTGATTGATAACTGGTTTGAGCCACCTGATGTATCACTGATGCACTTCTCAACGCTTTTACATCAGATGCTGGCGGTGATCGCTCAGTATGGCGGTATCCAAGCGGGGCAGCTCTTTGAGCTTTTGTGTGTGAAAGGTGTATTTAATAACATCACATCAGCAGAGTTTATGACCCTGCTACGCGAGATGGGTAAAGGTGAGCTTGTCACACAGTTGAGCGATGGTCAGCTGGCACTTGGCGTCGTGGGAGAGAGAATAGTCGAACACTATACTTTCTATGCTGTGTTTAAATCGCCCGAGGAATATCGTGTGGTTTGTGGTCCAAAGACGATTGGCTCGATACCAGTCGATAACATACTTATGGCAGGTGAGTTTATTATCTTTGGCGGTAAGCGCTGGCAGGTGATAAGTACTGACATGCAAAATAAGGTTGTGGAAGTTCGATCGGTTAAAGGCGGTGGCCGGCCACCAATATTTGAAGGCAGTCCAGGCGGCGTTCACAGTCGTATCGCGCAAGAGATGTATCGCATCTACACAAAAGGCGATTACCGGGTAGAGAGAGGCGATAAGAAGTTAGATTTCATTGACCAGACAGCGCGTGAGTTGTTTTTAGAAGGCGTAAGTGCATTCAATAAATTTGATGTTGCGCATCAGACGATTGTGGAAAGAGATGGCAGCACCTATATTTTCGTATGGGCCGACAGAAAGATACTCAATACACTCTCTGCTATTTTAACGGGTGCTAGGTTCGGTTGTATGATTGACTACCAGTACATACAGGTGCTTAAAACCGACGAGGCTGAGATAAAAGCATTTCTAAAAGAGCTTCAAAAATCAGAGCTTCCAGCTGCTTACGACTTAGCAGAAATCATTGGTGGACTACAGATTGAAAAGTTTGACGAACACATACCAGAAGAACTTCTTAAGATGGGCGTTTCTGCCAAAATGTTTGATGTTGACGGGTTAAAAGAATGGCTAGATAGTCAATCTTTTTAAATATTTACATATACTTAGCTGATGCAGACTGAAAACCGACGTTATGTCGGTTTTCATTTAATAACTACACGCAAACAGTTTCTTTGTTACTAAAATTTATATATAATTAGAAGATTGTTATAGGCGATTACGAATAATTTATTTCACACTAGGACTTATGTATGGACGGCCCGAAAAGACAATTACTAGCAAAATCTCTACTAACTGCATTACTCCCCATTATTAGCAAGGCGCGCTTAAGTGAAGAAGATGGCTGCATGGCGTATGCCGTCTCCAAGAACGAAGTAAAAGGCTACGATGTTAGTGTTGGACTATCCCTGTATAGCGACTTTGAACCAGTCAAACCATTCAAATACAACATATTCGATATAGGCTTCAATATTATTTTTAAGCAATGCATGTTCAATAACGAAGCACAGGCTTATGAATGGGCGTCGGAAGACTATGAGATCAATCACTCACCACACAATAGAAGTGTTGTTTGGGGCTGGCATGAGCCTGGTACTTACCGTCCTGAGCTGGCCGTGAAAGGCGTGAAAGATATCGGCCTTGGTGATGATAAGGCGATTGCTAAGCTTATATTTAATACGCTGGCTGAGAAACTAGATAAAGCCACTACGCTGACGTTTGCTAAGAAGGTTTTTGCATTGTCAGAATCAACCGCTATTCGACCTAATATGGTTAAGTAGCTCGATGTATTTTTTTAAAGAAAGGCCAGTTACGTTAGAAGCAAGGGTTTTCCATGAATATTAATAGCAATAAATGCTTAAGCCTGCCGTTGCCACTCAGAAAGAACCTTTTATCTTACGACGAAACCATACATTACTGGAAGCTTCTCGACGGAAGATCAAATGACAAGAAAATTCTTTTAAGATCACTAATACATAGAAACATCATTAACATCTTGCCTGGTTATAAACCCAACAGACTCGACTGCGTGCGAATTAACGATAAGAGCTATACCGCTTATTTTAAACCTCAAATCAAAGGAGAGTTCTTATGCATAGACAACCAAGGACGAGAGTACTGGATGAGTGGGGATATGATCGGCCTGATAGCGACGATAAAATCATTCAAAGCTTATGCTGATAAAAATGAAGATGCGATCTTAATGAATATGACGCAATCTATATTAAAAGATCTGTCTAATGAATTTAAAAGACTGGCAGGCCAGAGTGGCTTTCCATCAGTAAGCTCTCATAACATGGCAGTGGATATAAAGAATATACACACAGCCTTAAAACACTGGTTAAGCGCTTAACCAGCCACTTACATCAAAAGCAAGGAATATCAATGAAACGGGATTATAGCGATATCACAGGAGAGCAGGGCTATCTAAACTTGCTGGACTATATACTAAAACACGGTGAGCAAAAAGGCGATCGCACCGGCACCGGCACCCTCACTGTACTTGGCGCACAGCTACGGTTTAATTTAGATGAAGGCTTCCCCCTTCTAACCACTAAGAAAGTCCATTTCAAATCCGTGGTTCATGAGCTGTTGTGGTTCTTGAGTGGCGATACCAACGTGAAGTACCTGCAGGAAAACGGGGTGCGTATTTGGAACGAATGGGCGACTGCTGAACAGACCGCAAAATTCAATCGCCCAGAAGGAGAATTGGGTCCTATTTACGGACATCAGTGGAGAAATTATGGGGCGACCAAAAAGGCAGATGGCAGCTATAATAATGATGGTGTTGACCAAATTAAGCGGGTTATTCATGAAATAAAAACCAATCCTGACTCAAGACGATTAATCGTTAGCGGTTGGAATCCGGCGGAAGCAGACCAGGTTGCCCTGCCGCCATGTCACACCTTTTTTCAGTTCTTTGTAGTGAATGGTAAGCTCTCATGTCAGCTAATAATGCGATCCAATGATAATTTTTTGGGCGCTCCATTCAACATTTGTTCATACTTTTTACTTCTAATGATGGTAAGTCAGGTATGTAATCTTGAGGTTGGGGAGTTTATTTGGAATGCTGGCGACTGCCATCTTTATAACAACCATATTGAGCAAGCGAAAGAACAATTAAGTCGAAGTTTGTTCAAACCACCGCAAGTTATTTTAAACAAGAATATCGATAACATCTTTGATTTCGGGTTTGACGACATACAACTCATTGATTACCAATCACATCCAGCCATCAAAGCGCCAATCGCTGTTTAGATTAGAGGATGTATATGCTTAGCGTTCAAAAGAAGACAACAATAAGCAGGCTTGTGATCGCCATAGGCTTGAGTGTGGCCGTTATGGGCGCGTCTGCAGAGGACTTTGCTTCTACAGCCGCTAAAGCCGACCAAGGCGATGTTTTAGCCCAATTCCAAGTTGGTCAAATGTATGATTTTGGCGACGGGGTTAAACAGGATTTTGAAAAGGCGGTAGAGTGGTATAAGAAAGCTGCCGAAGGTGGAAGCGCAGAGGCTCAATTCAGTTTAGGGATTGCCTACGCAGGCGGCGATGGCGTACCACAGGATAGCGAGGCTGCTATTAATTGGCACTTAAAAGCGGCAAACCAAGGGTTAGCCGACGCGCAGCTGACATTGGCTCAAGCGTACTTTGATGGTGATGGCGTTCAAGAAGATAAAGCTGAATCGACCAAATGGTATTTATTGGCCGCCGAGCAAAATCTTAAATCTGCACAGTACGGCTTAGGTAGAGCTTATGAGCATGGATATGGGGTAGAACAAAGCTATAACGACGCAATAACCTGGTATACGCTGGCTGCTGAGCAAGATGAGGATCGCGCTTGGCGGGCGCTGGCAAGTATATATTATGAAGGTCGCGGTGCCGAGCAGGACTATACTAAAGCCGCTAAATGGTACAAGCTGCTTGCTGAATATGGTGATGCCCCAAGCCAAACCCGTTTAGGCCTCATGCACTACTATAAAGAAGGCGTGCCTCAAAACCATAGTGAGTCTGTTAAATGGTTTGCTAAATCTGCAGAACAAAATGATGCAGTAGGCCAGTTCGCGCTAGCAGCAATGTACGAGCAGGGTGACGGGATTGAACAAAGTCTAAGTAAGGCAACAGAGTGGTACAAAAAATCCTGCGATCAAGACTATGCAATTTCGTGTAAGGGGTATAATAAGTTAACGTCTGCAGAGCGTTGATAGTAATTCACCTACTAGGTGTCGAAAACGCATCAAATGGGCCTAAAAAGCCGTTCTAGCTACTAGGACGGCTTTTTAGTGCTTAAAGCTTGTGAGCGGCAAATCCCGCAATACTAAGGCTATTACGAGTAGCTTGACGTGGACGCTGCAATGACTTAGTGTTTGTATGCGTTAAGATATCAAAATACGCAAGGTTAAGCCGTTGATTCGTAGTCACGAGAAAGCTACGATAGGTCGGATTGGGAGACCCCAATTGCCTTGCACCCTATCTAGGTGGCGTTCTGATAATGCAGCTCTGCCTACCTCAAATCCAAGCCCTACTCCAACGAGTAGGGCTTTTTTTGCATGCAATTTAGAGATGGAGTGCTAGATGCTGCAGCTCATACTGAATAAGTCCGATCTCTACATGCTAAGCAGCTTACAAATCAATACAGGACCTTTTGATAAGGCGGGCAATAAAGTCTCTGTTTGAGCTGAAAATAGTTACAAAATATTTCGTCAGAAGTTTTGGAGGTTATTCATAGTAATGCGAGGTAATGCGAGGTTGTTCGCATCGTACCGCGACAAAAACCATGCCAAGTCTATCGTTGAATAAAAGGCATAAGTAACACGCGGGCTTAGGTGGTATATTTAGAAACAAATAAACCAAAGAGGTGGTTATGTTCGTATTTGAAAACAACGGCTTTACTGAGCGTCAAGACTTAAATGCAATCTATGAAGAGATATTCGATGGCGAAGACGATCTAGATAATGCCCTTGGTGCTGTCGGATTTCAAAAAGAGTCTCGATACTACCATAAGCGCGATACCGGAGGCTTAATGGGAATTGAAGTCAGTCGCCAAATATCGAAAGACATTAGCGTCATTAGCAAAGAGTTTGAATTTTTTGTGGATTGGTTTTGTATGGGAGATTGGATAGGCGTACTAATCAGAAACAAATTAGACCTGCAAGACTTCTTGGCGAAATACTTGCCTGTTGTCAATTTGACAGGTGAACTAACGTACACAGGAGAGTGTTGTAATGACGAAAGCTAAAACTTTGTATAAAGTAAGGGTTCCAGTAACACATGGCAGAAGTAATTGTCATAGCAATAGTGAATGGCACGTATCAGTCATAAAATATGGTAGAAAATACGACATTAGCTGCAGTGAGTATGGCTTCTGCAATATTGATGATCGGGTAGTGCGGGCTATACTTTCACCACACAAGGAATTAATGAGCAAAGCATTTCATGGTTGGTATAAGCAGGGATGGATCACTAGGAATGCAACATGGTCTGGCGTCGGTAATATGAACTCGTATATTGCAGGGATTAAGACAGAAGGAACTGCTTTAGAAATAGCGAAGTGGTTTGAGGGTTTAGCGAAAAGAACATTGGCATCGATACCCAAAGAGGATTTAGATAGAGACTTATTGTTAACTGCAGATGTCAAGATTTTGGCTATTGAAAAAGCTCGGGGATTTTCAAGTTCAATACAGGATGAGGTTATGCAAAAATTTAACAATATTGGCATCCAAGACGCTATCTAAGCGTAGCAAGCAAGAAAAGCCGTTCTAGCTATTAGGACGGCTTTTTTGTGTTTGCAGCCTACCTTCGGGATATGAGGCTACGACAAGGCTATACTAAGGGAACAAGTAATGCGAATTACTAGAACTAGCAACGGGTTTGGGTGGAGGTGGTCGCTACTGCGTAATTCTTGGTGCAACAAAGACCTTTCAAAATCAAAATAATGCAATAAGGTCTAATAATAATCGTTATATTGCACATAGAATCGCTTTTGGGCAAAATTACTTAATAATAATCGCTTAATTCAATTATGATGGGCAATCGGCATAACTGATAGCGTAAAAACAATGATTAATTGCCTTTTTATTAAAATAAATAGTAAATAGTTATTGTAATAGTACGAATTATTGGGTATAATAAGTTATTGATTAAGAGGTTTCATTTATAAAAACCTAAGTCGATAAAATAATTTATATGAAGCAGGTCTTAACTGCAAAGAATGTCTAATTATTTTTACTTCAAAGTAAGCGAATCATTAAAATTAAATTAATCTTTAGAGGAATACCCATGAAACTATTAAATACTGCTGTTGCTGTTGGCTTATCATTAACAATGCTTGCATTAACTGGCTGCGGCGAAGAAGAGTTGCGTAATAGCAGCTACTACAGCAAAAACCCAGACGAGCTAAAGTCAACGCTACAAAAATGTAGAGCTGAGTCTGATAAAGGTAATGTTCTAGAAGGCAACATGAAGAAAAACTGCTCAACTGCAAATACTGTTGCAAGAAATAGAATGATGGCTGCTATCAGAAATTAAGTAGATACAACCTAAGTGAGTACAAGAAAACGCCTAACTAAATGTTAGGCGTTTTTATGTTCATAAACCTTCTAGTATGAATTTTCATCATCAAGCATAACAGGCTCTAAACAGAGTGGGCAAACATACACTAGCACACCTTCCGTTTTGAACCTGGCAGTGGCAGGATTATATTGTAGAGTATCAACGAGCAATGCAGGTTTCGCACCAATATGACTGTTTTCACAGCTGTATATTTCAGATTCTTTGTAGTTCTCTCCAGTAATAGAGAAGTCAGCATAGTTATATCTGTCTTTATCAACTAATGGCATATCGCTAAGCGGGATATCATCAAACGGCATGGGAACAACCTCAAAATAAAGTTTATTCATTGTAAGTTTCATCAGATCATAGCGCAACCATTTATTTTAAATTAAATAGTAAAAAACAATAGACTATGTACGATTTATTGGTTATAATTAATTATTGATTAGGTAACAATCCAATCATTAAGTTAAACAAATAAAAGGTGCTGATGTGAATAACGAACAAATTCAAAATATTGCTATTAATGCCGAAAAAGCATTAACATCCGCAATAAAAAGACAAAGCGTTGTAGATCAAACGTTGTTAATTAGTTTGAGTGATTCACGAGATGTGATCTCGCTTTTAAATGAAGAAGATGAAGATGATTTTGATATGGCACTTGATGTTCTTATTAAGCGCAAATTTGAATCGGTTGACGGCTTTAATGCGGCTTATGTTCAAATAAAATTCATGGTTCATTTCTTTAACTGCGAGTATGATGTGAGTTCGCAAAACTATTTAAAAGGCGATGGAACATGGAAGTTATTTCACAATTACTACCGTGATAATATCCAATGGAGTAACGAAGAAGGCATTGTGATCTCTGAGCAGGATTTAGCAATAACCCGTGAAGAAAGCCAGGCTATTCACGATAGACTGATAACTGGTATTTTTGGTAGTCAAAATGCAAATATTGAGTCGTTTCACTGCGGATTGATAGAAGCTGCCAACACTATGTTTTTAAAATCGACAGACGTATACGGTAAATAGTCAAAATATACCGTTAGATGTAATATTTTTAGCAAAAAGCAGAGTTAAAGGAGAAAGTTATGAAGAATCTGTATGAGTTGGTTCCGGTTGGTCCAGTAGACACCATGGATGATAACGCCCGTATTATATTTTTTATTGTAGGCACCGCAGCAGCAATTTACCTCTTAAGAAACTATATTCCGTTACTGGAACACTGGCGAGAACTTCCAGCACCGAATTCGTATGTGGCAGCGTTTTATCATTATACTTTGGGATACCCAACCGCTGCAGGCAATGCAATATGGGATTGGGCTTCAACACTCCATTTGACACCCTATTTCATGATAAACGCAATTATAACTCTTACGTGCATGATACTGTACTTAGGTTTTCTCTTGGCTATTGCCATCCCTGCATTGAGTGTTTTACGTGGGTTCGGCATAAGTGGAAAACTATTGATAAAACTTTTTGTTGCTCCAGTGATATTTCTTATAATATGGGATTTTTTGACCACTTAGGTTTTTCACATCACATTTAACACCTTAGAGCAGAATTCCTCTGCTTCTAAGGTAGTGGGTAGTTCATTGTTATGCGTTATTGATTAGGCACCACCGCCAGTCATCTAATATTCAAGAAACAGAATTCAAAAGGCGATTGATCATGCATTTACAGTCAAATGGAGAGAAACCACTAACACCAAAGGCACTCGCCAAGGTTAATTGCTTATTGCTAAACGCATCATTAGCATTAACTAACGCACTGAAAGCAACACAAGATATTTATACGGATAATGCAGATAAATGGACTAGCCACAGTAGTATCCGTAATGAAAATCCAATTGTTGAGGTATCGGTAAGATACTACGGGGAATGGGTAGAAGAATCAGAAAGCAACGAAGAGTCGGCTGATGGTCGAACGATTAACGATTGCGACCACCTAGTATTGAAGCATGCCGACGCCGTATCTATTATCGCGCTGATCAACGAAGCGCTAAAGCCTTATAAAAAAGTACAAGTAAGCTGCAGCATTAGTGAAAAATGCTATTTGCGTTTCTCTTTAAGCGTCAAAAAACCAGTTTAAAAGCAACTAAAAACCATCAACGGCTATCAATGAGTGTTTCAAAAAACACTTTAAACCAAACCAAACTGAGGATAACAATACATGCAAACATTAACTGTCGGACAAAGATTGCCGCTCAGCAATCTCTCAATCAATGAAGCAAACCTTATTTCTTTGAAATTTACGCGAGAAGCCTCTATTGACATGGATATTAGCTGCTTTGCGCTAGATAGCTCGGGCAAGCTTATCAGTGATGATTACATGGTATTTTACAATCAGGTATTGTCGCCTTGTGGGGCTATTAAATTGGCGGCTTATGATGCAGATACGTCGGCAGGGAAACGTCTACAGGCGAGTTTTGATGTAAATCTTAGCAACCTACCATCTAATGTGGAAACCCTATACTTTGTACTGTCGGCAGAAACACCCTTAAATCAAGTACAGAGTATGGATGTTGGTATTTGGCAGAACGATCAGAAAGCGAATGCTGGCTTTGCATCCTCTGATTTCGGACAAACTCAAGCAAGTATGTTGATGATGCTTTATCTAAAAGGTGGTGTGTGGCGAGTGACCAGCGTGGCCCAGGGTTTTAATGGCGGTCTGGCAGCGATCGTCAAGCACTTTGGCGGCGATGTCGAAGACGGCGGCAGCGATGCTGTTGTTGCACCAAAGAAGATATCCATTGAAAAGGTCATGCTAGAAAAAGCGCCCAAACTTGTAAACCTTGCTAAGAAGGCAACTATCTCACTTGAAAAAAAGCAGCTGCAGAATCTAACGGCAAAGGTTGCGCTAGTATTGGATGCATCAGGTTCAATGAATCATCAATATAAAAAAGGCGACGTGCAGGAAGTGGTTAATCGACTGTTGCCACTGGCAGTTGGGTTTGATGATGATCAATCATTGGATTGTTGGGCATTTGGTGAAAGGTGCCAGCACTTAGGCGAAATCGATCTTAATAATTATGAAGACTTTATCGATAAAGCAGAAGGTGGCTGGCGTAAATGGAAGTTGGGATCGCGAGTAAATAATGAAGCCGCCGCTATTGCGGCTGTAAATGAATTTTATAAAGACGATGGGAAAGATGTGCCGGTATATGTCTTATTCATTAGTGATGGCGGCGTTCATGACTCGCGCGGGATCAAGGCAAGAATTACAGAGGCAGCAAAGCTACCAGTATTTTGGCAGTTTGTAGGATTAGGCGGTCGTGATTACGGTGTTCTAAAAAAGCTTGACGACATGAGTGGTCGGGTGGTCGATAACTGCGATTTCTTTGAAGTGGATAAGCTTAGTGATATGAGTGAAGAGCAACTCTACGATAGCATGTTAGAAGAGTTTCCTAGCTGGCTAAAAGAAGCGAAGGCTAAGCATATATTGAACTAATTTTTACATATTACAGAAACCGTAAGCCACCTAGTCATCTAGGTGGCTTTTTTTGTAGTCTTAGTTCTATGGTCGGAGTATAACCAATATGCAGACAGGCAAAAGCATCGGAAACGGGTTTTTATAATTAGTTATCTTCTTTAATAAGCTTTAATTATCTTTAATTATCTTTAATAGTGCTTGATAATGTACGACTTATTGGTTATAATAACACTTAAGAAGTAGGCATAAGGTCACTTCAAAACCAATTAAAGGCAATATTATGAATACATACAACCAAATTACCAAAGCACAATTACTATCGATGTTATCTGCAGGTGAGTCGCTTATTGATGTGGATATCAAAGGTGCGCAGTTACACGGAATTCAACTAGAAAACACTTCGTTTAGCGGTCTGGATCTTGAAGGTGTGGTATTGCATGGAGCAGTACTGACAAACATTGATTTCACTGACTCGTGTTTAAAAAAAGCTGTATTGATTGATGCTAAGTTGATTGACTGCAAGCTGGAAAAAGCAGACTTATCTGATGCTGACCTTACTAATTGCCAGATGAAAAATACAAAGGCGGCTTTGGCTAATTTCACTAGAGCTAAACTTTCAAAAGCCAATCTTTCTAAAAGCGACTTACGTGAAGCAATTTTTAAAGAAGCAAACTTAGAGCAGGCCGACTTAACTTGCACACTTATTGAAAAAGCAGTTTTTGAAAAAGCTGAAATGAAACGAGCCAACTTGAGCGATGCCGAAGGGGTAGAGTGTGATTTTTCATTAGCCAATATGTATAGGACTAAAGCGACGAACCTAAAAGCCGAAAGCAGTAGTTTTAAAGATGCTGTATTAACAAAAGCAGATCTTACCAACAGTTTTCTACGTTCAGGAGATTTTGATGGCTGCATGGCTGTAGATGCATTGTTCAAAGAAAGTGATATGAATTCATGCACGCTTACCAATGGTAATTTTGAGGGTACTGATTTCTTTAATTGCGAATTAAGTTATGCCAATTTCCTACGATCGAATATCGAGCGTGCGGATTTCTCAGAAGCACTTATGAATAATGCAGAGATGGAATATGTGTCAGGTGAAGCCGCAAATTTCACAAATGCAAATATTAGTGAGTCCAATCTACAGGGCTCTGATCTAAGTTATGGGGACTTCACTCAAGCAACATTAACATCGATCAACGGTGCTAATGCAAACTTTGAATACAGTCAGGTTGAAGATGCGGATTTTTCTAAAGCAGATTTTGATACAACCCACTTGTCAGGACTAGTAGGGAAAAATGTTAATTTTACAGAAATTAATGCGCAAGAGACTGATTTTTCCTCAAGCAATATCCCAGGCGCGGATTTTAGCGAAAGCGATATTAAAGAATCAGATATGAGTGGTATCAATATGAAAGGTGGTTTTATTAGTAACACTGAATTTATTACAGTTAATTTAAGCAACGCTATACTTGAAAACGTTAGTCATGATCATGTTTTATTCTCTGATATGAATTTTGATAGCGTGGTAGCAGACAGTGACCTAAAAGCGAAGATTGACAGTCTGTAATCTGTCGCTTTATAGCAACAGCAGAGCCGTTCTAGCTTATAGAACGGCTTTTTGATGCTGGCACCGCATGAAGCTGATTTCGGCTTTCGTGGTTGGTGTATGGCGCATTTGAGTCATAGACAGACAAGGCCAGTCGCCAATTTTCAAAGAATAAAAAATTAATAAGTACTTGTTAGAATGTTATTTTAAAATAAATAGTGAAAAAACATAGACAATGTACGATATATTGGCTATAATTAATTTCTGGTCAGGCGTTATGCCGACCTAATTTGTTCATAAATAAGTAAATAAATACGACAAAACCAAACATTTACCTCTGTTTTTGAGCATAAGATATTCGTTTTAGACGAAGTAGTCAGTATTAATCTGGCACTCATCGTTTAGATGTTATGCAGCTTAATAATCAGAATGTTATTATGTGCAGCTTTTCACACTAACTAAGATCAGTAAGTCAGTGAATCACAGTTATTTCGCCACATAAAATATTGATTTAAAAAGCATGTGTTTAATCTGGTGAGTAACTTATAAGCACTTTCTACTCAGTTTTTGTAGAAAATGTTTTGCTCGAAATGGCTTGAGGTTATAAAAACTCAAAGCTTCAATCAACTAAATAAGATGGATGTGATTATGTTAGATATCGAAAACTTAAACGTTAATGAACTACAAGAGCTTATTCAACAGGCTGAGACATTAACTATCCGCAAGCAAGAAAATCAGATGATGGAAGCCTATAAGCAGTTCGAAAACATTGCTAAAGAGTGCAATAGTACGATTAGTGAAATTTTAGGGGCTGGTCGTAAGCTTGCTTCGAAAAGAAGTATTCGTTATGCGAATCCAGAAAATAACGAAGAGACCTGGACTGGTCGCGGTCGTAAGCCTCTATGGTTGATTGCTGCACTTGAAGACGGGCGTAAGTTGTCGGAATTTGAAGTATAAGTACCGCTAAGCTCAGCTCAGTACTAAAGCCTGCATCGAAAGACGCAGGCTTTTTTATAGCAGCAATAGTGGTTATGATTCGAATAATACATAAGCCGTATGGAGCAACCTCTGATGTCAGCCTATAAAGATCTAAGTGGGTTATTTGTTAGAAGCAAGGTTATGAAATATCAGAATGGCGACTTAAGCGCTATTGATAAAGTTCTGCACAAACATTCACTCACCTCTGTATACCAAGGGTTGTCATATTCAGAGGCGTTAAAGAAAATATACCAGTCGCTTGTCATTAATTATCAAAATGAATATGTAATAAAGAACGAATTCTTGAATAGATACCTTGCACCAAATTTAGCAGGTACAGATTCTATTGTTCTTAATGAGCTAAAAATGGGGCCTGCTACCGTGGACTTATGCTTTATTTCAGAAAGTTCATGTGCTTATGAGATCAAAACGGCCTTAGATAGCGATGCGCGCTTAGCTGCGCAGCTAAATACTTATAATCGGGTATTCAATAAGGTTTCAGTTATATTCCCTTTAGAGCATTATTTGAAATATAAGAAGTATGGCGATAGAGCCAATCTGATCGCTTATAGTGACGAGGGGAGGGTGTTTGAGACCATAGGAACCATAAAGCCCAATAGTGCTATAGACGTAGACTCTCTAATGGTCTTTTTACACACGAAAGAATACATGAGCATTGTCAGTACTTACTACGAGAGAGAGATAATTGTAAATGATTTTGAGCGATTTAATGTGTGTAAAGAGATGATCAGGCAAATTCCTTTTGACGAGCTTAACATCCTAGTACTTGATGCTATCAAGAGCAGACGGCTCCAGGTGAAAAGCAGGCGGATTAATAACTTCTTTTTTAGCAAAGAACACAATGAATTGAATCAAATATCGTTAGCACTCAATTTAAATCAGGGTGCAGGGTTGGATTTGGTACACGTACTTAGCAATAGTTTTGTGGATTAGTTTTTAAAATAAACATTGAAAAGGTTGACCGAGTACGATATCTTGGTTATTATATACATTAAAGCTAGGCTCTTTGCCAACTTTGATAAAAATATTCGAAAAAGTGTATGAAAACGTCATTTTTTATAGATATTTAAAATAAATAGTAAATAACTATAGACACAGTACGACTTATTGGGTATAATAATACAAAGAACAGTTAACTCCTTCCAGTATGATTAGGAAAATGAAATGAAGCACCTAACGTTGATTGCAGCGATAAGCTTAGTGGCATTATCTGGGTGCGATTCGGCAGAAGAAATTCAGACTCCGGTGCCAGAGAGCACTGTTACTGAACAATCAATGCCTGATAATGCAGTAGAGCTTGTAGCCCCAGACAGCCAGGACCCTGCGGATTTAATAGCTAGCGCTATAAAACTCGGTAACTTTAAAACCCTAACAGTAACACCGGATGGTGATGTCATAGGAAAGCCAATCAATCCAAGTTTAGCAGATGGATGGAAGCGGGTTAGTGTTAGCGGGGCCAGAGTTATTGACGGCGATACTGTTGAAGTGAAATATGCTGATGGTCGTGAAAGTGATAGAGTCCGATTGATTGGAATCGATGCGCCGGAGTCAAAACAGAAATTTGGCGATGTGAGTAAGTCCACGCTCGAAGAATGCATTGGCGATAAACCGGTTACGATTACCTATAAAGAGATCGATAAATACGGCAGGCTATTAGGAAAGGTTTTTGCAGGTAGTACCGACTGTAACTACAGACAAATGGTCGCAGGATCTGCTTGGCACTACAAACAATATGCTAATGGCCAACCGAATGATGATGCAGATATCTATGCTGATGCAGAGAAAGTTGCTCAGCTGCTAAATCAGGGACTATGGAGCGACATAAATGCTCAAGAGCCATGGAGTTTTCGAAAAGAAAACTAAACGATTAGGCACAGCCAATTTAATTTAATTTAATTTAATTTTTAACTATAGAGGTAATTATTATGAAAAACACTACTGATAAAAAAATCCAGATTTCTGATAGCGATATCAAAGCTATGCATGGGAACCTAATTCTAAATCCGCCAGCAGACAACAAAGAGGCTGGCAAGACGATCATGAAGTACCTTGAGAAGACCGATCTGACAGCGATCGAGTTAGGCGAGATCATGGGTTTTGGTAAACGTAGCCGCGTCTCAATGCTTGAGTTTGAGCATGGCCGTGTGAAGATTAAACCTATCACATATACACTTTTTGCTATTGCGCTAGGTTTCCACCCAGCTTTACCTGAAAAGTTCGACTTGAAAAACAAGCTTGTCTTTACGGTCAACGAAACAGAAGATGTTGATTATGCTCTCTGGTTGCGCGAAGCATTAGACGAACGTGGTCTTGAGCCAGGTAACATGTTTGATCACTTGTCTGCAGCAGGTCAAAAATCTCGCAGCGTTCCTGCAGATGTTATTGAGAAGATCTTATCTGGTGAGTACGAGCCTCTTGCTAGAGAGTGGGGCTTCATTCAGCTAGCGCTTGATAAATTTGTGAGCGGATTTGATTATCCTAAATCTATTCGTGAGTACCGTGAGTCGATTGGTGACTCTCAACCAAACTTTGCACTAAAGGTTGGTCTTGGTGGCCAAACAATTGGTAACTACGAGACAAATGTGATGCTTCCTGCAGATCACGTCTGGGCAGTAATCATGCTAGCTTTAGACATGCATCCAAGCTTCTCTATGTTGACTGGTAATAAAGATGATGCTCCACTTAACGAAGTAGCCGCGGCGGATGTTGCATAAAAGATAATTTACCATGAAGCTTAGTTTGGCAGGTATACGCCAAAACAACTTCGAAAAGGAATATATTTAATGGCACCACTTAGAAGTACTTTGACATTCTTAGCTTGCATTAGCCTGTCACTCGTAGGATGCGACTCTAACGCCGAAGGACAAGATAACCCTCAAAAGAGAACGAATGATAGCTCTGCTGTCACTCAAGACACAGAAGAGAGTCAGTCTACTCAAGAATTAGGTCTGCAGCCTTTTGCTGATAACAGCAGCCACCTATGCGGGTATAAGGACACACAAGGTAAGACTGTTGTGGAAGCTATTTATGACACATGTGGCCCTATGAGCGACGGTATGGCTTATGTAGGAGTGTTCCTGGACGACATGGGAGAGCAGTATAAAATTGGCTATATAGACCATTTGGGGAAAGTTGCAATTCCTTTAGAAAACAAAGTCGATAATGACTGGAAGTTCGATGTCAGAGACTTTAATGAAGGATTAGCGGCGCAAAGTAAAGACGACAAATGGGGTTATATAGACAAAGAAGGCCATGTTGTTATTGATTATATCTATGATACTGCGGGTGATTTCAATGGCGGGGCAGCTGTTGCCTCTTCAAACGACCAGAAATTTGGTCTGATAGATAAAACCGGTAAAGCAGTGGTTGCATTCAACTATGCAGATATTAGTGAGTTCAATAACGGGTTTGCAGTAGCGAAAGACCCCAAGACAAATAAGTACGGGGTTATAGATAACAAGGGCAAAGTTCACGGCGAATTTATGTGGGATGATGCTGGACTTTTCTCGGAAGGATTAGCTGCTGTCGCTATTGGTCAGGGCGAAAGTGTTAAATGGGGCTTTGTTGACGAAACAGGTTCGACGGTAATTAAACCTACATACGATATGGTATTTGTTGATATGGGAGGGGATTCGATAGATAGTATTGGAGGCCTATTCCATGACGGTATGATTGACGTGTATGAAGAAACCCCTAACTCGTTTACCGTGATCACGATAGACAAAACAGGGAAAGAGTTAAACAAGAAGGTTTATGACAACATGATGAGTGCTTTCACAGACTGATTTTTTAATTATTATCATTAATAAAACGGAGCTTCGGTTCCGTTTTATTTTGCCTAAAATACGCGCAGCCATCATCAGAATATATCAACAAAAAGATGCCATTCTTTTTAAAATAAATAGCAAATAAACTTTACTTGTTACTAAAATTTATATATAATTAGTATTAATGATTAACTAAATATTTTAAGGAGAAGATCATGAATGTATCATTGCTTAAGCATGTCAAACAAAGAACTGATAATGATTTCAGATGTATTGATGATCATGCTCACACCTGCATTCTAAAACTAACCGCAGCTGACGCTATCTTTGTTTTAAAGTTTGTTAACATTTCAAAGCCAGCTGCAGTAAAGCAAGTATCTGGAAAAGATCGTAAGCTAACTCAGGTCGAACTAAAAAGTGCTGAAAATTTCTTAAGTGAGTTTTTGTATGGCGCTATCGGTGAGACTTTACTAGAAGATGAAACCAATGTGCTTGTAGCAAAAAAAATTACGCGGGCACTGGGCCATGATTCATTTTTTAAGCATTTAATTTTATCTAAAAAACTGATGGTTAGTGGCGAACGCAACTTCATGCTGGCAGAAGTTGCACACGCGACTGGCTTGGATGTTGCAGACTCTAACGGTTTGGTAGTATCTATTGTGAATCAAGTCACAGAAATCCTAAGAAGCCCTCTAACAGAAAAAAGAGTAGGTGTGTAATGAATACTTTTAGCCCGGTTAACTTATGCAGAGTAGATAAGCTTGATGAGCAGCTAGCGGCAGCAGCCCAAGATATTATTGGGCAAATTAATTGCACGCTATATACGCACGTTAAGACTTTATTTACAAAGCATCGCTATCACTCGCTGCAAAATATTGAAATCAATAGAATTAAAAAGCTGTTAAACCTAAAGCTTTACATTGATTTTAAAAAAGATGCTAAAGCGTTATATATTGATCGTTACTACATTGAAACTTTATTGAGTTTCATAAAAATCAATCAAATCAATTATTCAGCGGGATACTCATTCTTCACTGAGATGTCTAATAGTGTCTATTCGCATCTATTTACCCACGAAGAGAGAGAATGGATTTCTGATCAGAAAAAATGCTTTGAAGCAGGTGTTGCCGCTAGTGCAAAACAAGAGTTTGCACTAGAAGGGTAATATAAGCGTTAATTGCTTGTTACGTTTAATTATATTAATATACCTACTTATTCGACCCGTACCAAAAGCGGCAAGATAAAGTGGGTATTTTTTTGTTTAGAGTTCCAAGGCATTCGTTTATATGGTGAATTAATGAAAAGTAGCGCAATCAATATATTTCTACTAGAGACACCGGCCGATGCTGGAGAGCGCTTGCTGAGCTGGCGTTTGAATGCAAAAATAACTCAAGACGACCTAAGCAAGAAACTAGGTTTGACAAGGCGTTACTCTATTTCTGATTACGAAAGAGGGGAGATACCTATAACAAATGTTATGTACTCATTAGCAGCCATTATTCTTGGCAAGCATCAGAACACCCCAGGGAACATTCGCATTGATAACAAGACGATCGTTTACGATACGCGTCAGATGCAAACTGACGTAGCTTATTTCATCAGCAAAAATCTTAGCAATAAAGGTTGGAGTCTAGAGCGGCTATCGGAACAGAGCGGCATAACAGTAAAAAGGTTAAATGAATATTTAAAGGATAAAACAGAACCAAGCCAGAAGGACTGGGCGGGCATACAAATTGCGCTCGATGAATACGCAAGCGGTTTTAATTACTCAAAAGAGCTGATCGCCGCTAGAAATAAAGCAAATGTATCCCAGAAAGAGGCGGCCAGGATATCTGGCGTCACATCTCAATCTATTTCTAATTTCGAAAACAACAGAACTATACCGAAATCACAAACTTGGTCAGCATTGATGTTAGCACTGGGCTTTCATCCTCAAATCACACTAAACAATAAAGAGATTTCAGAAGATAATATTTTTGGCAAAGTCTAACGGCATTGCCATCTAATCACTTAGGTATAACCACTTGATTAACTCTAAAGGGATAAAATGAAAATATCAGAACCAACTAACTGCGAACTAATAAAGTTCTCCAAAGAAAGAAAAACCGCACTGATTGCAGAAATGAAAAAGCTTATATCGCTAAGTGCGGCATGCGAATACTATCTTGCGTCTCTATGCGAACGAACCGACATCACTGTTTCGTTTGATAAATTCAATCCTAAAGAGTTATCAAGATGGTCTCGCGAATGGGCCAGTCAGGAGCGCTTTAAAAAGCAGGGCGCATTGCAGCAAATACTCTATTCAGGACTTGGTATGATATTTAAAGCCAATGACCCAGTAATCGCAAACCTCTCTTACTGTTATATTGATGTCGCCCAAAAACTCATGTTTTATTCAGGGGATTTTGAGAGTAGTAGAGATTACTTGCAGGCTTTCACTGATTGCTGCAGGGACGAAATAGAAGGCTCTATTAATATAGAGCGGCATGACCAGTTTAAAACAAAAGAGTTCGTGCCAGCAATAGAAGAGCATGAGATAACGCTTAGTGTTGATGAGTGTTTTTTTGTTGTGAAGCTAAAAAAATCATCAGATAAAAAGGGTGCGTTGATTTACTCGATACAGCCTCAACAGCTTGATGAAAGCAACGAGCGATCAGTACTATACAGATTAACAATGTCATACTTGAAGGATATAGTCGGATTATTTGCTTGCGCGCTATGGGTTGATACAACTGGAGAGCAGGTATCGGGCTTTATGGAAGTTTCAATGATTGAATTCACCAAAAGTAGGGTAGTTGGCTAATACCTTATTTTTCTCAAAAAAAGAGGACTCAAACCTAAAGACAGGTGGAGTCCTCTTTTTTTTGCAGGTTTTTAGAATACCCAGCTTAGTATCAATACAGCTACGAACCAAAGAAAAGCAATGATCGCAGGACCTATGGTGATGGCAGCAAAGCCTGCACTATCTTCAAACTTCTCACTAATAGTTTTAGCAATGTAAGCATAGATAGATAGAACAAAAAGAGAGTAGAAAGCGATGCCGATCAACGAAAATATCAAATTTAAGTTAGGGTACGGGGTTAGTTCTAAAAGCTTTAACCAGCGCCAAACCAAGCCAACACTCTGAATGGGTAAGTTGAAAAAGTAGTGATAAAAGGCGGCGATGATATTATAAGGAAAATCAAAGGCGGCATAATTCTTGATAGCGCCACTAAGCCAGTAAATAGCGAAACACAAGCCAGCTATAGGCACCGCAACAGCAAGGCGGATAGCGTTCATGTCATGTATTGTTGCGTAAGAAACCAAGCTTCCGTCCGAGTAGCGGCCAGTACCAAGTACCTTGCTAGCATTAATAAGGTTGTTGCTATTGGAG
The DNA here is from genome assembly GCF_002377945.1 of Psychrobacter sp. UBA3480. GTDB lineage: Bacteria > Pseudomonadota > Gammaproteobacteria > Pseudomonadales > Moraxellaceae > Psychrobacter. Next base: position 85,639 of record NZ_DFQV01000028.1, read on the forward strand.
TTCATATCATTATTCATACAGCACCTCATCTACACTTAGTAGAAATTGATTAAGTCGCATCAAGGATTTACAAACCTTATTAAAACGAAGCTATTTATTAAAATATACATTGATTATAACATATTTTCTATTATTATTTATAGCAATGTTTTCTTTTTTTTAGAGTTCAATCCCTCTTGTACCAAAGGAATCAGAATATTTTTATATTAAATTAAATAGTATTAAAGGTTGATTTTGTACGATTTATTGGTTATAATAAGTTATTGGTTAGGCAGTTAGCCAACCATAAAACTATCAATTGGAGCAAATTTTATGAATTCAGAAAAAAGAACAGCGTTGATCGCAGCAATAACAGCAGCGGCATCAAGCAAGATGAATCCAATCAGTATTGTAGCGGAGGATAATTACGCAAACTTCAAACCAATGTTGAACGACGATGGCACCTACAGTATCTTTGCTGCCGTAGAAATCAAAACGGCTTTCGAGCCTGTACCTGATTTCAAATACAACTTTGCAGATATCAGCTTTGAGGTTCAGTTTGAGCAATGCACGTACAATGCAGACAGTAAGCAGTACGAACAAGCCATTGACGAAACAAGTTACCACATCAGCTATGGCGATTTAGAAAACAACATTATGTTTGGCTACGCTGATAGCGCAGATTTAGAGAGCTGCGTTTGGGCAGATGAGGGTATTGATGAGATAAGCGATGCAGAGGACAATAGTATGTCTGTAGAAATCCTGCACTCATTGTTCCATACAACAGATAATGAGGTTGAGATTATCACAGCGATATTTGATAAAGTCAGCAAAACGACAGATGCGCCGGATGCTGCGTAAGCGCCTTTAACGCATCCTCAAAGCCGTTCTAGCTACTAGGACGGCTTTTTTGTGCGTGAAGCCCGCCTGCAGCAGATGAGAGAATCCTAGTGCTATGGTCATAGGGTAGCTATGGCATTAACAGACAAAAGCGCCGGTAACAGGTCTGTTTAATCACTTATCGCCAGTGGGTTTCAAATAAAAAATTGCATATAAAGCTTGTTTTTGTACGACTTATTGGGTATAATAAGTTATCGATTAGGCAATAGCGCCAATCATAAATATTAAGGTCAAAATTATGTTAAAACCGATCATCGAACCAAATGCCAAGATTGAAAAACGACTGGCCGCCCATGGTCTTATTCTTTCCATGGACTACGACTCAAATACTGTGCCTGGCACCAAAAATATGATTGCCCAGGTAAACTCTTCTAATCTAGCTATATGTAAAACACAAGCTGTGTCAGAAGCGACATTAGATAGTACGGTAAACACTATGATCGATGAAATAGTAGGGCAGATTGACACAAGCCACGCCAACAGCATTCAAGTGAACATAGAGTTCGCTTATAATTTTAAAAATACTGATAACTATATTTCAGATTTAAACGAAATCATCAACGAGCGCTACGGCTTCAAAATGGCAGTTGGCACCGTTGAACAAGACGATTTTTTCGATAAGTTGACCGTAAGTCTTGATAGTATTCCGCCTTTCATCAACATGGCGAATGCCTCACCAATTAAATTAACCGCTGCTATGATGCAAAATATCGGTGAAGTTATAGAAATTGGATATCATCAGCCACCAAAATCACAAGAAGAGGTTTTGGCGCTGCTTAGAACAGAGTCTACCTATGACAGATGGTCGCCTATGCTGAAAGAAGCATTGTTTATGACATTGCTTGAGAATATTGGTGGTGTAAACCTCATATACACTGCGAATAAATAAGATTTTAGGACTGAAAAATAAGAGATAGGCATCTGCCATCCCCAATCAAATAAGGCAAATATTATGAATATGCAGACAAAACAGTTAGCAATCTCCGCAATTTCTGCAGCGATCACACAAAAACTCTCTGACCAAGCATTTATGCCATCAGTAACAAGCATAGAGCCTTACGAGCAAGATGAAGGTTTGTTTTCAATCACAGGCATTGTAGGTATCGAAGTGAAGATAGATGCTGTTCCGGGCTTAGATGCCACCCATGTCGATGTAGCCTTTGAGTGCTTATTCAAAGACTGTAAAATTGATAAAAAGACGCTCGAATATACAGGCGGCTCAGACAATTACCAATTTGTTATTGGTGAGTTAGATCACAATCTGACACTGGCAACTACTACAGGCACTCCTGATGTGCATGACTGGCGCTATCAAGAGCTTTCAAACCCAAACGGTAAAGACAGAAGTGATATAACTAAAGCGGCGCTATCCGAAGCGCTTGCCCGCCTAGAGGATTCTAGAAAAAAAGAGCTTTTAGTCGGCATTTTTGAGATTCTAAAAAAAGAAAGTCCAGTCCATATTGCCTAATACATAACAACACCTGATCTCTACGCAATAAAACGCGTGGTTTTCAGGTATCATTCGATAAATAAAGTAATTCAGTGAGGCTGTATCATGAGTCACATCAATCACCCAAGCTTTCTTGGTAAAGAGAAAGTATCCGAGAAGCCTATATTAATTGGCCATTTATTCAAAGATGTTAAGTTTAGACATAATGGCTGGGTACAAGGCAATACCTTGTATAAAGGTTTTTTTGAACATGGCAAGGTTAAGATTTGGATCAATAGGCATATCTCTCTGAGTCGTGATGAAATTTCAATGGGGTTAAGACATCCTCGTGAGTTCGCATCATTTAGCGCCAATGAAATCTTAAAAATCGTCTATAAAGATGTAAACATTAGAGATTTCACTATTGAGCAACTTGAGCATCTGGTTAAAAAAAACGACAATTTGGCGAAATTAAGCGATGCTGAAAAAATGGTATTAAGATCAGATTGTATAATGTACGAAAAGATCCTAACTAAACGGTACGACGATATAAAAAATCAAGGTGCCCAGGGTGCAGTGCCTGATGCCTTTGCTATACATAACCTGAGACAAGATATGGCACTCTTTAGCATGGAGGCAGATATGACAATCCGTGGGATTGCTGCAGGCATTTATGATTATGATTAACCGCTTTAATAAGCGGTTTTTTTAGCGTTAATGCGTGCAATAGTACGACTTATTTGGTATAATAGTTACAAGAGATAGGCGGTAAGTCGTCTTGATTTTAACTAACCCTTTGGAAGAAAATCATGATTGCATCATTTGAAAAAACTGAAATTAACAGTGTTATGCCAAGCGAGCTACTTGGCACGCCAGCAGAGCTAGCTAGTAGCGTAATCAACATGCTAGGGGTGAGTTTAGAGAGCTTGAAGGATATCAAGCAGTATATAAGCAATAAAGGAGCTTCATTCCTTGAAGAAAGTGGTGATGTTGAATGGGAATGTATGATTGTAGGAACGGGCCAAGACTTGTTTTATGTGCGACCTATGCTGAGCGAGAGTTATTACGACTGCTACAAGGATGATGAGTGCGTAGGAGCGGGAATGGATTCATATCAGCTTGGGTTAGTTGCGAGTACTATCGGCCTTCACGAATATGGAGTCAAAACAAAAAACGAAAAGCTTGTGGATAAGGCCTTATTACTTGCTGGACATGTAGAGTGTACGACAGGAGATCTAATTAGCGGTTACGCTAAAGCCAATCCTGACTGGATTGAAGATTCCCACGAAGAGCCTGAGCATATCGTACTAGCTGCAAGCTTTCTTTGCGACTTTCAAGCGTGGTTCTACAGATAACAGAATACAATAACCAATCGCCAAATTTGCACACCCAAAACTCAGCATAAGAGATCTAGCTATGAGAAATACTGACAACGTAGAAACAAGTACTACCAACACTACAAGAGAAAACCACCACAAACCTGCCAGCGATAACGCCAAGACATTGGCGGAGAGACTAGAGCAGTCCTTGGATGAGAACAACCTAAAGCAAGTAGATGTGTCAAAGGCGCTAAAAGTTAGTAAGGCAGCCGTCAGTAAATGGCTCTCCGGTGCATCAGAGCCATCGCGACAATACTCAGACATGTTGGCTGAGCTGTTGAATATAAACGTAGACTGGTTGTGTTATGGCGAAGGAGCCAAGGAAAAATTACTGCGCGACGATATATTCGTACATCCGACAGAAAACTGTTCGATTGATGATCATTATGTTGTTGTTGATGATAGCGACGACCTATCGTTTCTTGGGCGATTACTCGCTAAGATCGATACGCGCAAAAAAGACACAGTTATCACGTATGCTTTTTATGAGACAGCGGGTGGTAGTTTTATTGGCAGCATAGAAGAGATGAGTGCTTCAAATAACGATGTAATTAGTTCAGATGGGGCGGTGTTTAATACTGAAAATCCGTCGGAGGACATCGGTAACATGATTTATAGTTTTTTTGGTAAAAGTCCCATGGCCAAAATTTTGTATAAAAAAATCCCTATTGAGGTCAAGTACTTTATAACCATTGACTAAGCGCGCAGACCACCAGTATATTTTTAAAATAAATAGCGATAAGCCTTGTTATAGTACGACTTATTGGGTATAATTAATTATAATCAATATACAAACAAGGTTTGTTATGAACACTTCTAAAAACAAAATTATCTTGGCCACTCGCGATCGCGGTGACTCTAATCCAGTAATTGTCTCAACAAGTATAACGAGCACTAACGAGATATATGAAACGTTATCCAAATGGCTAATGGCCAACTTCAATATCAGTGCCTGTTATCGGGAAACATCTAATATTGACGATGGCTTCACCATGTACTCTTACTTTGTGAAAACCCTCTGCGGAAAGAAAGATGCTTGCGTGTATAAACGTCAAGCACCAGGTGTCTCTATATCTAATAACAGTGAGACTTGTGACATTCAAGACATACCTGATGGTGAACTGGTCTATCTAATATATGGGTTAACACTACATGGCTATTTGAGCGATTCAGCCAACGAAGGTGGCGTCACGCAATATGTAAGAAATGACGGACCAATGATCATTCTTGCTTGGCTAGAACCAAGCTTAAGGAACCCAGGAGCCCTGTCAATAAGTAACTTTGCTACAAATGATCCGGCGTTGGTTACAGTGGGGCGTAGTGAGACGTTAGGGAGCGGCGTGTTTACCGGCGGCGGCAAAGAGATAATCTTCAATGGCCGATATCCGTTTGACGTAAGCTTAATGCCAATCACGGATAAAAACCTCATTGATAGCAGCTTGCTGCTCTCTTACGAATTCATGCATGCTTTTAATGCGTGCAGCATGAAACAGTTTCAGTTCTCATGCGAAAGAAGCGGGCAAATCAAAGAGGCTAGTCATGTAGGACGCAATGGCGACTTGCAATCCTTTAGTGCAAGCTCACTACTACAAGACTCAAAAGCATCTAGTATTTTCTACTGGAGAGCGCTTAGTAACCACCTGTTCAACAACAATGCGAAGGTAACATTGCTGGCCAATAAAAAACGTGGGGAGAACTTATCTTCACACCTAATAGCGTCTATTGGTGACAATAACCAAGCACGTCAAACTTTGTCAATCTCGCTACATAAACATCAAGATCCTGTTACGGATGACTACTTCACTTTGTGTTGGTCTAAAGAATCTAATGACAGACGATTCTTATCGCAAAGCTACCATATCCATACCAGTGGCGACATTGCTGAAATTATTAACGAAATGGCGGAGGCTTTAAAAGACCATAATAATTTATACAAAAACGAAGCCGCTCTCACTAGCTTGATAAGCGGCGCTTTCAACGAATGTAATACGTTAGCAGCATAATTCAATTCAAGGATGTCAAAAATGAAAAGAAACTACTTCAAAATAACGGGTTTGTATCAATCTCATTCCGAGATAAAGCAAGATTTCGTAGAGTGGTTGGCCATTACTCTTAGTACCAACGACGGGGATATGACCGTACATGTTCCAGGGTTAGATACCGGCTATGAGCAGCTGCCCAAAATTGAAGACATAAACAGTTGGAGTAAAGGACAAGCGGTGACAGTAAGCGGTCATATATTTTTGCTTAGCGAAGAGCATATTCAGCTTGTTGTGACCGACATTACTGATGCAGAAAACGATAAAGAGTCACACATAGCAGAGTATGGTGTCTATGCAAAGCTAATCCATAAGAAATTGAATCTTAATGAAGATGAGCCGTGGATAGAGGTGCAGACCTTATTCTGTCAACATGAATGGAACGCGCCGCCACATAAGCTAGTAAATGATGAAGAAGGCAATATGATTGTGTTTGGTTCCAAGTTGAAGCCTGAATGCTTTGAGAGCGGAATCAACATAATGGATGATGTTCTAATGAAGGGCCATTTGGTACGGCGTGCCAGCGACAATAAATTGTGCTTGGACGAACACAGCGGGCAACGTGCCTAAATTTACTACTCTTGCTAAATATCATTAAATACAAACGATTAATGTAATATTATTATTAATATTTATTTCAGTTTGTTGTACTTTTTATATTGTTATGTTAACTGGCAGTTGGTATAATATAGCTCTGGATTAGGCGGTTGCCAATCCTTTACATAAAGAGGAAATACCATGATTACTACTACCAAAAATTTTAGCGAGAAAGTAAAAGTGTCAGCCTTAAATACGTTTTTTTCTATTTGGCTTTTTACCATCACAGTTGCAACTGTCATAGCTGTGCTTTGGGGCGTCTTACCTGAATTTTTATAAGCCAAATATTGCGTATTTCGATGATAAAGCCGCCCTAGCTACTAAGGCGGCTTTTTTGTGTTTAAAGCCCACCTGCAGCGGATGAGGGAATCCTAGCACTATCCTCATAGGCTGGTGGAGATATAGAAGTGCTGGATCTGTTATGTGTGAACAGCCAAAGGTGTCTACTAACCGACACCTCTAATTGGGGAATTTAAATTCAACCTTTGACAATGTACGACTTATTGGGTATAATAGTTATAAGAGATAGGCAATTAGCCATCTAAAATCAAAGGAAGTTATTATGAGAAATGTTAGAGTACAAGATGTCGTCGCTGCCGTTGGTTATGCTATTGAATCAAGTGTTAAAAGTACTGGTACAGATGCGTTTGACATAAAGCTAATAAAGGCCGAAAGCAGTAAATTATTAGTAGGCTTAGGGTTTTTAGTAGATATAGAAGCTGTTGATGATTTTGAGCCAACACAAGCTCTTGGACAGCTAACCATCGAGATATACGAATGCCAGTACGACGAAGAAAACAAAGTTTTCATTAAGGACGGATTTTACAAAGCCAGCTGCGATACCTCAGAGAATCTAATTTACTGGGGTGATGGTAGTCTTAATAAGTCAGAGGCTGATATTAACCAACTAAAGGCGCTAGACGACAAAGACGCGGTTGAGCTTTACTACAGTCAGGAGCTTGTTGCGGAGATTGGTCGGTACATCAATTTTGGCGACAAGTTCATGGATGACGTTATTCATATCGCTATCAAAACCGCGAAAGAGGACGCCATCCGACATTAGGGTGGCGGTGAATTTCGCATCATTTTTAATGTTTAAATCACATAACATGCGCCTGAATTTGGTATAATAATTAATTATTATAACGCCTTGTAACTTATGAAGAGTGTTGCATGAAAATCAACAAAGCGTATAAATTTAGGCTTGAGCCTAATGCAGAGCAGGAGGTTACTCTAAATAATCTTGTCGGCTCTGCACGTTTTGTTTGGAATCAAATGCTGGCGATCTCATTTGAGATGTTTGCTAAAGATGAGTTTATCAATGCCACCACCCTCGTTAATAAAATCATGGATCTAAAGAGTAATCCTGATTTTGAGTTCTTAAAAACAAGCTCTAATGCCGTAACCTTACAACAGAAAGTGCGTGATCTTGCTTCGGCTTGGTCACGATTCTTTGACCCCAAAGTACACGCCAGACTCAAAGAAAATAAAAAGAAA
>NZ_DFQV01000029.1 GCF_002377945.1 Psychrobacter sp. UBA3480
TATCAACAATCCATACGCATTCGGCTGCAACCGTTACTGGTGTGACTTCAAGACCTGTGTCTGGGTTGATCAGTTTTACGCTAGTTGGGTCGATGTCGCCTTCAAGATCGGTGTAGTTGCTTAGCACGTCAATGACCACTGATTGACCAAATGAGCCGGTTTGGCGATCATCTGTTACGAGGGGCGCAGTACCCTCTTCCGTATTGCTGTCATCGTGTCTGCTATTACTACTTCCACTCGCCAGTAATCCAACCAGTCCAATACCAGCAGCAGCAGGTATCCACCACGGTATCGCAGCTGCTACATATTCTTGACCACCTAAAGCTTGACCTTCTACATCGCCTATATTTAACTGAGTCACGTAATCATAGGTTTCACCAGTATCTGGGATATAGTAGTAATACTCACCATCTTCGGCAATACCAACCAATGCACTATCTGCGCTATCGTAAAAACCTTCTATAATAAGGTCACTATCTTTACCTTCCTTTTCAAACGATACGTGAAGGTCGTTTTTTATCCGTTTAGTAACAATATGATTAGGAGCCCGGTTAATAGATTTGTCATGAAACTCATAGTTTACTTTGTCTACGGCTTTAATGACGGTAGGTGTACCATCTTTAGTTATGATCTCTATTTGGCTTATAGTCTGAGTGGCATCATTCGTTTTTACGACAATAGCATTCATTTTTTACCTTTTATTTTTTTAGTTGCAACAATACTGTTTGAATTTTTTATGGCCTAATTTACTTATGACAAATTCGTTTTTCTATCAGTTATTTGAACGCTCTTCCACAACAGCAATAACACGGCGGTTAAGCTGACGACCTTCTACTGTTTCGTTACTAGCTCTTGGCTGTGACTCACCATAACCAACAGCACTGAGACGTTCAGAATCTACACCGAATTGAGTGATTAACACTTCTTTTACAGCGTTCACTCGACGTTGTGATAGAGCTTGGTTATATTGCTCACTTGCCCGACTATCGGTATGACCTTCAATAGTAACAATGGTGTTTGGATATTGAGTCATGAACTCTGCGACTTCAGAAATTTTAGAGTAGTATTCAGGCTGAACAATAGCTTTGTCAGTTTCAAACAATACTTCAAGCTCGATTGTCACTTTCTCTGCCAAGACAGGTACTACTGGTGCTGTTTCTAGTGGCTCAGATACTACAGGAGCTGCACAATTAGGCACTACTCGGCTAATTTGATGATTTTGATAGCGTTTGGTTTCTAATAATTGTAATGCACTGTCAGCAGTTATTTCTTCGAGTGTACTTTTTCCTGTATCATCCATATCAACGTAGAAGAAGTATGTTTGACCACCATCAAGCTGATAGTCTTTTTTATCTGCTAATAAGTTATTGTCTTTAAAACCAGTAGCATGAGCACTTAACTGGTTTGTACCAACGCAAGAGTTAACAGCTGTATAATTACCAGGGTGTAGGCTTACTTGATATCTATTATTAACAGAAATATTGGCACTAGTTTGCTCTAAATCATCGTCATTTTTACGAATAAATATCAATCTTGTTTGATCGGTATTAACTTCTGTTGCTAGTAGCTTGCGAACGTCTGTGTCGACTTGATTGTTCCACGTGACATTGCCCACTCTACGACTGTCGCCCTCGTTATCAATTCCACTATTGCCTATAGCAGCGCATCCAGATATACCGAGCAAAATAGTGGGTAAAATAATAGCTGCGATAGTGTTCTTAAATACTCTTTCCATTATAGATTCCTAATTGATAATTTCTTTGAGACAACGTGTTTGTTCTTGCTCAGATACCGCCTAAATATAGTTTATCTTTTAACAAAATAGTCGATAATTTGGACTTGATTTTTACTTACTAGAGAACTTTTGTCTTTTTATAATGCGGTAGAGTTCATTCGGATAAAAAATGACCTGTTTTTATTAATTGATAGTAATTTAAGTATTTTGTAAAGTCAACTTCATAGAATTCAGTTTAAAACCCTCTAATGCAGCGTTTTAAACTGTTACTTCACATGAGAAATCTAGATTTCAATTTATATTAATCGTTGATTACTATAGGAATAATACTACATCATCCATCTGACGCTGCAAAAAATTAGTCAACCGTTTTTCACAGAAATAATTTGTGTTTTGTAACCTATCAACTATATCTAATTCCTTAAAAAACAATTGTTATTATTGAATATATATAATAAAAATTATTCTTTTTGTAAGAGAGTCGATAGATGGAAAGTAATCAAACTTACAAATAGATTAAGTGTATATCTGTCATATTTTTCTGAATACTTAATATGTTCCAAAATCAGTCATCATGGTATTTCGTTTCTAATTTTACTAGCATTAATGTTTGCAGCAACGAATGCATGTAGGGTATAGTTTTCATTTTGAACGTTTAATCAATATAGACTATAGTTAGATAGCCTTATCACTAGCATTACCAGTGATAGTCGAGTAGCACTTAGAGACTCACCTCTAATAGACTGTCTAACACCAGTGCCAGAATGCAGTGTTATTTTTCTAACCCAAGGATGATATATGAAAAAACTTAGGACGCCTGATTCGTGTTTTGTTAACTTGCAAGATTACGATTTTGAACCGAACTATTTGATGGTCGATGATACAGAAGGTGGTGAGCTACGAGTACATTACCTTGATGAAGGTCCAAGCGACGCCGACCCCATCTTGTTATTACATGGTGAGCCTTCTTGGTCTTATCTGTATCGCAAAGTCATTCCCATACTAACAGCAGCAGGACATCGCGTTATTGCGCCAGACCTTCCTGGGTTTGGACGTTCAGACAAACCTGCATCACGTACTGACTACACTTATCAGCGCCATGTCGATTGGATGCAATCGGTGCTTGATCAATTGGATTTAAAAAATATCACACTGTTTTGTCAAGATTGGGGCGGTTTAATCGGTCTACGTTTAGTAGCAGCGTATCCTGATAAATTCGATCGCGTCGCAGCAGGCAACACGATGCTACCGACTGGAGATCATGATCCTGGCGAAGGCTTTCGCAAGTGGCAGAAGTTCTCTCAAGAGACGCCGCAATTTAATGTAGCAGGCGCCATTAAAAGCGGTACCACAACGACATTATCTCAAGCCGTACTGGATGCTTATGATGCGCCCTTCCCTGATGAGTCCTATAAAGAAGGTGCTAGACAGTTTCCTATCCTAGTGCCCACGACACCAGATGATCCTGCTTCAGAAAACAACCGAGCAGCTTGGGTCGTGCTAAGCAAATGGAACAAGCCATTTATCACATTGTTTAGTGATTCCGACCCCGTAACTGGTGGCGGCGATCGCATTATGCAAAAGCTGATTCCTGGTACCAAAGACCAAAATCATACGACTATTGTCAATGGCGGTCATTTCCTGCAAGAAGACCAAGGCGAAACGTTAGCTGAACTTCTACTGCAGTTCATCAATGACAATCCAAAAGTACAGTAATAAATAACAAAAACCCTGACTGCTAATGTACTAGCAATCAGGGTTTTTAGTAATACTATGATGATTGGTCAACGACAAAATGCGAAAGCTGTCATAACTAAAAAATCTACTCTCTATACAACCCTGCTATACGATATTTTTAAAAATATCATCGATATATTTCTCTACCGCATCATTGTCATTAGTAACCTGCGCATACGTCCTGAGACCTATAATTTGAATTTGGAAATAACGCGCCAGCTCAACTGGATCTTTTTCTGCGCTAATCTCACCGCTATCAATGGCTTGTCCAAAGAGCACGGCAAACGACGCCTCTATACCTTCCAAGATATTCGTTGCATGTGCGAGCAAATCTGGACTATCGTTTTGAGTAAGCTCAGCGACTGTCTTTACGATCATGCACATACCGCTAGGCGCAGTAGCACTATTACAGACAATCACCGTATGGATAAAATGTTTTAAGCCATCTAGCACTGTGTCTTTTTGCTCAATACAGTCGGCCAATCTCTTGGCACCATCTGCGGCATAGCGATTCAGTGACTCTGTAAATAGTTTATCTTTACTACCAAAAGCTGCATAAATACTACCTGGATGCATATTCACTACATCTTGCAAATTGCGCATTGATGTCGCGTGATAGCCTTTTTCCCAATAGAGATTTTTTGCTTTTTCGATCACATCCTCACGATTGAACTTTATCGGAGCACTCATAATTTTCACCTTAATATCTCTGCCTTAAAATCTATTTTAAGGCAAAGTTTGTAGAATCAACCTTAGTTACTGGTTTTAATCACTTTTTATATTATAAGACTTATTAAGTCTCTTTGCTTCGATTAACTATTTTTATCGATTAACTGTTTTTATCAAAGTTTTGCGGATAAAGCGCGCGTGCAGCAACGTCATCAAACTCAGTTTTGAAATCAATACCTTTAGGAATGTCACGGGCTTTTTGTACCGCTGGACGAGCATTGATGCTATCAAACCAACGCTTTAGATTCGGATAGTTATCCAAACCGCCTTCGCCTAGTACAACTGTCGCCTTATCAATCCAGCCCCAAGTAGAAATATCAGCGATTGAGTAGCTATCACCAACCATATATTCACGGCCTTCTAAGTGCGTATCTAGCACTTCATAATGACGCTCGGCCTCACGAAGGTAGCGATTAATCGCATATGGGATTTTCTCTGGCGCTTTATGTCTAAAGTGAACAGACTGACCAGAAAAAGGGCCTAATCCAGATGCCACAAACATTAGCCATGACAGCATCTCGCTACGATCTTCTGGTTGTCCTGCCAGCTTGCCTGTTTTTTCAGAAAGATACATCAAGATTGCCGTAGAATCAAACACGCGTTTGCCATCATCTTCTAGGGCAGGTGTTTTACCGTTTGGGTTGATAGCACGGTACTCAGGTGTATGCTGCTCACCTTTTAGCGTATCTACTGCCACAAGCTCATAAGGTAGCCCAGTTTCTTCAAGAAACAATGCTACTTTCATTGGGTTTGGCGTTTGGTGAAAATAAAATTTAAGCATAACTTTATCCTATTATATGAAGACAGTCGTCTAATGACTATCAAATCTGGTGACTATAGTCATTCCACTATAAAAATATTACTGCGTTAACCTCGCTTGAAGTAATTAAATATACATCTACGTTCGGTTGCCTTGTACTACTTTTAAATTGAATCGACTATATACTAATGACTATAAAAGCTGTAATGAGATAACAAAAATAGACGTCGAAATTTGAAGCACATTTTTATTGTCTGATATACACTATAACCACAAATGAACGGTCGTTCAAGTAATGTTATATATTGATATAATAAACACAGTGTCGATATAACTCTGTTCGCATATAGACTTTTTTACCAACAGTCACCCTCAAAACTCATCTAACCATCACACTAATTCAAAGGATTAGAAATGACTACATTGACCGTCATCGCCCATATAACAGCAAAGGACGATAGCATCACTCTCGTAAAAGCTGAACTCGAAAAACTCATACCAGCTACCCGCAGCGAAGAAGGCTGTATTCGTTATGATTTGTTCCAAGATAATGAGAAACCCACTCACTTTATGTTTCATGAAAGCTGGGCCACGCGCGATCTATGGCAAATCCATATGGAAAACCAACATCTAAAAGACTTTTCCGCCGCAACAGAAGGCGCGGTTGAATCATTCGTGCTACATGAGATGACTGAAGTTGATTAATTTCAATTCATTCAGTCATCTCAATAAGCTTTGCCCGTAATACTAGAGAAAATAACGTTATTAACGCTAACAATCACTTTTTTACCGTTATTTTCTCTTATTACTTACACAGTGTTACCTTCTTAAACTACTGATATTAATAGAGTAATATGAATTACGCAGAGGAATGTAATTGACCCATTACAATTTACTTGAACGATTACTCAAATAATTATTGAGCGATTGCTCAATATCATTTATAGTAGTCTCTATTGACTCGCTTACTAAGCAAAGTTGCTAATTTTGAGTAACTACTCAAGCTAATAATTAAATGTAAATCAGTGACTACTTTGAAGCGAGCATGAAAACTCTAAAACACACCAAATCTTAAACCTATTATTAGGAATTATATTATGACCGAATTTACTCTACACGATAAAGACACAGCCCCAGCAGAAAGCAAAGACTTACTTGATTCTTCTATCAAAGCATTTGGCATGGTACCTAACCTACACGCCGTGATGGCTGAAGCGCCTGGCTTGCTAGAAGGCTACCAAAAGCTACATCAACTGTTTTTAGACAGCAGCTTTGATGACGAAGAAACCACTGTTGTATGGCAAACTATCAATGTTGAGCATGCTTGCCATTACTGTGTGCCTGCGCATACTGGTATTGCTAAGAGCATGAAAGTAGATGACGCTATCACGGATGCATTACGTGATGAGACGCCACTACCAACTGCTCGTCTAGAAGCGCTACGTGACTTTACACTTTCTGTCGTCCGTAATCGTGGTAACGTTGATGACAGCGCGGTTCAAGCATTTTTAGATGCTGGCTACACTAAGCGTCAAATTCTTGAAGTTATTCTTGGTGCTGCTCAAAAAGTCATGAGCAACTACACGAACCACCTAGCTAACACACCAGTCGACAAGCCATTTCAGAAATTTGAATGGCACAAAGCTGACTAATACGTTTTTCGGCTAACGCTGACACAGTCCATTTGATGTTTTCATACTGTTGTTCGAAACATCTTCGGGCAGCAGTTTTTCATTTTAACTTATCGCTAATGAGAGATCCTATGGAACAGGCAAAAAAACCCTTACAAATAGACATCGTGTCAGACGTTGTGTGCCCTTGGTGCGCTATCGGCTATAGTCAACTGGCCGAGGCATTAAAACAAACCAACACGCCGCATGAGATTCATTGGCATCCATTTGAGTTAAATCCTAATACGCCGCACGAAGGAAGAAACTATCGTGAGCATATTATGGAGAAGTACGGTACAACTGCTGAGGACGTTAAAGAGAACCGAGCTAGAATGACAGCAGCAGGTGCAGAAGCTGGATTTAATTTTCAGTTTACCGATGATTTCCGTACTTACAATACTTTTAATGCGCATCAATTGCTGCATTGGGCTGATCAGCAAGGACGTATGCACGACCTAAAACAAGCATTATTCGTTGCGCATTTCGTTGATAATAAAAACGTGGCTGACAGTACCGTACTGGCAGATGTCGCAGCAGATATTGGACTAGATCGTAATGAAGCACTCGCCGTTATCGCAGATCAACGCTTTGCCAATGTGATACGTGAAGCCGTACAGCATTCAAAGCAGCAAGGTGTTCAAAGCGTACCATCGGTTATCTTTAATGGTCGTCATCTAGTAAGCGGCGCACAAGGTGTAGAAAACTACAAAAACATCTTGAAGCAACTAGCAGACATGCCAGAATAAAAACAATAGACTGGATCTGATTTACCAATTACACCCTACTGAGCACAGTATATAAAAAGGTATCATCATTATGTCAAACTCTAATCATTACGAGCCACCTAGCGTCTGGACATGGGATGCAGAAAGCGGCGGCAAGTGGGCAAGTGTCAACCGCCCTATCGCTGGTCCAATGCATGAAGCAGAACTACCTCGCGGCAAACATCCGTTGCAGATCTACTCAATGGGCACCCCTAACGGTCAAAAAGTCACCATTATGGTCGAAGAGTTATTGGCGTTGGGTGTAACAGAAGCTGAGTACGACGCGCACCTTATTCAAATTGGTGAAGGCGGACAGTTCTCATCAGGTTTCGTGGAGCTAAATCCAAACTCAAAAATTCCTGTACTTTTGGATACAGAGACTGGTAGCCGTGTGTTTGAGAGTGGCGCTATTTTGTTTTATTTAGCTGAAAAATTCGGAAAACTACTCCCTAAAGATGCAGCAGCACGCACTGAAGTGATGAATTGGCTCTTTTGGTTACAAGGCTCTGCTCCTTACTTAGGTGGCGGTTTTGGACATTTTTATTTTTATGCGCCCGAAAAGTTTGAGTACCCTATCAATCGATTCACAATGGAAGTAAAGCGACAGTTAGATGTTCTAGAACGAGAGCTTGCAGAAAATCGCTATCTAGGTGGCGATGAATATACGATTGCAGATATAGCCACTTGGCCTTGGTATGGTAATCTCATACTAGGTCAAGCATACGACGCAGGAGAGTTCCTACAAGTTGAGAGCTATCCAAATGTACGTCGCTGGGCAACTGAGATTTTAGAGCGTCCTGCTGTGCAACGTGGTCGCAAGGTAAACCGCACTTGGGGTGAATCTGCTGAGCAATTACACGAACGTCATGATGCTTCAGATTTCGAGCTAAAAACTCAAGATAAAGTAGACGCTCAGACAACTGAAGAAGCGAAAAAGTAGACGCTTTGTCTATGACTTACTAGGGCGTGTCATCATTTAGATTGTGAGGCTCAAAATGAGAAAAATTGCAGTCAAACAAGGAAGAACTCGCCGCAAATATGAACATATTGACAAGATTTCTGACGATGTTTGACAAAATTTAGCCATTTTAAGACCACTAAATGTTTCAATGTGCTAATTGATGATATGCCCTAGCCTACTTAAGTAGTCTTATTGGTCTATTTTAAAGGTAATGTTAATTTTTCCTGTTACTACTTGGGACGACTGTAAACATCCAATACTTTTGCACTTAAGACTGCTAATGTAACGCTGTTAAATACCAACTAACCATAAAAATACTATTAAAAAGGATAAGAACTATGTCAACAGATTATGCTCAAAAAATTCAAGCCGGTACTACGTTTCCTGAAATGGAAGTACAAGTATTAAACGGTGAAATGACTTCATTAGGCAAACCTGAAAACGGTCATGACTGGAAACTGGTCGTTGTATACCGTGGTAAGCATTGCCCAATTTGCACAAAATATCTAAATACCTTAGAGACAGTAAAACAGTCTTTCTATGACGTTGGTGTCGATATCATCGCAGTATCTGCAGACAGCAAAGAGCAGTTAGAAGGTCATCTAGATCAAATAGATGTTAGCTTCCCTATGGCTTATGGTCTGACTATCGAGCAGATGAACACGCTAGGTCTATATATCTCTGACCCACGTTCAGAAAAAGAAACCGATCATCCTTTCGCTGAGCCTGCTGTATTCGTTATCAATGCTGAAGGAAAAGTACATATCGTTGATATCTCAAACGCACCGTTCTCTAGACCAGATCTTGAAGCCTTGGCAAACGGTTTGGCTTTTGTTAGAAACCCAGAAAACAACTACCCTATCCGTGGTATGCACGGCTAATTGATATAGTAAATATAGAGTGTTGATTCACTCGATTATTTAGCTGATCGATATCTAACGGGTTAAATTATAGAGGGCGTATCGAGATAATTCTTGATACACCCTTTTTTTGTTTACTGATAACTTAATTGCTATCAAACGCAGTCGCTTCATATCTAACTTCATTAGTATTTGCTCAGTACTAATGTTTGAGTAGCACTGTGAAGCTATAAAAAGAGGTTCTAGACGAAACTCATAGACTAGCCAGCATATAAGGACTATATTTGAGCTCGAAATATCATCATAGACACTTACCCTTTTAATTAATCTGTATTTCATTTTTTATCGGTTAGTTTTTATAAATAAAACAGACTGTGTTTATGGTCTGGTTCGTATTTCGCTTTGGCAAAATCTTGATATAATTGTACGTTCTAATTCACCAATGCTGTTTATTATTTGTTGTTAACACTCGTACACTGAGATTGATTTCTGCTAAAATCATGCAGCAACATTATCAATATCTCATCATAGGCATGAGTAAAAGGATTCGATATGCGATTGAAATCAATCGTTCAAAAACTACATGAACGCGCTCCAAAACTGGGCAAAGCTGCCTCACTGACGACGGCAACCAGCGTTATTACTTTTAATAGTATGTTAGCTGGGCTACCTGTATGGGTAATGGGTGCTACCAAGGCTATCACCGGTGCTGCCATCGCTGACAAAGCCGTTATCGATGTGACGAACTATTGGATCAATAGTAACAATGCATTGATCGATAACGTATTACCGCGCAAAGACTGGCGCATTAACTTACCTGATGATGTGCATACCAACGGTAAGTATCTACTGGTGAGCAATCATCAGTCATGGGTTGATACCAGTATCGTGCAATATATCAGCGAAAAACGTTTGCCATTAACGCGTTTTTTTACCAAGTTTGAGCTCATATACATCCCCGTCATTGGTCAAGCTTTCTATTTTCTCGACTTTCCTATGATGCGTCGACATTCTAAAGAAGCCATCGCTAAAAACCCTGCTCTAAAGGGTAGGGATATCGAAGAAGCGAAACGAGCGTGTGCATTGCTTAAAGACAAGCCTTTTACACTATTGAACTATCTAGAAGGGACTCGCTTTACCCCTAGCAAACACGATAAACAAGAATCCCCGTATAAGCATTTACTTAAGCCGCGCGCTGGCGGGTTGTCACTGGCTATGAGTGCCTTAGGGGAAGAGATTGATGGAATTTTGGACATGACGATTGTCTACCCTGACGGTGTGCCCACTTATAGCGATCTATGGAAAGGTAATATCAAGCGTTTAGGCGTCGATGTGCGACATATTGAGATACCCACAGACCTGTTTACTGCGATCAAAAACGGCGGTTATGAAATAGATGAAGCGATAAAAGCGCAGATGTTTGAATGGGTAGAGCAAATATGGCATCAAAAGGATCAGCTAATCACAGAGATGCTAGCTGACTTTGAGAGCAATGACTCTGGAAATAAAGAATTTGAAATTAAAGATAATATTGAACAGGCTTAGCCTATTCTCTCTACCAACAATCCTAATTATTTGATAACCTCAAGGTGTGTCGCACGTGTACTAATATGATAAAGGTAAAGCCATATAATGATGAAGTTCCGCGAAAAATGGTTTTGGGCGTTGTGCCTTGCAGTATTAGTACATGTTGGGGTTTTCTTTATTTTCTATCTGAACACTCATCAGACGGATTCGGTAGAAGTAGCTGATAGCCAAATGAACACGACTGAACCTGCTGCTATCAACAATGTAGATCTACCTGAAAAGGTCTATACTACTACTGTCACCAGCACTAAGACATCTGATGACACTAACGACAATGTAGAAGACACGGTCAATAAAAAATCTGAGATTGGTAATGAGCTTGAAGCATCTCAGCTAGCAAGTAATAATGGACAAACAGCTAGCGTGGAAAGCAGAAAAGCGCCCCCTTCTTCAGCTGCCAATAACGTCGATAATAAACCTAAAAAAACAGCTTCTACAGCGATAGAATCAGCTCAAGCAAACAAAACTCCTCCGCAAAAGGAAAAGGCGCTAAATGCCCAAACAGATCGTAACACTCAGTCTATAGTTGCGAACACTGATGATAAATTGGAAGAGATTAAAAACAATGCAAGCTTGCTGGATATAGATGTTCCTGCTCAAAAAAGTAACATCAAAATAGATAAAGACTATCTTTCAGCAAAATCTGAAGTGGAAGCAATAAATAATCAATTGAGTGCGGCTATCAACGAAGTCAAAAAACGTAATCAGCAGAAAATTGATGAGCAACAACAGTTAAGAAATGAGGTGAATAGCCAAAATTTTTCTGAAAGTTCCAACTAAGAAGACTATAAGAATTATGAGCAGTAGCACGAGACCAAATACCTTTATATAAAAAAACCCCAGCAATTAACTGGGGTTTTTCAATCTCATTGATAAATACTCAATATTAAGCTGTTAGCGCTCACCCAAACCTTCTGATAAGGTTTTGGTAATTGGCTTAGTCAAATAAGACAATACCGTACGCTCCATCGCTTTGATATCGACAGAAGCTGTCATACCAGGTTTGATGACAATCTCATCACCGCGCCCTTTAAATTCAGCACCATTAATCACAATTAATACACGGTAGTAAGGCTCTTCGCCTTTAGGTGTTTGCTCCATTAGCGTGTCTGGACTGATATAGTTGACTGTCCCTTTCATGGCTCCAAAGATAGAGTAATCATAAGCATCGAGCTTAACCGTCGCTTCTTGACCTTCTTTGACATAAGCAATATCAGCAGGACTGACCTTGGCATCTATAACCAAGTCACTACTGGTCGGTAGAATCTGCATGATAACCTCGCCGGGCTTGACGACACCGCCAATAGTGGTCACATTGATGTTTTTAATTTTACCTTCTGTGGGCGCCATCAAACGTTTCTCTTCAAGTACTTGTGCCCGATCTCGCAATTGCTCAAGCTCTGTATCTAACTCTTCTTGAGCCTTTGTCATTTCAGCCTGTGCTTCTTCAAAGTACTTATTGCGCTTGTTATTAATCTGCGCTTCGATATCAGCAACTTGACGACTAAGCTTGATAACATCAGCCTGACTCACATCGCCATATTTTAATAAAGGCTCATTCATACGTAATTCTTGACGTGCCAGCACCAGCATTTTCTCAAGAGAAGAGACTTCTTCATTGATGGCTTGACGACGTCTATTGTATAGTGCCCTTTGGTTTTGTACGTACTCAGGATAGTCCTGTACCCCTTTAGGAAATACCAACGGTTTTTCAAAAATCTCAGCATTTAGTCTTGCTAGCTTAGCAGTCAATGCAGCTGTTTTAGAAGCGGAATTATCAACAGCTGCTTTAGCACGCTCTTCCTCCAACACTACCAATAACTGACCTGCCTTAACTTCTTCACCTTCTGTGACAGCCAACTGAGTCAATACGCCGCCTTCTGACGCTTGGATTTCTTGCGTTCGAGCACTGGCAATTACCGTTGCTTGCGCACGGGTCACTTGGTCAATCTTGGCAAATGAGGCCCAGACAATTAAAGTGACGATCCCGATTAATGCTATCCAAATACTCAATCTTGAACGATTAACTTGGGGTTTAGTGGGTGTGTACTTATACTCTGACATGCCTACTTCCCTTGATCGTCTGTTGAATGTTTAGCACTGATGGGTTTTACGCTGATGTTTCTAACTCTAGAGGTAGCAGGCTTATTTTCGTCGGCATCTTCTTTCGACGGTTGGTTGGCTTTGTTAACGATTTTACCTTTTTGCTGCACGGTGGTTTTATTTTTTGCTTGATCGTTTTTTCTGAGCTCATCAAGTACAGCTTGTTTTGGACCATCGATAATAATACGCTGGTTATCCATAATGATTAGCCGATCTACCAAGTCTAGCAATGCTGTCTTGTGAGTCGAAACAATAAACGTCTGCCCTTTTGTCAACTCCTGACGCAGCACTTGTAGGCAGCGCTGCTCTTGTCGATTATCCATGGAAGCCGTCGGCTCATCCAGTAAAAACACATCTGGCTTAGTCAGCAGCAAACGGGTAAATGCCACCAGTTGCTTTTGTCCGCCCGATAGTCCTTTACCGCCTTCACTGATCGGTAGGTCAAGACCACTTGAATGACTGGATACTAAGTTGATTAGCCCAGTCCTGTTTAAAGTCTCTTGAAGGACATCATCATTGGGCGCTGCCATACCGATTAATAGGTTCTCACGCAGGGTTCCTTGAAATAATCGATGATCTTGCTGCAGATAACCCAAGCGCTCACTAAGTGTCTCACGGCTGATCTGATGTATATCCAGTCCGTCTAACAACACGCGTCCTTCCGTGGGTGCATACAGTCCTGCTAGCACCTTAAGCAAGGTGGATTTACCTGAACCAATAGGCCCAAGTATCGCTATACGCTCTCCTGGTTTAATCGATAGTTGCGGAACCGTAATGGCTGGTCGATCGTTGCCTTGGTAATTGAACGATAATCCATCGCACTGATACGCGCCTTTTATATGCGTAGGCGATAATGGATATGCAACGCCTTGGTTGTCTTGCTCCAGTGCAAACAGACTCTCGATATTCATTTTGGCGGCTTTGGCATGAGCGTACTGCACTAATAGGTTGGGTATCGCCATCACAGGCGCCAACACTCTACCACCAAGTATCGAGCAGGCAATCAGTCCGCCCATTGTCATGTCACCTTGCATGACGACGAACGACCCGACTATCACAATACCAACGTAGCTTACTTGCTGTAGCATCTGCGTAAAATACGTTAAATTGTCATTGGCATGCTTCATATCCAAATCGTTTTTGATGGTGACATCCATCACATCTAGCCAACGCGAGAGAAACTTCCAACTGCCTGCCCCCGCCTTTATTGTCTCGACGCCTTCCACAGCTTCTACTAACAGACCTGTTTTATAATAAGAGGCAGTCGCACCCTCTGAAGCAATAGCATCAATTCGTTTACGTGCAATCAGTCCCATCGTAATTGCGATGACCGCCGCTATTACTGGTACAACAGCGACTAATGGCGAGCCAATAAAAGCTATTAAGCTGATAAAAATAATGGTCATGGGCAAATCAACTAAACCAAAAAGCGTGCTCGCCGTAAAAAAGCTACGTACTTGCTCATAACCACGTAACTGTGCTGCCATAGAGCCAACTGACCCCGGCATTTGGTCGATACGTACTTTGAGTAGACGTTGGAACACTTCTCGAGATAGGTACTGGTCTAGACCGACGACGACCTTATCCATGATTCTTGAGCGAGAAAACTTCATGAACGCTTCAAACATAATCACCAAGAAGACACCACTGGCTAAAATGATCAGCGTGTATTCACTACGCGTTGGTATGACACGGTCATAAACCTGCATAGAAAACAGAGAAACGGCTAATGCCAACATGTTAATCAGAAAAGTGGCAATAACGGCTTCAGCTAAAATACCTTTATAATTACCCAAATCAGACTTTAACAGATCAGAAAATGAGGCCTTGCGCTGCTTAATATGATCTTCTTTTAGACGAATACGCATGACCAAAGTCAATTCTTCGGCACGCGTATGTACCTGCTGGTTCGCTTGTCTAAAGTTCCAGCTTTTTTGCGGCGTTTGGCTATCAATCACGCCCCAACCTAAATCCGTTCGATACGCTAGTAAGGGCAAAAAAGCGGCATCAGGCTGCTCTAATATTTCTGGTGTATCTGTTATGCCAATGCCTTGTAATACTGCAATAACACCGCCTAACTCATGAATGCTTTGACCTTGCCTGTCCGATTGCTCACTATGACGTTTGACGACATCATGGAGCCGTATATTATCTACTGGATAGCCTTGCTGTCCGAGTAAATGCTTAATCGCATCAGTCAACGTTTCGGTCAGATCGACCTGCTCTGAGTATTGCAGCTCATGATGGTCAACAGACTGAGGCGGTGTCTTTTGTAATTGTGCACTCATATTAATCGCTTATTTAATATTTTAGATGGTTGCGTATGTAGGATAATTTACGCCTGTTCATATGACTTTTTGATTTAATTATTTGTCATATTCTCTTGTTCAGTTATCGGCGTAATACTGTAATCATCATTTAACATGAGATACTCACCATTGTTCAAGCTTTGCTCTGCCGTCGCGGGCAACTTAATATCGATATATTCTTCTGCTGAATTGTTTCCATAACCGAAATGACTACTAGCGTTGTTTTTGTCTTGCTTATTGAGCCATTGCTTGACAGAGTTGGCTGGGCTAAACAAAGTCACTGGGTCACGATTATGAGAAAACTGCTGCCACTGCATAATGCCAAAATCTACTTGTAGTCTATAAAATGCACCCAACATTTCTGCACGAGTTTGTACCAGTTGGACTTGATAATCGTTATGCTCACGGACAGCATTTAGTACTTCTAGCCATGACTTGCGTCCTGCGATGAATTGCCGACGATAAGAGCTGACTACAATCTGTGCCCCTGCTACAGCCGCAACCAACGAGGTTTCCCTATCTTTGGCACTGACAAACTGCTGATACTGTACCTGAATATTCTCAATGACATTACGGCGTGCGGCTTCTTGGTTTTGTACTAGGCTGTTGACCTCTGCCTGTGAGGCTCGTGCTAGCGCAAAATTAGAAAATCCAGCACCTGGTGCATAGCTCAATCCTACTGAGAACTTACCATCGTTTTCATTATCCTCATGATAGTAAGCATGCTCATATTGGGCATAAATGGTTGGGTAACGAGCCGCTTGCTGTGCTTCGACACCTTGCTTCGCGGACTCAATCTGGAAGTGCTCTTTTACGACGGTAGGATTGTAAAAGCCAGCTCTATCAAATGCCATTCTTTCAAAGTCAACGGATTGCTGCTTGGCTTGATTTACCAACACCTTAAGGTTCGGTATGCTCGTGACACTCATCTGAGACAGTGGTTGACCAATGATTTGTTCTAGCCTAGCAGCGGCAATACGTTGCTGCTCAACTGCCGCTTGATAAGAGGTTTGCTCTTGCAATATACGGTTAGTCACCAGATCAAGCTCAATACGAGCTGATACACCTTGACCAACGCGTCGCTGCATCATGGCTTCAAAATCATTCAGCTCTTTTAAATTCTCTACATGGACACTTTGTGTAGCGACGGCTTGGATATAGCTCTGCCAAGCATCAATCGTTGTTTTGGCCACTAGGTTTTGCTGCTCATAAATATACTCTACCGCAGCTTTATCATCGAATATGGCTTGATTGACATCTGCGGTGAGCTTACCCCCTGTCCATAGGGGCTGGCGAATGGTCACCTCTGAGACAAAATCATTGTCTCTATCGTAACCTGAGCTTACGCTTGGTGTTGGTAAAAGATTTAATTTGGCCGCATTAATTCCTTCAGTTGTTGCTTGCTGACTCGCTCGAGCCGACCCTACTAAAGGATGCGTTTGAATTGCCTGCGCCACTAAGCTATTGATTTGGAAATCTGCTACTGCTGCGTGTGAAGTCACTGTAAAACATATACCAGTCGCCAAAGTCGTCATAAAATGGCGCACTGAAATGCTACGAAGTAACTGCTTACGATTTGACGAATTTTTCATATTATTTTTTCAGTGATCAGCTCTATGAATGTTTTTTGAATAAATGTTGATCTTTTATGCACTAAACCTTACTAAAACTTACCTTATAAGGCAATAAGATAATAATTTAAATAAAGTCTAACCTGTTATATAAGATAGTCTTAGAGCTGCTGTGTCATTGGCCTCAATTCGCCAGTATAGCTCCACACTTAATAAATCATCAGTAAAACCATAACGCTACGTCGAAAAATCAATAGATATTAATTAAATATTTCGTAAAATTAATTTAAGTCTATTACTACTAATAGACTTGGATAATTGAACATAAAAACGTGCGTCTTACTCGCATAAAAATATTGTTTAGCATATAGCATAAAATAAGAGTATAGCTACAATATAAGTTTAAGATAGTTCGTAAATAATGGCATACATTAATTGCTATTTGAATGAAGCCTCCCAAGCCGCTCTTTACGGAGTAAACCTACCATAGCTATTCATAATTGCTTTGGAAATGCTATAACATATGTCTCGACTTTCAGCTCCTAAAGTAATACTAAGATAATGCGTGTCATCATCAGTCCAGTAGTTTATAAGATTCGAACCTATACCAACCAAATTACCTGTCTTTAATCCTAGAATATTAGAATAAGAACGCATAAGCTTATTAGTATTGAGCACTCTTTTGCCATTAAATTCAAAATATTTCAACGAACAAAAAGAAGCTATTGCCCCATACTGGCTGATAAATACTTTGGCAAGCTTACTCATGTCTTGGGCTGTTGTATAAGCACTTTTCTCAAGACCTGAGCAACTGGTCCAATGACTGCCTCTTAAACCAAGAAAGTATGACTGACGAACCATTTGAGTGACGAAAGTCTGTTCAGTACCAGAGTGCCAAGAGGCTAAAGTGAATGCTGCTTCATTAGAGCTAGCGATTAAAGCAGACTCAATAAGTACTATTAACGGTACTTGTTCGCCTTTTTGATAGAACTGATAGTACTCACTACTACCCTTTAATAAACTAACCGGCATCTCTACCGTAGTTGTAACAGGGTCGATTTTATCCTGTATCACTTTATCCCAGACCAACATAACTGTCATCAATTTAGCCAATGATGCCATCATTTTTGGTATTGCTGACTTGTTTTCTATGATAAGACGCTGATCAGTTATCTCATTATTTCTTAATTTAAAACTCTCAACCAATATGGCGGCGTCCGTATCAAATTTTTCCATGGCAGTGCCTCCTATATTGTTAGCTCTGACTTCTAATTACATTCAGAATATTTTAGCCTTCTATAAATAGCTTATTGAGTCCAATACCATTAGAGGCTTTAATAAAAACATGGTCATAATCTTCAATAAACTCATGTAGTTTCAAGCTTAAGGCTTGTACATTTTCAAAGTGATAAAGTGTTATATCTAGACTTTTAAGCTTATCAAGCAATACTTTGCTTTGACTACCAACTAAAACCAAAGCTCTGAAATTCATCCTCTCAATGATAGGAGCCAACTGTAAATGGTACTTACTACTGTCACCCCCTAGCTCTAACATATCACCCAAAATCAATACTTTTTGATGGGTAGGTGCCTGTAGCTGTTCAAATGTTTCGAGTGCCGCCTGCATAGATAATGGATTTGCATTATAAGCTTCATCATAAAGTGTAATTGGTCGGTTTTGATAAGTCGTTTCGAGTACTTGCCCTCGCCCATTCACTGCTTTAAAAGTTTCTAATCGAGTAATGGCGTCATGGATAGGTAAATTATTATGGTTGACCACGGCCAAAATAGCCATCGCATTTAATACCATGTGCTGACCACGGGCCTGTAAATTCAGCAGATAAGTCTGACCATCAACTGCTATCTGTGCTTGTGCCTCTTTTTGATTATAACTAAGTAGCTTAATTGTCGCATCATCATGTTCACCATAGCTGACAACGTGAATACCCCATGTGGTTGCTAAACGCTCAATCAAACTATACTGCTCGATATCTCGGCAAACAATGGCGAGAGAACCTGGCGCCATACCCTCAAAAATACGTGATTTTTTGAGAGCAATAGTCTCAACATTATGATGATACTCAAGATGTGCGGGTGCAATATTAGTAATGAGCGCTATATCAGGGCGGACTAAATTGGTATTGGCAGACATAGAGCCAATCGCCATCTCTAATACCCAATAGTTTATAGAATGAGGCATAGAAGCCAAATTCCATGCAATGCCTACCGGTAGATTTGCACTAGATTGAGTGTAGCTCGCACCGCCGAAACCATTCAGTACATGTGCCAGCATATGCACTGTTGTGGTCTTCCCAGCACTACCAGTAATACCAATCACTTGACCATCAAAGACTTGCCAAGCATATCGTCCAATCGCAATAGTCGCTTCACGTATATCGCGCACGTACAGCACGGGAATATTTGAGTTTTTGTATGCTATAACATCATCAGTGATAATGGCAGAAGCACCTTTTTTCACTAAAGACTCAATCGACTTTTCAGACAAATAGCCCACCGCCATGTTTTTTCCTCGAGCCACGATAATCTGCCCTGACTCAAAACTGGGTGGCCAAATGCATAATCCTGTTGCAGACCAATCTACTGGCGGTGTGACTAGCCACCTACCCTTAGTGGCAAGGACCAGCGAATTGGCCGTTAACACAGGTTGTTTCAAATCCTGGCTATCGGATTTTACTGGCTGATTTTTGTCTTCGTTATCTGTATGGACTACATTATGAGTTGATTGATATTTTTTAGCAGCGAGCTTTGGGTAATTAGCCGTTTTTAAAAAATCAAAGTAACCAATAAGCCCTGATAGATAGTGCTCTACATCATCAATTCGCACTCTGAACGAGTGATGGCGGATAAAAAATCCATGTAAAATCGTTTGCGGGGATTTATAAAACATGGCCATTTCTGGAAAGAAAAAACCATTTATAAGATGATTAGCACGCGCATGCAATGCCTGATAAAACCCTTGAACATCAAAACCTGCTAACACATCATGAAACTCCGGATGCTCATCTAGCTTTAATAGCATTTTATGGAATGCCATGGATAGCTCAAGCAACGTCGGAAAAGTAGTAATACGGTTTTTGATAAAATCGGTATAACCTTTAATATTATCTACTGCAAACTGAAAATACTTTTTTTCAGGCTTATAAATGATTAGCTCGTTTGAACAGTAAGACAACCAATGGTCATGTGCTTGATGATGCTTGGCTTCGATAAAATAGTCAAAAGCACGAGTGACACAGTCAAGCCAACGCGTGTCTTTGGTCAAACCATACAAGCGCATCATTGCAAATGCCGCCTCACCATCATAATAAATGATTCGGTTTTTCGCTTTTAGCGTTAAGTCTTTGCTATGTAAGACATGCACAAAGCTGCCATCGTCTTGTTGCATCGCAATGATGCCTAGCGCTAATCGCTCTGCCAACGCATGATAATCATCTGCTTTTGGTGTATCTCTAAAGACTTGCAGATATTTAACGATTGCTAATATCGCAACGGCATTTGCGCCTAACTTAATCTCTCCGCCAGTATCAATCACATATGCTTTGTCATCATAGATCTGAATAAGCTCATCGATTAGATAGCTCATGGCATTATCAATACTAACTTTCATATTAGCCAAAGCAAGCTCAGCCTCATCGTTACGATAGGCGTCAAAACTATGACAAGCTTCATAGCCTTCTATCAGTGCATAGGTGCTACTGGCATGGCGCAGACTATTATAAGTATCTATCGTGCGACCAAAACAAGGAAAGTATCCATACATATATTGGCCAGAAGGCTGCACTTGTCTGGCTAAGTAATTTGTAGACATCTCAATGATAGGCTGAGTCGTATCTGCCGATAGTGGCAACAACTTGCGGTGACCCTTAAAGCGTGGCTGTGTATCAAGGTGATGGCACTCACCTGTATTCTGATCGATAAATACACCCGCCGTATTAAAACTAATAACGGGTAAATCATTGCTAAAATCTGGAATTTGGCTACTGCCATGGCGTGCTTTTAGATACACATTCAGGTTGTTAGTATTAACCCCTGCATGAGAAACCGTGTTACCCATATACAGGCATGCATTGGCATTCAGCTCCATTTCGGTGAGCAATAACCATGGCTCACGCACCCCTTCAAACGCAATGCCTGATCGGTAATAGTTACGCTTGAACTTTTTTATATTTTTTTGGAAACTTGACCAATTCGTAAGCGTAGCTTGAGTGAGCCACTCTAACCTTAGCCAAGCAATAGGAGCATCAAACTTAGATGATAGTTTCTTAATTTTTGCGATTATCTCAGGCAGTATTTTTTCAAAGTTAGAGAAATTGCTAATGCAATCTATTTTGTCTAGTTTTATTAAATCATCAATAACGAAAGTGACTACTTTGGCTTTTTTATGACTATCAGAGACTGATAAAATGAAGGTGACAGGCAACGTATCTACTGCAGAATATTGAAAACTCCCAGCACTATTTTCAGTGCGTACTTGGGTAGTATGTGTTTGTACCCAATGTTCATAGATAGCTGGTAATTTATTTTTTAAGTGAGTCATTAAGCCATTAATGATTGTATTTTCACTCATGTTTTTATCACCTTTTATGGTTTGCTATTTTTGAGTATTTTGATTAAATATACCAATTTTGTATTTTTAGCACTTTGAATGTTCATTAACTATATCTTCAAGTAATTGAGTATACCCTGTAAAAAACGCCCCCATTGCGGGAGCGTTTTAGAAATTAGAACTCAATTAGTCAATGTTAAATAATATTGGTGATATCAACATCAATATTGACCTGTGTAGCCGGGTCGGTGCTCAGCGC
Source organism: Psychrobacter sp. UBA3480 (assembly GCF_002377945.1). Lineage (GTDB taxonomy): Bacteria > Pseudomonadota > Gammaproteobacteria > Pseudomonadales > Moraxellaceae > Psychrobacter. The sequence goes on from NZ_DFQV01000029.1 coordinate 21,613, forward strand.
CCACACGTTATATTGTTGTCCATCGGTATCTGATGTCGTGGTTTGAGTATTTACCCATGTTGTCGCATTACCAGATCCATCTGTATCACTGAAATCAACGCCAACATTACCTAAGTCTACGGAATCATCACTATTCCCTTTGACATAGATAGTCGAATCAATATCGTTAGCTGCGACATTCAGAGTATTTGCACCTATTCCACTGATATCGATGATGTCTAGCACCTCTGGCTGGATAAGATCAGACAAGCTAATGACTTGATTCGCCCCATCAAAGCTTAGGATATCGAGTCCTTCGGTTGAGGTAATCAGCGAGGTGTCAGGAAGCTCAATAGCGTCATCAGTATCGTCAGCAAGCGTGAAGCTCTCATCTACCGTCATACTACGTGCAGCGACTGGTTCTGGTGCTAGCCAGTCACTAGTGATGTTTATAGTCAGTGTGGCGGTATCTGTATTATTAAAATCATCAAGTATCGTGTATTCAAAAGTTTCTACTTGGTTGATAACGTTGAGGTCTGGATCAGGTCTGTAGAAATACGAACCATCTGGTTTTATTGTGAGTGTTCCGTAGAGACCATCTATGACAGTGGTGCCAATAACACTCGTACCATCAACTGACGACACAACCGTAGATAGTGTGACGTCATCGTTGTCACTGATCACATTACCAACAGCCGCTTGCGAATCATAAGTGCCTGGCTCATCTGGATCAGTCTTCGTAACAAATCCATTAAGATTAACGCTAGAAAGTGCTCCAGATGCCTCAGCTATAACACGATAGTTACCTGCTTCCAGATTTTCTAACGTAATAATTAAGCGCTCTCCTAAAAGACCTCCAAGATCGAGCAAACCAGCATCTGTCTGAGTAGCAACATTAACCCAAAAGAGACCATTCTGTTTTTGTACCACAAAGCTAGTACCACCTAAAAGGTCACTCGATTCAAGGGTAAGTAACGCTGATCCTATATCACCTGGGTCAATAGTGAACGTTCTTGTCACACTGGAAAGACCTAGCACATTACTAGCTTGACCAGAGATAGGCTGCTCTATCGTTTCTGGATTTACAATCAGCTCTGTGGTTGCCACATCATCTACCGCATCAATTGGGAAATCGACCGCTGGGTAATCACTCTCAATACCTACTATCAATGTGGCACTATCAGTACTACCAGTAACTGTATCAACGATAGTATAAGAGAATGTATCTGATTTACCAATACCACTAACATTTGAGTTTGGCGTATAATTATAGGCGCCATTAGCGTCTATAACCAAGATTCCGTGGTCACCTCTGATAGACGTATCGCCACTAATAATAAACGACTGACCATTAAATTCAACTGAAGTCACTACCGTATTAGCGGTTGCTACATCATTCTCGTCAATAACATTGCCCGTAGCATTTGCAGTTGCTACCGATGCTATCGCTGTTGAATCAGTCTCAACGATATTCGCCGTCAGGGTTCCAGTAGTAATCAGACCAATTGCTGGACTGACGTAACCTATCAATCGGTATTCACCGGTTGGTAAATCTGTTAATTGGTAACTCGCATTTCCACCTAAGAGACCGAGCACATCAATCAATCCAGTATTAGTACCAGAGTTCCCAATATCAACAAAGGTGCCATTCGCATCTTTTATTTGGAGAACCACACTACTATTATTTAGAAGATCTACCACCCCAGATGCCGCAAGACTTATTTCTACAGAGCCTGTACTATTTTCAGCAATATCAAAATCAAATTGCATTTCAATATTCCCTGCACCAAGCAGACTCAATACTGATGTTGCCGAGTCCGTTTTAATCTCAGTAGTCGTCACTGGTGTAACGATTATTTCAGCTGTAGTACTATCGTCGATGGCATCCACCTTGATAGGTACGATGACAGTAGTAGGCGCACTTACGTTACCTGCAGCATCAGTAGCCGTTGCGGTAACAGTCTCACCGTTGGTTAGTGGATCTTCACTGGTGTCAATAACATAGTCGCCAGCGCCATTTGTAGTACCGCTGTAGTCAGGTACGCCATCGCCATCAACATCGATTTCAACCAACGAGTTGGGTTCTGCTGTGCCACTTACTTCAGTGCCATCTGTATTCACTTCAACAACTGGAGCAGCTGGAGCAATTGTATCAACTGTGATAGTCACAGAAGGTGCATTACCACTGACATTGTTTATAGCGTCTTTGATGTTGTAACTTAGCTCATACTCGCCATCATCTAAAGGCGTCTGCGGTGTTAGCGTATAACTGCCATCCGCATTTTTGACGACTATAGCATCAACCACAATATCGTCAATTACCAACTGAGGTGTGTCTCCATCATCAACAATGTTGGCATCAATCACCAAACTTGGCGTGTTGTCATTTGTGAACCCATTATCGACAATGATTTCTTCAGGGGTCAGTACGTCACCGCTGCCATCATTGGCCACGTTATCAGTGACAGTAGCCACTGATATGGGCGTACTAGGAGCCGTGGAGCTGATATTAATCACCAGTTTTACGGTGTCACTGTTACCTGCTGCACCGTTAGAGATAGTATATTCAAATACTTCTGTTTTACCTGACGATGCGTAGTCACCATTGGCCCTGTAAATGTAGTTACCAAGCTCATTGATGATTAAAATACCGTACTGACCCTGTATGGTAAATACGTTGAGACCGTCAACAATTTCAGAAGTCGGCTCTAATAAAGTATTTTCACTATTGATATCAGTCAGCTTAGTATTAGCGGTGACTATATCTTCACCCAACTCATCTTCTGCTAACCCATCAGGATTAATGACATTACCTGTGAGGATTGCATTTGAATCGAAATTATATTCCGTTAGTGTAGTCGTCACATTGGTCGTTTCTAGCAACGTTAGGGTATTGCTAAGTAATGCACCTGCAACAGCATCTAGTACTGGATCAACTACGCCACCAAGTAAATTGTTTAATACGGTATTGTCTTGAAGCAAAGTCACCAATTCATCGATGCTTAGCTCGTTCGTTACACCTAAAGCAGTGGTAAGAATACCTTTCACTGTGGTGCCCAAACCAACTGTGTCAGCATTTAGCGAGGCCTCTACTGCATTTAAGACAGCCGCTTGGTTATCTGGACCTAAAACGATGCCTGAGTCGCTTAAGTCTGCCAACTCCACATCTTCTACTAAAGTAGTTAATGCACTATCGCTTTTGCGCACTATTACCGTATAGTCTCCTGGCTCTAAACCAGATACAGTCGCTGTCAATGTGTCGTTGTCAGTAATGCCTAGTACCTCTAAACCGACTACATCACCTATTAGTGGTTCACCACCAGTAGTACCGACATAAACACGATCGCCATTGCTATTGTAGACTTCTATATTGACGGCATCCGCTACTGCAACTAGCGCTACTTGTTGGACATCGATACTAACTGTACCAATCGCGCCATCACTTACAGTAAAGCCAAGAATACCATCTGAGTCTACATCCCTTGCCGTGATATCGCTTCTTGTAACGAAACTACTCCTTTGCACAAAACTACTTCTTTGGGCAACTCCATTTCCTTCAGCGATACCAAGTACGGCGACGTTATTGTCAGTTACTGGTGGATTATTAGTGGCTTGCAACTCACCTAAATCTATATCGGCTGAGTCATCTTGAGCAACGATAGTAGTAGTATCAACCGTCACGTTAGTAACTGGCGAATCCTCACTCACGTTACCTGCCTCATCAATAAGGTTGTAACTGAGTGTATGAGGGCCGTCAGTCAATGGCATGGTTGGCGTTAAGGTCACGCCGCCATCACCATTAGGCGTAGAGGCCGAAGGTACGACGTTGCCATCAACCACCAGTTGCGGGGTGCCATTAGCCACTTGCTCGGCAGGTACAACAACGCCTGGGGTGTTGTCGTTAGTCAGGCCACCATTAGTGACGGTTTCTGCTGGAGTAAGTTCATCGCCACTGCCGTCATTGGCAACGTTGTCAGTGACCACAGGGACGTCAGTTGGTGCCGTCGGTACATCTGTATCCACAATAATGTCTTTGGTCACAGGGGCACTGATGTTACCAGCGGCGTCTGTGGCAGTGGCTGTTAGGGTTTCATCCCCTTCGCCCATGGCCGCCACGTCATCGGCATCAACTGCCACACTCCAGTTGCCATCACCATCAACGGTCACAGGATTGCCAATCTGAGTACCTGCTTCATTGGTTAAGGTGATGATGTCACCTGCAGTACCAGTGCCAGTCACATTAAACCCGGCACCTGCTTCAGCCGCATTGATGATGTCATCGCCTGTGACTGCATCGATGACAGGCGCTGTCGGTGCAATGGTGTCTACGACAATATCAACCGTGCTGCTGGCGCTTGGTAGATTACCAGCGGCGTCTGTGGCAGTGGCTGTTAGGGTTTCATCCCCTTCGCCCATGGCCGCCACGTCATCGGCATCAACTGCCACACTCCAGTTGCCATCACCATCAACGGTCACAGGATTGCCAATCTGAGTACCTGCTTCATTGGTTAAGGTGATGATGTCACCTGCAGTACCAGTGCCAGTCACATTAAACCCGGTACCTGCTTCAGCCGCATTGATGATGTCATCGCCTGTGACTGCATCGATGACAGGCGCATCGGCATCGGCATCAGC
>NZ_DFQV01000027.1 GCF_002377945.1 Psychrobacter sp. UBA3480
TATATTTAAAAAAATAGAAAAAAAATAAAATGAGTATTTTTTTTAAAAGAATATTTATAAATAAAATTTTTTATAAAATATTTTTTAATTTAATTATTTTATATCAAAAAATAGTTAGTCCTATAATACCTGCTCGTTGTCGCTATTATCCAACATGCTCAAATTATGGCAAACAAGCTTTAACATGGCATGGTGCCCGTAAGGGTGGTTGGTTGTTGTTAAAACGTCTTAGTAGGTGTCACCCTTTAGGTGGGCATGGTATAGACTTTGTACCCTTACCCTTAGCTTCTTATATATATCAATACATATCTTTGACTGATATACCAAATACTGACAATCAGGGTTTGGGTGTCTATCGAGACATTACTAGCTATGCTTCACAGCTTAATTATTTGATGAAATCAACATAAAGTCGACATCTTTAGTCTCAGATAGATACTCTATTGAGTTACCCACAAGTTATCCACACTCTTGGTATCATTTGAGACAGATTTTTAGTAAAATGATGCACATTTTATGTAAATGACTACTGATGCAGTTGCAATGTGACAGGACAGCTGTGTAGTACAGTCATGACACATGCCCTAATTTTTCATTCCCTAATTTTTTAATCTAGGAAAGGTTTATGCAAAAGATATTTCGGGTGATGATCATCATTGCGATGCTAATTACCGCTTATCTGCTGATTTTGGCATGGCGAGATGATTATGCCGATGCTCCAGCTGTAGATGCGGTGCCAGAAACTACGAGTTCGGTAGGTGCTGACATTCCTTCTACTACTGGTGCAGCAGGTGATATCCCGGTACAGACATTACCTGTGGATAACAGTGCCGTGACAGCGACTCCTGCGAAAAACGCTGGTCTAATCACGGTAACAACTGATCGCTATGATATAAAAATCAATCCAGAAGGTGGTGATATTGTTTATGCTGCGCTCAAGCAGTATGACGCAACGCTCGATAGCGATAAGCCTTTCGTATTGTTAGAAAACAATAGTAACCGTGTGTATGTGGCTCAATCTGGACTTATTGGTCAGAACGGTATTGATACAGCAGAAGGTAGAGCGACTTATAGCCATACTGCTAACAATTATGTGATGGAAGATGGACAGCAAACGTTGTCAGTGCCGCTTACTTACAAAAAAGACGGCGTGACGATCACCAAGACTTTCACTTTCACTGAAAATAAATATCCAATCGATATTAGCTATCAGATCCAAAACGCGTCTACCAATGCTTGGCAAGGTCAGATGTTTGCGCAATTAAAGCGTGATGATAGTAAAGATCCTGGTATGTCTGATAAAGGCGCGCTGAGCATGGCGACTTATCTAGGCGGTGCTTGGGGTACACCAGATGATCCTTATAATAAGCTGAAATTTGGTGACTTTAGTGATGGTGAATTGACGACAACTAGCGATAAAGGCTGGGTTGGTATCGTACAGCATTACTTTGTATCTGCTTGGACGCCTGAAAACTTCACTGGCAAATTCTTCACACGTGAAACAGGTAGTGATTACTTTATCGGCTTCAATAGCCAACCAGTGAACGTAGCACCAAACAAGCAAGTTACTTTAAATGCAACACTGTATGCAGGTCCAAAAGTTCAGTCTGAGCTAAAAGACGTTGCGGTAGGCCTTAACAAAACAGTTGATTATGGTCTGCTGTGGCCAATATCAAAGGTCTTGTTTGCTATCTTGGAAGGTGTGCATAAGGTTGTTGGTAACTGGGGTTGGTCAATTATTTTACTGACTATCTTAGTAAAAATTGCCTTAATGTGGTTCTCTAATAAGAGCTACTACTCGATGGCTAAAATGCGTGCCATTGCGCCAAGACTCAAAGTGCTTAAAGAAGAGCATGGCGATGATCGTATGAAAATGTCGCAAGAGATGATGGCGATATACAAAGAAGAAAAAGTCAATCCGATGGCGGGTTGTCTACCGATTTTGATGCAGATGCCGATTTTCTTAGCCTTATATTGGGTATTAGTAGAAAGTGTTGAGCTGCGTCATGCACCATGGATTTTGTGGATTCAAGATCTATCAGCGATGGATCCATGGTTTATCTTGCCGTTGTTAATGGGGGCATCAATGTTTGTGCAGCAGCAGTTGAACCCGCAGCCAGCAGATCCGATGCAAGCAAAAGTCATGAAGTTCTTGCCGATTATCTTTACGGCATTCATGCTATTCTTCCCAGCAGGTTTGGTTTTATATTGGACAGTCAACAACTTGTTTAGTATGACTCAGCAATATATTGTCAATAAGAAAGTTGATGAAGAGCAAAAGCGTCGTACGGTAAAAGTGGTCGATTAATTAGTTCTTTGTCAGAAACACCAAAAACCATCGCGCAAGCGGTGGTTTTTTTATAGGTGGTAGACAAGTGGTAAATGTTATCCACAGCTTATCAACATTATCCACAGTTTATAAATATTGAAACTAAAATATATCTGATGCGACTACCTTTCAAAGTTTGCTTTGTCAGTATGAGTCCAGACGTCTATAATGGAGCTTTTAAACATTGAGAGTCATTGTGGATTCCTTAGAGAAAGCATTAGCCGTACCTAATTCTTCTGAAAAGTCTAATACATCTGGATTGGCCACAATTGCTGCGATTGCAACGCCGCTCGGGCGAGGGGGTGTGGGTGTCATACGTCTATCAGGCAGCCGTGCTTACGATATGGCATGTGCTCTAACAGGTAAGTCTGCTTTTACGCCGCGAATGGCCAGCTTTTGTCGTTTTTATCAGGCTGATGGCACTGTCATTGATGAGGGATTGGTCTTGTTTTTCAAAGGTCCGCATTCATTCACAGGTGAGGATGTGATTGAGCTGCAAGGACATGGCGGCGTTATTTTACAAAATCAATTGCTCGCGCGCGTATCTGAGCTAGGTGCCAAGCAAGCGAGTGCAGGAGAGTTCTCTTACCGTGCCTTTGATAATGATAAGTTGGACTTGGTGCAGGCAGAAGCGATCGCTGATGCGATTGATGCGACTAGTGCCGCCGCGGCCAGTAGTGCGATTCGCTCTCTGAGCGGTGAGTTTTCACAAAAGATTAACCAGTTATTAGAACAACTCATTCATCTTCGTTTACATGTTGAAGCAGCGATTGATTTCCCCGACGAAGAAGACGTTGATTTTTTGTCTGATGGCGTCATACAAAGTAAGCTTGAGCAGACGCAAGATAAGATACAGCAAGTTTTAGCAACGGCAAAGCAAGGTCAGCTTTTGCGCGATGGTATCCATGTCGTGCTAGCAGGTAGGCCAAATGCAGGTAAATCTAGCTTGCTCAATCGTCTTGCAGGGCAAGAACGTGCTATCGTGACTGATGTCGCGGGTACCACACGTGATACGCTGCAAGAGACAGTTGTGCTCAATGGTTTGACGCTACATCTGACCGACACGGCAGGCCTACGCGAGACAGAAGACACTGTGGAACGTATTGGAATTGAGCGTGCCCGTACTGCCATCACGCAGGCTAATATGCTACTGATGGTCTATGATGTGACTCGCGATGTTGAAGAAGAGAGCACACCTTTACAGCTTGCTGAACAGTTATTTGGTGAATTGCCAGAAGCCAAACGCTTACTAATCATTGCTAATAAGAGCGATTTATTGAGCGATAATGATAGGGAAGAAAGTGCTGCTATGACCCAAGCTGAGATCAAGAACAGAGGTTATCAGCAAGTCAATGTTTCATGTGAAACAGGTATTGGTATTGATGATTTAGTTGAAGCACTATGTGAGAAAGTAGGCTTTCATCCACCAGAAAACAGTTTAATTGCTCGTACCAGACATCTCGACGCGCTTAGACGAACTGCTAATTTCTTGGCAGAAGCTCATGAACAATTAACCGTATTTGAAGCAGGTGAGTTAGTTGCTGATAGCTTACGTCAGGCACAGCAGAGTTTGGGTGAAATTACGGGTGAGTTCAGCGCTGATGACTTATTGGGTAAGATATTCGGCAGCTTTTGTATTGGTAAATAACTGATAAACGGTATTCTTTATTTTTTAATAAAATTAGCTATTTTGGAAATACTGCTCTTATTCTCAATCGTAAAATAAGGAAATGCTATGCACTGTCCGTACTGTAATGCGTCAGAGACCAAGGTTATTGACTCACGTCTTGCTGCGGAAGGTGCACAAGTGCGTCGACGCCGTTCGTGTAACAGCTGCCAAGAACGTTTTACGACTTTTGAGATGGTAGAAGTTGTCATGCCAAGGATTATCAAATCAAGCAACAAGATTGAACCTTATGACAATGAAAAGCTGCGCCGTTCTATTTTACTACCTTTACAAAAGCGTCCTATCACTATCGATGAACAAGAGGCGATGATTAGTCGTATTGAAAAGCGTGTTAGGCAGATGGGTGAGCGAGAAATCAGTAGTAAAGTCTTGGGTGAAATCATCATGAGTGAACTCAAAACTTTGGATGATGTCGCCTATGTACGCTTTGCTAGCGTGTATCGAGACTTTCAAGATATCGATGCATTCCATCAAGAGATTGCCAATATTCGTCCAAATGAAAAATAAGCGAAGTAAGCTTTTAAATAAGCCCTAGTTGATAAGTAATTCCTAATTGTTAATCAGCTTTCGAACCTTATTTTCTTATATAGAACCCTTAATCATTTATTAAGACCAGCCTTATGTCTATTCAAAGCCATGCTCAAGATGCACAAGACCGCTACTTTATGATGCTTGCTATCGAACAAGCGAAGCGCGGTTTGTATACTACTAGACCCAATCCTGCAGTGGGCTGCGTTATTGTTCAGGCAGAGCAGATTATTGGTCAAGGTTTTCACCCTAAAGCTGGTGAGCCACATGCAGAAGTGTTTGCGCTGAAAGAGGCTGTTACACAGGCAGCAGGGGCAACTGCTTACGTTACATTAGAGCCATGTAGTCATACGGGACGTACGCCGCCATGTGCGTTGGCGCTGGTTGCTGCTAAGGTAAATCGCGTTGTGATTGCAGGTCTAGATCCTAATCCGCAGGTTGCAGGTCGCGGTGTAAAACTATTGGAGCAAGCTGGCATAGAAGTGACGGTCGGTGTTCTGACAGGGCAGGCAGAAGCAGTAAACCGTGGGTTTCTAAAAGCTATGCGCACTAAAATGCCCTATGTACGATTGAAAATAGCGACTAGTTTAGACGGTCGTACAGCAATGGCGTCTGGAGAATCAAAGTGGATTACCTCAACTGCTGCTCGCGAGGATGTACAAAAATTACGAGCACAAAGTGGTGCGATTATTACAGGTAGTGAAACTGTAATAACTGATAACCCGCAGCTCAATGTGCGCTCAGAACAATTGGACGTGCCAACTGAGAATATACCTAACCCTAAAATAGTCATACTTGATAGGCGTCAGCGTTTAAAGCACAGTCTACAGTCTGAGTATCAGCTGTGTCAGCATCCAGATACTATATATTGGCATGAAGGCGATTTGTCTGTGTTGTTGGCTAAGTTAGTCAGTGAGCACCAGTGCTATGATGTGTTGGTGGAGGCAGGTGCTAGCGTTGCAGGTAGCTTTTTGAGTCAACAGTTGGTAGATGAGTTAATCGTGTATCAAGCACCTTGCTTACTTGGTGAGCAAGCTCGTCCAATGGTTGATTTCAATCCTATGTCCCTTGCTCAGCAGTTACGGTTTGATATAAAAAGCCATCAGCAGCTTGGTCCAGATCTCAAATTAACTTTATTACCTTTATAAATATTTTTCAAATAAGTATGTTGTACATGAGTTCTGATAATAAGCCCAAAATGTGGGTAAATTAGCTATTGGTTTACGTGTTTCACATGGAACTGTGCATAACTTTGTTTCACATGAAACAGAGAAGAGGTGCCTATCTTAATCATTTTAATGAATATTATTTTAAATCAATAACTTATGATCTGTTTTCTAGATAAGTACGTACTATGAGAAATTTACATTTGTTGTGGGTAACTATGTATTTATAGATGCTTTCAGTTATATCTCTATTGATTTATCCCTACTTATCCACAATCTATCCTATTAAAGGTCAAGTCTAACGATGTTTCACTGTCAGTTATTTGAACAAGTTGTGATAAAGAATTGATAGATGATTTGATAAACTAAAATATTCGCCTATGAAGGCAATACAGTAATGAGACGAGGGTAATATGTTTACTGGAATTATAGAAAGCGTTGGAAAAGTTAAATCTATGCAGGCGACAGGCGGTGACATACGTTTAACAGTAGAGTCTGATGACTTAGATTTCAGTGATGTGAAGCTAGGCGATTCTATTGCATCAAATGGTATTTGTTTAACTGTGGTGGAGCTCGGAAGTAACTACTATTCTGTTGATGTCTCACGTGAAACTATTGCTAGAACAGCATTAGAAGGTTTAAAAGCAGGTCATACGGTCAATCTAGAAAAGGCCATGCTACCAACGACTCGTTTTGGTGGTCATATCGTCGCCGGTCATGTAGATGGAGTAGGGGTCGTTAGTAAATTACAACAAGATGCTCGTTCTATCTATATTGAGATTGAGATACCGCAAGAGCTAGCGCACTATACAGCGACCAAAGGCTCTATTACCGTAGATGGTATTAGTCTGACGACCAATTTAGTGCGTGACAATATTGTCTCTCTAAATATCATTCCGCATACTGCTCAAGTGACGAATATCGCTAAGCATTGGTTAGTAGGCAACAAAGTGAATATTGAAGTAGATATCGTTGCCCGTTATCTAGAGCGTCTACTAAATAAATCTCAATCTGGCGGTATGAACGCGTCAAGCCCGCAAAGCCAAATCACAGAAGCATTTTTGGCCGATAATGGGTTTATGAAATAACAATTAAGCTTACCGAAATATCATCCTCGCACCAATTTTTTGACCCTATCGATATTATTTTGATTAAGTGATATCGATAGGGTATTTTTTATTTGCACTAGAGATTTATTGTATGAAACTCTGCAAAACGGATTCTAAGTCTTTCTTGCTAATGGGTTTGGATAAAAACTCGTCCATACCAACTTGCATACAGGCCTCGCGATCTTCTTCTGTATTATTCGCAGTTAGTGCCACAATTGGTATTTTATCACCTTGCGAGCGAATCACTTGTGTGGCTTGTAAGCCATCCATAACGGGCATTCGGCAGTCCATCAAAATCAAAGAAATTTCTTCACGTTGGCTTTTGAGTTTCTCGAGTGCTTGCTGTCCATCTTCTGCGACAATACTACGATAACCAAGCTTACTTAACATCTTACAGGCTATCTTTTGGTTAGTAGGACTGTCTTCTACGACCAAAATCAGTGGAGACAAGGTTTCTTTCTTAGGTGTATCTTCTACAAAAGATAGACTGCTGTCATATTGATGTTTGACCAATATGTCTAGTGTTTTCCTTGCAAACAAGGTTAAGCGTAGCAGTTCAGACAGTAATAAACTTGCGTCCAAGGGTTTGGTCAAAAACCCATCATATTGGCCTAGTAAAGTAGAAGGTATATGCCTTTCAAGTTTCATGCTAAGTAATATCTTTGGTAGTGAAGGCGTAGTGACTAGGTCGTTTAACACTTCTAATTGCTCGCTATACTTGTTGCTCGCATGAGCTGATAAGGTGATGGATTCGCTGTATTCATAATCTAATAACAAGACAGGAATGACAGTTTGCTCATCTTGTTTTAATTTATTTTTTAGCTGCTGTACAGTGGCTCTATCTAAAGTGCTGTAGATAGTCACGGATATCGTTAAGTACTCGCACAAACGTTGTAAATGTTCAGCAACTAGAGGCTGATTGATGACAGCGATAAGGTGAATGTGTGGCAGCTGCGAACAACGATGATATACCGATTGATAAGTGGTATGAGGATAAGGAAGGTAGAGGCTAAATATCGTCTCTTTATCCACCGTATTACTTAGTTCGATAAAACCGCCGAGTAACTGAGCAAAGCTATTGGCATCACTCAAGCCAATATTACTGTCTTCAACTAAGTTATGATTGCTTTGATTCAAGATATTGACTAATTGATTTTTTCTCTCAGGAGTAATAGTTACTCCAGTGTCTTTTACGCTAAATCGAATCCAATAAGATGTCTGCGCAGGTATTGTCGTGTCATTGTTAGGAGTTAAAGGCTGATTACTTATTCGCGTTACTTTATCTTCAGGTACACGATCAACAGTGAGCGCGACATAGCCTGATGTTGTAAAATCAATAGCGTTTTTCAACAGATTTAATAGGATATGGTGCAGACGAATGTAATCAGTTTCGATGTAACGAGGACAGTCCGGCGCAAAGAAATAAATCAATTCTAACCCTTGTTGTCTTATTTCTTGTGTGACTAAATTGCTAACTTCTTTGCTTACCTTATAAATATCAACCGTTTCGATACTTAGACGTGTTTTTCGGACTTCAACTTCCTCTGTTGCTAGCGTCTCATTGAGCACAGTCAACATGCTTTGACTGGTTGTAATTAATGTATTTAGAGTCTTTTTGCCTTGAGCCGTCAATGTTGAAGGGTCGATGGGTTCCAACGAATCAATTATTTTCTCTAGTGGTATCCTTAACTTGCGACCTATAAATGCTTGGGCTTCGTTTGATTCATCAATTTGTAATTGCAGTTGTTGGTTGTGCAGCTGTAGTTGTTCAGATTGATGGAAAATCTCATCGACATTATTAAAAATCACAGTAAAACCGTGAACTTGCCCATGTTCGCCAAACCATGGTGTTACGTGTAGTTGGTAGGCTTGTTTGTTCTCCAAGCCATAAACTATCAGTGTGCGAGTAACGCGCAAACTTGAAATAGTTTTTAACAGTATTTGAGTGGCCTCATCTTTCCCTTCAACAAAATCAGTCAGCTCATAGCTTTGCTCTCTCTGTGTAGGAGGAGTAAACACTTGCTCAAAACGCTGATTATAGAAACTAATTTGACCATGTCGTATACTCATCAACATCGGTAAGGGTGCTTGATTAACCAAGCGTTCTAAACGATGAGTCAATGTTTTGATACGCCGATAGTCATTATGTAGCTGGTAGCTGACGCGACTTAGCGCATGACCTAATAACATGAACTCGGTAGTAGATTTCTTTTGTAAAAACGGTGGCGGCGTATAAGATTCTTTGGCGCGGCTACTCAAATTATCGGTATAAACCAGTAATTGCTCCCAGTTAGTACGACGATTGAGCATATAGAGCAATGCCATGAAGAATAGTATGATGGCGACCATCAAAGGGAGCCAATAACGGTAAGATATCCAGTCAACAACAAAAGGCTCATGACGTAATACGATATAAATCTGATGTCCGCTTTTTAGATTAATGATCCCTGTTAGTTCATTACTATTGACAGTATAAGAGCTATGGTCGCTGCTGCTAGAAGCTGATGTACCGATGGTAGGGAAAGCAACGGTAGAAAAAGCAGATTCATTAGGACGAGTATTATGATGAATATAGGTTTGCCCAGAAGGCATCATCAAAATCAGCTGATAACTCAGTTGATCAAAAGTAGGTTGTTCTAAGATTTTTTTTATTTCACTATCTACAGGTGCTGCATGCTCAATAATACTGTGCTGTAGGGAATAAAAAGTATCTATGCTATGTTGCTCACTATGTTTTTTTATCCCATCAAACAGTGTGACATAGTACAGCAGTAACATAACCGTGAGAGACAAGGTATAGAAAATCAATAAGCGCTGTAAGGACTGAAACTGTTGCATGAAAGCGTGGCCCTATCTCGACACGAAAGAATATAGTGAAATAAAAATGAAGTTTCTACATATAGTAGGTGAATTATACGACAGTTGAATTGTCTAAAATTTTTAGTGTTACCTTCTATTTATAGCAGAATAACGGCTTACTGTTTACAGAGAGTGGTTATTAACACCAAATTGTTTTGTAAAAGATATAAATAGAACGTTCGATGTTCTTGATATTATAAAGGCAAATAATGTCATTGGTTATCATGAAGTGGGGTCATTACAATCATGGCACTGCGCCGTAAACTCACCTATAATGAACAAATAAACCTTATATAATGCATGATTATGACTACAACTGCTCCTACCTTTGATACATCTAACTCGCTTACTGACCATGATAACCCAACTACTAACCGATTAAGGGTAGTATTTGCGGGGACGCCTGAATTCGCTGCTATTAGCCTTGAATCGTTAATTAATCAGCAAGAACCGCTGAATATAGAGATAGTCGCTGTTTACACCCAGCCTGATCGTAAGGCAGGTCGTGGTCAAAAACTGTCAGCTTCTGCGGTAAAAGAAGTTGCATTGGCAAATGATATCGCTGTAGAGCAGCCAGTCACTTTTAAAAAGTCTAGTGCAGAAGGGCTAGCTGCTAGGCAAACTCTGCGCACCTACCAACCAGATGTGATGATTGTCGCCGCTTACGGATTGATTTTACCTATCGGTGTATTAGAGACGCCTACTCATGGTTGCTTAAATATCCATGCCTCACTATTACCGCGTTGGCGCGGTGCTGCACCTATCCATCGTGCACTCTTGGCCGGAGATGATGAGACCGGCATTACCATTATGCAGATGGACAAAGGTCTTGATACAGGTGACATGCTGTATAAAGTTAGCGAAAGTATTGCCTCTGATGATACCGCTGCTAGCCTACATGATAAGATGGCTGCATTTGGTGCGACAGCCATTAGTACGGTGCTAAAAGATTTAGCTACTTATCAAGCTCAAGCTATTGCTCAAGACGATAGTCAAGCCAACTACGCTGAAAAACTAGTCAAAACCGAAGGCGAAATTGATTGGGCGCAGCCTGCTGCCGCTATTGAACGCCAAATTCGTGGGCTGACACCATGGCCAGGTGCTTATGCTTTCCTAGCAGGGCAGCGCGTTAAAATACTGGCTAGCTTACCTGTAAATACATCGCAGCAAACCAATGAGCCTGCTGGAACGGTTATCAGTGTTGGACGAAAAGCGATTTTAGTCGCTTGTGGTAAAGAGAGTGACGCTGAATCATCAGCCACCACTTTAGCCATTACTCATTTGCAGTTTGCGGGTGGTAAGCCAATGACAGCTGAACAAGTTTGCCACGGCAACCAATTAAATGATGGCGATCAATTTACGTCAGAAACAAAATAACGTTACTTATATTTAACCTACTTGCACAAGACGCTATCGATGATACGTCAAGGAAATGAAATTTAATGAGACAAAACAGTACTGCGCCTAGAAACAATAAGCTCAAACCATCAAGCAATCTTATTATGAATGGCAGCGTACGCGTGCGTGTGATTCGTACTTTACTGGCTATTCAAAACGGTCAGTCGCTCTCAAGCGTCCTTGATCCATTATTGAATAGTCTACATGATGGTGACAAAGGTTTTGCCCATGCGCTACTACTTACGACGTTGCGCCAGTGGCATGCGCTGGCACGTTTGCTCGATAGCTTAGCAGACAACCCTATCGACGAAGTTGAAGTGCGTACCACCATTCAAGTCGGCTTGGTACAGTTGCTTTACTTAGAAGTGGCTGACCATGCTGCAATTCATGAAACCGTTGAAGCTGCCAAAGAGATTGAGTTCGCTCACTCGACTGGTTTGGTAAATGCTATTTTGCGTAAAGTCGCTAAGAATCCAAGCAAATTCCGTAAGAAATGCGATAAAAAGCATAGTCTACCGAATTGGCTTGCTTACCAGCTTAAGCAAGACTGGAGCGAGCAGTATGATGAGCTGACACAAGGCTTGCGCCAACCAGCACCAATGTTTTTACGAGTGAATTCGGCGGTTACTTCAGTAAAAGACTATCAGCATGCATTAGATGGCGCAGAAATTGATGCAGATATCGTTGAGCTAACGACTGGTTTTAAGGTAGCAAACTCATCAGGGTCTGCCACTTCCACCACGCTATCAACCAAAGGTCTTAGACTACATCAAAGCACTGCCGTTAACGCTTTGCCTGATTTTGCTTTAGGAACAGCTAGCGTTCAAGATATGCATGCTCAGTTAGCTGCACCGATTATCAATAAAGCATTAATGGCTAAGCTTAGTGCTGAAAAATCTGATACGGAAAATACGAATAATGAGATACATATTCTAGATGCTTGTGCGGCACCTGGTGGCAAGCTTGCTCATTGGTTAGAGCTCATGAGCGCTAGTGACGAGTCATCGTTGTTTCACGTGAAACAAGACAATAATGAGATATCATCTGAAACGTCACCTGCGATTACTGATATCAAGGTAACGGCTATTGATAATGAAGCGCCGCGTATTGAACGTATTCGTGAGAATTTACAGCGCTTGAATCTAAGTCAGCACGATTTGCAGCAAGCAGATAACAGCATCGCATTGAATGTTGTCTGTGCAGATGCGACCAGATGGCAGCATGGAAAAAATAAAAAAGCGGCGACAAATGAGCCGGTATTTGATGCAATATTATTGGACTCTCCTTGTACCGCGACGGGTGTGATTCGTCGTCATCCTGATATCAGTATCCTGCGTACCGAAGAAGACATCGAGCAAACGGCACTGTTGCAAGCAGATATCTTGCATAACTTATGGCCACAACTCAAAGCTGGTGGTTATCTGCTGTACGTGACATGTTCCATCTTAAAGCAAGAAAACGTCGAGCAAATGCAGGACTTTATCACTCATCATAATGATGCGGTAGTGATTGAATTCACCGACGATTGCAACTGGGGTATCGAACAAGCAATCGGTCGTCAGTGCTTGCCAATTGATAGCGCAAGCGGCGATGGTTTTTATTATGCGCTGTTGATGAAGAGTTAAAGTAATGACTACTCAAGCTAAAAAAGTATTGGGTGATTTGCGGCAGTCATACTTAATGTTAGAAAATGAAACGAATTATGAGAGTTTTAGAGTACTATGGGTTGCTGCTATTACTCTAGCGAGAGCAATTGGACATATATTAGATAAAGTTGACTCTCTACAATCTGAACTAATGAAAATAACTGTCAGTAATAAATGGAAAAGTCTTAAAGAAAACAAAGAAGCAGCAGCTAATAAAATATTCTTTGAGTTCATTGAAGATGAAAGGAATAAAATTCTAAAAGAATATGAGTTTGGACTACTGTCTTCCCCTATTGATTTATTTGTTGTAGATACTGACTCTATTCCTAGTAAATTTACGTTGGGTGATGGGATTTATATACCTTTACAAAATGGATTTTATGTTGGGACTGATTGTAGAGACGTTCTAGCTGAAGCTATTCAGTGGTGGGAAGAGTACATAAACGAGATAGATGTAGAAATAAAATAAATTTACTATTCAGTAGCTAGAAAAATTGACAGGACAATCTAATGAAATATATCAGTACCCGTGGTCAGACAGCGCCGATGGATTTTAGTGATGTGCTTTTGATGGGTCTTGCCCCAGACGGTGGTTTGATGTTGCCTGAGCATTATCCAAATATCGATAGTGCAACCCTTGATGAATGGCGTACGCTCAGCTATCCGCAGCTTGCGATGGCGATTATGCAGTGTTTTGCCACTGATATTCCTACGGCTGATTTGCAAGATCTTATCGAGCGCACTTATACCGCTGAGGTGTTTGGTTCTGAAGAGATTGTTCCTGTCCGCAAGCTCGAAGACAATTTGTATATTCTAGGATTATCAAACGGTCCGACATTGGCATTTAAAGACGTTGCCATGCAGTTTTTGGGCAATGCCTTTGAGTATGTGCTTAAGAAAAAAGACGCGCGTATTACGATCATTGGTGCAACCAGTGGTGACACGGGTAGTGCAGCAGAGTATGCATTGCGCGGCAAAGAAAATATCGAAGTCTTTATGCTGTCACCTCATGGCAAAATGAGTGAATTCCAGCGTGCGCAGATGTATAGCTTGACCGATGATAATATTCATAATATTGCTATCGATGGTATGTTTGATGATTGCCAAGACATCGTTAAAGCGCTACAGCAAGATGCTGAGTTTAAAGCCGCTTATAATCTAGGCACGGTAAACTCTATCAACTGGGGTCGTATCCTAGCGCAGATTGTTTATTACTTTAAAGCTTACTTTGCGGTCACGACGAGCAACGATGAAAAAGTCAGCTTTAGCGTACCATCAGGTAATTTCGGTAATATTTGTGCCGGTCATATCGCTCGTGAAATGGGACTGCCAATTGACCGTCTGATTGTTGCAACCAATGAAAACGACGTTTTAAATGACTTCTTCAATCAAGGCGCTTATCAGCCGCGTCCGACTGAAAAAACCTATGTAACCTCTAGTCCGTCGATGGATATTTCAAAAGCCTCTAACTTTGAGCGTTTTGTTTATTTGCTATTAGAAAAAGACAGCGCACGCGTTCATGAGTTATTTAACGGCGTAAAATCAGGTCGAGGCTTTAACTTATCTAACTTGATGGAAGCGGTTAATACGCGTTATGGCTTTGCTGCTGGTAAATCTACTCATAACGACCGCTTGCAGACTATCAAAGCGCTTTATGAGCAGCATGGTGAATTGGTTGACCCACATACCGCAGACGGAATTAAAGTCGCCAAAGAGCTACAGCTAGATGGCGAAATCATCGTTTGTGCAGAGACAGCATTACCCGTTAAGTTTGCGGACACTATTGTTGAGGCTATTGGTCAGATAGATATCGCTCGCCCAGCACATACTGAAGGGTTAGAAGATTTATCACAGCACGTAGTGGTACTGGAAAACAAGGCTGAACTGGTTGCTGAACAAATTCGCCAACATGTCGCACCGAATTCTGCTTAAGTAACTACGGTCTTTAGGCTTCTTATCAACAAGGAAAAGTATCCGTGTAAAAGTTACACCATTGTAATAAAGTGTTTATGATTGTGTTATGGTAGATATAATTGTAATATTAGAAACGGCGTCAGCAAGTCATCATCGTGCTAGGCGCTTTTTTAGGAATTATTCTAGCCAATTACACTGAACAGTTACCCTGTAATTTTCATAAGAATTTTATTAATAAGTTACTGATATAGTTAAATTTTTATTAATTTAAAGTGTTTTTACAGTGATAAGTTAAGTACGGTTCTTTATGATAAGCACAGTGGTACATATTGTGGATATAACGATGAAGATGAGCTTAAAAAAGATAGCAAAAGCACTGTTAATTACGACGTTTAGTAGTGCCATGTTGATGACCACAGCCCACGCAAACAATCCACCACCTACTATCAAGGCAGATGCACCCAATCGTTATATCGTGAAAAAAGGCGATACATTATGGGATATCTCAGGTCGTTATCTAGATAGCCCTTGGCGTTGGAAAGAAATTTGGGCCACTAATAAACAAATTAAAAATCCAAACCTTATTTACCCTAATGATGTTCTCATCCTTTGTGTGATTCAAGGTAAAACGCTAATTGGTGTTGATACAGGTGAAGGTTGTGCTGGCGTTGAAAAGCAGCTTACTGGGAATGTAAGTACAAGTACTGTGGCTCTTACCTCGACGGCTAACAGTGTTCCTCCTATTCCATTATCTGCTATTCAGCATTGGCTTGATAAAACACTTATCGTTAATCCTCAAGACTTTAATACCACGCCTTATATTTTGGCTTCTAAAAACCGTAACTTGATTACTGCGAGCGGTGATAAAGTCTATGCTAAAGGCGTACCGCTTATCGTGGGTCAGCGTTACGGAGTCTACCGTGAGGGTGAGCTATATGTAGACCCCAAAACGCAAGAAGTGATGGGTTTAGAAGTTACTCAGGTAGCGACTGGTCTTGTTACTTCTACAGAAAGTAATGGTGTGACTAGCTTGCAGCTTATTGATAGTTATGGCAAAGAAGTACGTGAAGGGGATCGCGTATTCGTAGAGTTAGATAACGCTATTCCTCCTGTCTTTTATCCAACGCCTGCAAGTGTTAGTCGCGGCGGTATGATCGTACGTGTGATGGACTCTATCAGCTCGGCTGCGAAGGGGAGTGTGGTCGCCATCAATTTGGGTAGCTTACAAGGTGCTAAGCCTGGTGATGTGCTGACGGTTTATCAAAAAGGGCCTTTGGTACGTGATACTAAAGATAATGACACACCAGTCCGTCTACCAAACGAGCCTAGCGGTATGGTAATGGTTTTTAATACCTTTGACCACATCAGTTATGCTTATGTACTAGACTCTGAGCTACCACTTAATATTGGCGATCAGTTATTACCACCTCCTTATTTATAAATAGCTATAAGGCTGTATTAAGCAATATATTGAAATAAATACTAATCTAAGCTTGCCTATACGAGACAGATGACAATGACGGCAGTCACCTCTTCTTTATCCGACGATCAGCGCGCTATCTTAGCGCTGTGGTACGAGGTGAATGCGTCGTTATCTGCTTATCACAAACTGATCACTTCTTTCGGTTATCCGCAGCTTGCTTGGCAAGCCAAAGTAGAGGCATGGAAGCAGCTCGGTATTCACCATACCCATCTCAAACGTCATGAACAGCCAGAGCAAACACTCGCCAATATCGATAAGATTCAGCTAGCATTGATAGATGGGCGCTATGGCTTGCTATTCGCTGATGACGCCGATTATCCTGCCCAACTTTCACAAATCTACGACCCACCGCCTTTATTGTTTTATCGTGGGAATAGCGCGCGCCTACATCAAGCACAAATCGCTATAGTAGGTAGCCGAAAACCCACCGCGCATGCGCAAAAAATCACGTTTGATATGGCGCAGTATTTAGCGCAAGCAGGGTATATCGTTACTAGCGGTCTAGCTATGGGTGTAGATAAACGCGCACATTTAGGTGCATTAGCACAGGCAGACCCTGACTATCATGGACGGACGGTTGGTGTAATGGGTACGGGGATCGATGTGAACTATCCCAATCATCGAGATCAGTTATTTATTCAAATTGTTGAGCAAGGTGGCTGCATTATTAGTGAGCTACTACCACACACTCAGCCGCATAAACATACTTTTCCGCGTCGCAATCGTTTGGTAGCTGGGCTGAGTCTCGCGACCATCGTAACGGAAGCGACAATCAAAAGCGGCTCGCTTATCACAGCACGTCTCACGTCTGAACAAGGTAAACAGGTCTTTGCCATTCCCAGTCATATTGACAATAGCAATGCAGAAGGTTGCCATCATTTAATACGTGAAGGTGCGACCTTGGTTTATCATCCTCAGCAAGTACTAGAAGACGTCAACGGTCAGCTTGACTATGATAAAGGCGCTTATAGAACAGCGAACGCTACCAATTCTATTAGTAATCACTCTAATATTAATCAGACTTCCGATGCGTTTGATATAGAGAAAAAATCAATCAAATCTACTAGCCAGCAACCATCCTCTGATATAAAGCCTGCGCGCAGCACAGTCATTGTGCCTGAGAATTTAGCTGCAATTTATGAGCAGCTTGACTGGCATGGGCAAGATTTAGATGCGCTTATTAGTGCAACCAAGCTTGCACCGCCGCAGTTGATTGGTCAGCTAATGGAGCTTGAGTTAATGGGTCTTATCAGCGAACAAGGTGGACGATATTTACGCATTTAAAATATTGCAAATATTCCTTATTGGACACTGGCATAGATAGCCCTTAGTTATAGACTCTCCTAGACAATATCTTTCTTGTGGTATTATTAGAATTTACTTCTACGAACCATTTAAGTCATGAGCCAACCTACACCTCTTATTACTAATTCTGCCATCCAAGCTGCTAAGTGGCTAAAAGAAGGACAACTGCTCGCGTACCCCACAGAAAGCGTTTGGGGTATTGGTTGCGACCCTTATGACCAAGCAGCTGTTCAGCGTATTTTGGATATCAAACAACGTCCACAAGCCAAAGGCATGATAGTCGTCACTGATAGTGTGTCTCGCTTAGCCCCTTTACTAGCATCCTTAGATGATGTTCAGCGCCAGCAGGTTATTGATAGTTGGCAGACAGACGATAGCGGAGACGAACAGCACAATCGCCAAGCACATACTTGGTTATTACCGATTCCTCAGCCGCTTGCGAGCACTGTGCCTACTTGGATTACCGGTCAGCATCAGACTATTGCTGTTCGAGTTATCTCGCATCCTACAGTTCGCCAGCTTTGCCAACAGATGGTCAGTGAAGAGAACCCATTTGGTCTATTGGTTTCTACAAGCTGCAACCCATCAGGGCAAACGCCTGCTAGCACTTTTGAAGCCGCCTATGCTTATTTTAATGAGCAAATTGGTTATTTGCAGGGCGATACTTTAGGTTATACCTTGCCTAGCCAGATTCGCGATGCAACGACAGGTTTCGTCGTTCGATAGCATTGTCTATTAAAACTCTTAAACTTCTCAGAAGCGATTGCTTGCAATGCAAAGTGATAAGTGTCGCTGCTCCTTATTTACGTGAGCGTTTACAGATTGACCATTTGCTAGCTTGCCTATTTGCTCACCTTCCTTTACCAAAAGTATGTAAAAGTTGTTTTGATAAAAACTGCAAAAAAGCAGACGATGGTTATAACGGTCTGGTTTTTATTAAACGATAAGTACTTCAGCAATAAGTAACTCAAAGATAAGTCATAGTGGTGATATTTGAGGCATATAGGGAGTAGGGTATGAATGTTTTGATCAGTGGTGGTTCAGGGTTTTTGGGAAGTGCGTTTAGTCGAGAGCTACTAGCACGGTCTCGCGCGCAAAATAAAGATGTGACGATTACTTGGCTAACTCGTGATAGCGGTCAATCACATCCCGATGATATCAATATGATGACTTATGACGAGCTTGCAACGTCTGATATGAGCTTTGATGTCATATTAAATTTAGCAGGCGCTGGGATTGCTGACTCTCGTTGGAGCGATGAGCGCAAAGAACAGTTAATGGCGAGCCGTATCAAACCTACTCAGTCGATACTGGGTTTTATCGCACGTGCTAGCACAAAGCCTAGGTTACTGGTGAGCGGATCAGCAATCGGTTGGTATGGTACGCAAGGCGATAAGCCACTGACTGAAAACAGCGATTATGAGACAGATTTTGCTCATACACTATGTGATGAATGGGAGCAATTAGCGCTTAAAGCGACCGAACACGATGTTCCTGTGGCTATCGTCAGAACAGGTGTGGTTATTCATCCTGAGGGCGGAATGGTGGCTAAACTGTTGCTACCATTCAAATTTGGTGTCGGTGGACAGTTGGGTGATGGACAACAAATCATGAGCTGGATTAGCCGTGAAGATTGGGTTAGTGCGGTCATCTTTATTATCGAGCAGCAACTTAAACTTATTAGCGACTCAGATGTCAATCACCCCAATAGCTTAGCTCAAGATAGTACACCTATTAATGACAGCACTATCAAATCTGCAAGCGGTACCGCAAATGATACAAATGCAGTCGTATATAACCTTACTGCTCCGAATCCTGTGACCAATCATACTTTTACCAAAGCACTTGGCTCATGGCTACATCGCCCCACCTTTTTTACTTTACCAGAGTTTTTGCTTAAGCTGATGTTTGGCGAAATGTCGACCTTACTTATCGATGGTCAAAAAGTGCTGCCACAAGCGCTATTAGACGCAGGTTATTCGTTTAAACACTCGACACTGCAGCAAGCATTAGAAAACCAAAAATAGTTATATGGGTGTTGTTTCATGTGAAACATTAGAGCTTATTTTCTGATAATCACTTACTGAACTGTATTTATATCTAAGGGCAGTCCATGCGTTACGCATTTTTCTTTACCATCTTTCTACTATTACAATTGTTTAGCTTAGGTACAGTATTGAGCATACAGTGGTGGCTTCAGCCTTGGATAACGCCAACATTACAAACAGTGATATGGGTCAGTGTATTTATTATTACTAATGGTCTATTAGTATTGAGCGTAAAGAGAGCATTTGCTAACAGTTATCGCTGGGTTAGTGGGTGGATGCTGATCATGCATTTTATGATACTGACAGCGTTGGCAGTGAGTCTACTCTACGGAGGGTATTTACTAATAATTTCTTTATCAGGCACTACGTTGCACCAATCGAATGAGATGACTATAGGGCTAAGAGTACTAGCGCTATTCCTATTTATAGGATTATTTATTTATTCGCTATATAATGCCTATGCTCCTGTTATACGCAAGCTGTCTATTAAGATAGATAAACCTTTAACCAAGCCGCTACACATTGCAGTTGCTAGTGACTTGCATATAGGGCGATTATTTGGTGTGAGAGCCATAGATAGATTGCAGCAACTTATGATTCGCTCTGGTGTAGATATGCTGCTGATGCCAGGGGATATTATGGATGATAATACAGATGCCTTTAATGAATATCATATGGAGCGAAACTTAGCAGAACTGTGCCGTAGTCTGCCACGTGGTGTCTATGCGACATTGGGTAATCATGATTTGTATGGTCATGAGCGACCTATTAGCGAAGCGCTGCAAAATGCAGGTATACAATTGTTAAACGATGAGGTGCTCTGTATCGAGCATGAGGGTCAACCAGTATGGTTAGTTGGACGTTTTGATAATCATAAACGTCAACGTGTAGCAACTACCAATCTACTTGCGCAAGTAGATACGTCGCAGCCAGTGATATTGTTAGACCATAGACCGAGTGATATAGCTAATCACAGTCAATTACCTATAGATTTACAAGTCTCGGGACATACCCACAACGGTCAAGTATTTCCCGCTAATTTTATCGTAAATGCTATTAATCGATTAGGCTATGGCTATGAGCAGATTGGTAAAGGACACTTCGTCGTGTCCTCTGGTTATGGTTTTTGGGGAATTCCCTTTCGATTGGGATCGCGCTCAGAGATTTGGTTAATTACACTATCTGGTAATACAAATTAGTTATAGAAACCGATAATTAGCTAGCAAGCGGTCTATGCAGCTAACCGCGATTGTGTACTGATGATCTCACGTACAAAGCTGCTAAACCCATGAATGATATTGTTTGTCTCTTGTCCAAGACCTTGGTGAACACTCATAAAGTGAATAAAGCCATGCGGTGCACCAAGCACAGTATACGTCTCTACAGCAACGCCGTAACCTTTCAGCTGCTTTGCATAAGCAAATGCCTCGTCACGCAATACATCGAGCTCAGAAGCCACAATGTAAGTTGGGCAAACTTTACTATTATCACCGAGCATAGGTGAGTTCAGTATATGCAATCGGGGCAGCGGACTATTTTCCAAGCAAGCAGCATCAAATACTGCTACATCAGCATGATCTAATAGTAGACCCTCACCATATAGCTCCCAACTAGGATAATCTGTTTCAATATCAGTAACTGGATACAAAGGCATCTGCGCTAGAGGTTCGGGTAGTTTTTCTAATAGATTAAACGTTTTCTGACCATCTATCCCTAGGTCTGCCCATGCGCTTTTGCTCGGTGCGGTCAGCTGCTGCGCGATTAAAGTTGATAAACCACCACCTGCGCTATCACCTGCTAAAACGATACGAGAAGGTAATGCGCCCAATATGTGACAGTGCTCAACCAACCAATCATACGCAGTGATACAGTCTTTTAATGCTGCTGGAGCAGGGCATTCAGGCGCTAAGCGATAATCGACACTAACCACAGACCAGCCAGTCTGCTCACATACCGCATGACAGAACTCATGATGTGTATCGACATCACCAATGCAGAACCCACCACCATGAAAAAACAGCATGACTGTTTCATCAGGATTATGGATACGTTTTCTTCTAAAACCAGATTTTTTGCCGCCTGTTTTATAGCAACGAACAGTCATGTCGCCATTATCCGCATTGGCAATCGTTTCATCTTTCCAGCTAACAGGTGAATCACTTTTTTTAGTGAAGGGCTTTATATTGCTTAGCATAGTCGTATTGGCTTGTTGCCATACTCTAGGTGATTGCATGGCTACCGCATCAGCAGTAAATCTCTCACGCAATTCGGGCATTGGGGTTAATTCTAACGGCGTTTTGAGGTAGCTATTTACTGCAAGGATGAGACGCAGGTGAGCGTTTGCATGTAGGTATTGTTTTGAATTAGGGCCTTTAAGGTAACCAATTACACCTTCCAAAATAGGGTCTGGTAAGTAGCCCAGACTTTTCATTGCATAATGCAATGTATGCGGCTGGTAGTTTGCTACAGGGTTATAAGCGAGTATTTTCTCTTTAACGCTCAGACGTTTTTCTAATGAGTCATATGCTTGTGCATCTTGATTCGATGACTCTTGTGACGCTGGATGTTCTTTTGACGCTAAGTGCAATGTCATTAATGCTTTATTAAGCAAAGTATTGATAGATAAATTTTTTGAATTAGACATAACAGCTCTCATAAATGATTTTTAGCGTGCATTTGAGTGTAGGCGATAGTATTTATAGCAATGATAAAATAGCTAGCAGAATAATAGGGTATCGTTTGGTAATAGCTTGATTAACAAGCGTAAAGCAATTGGAATAAATAGCGGTTTTTTGTTCTTTTTGTGAGCGAATATTGAGATTTATTGACATGGAACAAAAACGTTTGACGTATCTCTTTAATCAGACTCCACAAATATTTGTCATAAATGGTAAAAATTCCTTTGTTCTAGGCTTGAAATTTGTACTTATCACCTTTATCAAGCAGCTATTGAAGCGTATTAAAAAAACAATGAGTTAGAAACATCGAGCATTTAATAATGGCATAGTAGGACCAGTAATTATTCGGTCTACTGTGCCGTCTCTTAATCTTCATTATTGAAATTCCAAGGAGCTATCATGAGCGAGCAAAACCCGAACCACGAAAATCTTGACCAGAATGTGGCACATGAGAATATTGATCACAATGACAGTATCTTAGAAGAAACCATGAAAGAGTTTGATCCACAGAATAATTCAGGTGAAGAAACGACTATCGAAAACGAAATCAACCTTGATACTTTCAAAGCGCGTATTGCTGAGCTAGAAGGCGAAGTAAAGCAAGCCAAAGAAGGTACTGCACGTGCTAATGCTGAAGCTTACAATGCGCAAAAACGCATGGAGCAAGAAGCGGATAAGAGCAAAAAGTTTGCACTACAGAAATTTGCTAAAGAATTGTTAGACATCGTTGACAATTTAGAGCGTGCTATCGAAAATGCCGATGCCAATGATCCAGTCGCTGAAGGTGTTCAATTAACGCACAAAGCGTTGGTTGCAGTATTGACCAAAAACGGCGTAGAAGTGGTCGATCCACAAGGCGAAAAATTCAACGCTGACTTTCATGAAGCAGTAGGTATTGACCCAGAAGCAGCGGCAGATACAGTTGGTACAGTCTTACAAAAAGGCTATAGCTTAAACGGTCGTCTATTGCGTCCAGCCATGGTTCGTGTTGGTCAGTAATATTTTTAGGGCTAAACCCTACTAATATGAAGGTTTTTCACAAAAAATGACATGAAACACAGTTTTTGCGTGATTATCGCCTTGAAAAATACGACGGGTAAACCGATATATAGCAACAAGTGACCGACTACGGTCTGGATAAATAAGTATTTATAGTTAAAAACAAATTAGGAGCAATTGATTATGGGTAAAGTAATTGGTATTGATTTAGGTACTACTAACTCGTGTGTAGCAGTAATGGAAGGTGACAAAGTTAAAGTCATCGAAAATGCTGAAGGTACTCGTACAACACCATCAATCGTCGCTTATAAAGATGACGAAACGCTTGTTGGTCAGTCAGCTAAGCGTCAAGCAGTAACTAATCCAAGCAACACTTTGTTTGCGATTAAGCGTTTGATCGGTCGTCGTTTTGATGACAAAGTCGTGCAAAAAGATATCGGCATGGTTCCTTACAAAATCGCTAAAGCAGACAACGGCGATGCATGGGTAGAAATCAACGGTAAAAAACTTGCGCCACCACAGGTTTCTGCTGAAATCTTGAAAAAAATGAAAAAAACAGCAGAAGATTATCTTGGTGAGAGCGTGACTGAAGCAGTTGTAACTGTACCTGCTTACTTCAATGACTCACAGCGTCAAGCAACTAAAGATGCGGGTAAAATCGCTGGTCTTGATGTAAAACGTATCATCAATGAGCCAACTGCTGCTGCACTTGCTTATGGTATGGACAAGAAGCAAGGCGATAGCACTGTTGCTGTATATGACTTAGGTGGTGGTACTTTCGATATCTCAATCATCGAAATCGCAGACGTAGACGGCGAGCAGCAGTTTGAAGTACTAGCGACTAACGGCGATACTTTCCTAGGTGGTGAAGATTTTGACTCAGCATTGATTGATTTCTTAGTAGCCGAATTCAAAAAAGAGCAAGACGTGAACCTAAAAGGTGACTCTCTTGCGATGCAGCGTCTAAAAGAAGCGGCAGAAAAAGCGAAGATTGAGCTATCAAGTGCACAAAGCACTGAAGTAAACTTGCCATATATCACTGCTGATAGCAGTGGTCCTAAGCATTTGGTTGTTACTATCAGCCGCTCGAAACTAGAGAGCCTAACTGAAGAATTAGTACAACGTACAATGGGTCCTTGTAAGACTGCACTTGAAGATGCTGGCCTAAAAATTGGCGACATCAACGATGTAATCTTGGTTGGTGGTCAGACTCGTATGCCACTAGTACAGCAAAAGGTACAAGACTTCTTTGGTCAAGAGCCACGTAAAGACGTGAACCCTGACGAAGCAGTTGCAGCTGGTGCAGCGATTCAAGGTGCCGTATTGTCTGGTGACAAAACTGACGTATTGCTACTTGATGTAACGCCATTGACCCTAGGTATCGAAACGATGGGCGGTGTCATGACGCCAGTTATCGAGAAAAACACTATGATTCCTACTAAGAAATCACAGGTATTTTCAACGGCTGAAGACAACCAGCCAGCAGTAACGATTCAGGTATATCAAGGTGAGCGTAAAATCGCTAACCAAAACAAAATGCTTGGCCGTTTTGACTTGACGGATATTCCACCAGCACCACGTGGCCTACCGCAAATCGAAGTGTCTTTTGACATCAATGCTGATGGTATCATGAACATCTCTGCAACGGATAAAGGTACTGGTAAAGCCCAAAGTATCCAAATCAAAGCAGATTCTGGTTTGTCGGACGAAGAAGTCGAACAAATGGTTCGCGATGCAGAAGCCAATGCTGCTGAAGATGAGAAGTTCGCTAACCTAGCGCAAGTTCGTAACGAAGCAGATGGTCGTATTCATGCCGTACAAAAAGCGCTAAAAGAAGCAGAAGATAAAGTCACTGCTGAAGAAAAATCAACAGTAGAATCTGCTATCACTGAGCTTGAAGCTGCAGCGAAAGAAGACGATCATGACGAAATCAAAGCTAAGCTTGAAGCATTAGATAATGCATTCTTGCCAATCAGCCAAAAAATCTACGCTGATAGTGGCGCTGGCGCAGAAGGTATGGATCCAAGCCAGTTCCAACAAGGTGCTGATGATGCTGGTAGCAACAAAGCTGATGACGACGTCGTTGATGCTGAGTTCACTGAAGTAAACGAAGACAAGAAGTAATACCAAATCCAAAAACGCGATTAGCTGCGTCAAACTCGCTTAGTCTACTTAATGTAGTACTTACGCTTGTTTTCCTTGCTACTCAAGTTTTTGAAAATGGTATAGTCGATATAAATCGATAACTAGTTAAATTAAAAAACGCATCCTTCGGGGTGCGTTTTTTTATGGCTGTTTTTCTATCAGCTACTATTCCTGCTAGCTATTATTTTTCTTCATAAGATGCGTGCTTATGGTTTAAACGCGCTCACTATGAGAACTTCATAGGTTAAATTAACCACGAGCTGTCCTGTTTCATCCTTTGCTGAAAAATGTTGCCAATAGTCTGACTCAAATTGCTGTAGACGCGATTTTGTCCATACAAAGGTTTGAATATTATCTGACGTAACCTGAGTTTGATTGGTCGATACGCCGGTGAGTTTCATATGCTTTAGGATAGCGTAGGGGGTAGGAAATGGTAAATCAAAACGCTGAATTGATAGTTCGATATTCTCAAAGCCAGCACTATCTAATGCCAATTGCCATTCATTAATATCTGGGTAGTGAAGTCCTTGGCCAGTTAGAGTCTTAATTTGCAAAAAGTTATTTGGCGTAAAAGTACTAAAGACCAGTTGTCCTCTAGATTGTAGACGCTGCGCTGATTTCGTGACAAAACTCAACGGACTATCAAACCATTGCACGGCATTAGCACTGATTATCAAGCTATGATTTTCTGCCAAATCTATCGTTTCAGCATCACCAATCATTACGTCAGCAGTTGGCATTATTGATTGCAATGTAGCCGTCTGCTCATTACATAACTCATTGATGAGCCAGTGCTCGCTCTGTATATGCTCAGCGAGTAGGCGTGTCATTTGACCTGTGCCTGCACCCACTTCTAGCACACTGCTTTGTTTGGTATGAGCAATACTGTCTAATAAATACTGACAAACGATCTGCTGAATACTGGCATGCTGGTCATAGTTACTTGCATTAGCAAAGTGGCGAGCGATGGTTTGTTTTCTAACACTGAGGTCATCAGCTGTGTCGAATGTTGTCATAGGCTTTATTATGTCCAAGTGCGCCAGTTATCTATCAATAGTAGGAGTAAAGTTTGTGTCAAACGATAAGGTTACAACTGCTGTATCAGTCGCTCGCAGTCTTCATTAGTCAGTTTGGCATTCATAACTAAACGAATGCGAGCAGTGTTTGCAGGCACAGTAGGTGGCCTGATAGGCAGCGCGTAAAATCCAGCGGTTTGCAACTGTTGCGCTTTGGCAAGCGTACTCGCATTATCGCTTAATATATAAGGAACGATAGGGGATTCATAGTGTATATCTTCCAAGGCTAGCGATACACGATGCCGTGGGTCAATGGCTTGGCTAAGCGTGGTAGATAGCTGTGCTAGATGCGCACGTTGGTTAGTTAAGGTCGGCATCTTTGCTAAAATAAATCGTGTCCATGCGTGATTGATAGGAGGGAGTGCAGTGCTAAAAATCAGTGGACGCATGGCATTGATCAGCCATTGTTTGACGATTTCATCACACATTATATAAGCACCCACTGAAGCAAATGCTTTACCAAAGGTACCCACCAAGTAGTCAATATCCGCCAAGGTATGTGTTTCTTCCGCCAACCCTAGACCTGTATGGCCAAGCACTCCAACAGCATGTGCTTCATCGACATAAAGCTCAATACGATCATCTTTGGATTTCAATTGTACTAGTTCAGGCAAGTCAGCACGGTCACCATCCATACTAAATATACTCTCGGTGACAATAATGATGCGTTCAACCGTCTCGTCTGCTTGTTCAATAAACTTGGCCAAATGTTCATAATCGTTGTGACGGTAACGACGATAGGTGACAAGTTTACTTTGGCTCAGGCGCAGCCCGTCGATGATGCTGGCGTGTACTAGTTTGTCAGCCAAAATGAGCGTCTTGACTGGCAAAGTTGTTAATGCTGGCAAGATACCCAGATTGGCATGATAGCCACTGTTTAAGACCAGCACTGACTTCGAATCGGTTAAACTCTGTTTTTCTATGGCGATTTGATACCAGCTTTGTAGTTCTTCTTCTAGAGCTTCTAACTGTATATCGTTGCCTGTTAATAGGCGTGAGGAAGTGGCACTCATTTTAGGAGTGTGTGTAACAGATAGCTGTCCCACTTGAGCTAGAAATTGAGCTTGCAGCTCAGTATCGCCGCCTAAGCCAAGATAATCATTACTCGCAATATTAAGTAAAGCCTTACCATCGCTAATCACATGTCGCCCGTCATGCTTTAGGTTTGGTAATTGACGATACTGCTGCTTTGCTTTTAAGTCTACAAGTGCGCTTTGCAAGCGCTTAGTGATAGAATTTTGCATTTTCTCTCTCTAATTATTGTTATATCAGCCATGGTTAGCTGACTTGTCTAGCAAGAAAACTGTGAAATGAGTACGGATTATTGCATAAACTGAGTGGATGTAACAAAAGGTTTCATATCTAAGCCTTTGTAACCCACGCACTGATAAACACTTTCAAATCTTAACTTTCATACCATTAAACACTGACAGAGTGGCTGAAATAGTTTGTTACTATGTATTCATCGTTAGCAGACAAGGCGATAGGGCCACAAGGCCAATATAAATAAATAACTTGTTTGTCCAAATTTCTTTCAAGGAGCTAATAATGAAAATTCTACAAAAAACAATACTTGCACTAGCAACTGGTTCTTTACTTTCTGTAGGTGCACAAGCTGCTGTTAACTATGGCAACGGCTACACAGGTCAGCCATATGTTGCTGCTAAAGTTGGTCAGTTTGATCTAGATGTTGATGGCGCTGATGACCCAACTGCATACGGTGTAACTGCTGGTTATAACTTTGATCCTAACTTCGGTATGGAAGCAGAATACGTAGGTTCAGATGATGCTGACTATAGAGGCGGTGACATCGATGCTAAGACATACGGCGCTTATGGTACTTACCGTTATGCATTTCCAAATAGCGGCTTATACGCAAAAGGTAAGCTAGGTGTTGCAAAAACTGAAGTAGAAGCTAACAACACTAACTTTGCTGGTGCTTCTGACTTCTCAGACGACGATACTAATATCGCTGGTGGTGTAGGTCTTGGTTACGCAGTAAACTCTGACTTCAGTGTTGAAGCTGAATACGACATGCTAGGTAGCGACGCTGATCTTATGACTGTTGGTGCACAGCTAAAATTCTAATTACTTAGAAAATAAGCTTTTAGCTAAACAGCTATAATAAAGAAACGATCACTTTAAGTGGTCGTTTTTTTTGCTTAAAATTTATGCAGAAGCTTTTAGGACGGTAATTTATAAGTAGCTAATAGGCAATATATCATTATCGTTAAAGCGTTGTTATCCTTAAAAATGTGCTACATTAAAAACTGGAATGATAAAGACAGGAATGGTGGCAAGGATGGAGATACTTTGGATGATTGAACCTTGGCATTGGTTAGTATTAGGCTTCTTATTATTAATCGTTGAGATGTTTGTACCGACGTTTGCCAGTCTGTGGTTTGGTGCCGCTGCCGTCATCGTTGCAGCGCTATCATGGCTGTTGCCTATTTCTGTTTCTGTTCAGATTATCGTCTGGTTAGTGCTCTCTGCTGTGTTCTTACTGGCTTGGTTCAAGTTTATCAAACCGTTGTCAGTAGATCGTACCAAAGCTGGGCTAGGCGGTAGTGTCATAGTTGGTGAAGTGGGGATGATTATCGTGTCACCGCAGCTAGATAAAGCTGGAACGGTCAGATTTAGTGTTCCTATCGTTGGTGCGGCTGAATGGATGTGCCGTACGAGAGGGGAGCAGGTGGCAATCGGCGATAGAGTGGTAGTGACGGATATCGTTGGCAACGAGCTGATTGTGAGCAGTACAAAAGCGCAGGCAGCGATGCATAAAAGTATGCAGGTATAATAATAAGGGATGAGTTATGGAAAGCTTTAGTATTGTCATGGTGGTATTGATTGCACTGGTGGTATTCACTGTTTTTAAAGGCGTACGCATTGTACCGCAAGGTTATAAATGGGTAGTTCAGAGACTGGGTAAGTATAGCCAAACGCTAGAGCCTGGACTCAACCTCATCATCCCTTATGTAGATGATGTGGCTTATAAAGTAACGACCAAGGACATCGTACTCGATATCCCGTCACAAGAAGTCATTACTCGTGACAACGTCGTTATTATTGCAAACGCTGTTGCTTATATTAATATCGTGCGTCCTGACAAGGCGGTCTATGGTATCGAAGATTATGAGTACGGTATCCGTAATCTAGTACAAACGTCATTGCGCTCAATCATTGGTGAGATGGATCTTGATAGTGCATTGTCCAGTCGCGACGAGATCAAAACCAAGCTAAAACATGCGATTTCAGAAGACATCGCAGATTGGGGTATTACTCTTAAGACAGTAGAGATTCAAGATATTAATCCTTCGCAAACCATGCAAGCGTCTATGGAAGAGCAAGCAGCGGCAGAGCGTTTACGCCGTGCAACCGTGACCCGTGCTGATGGTCAAAAGCAAGCTGCTATCTTAGAAGCGGATGGTCGCTTGGAAGCGTCACGCCGTGATGCTGAAGCGCAGGTGGTACTAGCCAGAGGTTCTGAAGAGTCGATTCGTTTGATTACTAGTGCGATGGGCGAGGAAGAGATGCCGATCGTATACTTGCTGGGTGAGCAGTATATCAAAGCGATACGAGAGCTGGCTGAATCTGATAACTCCAAAATGGTGGTACTACCAGCAGATATCTTAAGTACCGTAAAAGGTATGGTGGGTGATAAATTAAAAGTGTAAAAGTCATAGCAACATTAAAAAAAGACCTCGTTTGAGGTCTTTTCTATGTTTAATAACTGGACTAAAGTTTCGCTAACTTAGATAACTTTCGAAAAGCGGTTTTGGTGTTTCTTTTCTAAGTATTCATCAAATACTATGGCGACGTTACGGCCAAGCAAGCGACCTCTGGGTAAGACGCGAATACCTGCTGCATCCATATCAATCAGTCTGTCGTCTTGCATAGTGCCCAACTGCTGAATCTCATTAATAAAATAGGTGATGGCATCGATACCAAACTTTTGATTCACATCTTTAAAATCGAGATAGTCATGACATAGTAGGTTCATGATGACATATTCACGCAAGCGGTCTTTAATAGAAGTTTTTATATACTTGACCGCGGGCATGACAGTTGGATTGATTTTCGCCATATCAATCTTGGCTTGATAGCTCTGTAGATCAGTATCGTTTTGCAAAATATAGCGCGTATTGGCATTAGAAATCTGACTGATTGATGAGACACCAAAGCCTAATAAGTCACAATCACCCATGATGGTGTAACCCTGAAAGTTACGATGTAATTTGCCTTCACGCTGGGCGATAGCCAATTCATCATCAGGTTTGGCAAAATGATCGATACCGATATATTGATAGCCAGCTTCGGTCAACGTGTTAACAGTACTGCCGAGCATCGTCAGTTTGGCAGCTGGGCTAGGCAAGTCTTCATCTTTTATCTGACGTTGGGCTTTAAATCGCTCAGGCAAATGCGCATAGTTAAAGACTGACAGGCGGTCTGGTGACATCTCGATGATACGATTTACGGTTTTGTCCAACGTATCAGGCGTTTGATGCGGCAAACCATAAATCAAATCAATATTGATAGAGCGAAAACCAAGCTCACGTGCTTCTGTTAGCACGCTTTCAATAAGCTCTGCTGAATGCACACGATTAACGGCGATTTGCACCGTTTCATCTAAATCTTGCACACCTAAGCTGATACGGTTGAAACCGAGATTACGTAATATCTGTAGGGTGTTTTCACTCAGCTCGCGAGGATCAATTTCGATAGAATAGTCACCTTCAGCTTCTGGCAAAAACTCAAACTGAGTCTGTAAAAACTCCCATAATTGCACCATCTCTTCGTCGCGCAAAAATGTTGGTGTACCACCACCCAAATGTAGTTGTTTGACCAATGGTTTGTCGCTGCCTTCTGGCGTAGATAACAAGCGGCGTTTATGAGTAATTTCAGCGATTAAATACTGCAAGTAATCGCCAGAGTCGCTATTTTTTTTGGTAATAATCTTATTACAAGCACAGTAGTAGCAAAGGTGGCGACAGAACGGAATATGAAAATATAGCGATAAAGGAGCGCGCGCTTCACGATTTTGCAAGATTTTCGTCTCAAGACCGATATTCTCGAAGCTATCTGGTATGGGCGCGAACTCTAGAGCAGTTGGATAAGAGGTATAACGTGGCCCTGAGCGATTGTACTTATTGATGATTGCCTCATCAAATGCTGGTAGCTGCTTGCTAGTAATGCTGCCGCGTGTACTGGCATAAGGGTTGTCAGATTGCATAACAGGGCGCACAATCGTGGGCGGCTCGTCCGCACGGTTGTAGGGCTGCTGAGTGTTCTGCTCTGAATAGTCTGTCATGCGATATTCCTCGTTTTTACTCTAGATACTGTTGGTTTCTGGATTAAAAATGATTTTGGATTTAGTGTTTATTTTTTACTCTTAAGGTTGATTAATAACATGGCTTGAATAGTTCATCGGCAGTAGTATGTATCGCTAAATGTATAATAGATAGTATAACAAATCCTTGTTAGCAGTGGGGTGGTCGGTGAGTATTCTTAAATATTAGAATAGAGCGTTATTTATACATAAAAAACCTTAGAACGACGCTGAGGTTTTGGTGATTCTCTCTACACCAGCAATAAAACACGACGTTTGCGCGTTGATAAATAATACTTTATTATCAATGACACTCTGTATTAGGAAGATGCTGATGTCGTTTGCCCAAGTCTATACCCGTTCGGTGGTTGGTCTGCATGCTCCCAAGATCATCATTGAAGTGCATCTATCGCAAGGACTGCCTGCATTGACCATCGTTGGGCTACCTGAGGCCGCCGTGCGTGAGAGTAAGGACAGGGTACGCTCCGCCATTCTCAATTCAGGTTTCCAGTTTCCTAACCGCCGCCTCACGATCAATTTAGCTCCTGCTGATTTGCCTAAAGATGGCGCGCGTTTAGACTTACCAATTGCTATCG
The DNA here is from genome assembly GCF_002377945.1 of Psychrobacter sp. UBA3480. Classification (GTDB taxonomy): domain Bacteria; phylum Pseudomonadota; class Gammaproteobacteria; order Pseudomonadales; family Moraxellaceae; genus Psychrobacter. Next base: position 32,293 of record NZ_DFQV01000027.1, read on the forward strand.
GCATACTGGCAGCAAGCGGACAGCTTGAGCCAGAGGTATTATCAGGATTTGAGTTTATTGGCGAGTTAGCGCTCAATGGTCAATTGCGACAAGTAACTGGCAGTTTGGCAGTCGCACGGGCGATTAAAGCTGAGAGATTGGCAATAGCGTTGTCTCAGGTAGCAGCGAATGAGCAAGGACAAAATAATTCAGATACCTCACCGCCGATAACACCGCAACTGATCGTACCGATTGATAATGGTCATGAGGCCAGCCGCGTTGATGGTGTAACGATACTAGCTGCACCAAGCCTAAAAGCAGTTTGTGACCATCTACAGTCGCTCGTTGACCCAACTGCAAGCTATGAGAGTTTGTCAGTGGTGCAGCCAGGTCCTGCACAGCAGCATGTCGGCTATCAAGTAGATTTAGCTGATGTCAAAGGACAGCACCATGCTCGGCGCGCGTTAGAGATTGCCGCCGCTGGTGGTCATTCATTGTTATTTACAGGGCCACCAGGTTCTGGCAAGACGCTCATGGCATCACGATTGCCAACGATATTGCCAGACTTGAGTGATGAGGATGCGCTAGAAGTGGCTAGTACGTATTCGGTGGCAGACAGCGACTACGACTATGGGACGCGACCATTTAGACAAGTGCATCATACGATATCAGCTGTGGCGTTGGTCGGTGGTGGCTCACGGCCGAAACCAGGTGAAATTACGCTAGCCAATAAAGGTGTGTTATTTCTAGATGAATTACCAGAATTTGATCGGAGCGTGCTGGAAGTATTGCGTCAGCCGCTAGAAGCCAAACAAATCACTATTAGCCGCGCTAACTCTCAAATTACCTTTCCGGCGAATTTTCAACTGGTTGCCGCGATGAATCCTTGCCCATGTGGCTATGATGGCGATACATCAGGACGTTGTCGCTGTCGACCTGAGCAGATCAAACGCTATCAAGATAAGTTATCTGGGCCTCTCTTAGATCGTATTGATTTGCATATCACCGTACCTGCGTTACCGATTGCCGATCTGCAAAATAGTCAGGTAGGTGAAACCTCTAAGCAAGTACGGGCTCGCGTAGTGGTCGCGCATCAGCATCAAATGCAGCGCCAGCAAAAGGTTAATAATGAGCTTAGCCCTAGCGAAATCGATGAATATATCCAGCTAGGCGACAATGAAAAGCAGTTATTACAACTTGCTCAGCAGCGTCTAAATTTGTCCGCGCGTGGCTACCACCGAGTATTACGGGTGGCTCGTACAATCGCGGATTTGGCTAACAGTACCGATATCAACAGCACCCACGTATCTGAGGCGCTGAGCTATCGTAGTAAAGCGTAATCTCTGTTTGCAAAAGTTACACCGTGATAATTGATAGATTCCATATAGACTAGACTTTATCTTTCATAATCCAAGCAACCAAGTCAGCAAAGTGGTCAAATGCTTCGGTCGGATTTAATTCGCGAATGTCTTGCCCGTAGTTATAACCATAAGACAGACCGAGCGTGTCCATATTGGCGTTCTGTCCAGCCAACATATCGTTTCTAGAGTCTCCAATCATTACTGCCCGATCAACACTGACATTGAGAGTCTCACAGACGTGTAATAGGGGCGCTGGGTCTGGTTTTTTAACAGGTAAACTGTCGCCGCCCATCACTTCACTAAACAAATCTTGCCAGCCAAACGACTGCAATATTTTCGGTACAAATCGAATGGGCTTGTTTGTGACCAAAGCAAGCGTATAGCCAGCTGCGTGCAACTTTTTGAGTCCGTCATCGACATCTGGATAGGCAACGGTTTTGCTACCACTAAGACTCTTATAAGCCTCAAAAAATATTTGCTCTGCATGATCAGCTTCTTCGACCGTTAGCTCACCTTCTGCTACTTCCACTTTACCAACCAAAGCGCGCTCTACGAGCAGGCGTGAACCATTTCCTATCCAGTTACGTATCGTCTCGATAAGGTAGGTGTCTTTACCCAATGTGGTTAGCATGGCGTTGGTGGCGTCGGCCAAATCGGGTACGCTATCAATGAGCGTTCCATCAAAATCAAAAATTAAAAGCTGCTTATTCATTGTTCCTCACTATTGGAAATCGTTATATTTATTATGTTGAGCATACCTTAGCACATTAGCATTTTGAGGCCAGTCAATTTAGTTACCTGTTGTGCTGAATGTCTTGAGTCTTAGCAACTATTCGACATCTTTATAGCGTTCACGATGCTCTTTCTTCATCCTTAAATAATCTTCGTTCTCACGGCATTCATCCCATTTAACTTTAAAGATCCGTGCAGATTCTGCTTTGACTGGGTCTTCCTCTTGTCGTGGCAATTCTTCGCGGCCATGGGCGCCGCTTTGACCTTTTTTATCATCAGGTACCGCGCCTTTATATTTTTTGCCACCTTTGTGATTGGCATAACGACGAGCACGGGTATAGCCCATTTGGATAAACTTGCGCGCCATATCTGCGCCGACGAAGTCATCGTCAGCCAAGTAATCTAAAAACATCTGATAGATAGCTTCACTACTCTCGCGAGCGATGTCGGGAGTCGCAAAGCGCCAATGAGGTAAAATCTCAGACTTATAAGGTTCTACCAGTAATACGCCTTGCTCACCGCGACCGACACGGTACAACTCAGGCTGAGCGCGCAAATCCAAACTCTTATAATCTAAGTCGTAATCAAACTCTCTCATATCTATGACCTATTATTTTTATCTATTCGTATATGGTTATTGAGTATACTTAGCCAAGCTGTTTAGAAAAAAGCACAAAAATGTTATGCAACCGTGACAGTAGGTATTTAGCATCAGAAGCGATGAGTGAAAATGGTTATGGTAAAGTCAGTTGTGAGACGAATACAATGCTACGAGAGATGTTATGTTGAGAAATAAAATAAGTGTAAATGAGCCGAGCCGTTTGCGATTGCCCAAAAACATACTGGTAGCGTGGCTATTGCTAACGACAAGCATACTAGCTACTACGGCTGCCCACAGCGCGTGGTTTGAACGTTTGATTCCGCAAGGTGAGACGTATACGGTACGCGAGATAGATCGCGATTTAGCATTTGTGATAGATGGCTTTATCTACGATGCGCGCACGTCTTGTTTTTTGGCAGTGGGCGACCGAGTGATATTTTTTGAGGGGCGTCACGGTATTGATTACCGCGCAACTATATACGACTTGGATTCGCGTGAGCGCTGCAATTTACTACTGCGTGGTCGGTTGTACGAATAGTGGTCGGCTCTACGAATAAAAGCAACGCATGAATAAAAGCGACGCATGAATAAAATGAACGCTAAAGAGTACGGTAAAATTTAAACATAAAAAAAGCCCCGAACATTGCTGTTCAGGGCTTTTTAGAATTCTATTAACGAATGGTGGCTCGAGGCAGGATCGAACTGCCGACACACGGATTTTCAATCCGTTGCTCTACCTACTGAGCTATCGAGCCGTCTTCGTTGAGGCGCTATTAAACTAAATATAGGCTCAGCTGTCAAGCAATTTTTGCATTATATCTGATAAAAGACGATAAATAATCAGATATTAGTAAAATTAACCGTTTTAGCGCTTAGTTTAGTCTTTTACACGCAACAGTTCGTACTCGCTCATGATGCGGTGAATATCAGCGTCAGCAGGGACAAATTCACGTACGCCTTTTCTAACTTCGCAATCATAGACCAGTTTAATAAACTTGGCATCGATAGCACGTTTACGGTTTTCTGGATGCACAGTGAGATATTGCAGGCGTTTAGCATTGGTCTGACCATCATCAAAGCAGGCGACAGCTGCGATAGGCTTATCATTGAACATCCCGACATAGAGATACTGTCCACGTTTAAACCCTTGCTCAACGATATTTAATACCTCGAGACCGTCAGGCTGTGCATCATCACTATCGTACAATGCCTGCAAGCGCTCTGCTAGCTCATTGTCGCGAGCAGGTTTTTTGATAAGTGGCGCATCCAAACTATTAATGGCGATCGCTTCTAAAGGCATAGCAGTTCCTATAAATAGAGGGTTTCTATAGTATAAATAAGCAGTATGAGACAGCACGATGTCATAGCGTGCAGTGCCGTAAATAAAGGTCTTCAAAGTCGGCGCGAGTCATGATTGATAATACTGAACACACTATTTTAGCAGAATGAGGTGATTTTGTGCGTGGTTTACCGCTTGGTCGTGGCAGTAAATGTTAGGGTTTGCTATGATGAGGCTATATAATATTTAGTATGTATAAACCCTAATATGTTGATATCTTTTGTATATATCATTTTCTAATATAGTTTTTGCTAAGGTCTGACCCAGACACTAGTAAAATATTTTGGGCAGGTTTTTGCCTTATTTATTGACCGCTTTTCACTGATAAAAACTGATAGAGAGTAGCCATGACAGCCAATGCAACGACGACTGCTGCCACACCTGAGCAAACTGAGTCAAAAAACGTAAATCTATATGGTCGCCCTGAACGTATCGCGACCGTTGAACGTATCACTGCCGAAACGCAAATCACCTGTACCGTTAATTTAGATGGTACGGGTAAAGGCACGGTAGACACTGGCGTACCATTTTTGGATCATATGATTGATCAAATTAAGCGTCACGGTTTGTTTGACTTAGATATAAAATGTACGGGTGATACGTTTATTGATGACCATCATAGCGTCGAAGACACTGGTATTACCCTTGGTCAAGCTTTTAACAAAGCATTGGGTGACAAAAAAGGCATTCGTCGTTATGGGCACTTCTATGCGCCGCTAGATGAGTCATTAACCCGTGCTGTCGTCGATCTGTCAGGGCGTCCTGGTTTGCATATGGATATCCCATTTACGCGCTCGCACGTCGGCCGTTTCGATGTTGACCTATTTAGTGAGTTCTTTTACGGGTTCGTCAATCACTCATGGATGACTGTGCATTTGGACAATCTAAAAGGCAAAAATAGCCATCATCAAATTGAATCAACCTTTAAAGCCTTTGCTCGTGCGTTACGTATGGCCTGTGAGTACGATGAGCGTGCATTGAATACCCTGCCATCGACCAAAGAAGCTTTCTAAGGCGTATTTAAGGCTGTTCTATAAGGTTACTCAAAAGGGCCAGTCAAGCTTGGCGTACTAGTTGTACAGCCTGCGCTTGACTTCCTTGTAGCAAAACCTTATCTACACCCGCGATAATAGAAAAGGCCATAGCCAACAATATAAATGGTCAATAATATAAATAGTACAGTAGTCAAAATATTTAAAAATGAGAACCAATCGATGACTAAAGTAGCACTACTAGATTATGGTATGGGCAACCTGCACTCTGCTTGCAAGGCCCTATCGGTAGTCGGGGCAGAAGTCTCTATCACCAATGATCCAAAAATCGTCGCGGCGGCTGATAAGATCGTTTTCCCTGGTGTGGGTGCGATGCGCGACTGTATCGCTGGCATGCATAAAGCAGGCATTGATGACGTCATACGCCATGCAGTATTTAACAAGCCCGTTATGGCCATCTGTGTGGGCATGCAGGCATTGTTTGAGCAGTCAGCTGAAAATGGTGGCACGGACTGTTTGGGCATCTTAAGCGGCAGTGTAGAAGCGTTTGACCCTACGTGGAAAGACAAACAGGGTGCAACGATAAAAGTACCGCATATGGGCTGGAATACCATTAGCGGTATGGATTTTGACCATCCGCTCTGGCACGGTATTGAAGACAACGCGCATTTTTATTTCGTGCATAGTTATTACTGTGAACCTGCTGATAGCTCACAAGTGGCGGCGGTATGTGACTATGGTCAACCGTTCTGTGCCAGTGTGATCCAAGACAATCTATTTGCCACCCAGTTCCATCCAGAAAAGAGCCATACCGCTGGCTTGCAACTGCTCAAGAACTTTGTAGAGTGGAATGTGTAAGTAGTTGATAAACGTGAAGTGAATATTTAATTTAGTAGAAGGTAGATTATCAATTGTATAATCTGCCTTTTTTATGCTCAGCAATCACTTTGTAGCTGCCATTCTTTAGCTACTATAGTTTAGCCATCATGGTTTAGTGATACGCTCAGTTATTTTCTACTTGCTTATACTTGGAATATCTCAGTGGATTTTACTGCCTTTAAAATGAATGTTGTGGAAACAACTGGCCTTGCCAAAGATGCCTTACATATCTATGTCGGTGTCGGTGTTTATCTGCTGTGTCTGATTGCGCTGCGTCCTATTATAAAAAGCCAAGGTATTCGGTCATTTATCGCTTTGATCGTCGTGACTTGCATTGCGCTGTTGGGTGAGTATTTAGACAATCGAGATACGATTGAATCGCTTGGCTTGGCAAGCTTGAGCCGTGATCAAATACTCGCGAGTATCCGTGATTTGATTAATACCTGTATGCTGCCGTATGTGCTCTTTGCGCTGAATAAGTGGACGACTATATTTCGACCAACCAATAAATCGACTTCACTGACCAAACGCCATAAAAAAACGGACTATTAATTAGTCCGTTTTCTGTTGTACCTCAAAAAATATTTAGTTTATTGCTTGAGGAGAGGAACAAAGCTAATATCACAGCAATTATCGGCAATACCAAAAATTTACTCCATCCAAACGGCAAAGCATAAGCCAGCTTCGGGTAAAAAGGGCAGACATAGACAGCTATTCTGTCTTCTGAAGTTATCGAATTCGCTACTGCCTTTCTAACTCCTTTTTCACCAAAACTACGCACCCCTCCAAAAGCATTTAGTAATGTGCTGGTATAGATGACACCTTCGAACTCATATTGATACTTAATAAAAAGCTCATGCACATCATCCAGATAAGAGAATTTGGCAGAAGTAATCACTATTCTTTTGCTTAAAACCTTTGAATCTACTTTTGGAAAACATAAAAAGATAAAGTCAGTTATGATCGCTATTAAGATCCACACCAAAAAAATAGCTGAAAATATAAATATGCCATAGAGTAAAAATATTGGGTACATAGCCATCAGACTCTAGGTTATATGTTAGCTATATTTATTAGCTATTAGCCTCGTCATACAGCTCACGTACGACTTCACCAATCGCTTTGATACCATCAGTCAGTGTCTGCTCATCAGCGGCAATACTCATACGGATACATTCGTGCGCATGCTGATAATCGCTAACATCGACGCCAGGGAAGAAGTACTCACTTGGCACAATAAGCGTGCCTTTTTCTTTTAGGCGCTCGTATAGATCCAGCGTGCTAATCGGCAAGTCTTTAAACCATAACCATAAGAATATTGCGCCTTCAGGTTTATGAATGACCAAAGGATAGTCGCCCAAGGCTTCTTTTAATAGCTTCACCGCGAGTGTCGCCTGCTTTTGATAAAACGGCTTGATGTCGTTATCAGATAATTGCTTGATACGATCGTTTTCTACCAGTGGCGTAGCAATCGCTGCACCAAAGCGTGTCGGCGCTAGATTAACCACGGCATTCATCGCACTAACCGCTTCAATGACTTTGGCGTCGGCCACAATAATACCCGTACGCATACCAGGCAAACCAATCTTCGACAGGCTGAAGCAAAGAATCGTATTGTTATCCCAATTCAGATGCGCGTCAGAATAGATGATATTGGGGAAAGGCATACCATAGGCATTATCAATGATGAGAGGTATGTCATAGCGTTTGGCAATCTCGGCCAAATGCGCCATTTCATCATCGGTTAGCACATTGCCAGTCGGATTGGTCGGGCGTGAGCAACAAATAGCCCCGATACGACCTTCCTTTAGCGCTGGCAAGTTCTCTAATGCGTCAAAATCCACACGGTATTTAAAGAAGCCTTCCTCACCATCATGCGTCACTTCATCGATATGCGGTAATACGGCGGTGAAATGCTGACCTTCCACATGCACATCGCTATAGCCAATATATTCAGGGGTCAATGGCAGTAGAATGGACTTGTCGATAGACTCGCTATTCTCATCAGCGAACGCACCGCCAAATAGGTTAAACAAATAGAAGAACGCATTCTGTGAGCCATTGGTCAGAGCGATATTTTCTGAGGTGAGATTCCAATCGTAATGACGGTTAAAGAAGCCAACCAACGCATCGATAAAGGCGGCATCACCTTGCGGATTAGAGTAGTTCGCCATGCTAATAATCGCGCTACTATTGGGCACGCCTGCATCGTTATCAACACCTAGTGCCTTATACGTCTCCAAAAACAACTCATTGACGGCATCAATTTTGGCAGGGTTACCACCGCCCAGCATGTTGACTGGCTGATCGCTTTTTAGCGCGTCGCCCAGATCATCCATCAATTGTGAGATGCCAGTGGGCTGGGTAAATTTTTGACCGAACTTTGAGAATTTCATAAGGCTACCATGCTGTTTGGGAGGGTGTTATAAGTTGGTATTTAACCGATAAAGTTGGGCTAGTATAGCAAATGAGGACTATAAAATAAGCAAAGTGCATGGTTGATATTGGTTTATATGCTTATACGTCTAATGAAGCAAAAAACGCCTGCTATATGAATAGAAGGCGTTTGGGTTTGAGGAGCTTAGTAAGGCTTTAGATGGATAAAAGAAGTACAACGTATTGCAATTGTCTAATAATCAAAACCCTCGTCTTTTTTTCCTTTTTCAGCTTCTTTTAACTCTTGAGTGTTGATAGCTTCTAACCATTCAGTGCGTTTAGTTTCTAAATACGGAACATAATTTTCTAAGCTATTCTTAATTAAATATTCTTTGAGTGAGTCGAGTACATCAAGTCGCTCTCGCATACCATTAGAGTAACTACCTGTATAACTGTATATTTCATAGACATTATGGACTAACACTGCGTCTATAACAGATTTAGGGTTATTAGTATTATTAATAAAATAAACTATTAGATTGCTCCAATGAAATTTCCTAACTCCTATTTGGTCTTCAATCCTTAATAAGTTCGCGTATTTAATCCAAAAATCTATCCTTACTTGCTCATCTTCATTTATCCAGTTAATTACTGTGCTTTCTTCAGCATAAAAAAGCAAATCTGATCTATCCCACGATATAACATTAAATATTAGATATCCATTCTCTACAAACCTTTTGATAAACTGCTTAGTATCAGTTTTTAATAGAGCTTTTAAAGCTACAAAGGTTTGGGTTTCGTGATTTAATGATAAATATTTTTCTGAGTTAAATAGCTCAATAAATACGTCAAAAGCTTTTTCGATACTCTTATTGTTAGAGAGTAAAAGCTTAAGCATACCCTCTAGATCAAAGGTTTTATGACTACTATAAATTGAAGGCACACGTTTTAAAAAGGGTGAAATATATTTATCTGGTAGGCTTTTTATGTAGGTTGATTCAAGTTGAAAGGTTTGATCAATAGCAATTTCATAACCATTCTGGATCAAAGAATCAAAAACTTTTTCGAATTGCTCTGATGATATTTCTCTACGTCCTTTTTTCACAGAAATCCAAGCATAGTCGTAAAAATCAATATCTAATTTTAAGTCTAACAATTCACACAGAAAGTCAAAGTCTTCATCTGTTTGACTTAACTCAAAAGTTAACCAAGGTACGACTTGCTTAAATTCATCTGATTTCACTAGCTCTAAGATAGTTGATTTATAGTCACTAAAGGAGTTGTTTTTCAATTCCTTTAACAAGCCTAGTAATAAGTAAGGACACCTATTTATTGATAAGTCCGCAAGTCCCTGTAAAACATTAATTAAATTGCTATGTTCTATCAATTTTGGATAGATTACTGTGCCGGTGTATTCAAGACTTGGGTTGTCGCTACTCAGTAATAGTGCAAGATAAGAGTGCAAGTCATTGTTGTTCACTAATTCGTTAGAAATATATTGAATAAAATTATTATAATTATTAAAGTTGGGAACTTTAAGGCTCAAGCGTTTATCAGCTTGTCTTTGATATCTTGCTAAATCAAAACCACCTATCAGTATATAATGGTGAATTAACTGTTTTAATTCACCTAACTTAGGTTGAAGCGTAATAATTAAACTTTGCAAGTCTTGAAGAGTTTGAGGGTGTTTCTTTTGTAATTCTTCATAATCATATGCAATAAGCTCATTCAAGGCAATTGAGGCTTTAATAAACGGTTTCCTACTATGGAAATCTAGTATATATCTATCCATAAACCCACCTTGATAACAACTTCGAATGAGTGGTTTTAGCTGACTGGCGAAAATCTCTCTAGCATCTGTATAATCTAGACTATCAAGTTGATTTAAAAGATTTAATAAGAAATCGGTCCAATTCCAAATTTCACCATTAGTCTTGGGGCGATAGCCATATCCATCTCTTTTTTCACCATTATCTAAGTTTGAATATAAAACACCACCTGAATTAAAATCTATTGCTGATTTTAATATGTTTAAGAGTATCTCAAAGTCTTTATTATCGAATAGCTGTTGTAGTAGTGGTTTTTTCAAATCTAATGTAGCTAAGCTTTCAGATGTATAAAGACTAAACATTGAGGTTAGAGTGCTTTGAGTAGATGAGTCTTTTGGCTTATTTTTTGCTATAGCCAATAGTAAATTAAAAGACTGACTGAAGCTCTCATATTTATAAGATAGAAGTTTAATAAGATATTCGATTTTAGAGATGTGAGGGTTTTTAGAAGTTAAAAAGAGATTATCTCGAGTATGACGTTCTTCTATTAACTCTAAGATAGCTCTAGGTTCAATATGGGATAGTAGGCGCAAGTAATTAATTTCTTCTTCAGAGATAGATCCATCGAGAAGTTTTTTACCTATAACTCCTTCCTTAGTTAATATTTTTTGAGCAAATTTACGTACTTCTTCATTATCATGTAAGTAACTTAAACGTTTAATCATCGAGCGTTGTAATCGATTTGGCATTTTAACAAATATGTCGTGTAGTTCATCATCATCAATCCACTGTAAGGCTTGTTTAGAGAGATGGTTTGCTAAGACATGAGGTAGTATGGCTCTAAAATTACCACGTTGTTGAACAACATCTTTAGCCTTTAATTGCTCAATGACTTGTTTTGCAGTTCTAGGTGATATTTCAGCGATATCAGACAATATTTGGAGTTCTGAGTTTGGCTCTGATAAATCCTTAATATTAAATGAAAAAACCAATGAGAAAACTTGAGCAATCTTGTAGTTCTCTTCATTGATCTGGCCATTTTGATAAAACAAACGCTCAAATAATTGTTTATCATTTAATATAGCAATATTATCTACATTATTCACAGTCGACGCGATAGCAAGAGCTAGTCGATAATTGCCACCTGTTAACTGCGCAATATCATGTGGGATAGGGTTGTTGATTTCAGGGTAATGGCGTTCTATTACCTTTTGAACAAGAGTAGGACTATTTGGCTCAAGTTTAAAAACTGACGTTTTTTCGGGTAAGTCATCAGAAATATCGTATTCGATAGTCAGTAGAGAAATCTGACTATCGTCATTAGTGACAGATTTAGTTAATATTTCATGTTGGTCACGCCCACAGTTATCAACGATAACGAGAAATTTCTTATTTTTCTGTTTAAGATCTTCTATAAAGTGTAGTGGAAGAGGGGATGGTGATTCACCATAATCACAATACCAAACCTCTCTAACGTCTAGTGGATTCTTACCTATACGGTCGTCAAATAGTGCTTGAGCTAATCTAGTTTTACCGGCACCAGATAAGCCTACAAGCCGAACAGAGTTTTTAGGCTGATTCAACTCTTTGCGTATAGCGTTTATGCCGTTGATTACGCGACTTGCATCGTCTCTTTTCTGATTAGGTAGTATTACCTTAATATCGTTATCAGTAAAATATAGAGAGTCTACATTGGCTTGGGTGCTAGACCAATCCTTAAATCTATCCCAACCTTGATAATCATCATTCGTAAAAAAGTGTCTGGCTAAGTCGTTATTTTCTATACAAACAAATTCTGATTCGAAGAATGAATGCTCATTCCAAATAATTTCAATATTCAATTCAGATGCGCGCTCTTCAATAGCTATAAGAGCTGTAGATTTACCATCTTTAGCATTACCTTGTCCCCATAATTGATTCGTATAAATTATTAAGTGAGTTAAATTTGGATAATTTTCTTTAGAAGTATTTAAAGTTTTAATCAATTCATCTTTTTTAGATGATAAAGGTACGTCGTAAAATTTGGACTGAAAGCCTATAACTTTGTTACCCAGTACAAGTGGTTGTTTTTCTATTCCTGACTGATTTTTATAACCAAACCATCCTTCTTTAAGGTCATACTTTCGACAAAATAATAAATAACTAAACCATTCGAAAGTATCATGAGGATTAGCACTGAATTTTGCTTTGAATACATTCCAATCTGGTTGAATTATCATTTTATACCTTCAAGAAATTGAGTAATGGAATGTTAATAGATATTAGCAAGTACCTGACGTTACTGCTAGTTCTGATGGCAGTAGTTATTTTGATGAGCTCAGCCTACATTAGCAGATAATAGCGTATGAAAAAAAACCCCTATTAAGGGGTTTTTTTGTATAAAGCCAAAATCCAATACGCTTAAACCATCGCCCTTACCCGTGCCATAATCCCGCGCCCAATCACCAATCTCACATAAATAATGGCAATAGCAAACAGCAATACGATTAATGCCGCACCGCCAATCGCCAAGCTTGTCCACGGCACACTAAATTGTAAATTAAACCACTGAGTGATAGCAGCCCATGCACCCACGCTGGCGATAACAACAGCAAATGTTGCCGCGCTAATACCAAGCACACCCAGCTCTAAAATATTGAGCATATACAAGTCACGCTTTTGCATACCGAGCAGTCTAAATGACGCACTGTCCTTCATACGATCTTGCGAAGTAGACAGTAGCGAGCTGATCAGCACCATGACTCCAGTGAGTAGGGCAAGCAAGGTGAACACATAGACTAGGCGGCTCATTTGTACCACCAACTCTTGAATTTGCTTCGCAATAGCAGTGCCATCGATTGTAGTGACAGCAGGGAACTCGCGTACCAGTTTGCCTTGTAGTTCTGGAATGGCATCTTCTGACACGTGCGCAGTGGCAAATTGAATCTGTGGGGCAGCGGACAGCACCGACGGCTCAAATAAGAAGTAAAAATACGGACTTGGGCCACGCTCATAGCGCGTGCGAATACTGGTAATCTGCCCGACGATCTCGATACCTTGAATGTTAAAACGCACCTGATCGCCCATACCGACATTGAGCATACTGGCGGCAGTGTCCAAGATAGATAAGGGTTTGACTTGCTCATTTGTCGCATCGATAGGGGTGTATAGCGCGTCGTCTGTGAGCGATTCAGTGATGTATTCGGTGTCCATGACCGTGTCTGTATAGCTCAAATTAAAGACACGCGTGGGATCATCAAACCCATCAGCAGGCTCGATATCTTTTGCCGCCACATCATTGGCCGTCTCCACACGCGCACGAATGACGGGATAATAAGTGACAGGCGCCTCAATGATCGCATCAATATCGTCATGTTGATCGCTCTGCACGTCGAGCAAAAACAAATTGGGCGCGTCTTCAGGATAGGCACTGATAAACTGCGCATTGATACTGTGATTGAGTGTGGTAATGAGCGTCAGCACCGCTACTGATAGTGATAATGTGATAAAGAACAACGCTGATTGGTTGCCTTTACGCGCAAGGTTATGGATGGCGATACGCTGCATCCAACTGACCTTGGTATTGCTTGCTAACTTGTTAAGCAGCCAGAGCCACCCACGCGCCAATAACCAAAATATCGCCACAAAGCCAATCAAGCCGCCCAATAGCTGTGCGCCTAATGACAGTGAGCCAACTTCATAAGCAAAGAAAGCATACAGTCCTGCCAGCACCAAGCCATACCATAGTAGCGGCACGCGCCGATACCAAGGCAAGCTTTGCGTCTGCGTACTCGCCCCTTGATTGAGTAGGGTAGCGGGTTTGGTTGTGTTAAGCGCGCTTAGACCACGCTGTGCAATCAGTAACGTCAGCGCTAAAGCAATTACAATGGTCTTGATCGCACTGATTGGATTGATGGCGAGACCAACGTCGGCAGGCAAAATAGCGACCAGATACGGCTGACCGATTTTAAGCAAACCCAGACTAAGGACAATTGCGGCGACACAAGCAATGATAGTCGTGACAATAAGCAATTGATAGTAGCTGCGTTTGAGTGAGCCAAGCGGCTCGCCTAACGCCAAGCGAATGGCGTTATTGGACTGCTGCTTACTGACAAACGCACTAATGACGCCGTACATAGTGACCGCAGATAGTAGCAACACCGCGATGACTAGCAGTTTTAAAAACATCAGCACATTATCAGAGATGCGCGAGACAGAAGTGTCTGCGGACTCAGCGTCAGATAGCTCAATATCAGGATAATTGGTCAGGATATCTGTGAGCTTGTCACGCTGCGTGGTTATCAGTTCTGGGTCGCCTGCCATCTCAATACGATAGTTTATTCGGCTGCGTTGTCCCAATAGATTGGTTGACTGTAGTGCATCTTGTTTCATCAACACACGCCCACCAAAACCAAAGGTAGTCAGCGGGCGATCAGGCTCTTTGGTCAGTACATCATTGATCGTGAACTGCGCATCGCCAATGGTGATACGGTCGCCGACATCGGCCTGTAGACTACTGAGCACTTCTGGCGCGACGATCACACTGTCAGATGTTAGCTGATCCCACAGCGGCTGTCCTGAGGCAAGCTCCGCTGTGCCGTATAAGGGATACGACGGCGAGACGGCTTTGACGCTGGCAAGCAAGGTTTGCTCATCATTGACCAGCATGGCGCTAAATTGATAGTCATACACGGTCTGTGTATTAGGGATAGTTTCTACCTGTGACAATACTTCGCTTGGCCAGTCTTGCTTACTGTTTAGGATTAGATCCCCACCAACGAGCGCGCGCTGATTGTCATTGATGTAGCTATCGACAGACTGCTGCACAGAGTCCAGAGTCAGGTAAGTTGCAAGCGACAAGGTCAATGTCAGCAAGAATAGCAGTGGATACACCCAGCGTTGCCACCAACTACGGCTGAGTGCTTGTGAGCCTAGTGTTTGAAAACCTAGGGTACGAGTAAATAGTTGACTAAGGATGCCGCTAGGATAACTGGACTCTTGATGCATACTGGTAGCAGTCTTTTTTGTATCAGGCGATTTGTTGTCTGTGGGCTTACTATTCATTAAGATACAATCCAGTTATTCATGTAGGTACAATGCGGCCGTCATGCATGGTGATGACGCGATCTGCCATCTCGGCAAGTGCAGGGTCATGAGTCACGACCACCAGTGCCGAGCCAACCTGTTGGCGTAAATCCAATAGCAGCTGCATGACTTGGTCTGCATTTTGCTCATCTAAGTTGCCCGTTGGCTCATCCGCAAAGACAATCTTTGGGTGCGATACCAGTGCTCGTGCTACTGCTGTACGCTGCTGTTCACCACCTGACAACTGATTGGGTAAGCTGTTACGTCTATGACCTAAGTCAACCGCGTCAATCAGCTCGTCTACCCGTGCGGGGTTTGGACGTCTGGCAATATCAAGTGGAAAGGCAATATTTTCAGCGACGGTTAGTGTGGGCAGTAGATGAAACGACTGAAAGACAAAGCCCATATCCTGTTGACGTATCACCGCCAGAGCATCCTCGTCCAGACTACTGAGCATTTGACCTGCCAGCGATACCGTACCGCTATCGGGATAGTCTAATGCTGCGAGTAAACCTAACAAAGTAGATTTACCTGAGCCTGATTTACCCATGATGACCACAAACTCGCCAGCGTTGACATAAATATCTACGTCTTTGATGATGGACAGCTTTTGCTCACCGACTTGCACGGTTTTATTTAACTGTGAGGCGGTCAGTAGAGCTTGTGTCTTAGCATCTGCTTGTGGCGTTGCTGTGGCAGTCGAAGATAATGATGTCATTACAGTGTCTCGTTAAGTAGTCTCGTTTGTCTTATTTTTTGTCGTATTGTCTTGAGCCGTTGCAGCTGTTTTATCTGTACCGGTTGTTTTTAGCTCTTCTAGTTCATTTAGCTCTTTTAACTTAGGCTCTAGAATAGGCAAGATATTGTCATTAACGATAATCTCATAGCCTTCTTTGGTTGGATGAATCGCATCCGCTTGGTTTAGCTCTCGGTCACCGCCGACACCCTCTAAGAAAAACGGAATAAGCGTCAGATTCATGTCTTTCGCAATGCGAGGATAAATGGCTGAAAACGAGGCGACGTAATCACTGCCTAGATTGTCATAGATCGACATACCCCCTAAGATGACGACACTGCCATTGTCTTGCAGATGCTTAACCGCAGTACGGATGTTAGCTTCAATGGTCGCCACATCGATACCGCGTATCGCATCGTTAGCACCGATGGTCAATATGGTGATGTCGGGTTCGGTTTGCGACACCCAGTCCAATCGATTGACCAATCCCGTACTGGTTTCACCGCTTAGACCTGAGTTGATAACTTTGGCGTTAGCGTAGCCCATCTCTTGTAGACGATCTTCTAACTGAGCAGGGTAGTTGTCATCTTTATCCACTCCCAAACCTTCTGTCAGTGAGTCACCAAGCGCTAAAATAGTCAGTGATGAGGATTTGACCTGTTGATCAGTTGAGGCTGCGGTTTCAGTGGCTACTGGAGCAGTGCTGGCTTGACTGTTAGTCGCTTCAGTACTGGTACTCTGCGTACCATCAGCAGGTGTCGTTTCAGCTTCTTTTTGACAGCCACTGATAGCCATTACAGCCGCGAGCATAGCGATAGCAGGTAAGCGCTGAGCAAAACGCAAGGGAAATTTCATCATGGGTGTTATGTCCTATATGCAATCAAACCAGTGTATAGTCAAATCCTATCTAAACCAGATACAGTATTAGTCGGATGAATCGTCAGGCTCGCTCAGTCTACTATTGATAGTACTGTCACTCACCTTCCTTTTATTCAGATTATATTGAGTATCCAGCTTATATTAAGTATCTAAGTTATATTGAACTGACTATAGCAAAATAAGACAGTGACCTATATTGCCCTAAGGTTAATTTAAGGCCGCTTTATTGCGCGTTAGCAATTATAGCCTTGTAGACCACAAAAACTGATAGAAATGAAAGCTGATAGCAATCAGATATATTTGCCATCGACCATCACTGGACGACTAACAAGCCAAGCAATCACGACGTTGACAATCATCAGTATCAGCATAATAAAAAGTGGCATACTCCAACTACCAGTCATTTCATGCAGCCAGCCTGTACCCAATGGCCCAAAAAACGCAATGACATAACCCACTGCTTGAGCCATACCAGACAGCTCACTTGCCTGATTGGTCGTATAGGTGCGCATAGAGAACAGCATCATGCTCAAGGTAAAAATCGCTGAACAGCCCATGCCCATCATGCCTGACCATAGCCATGCCAAATCAGTCGATAGATAACTGACACCCAATATGCCAACGACGTTTAGCACAGCGGCGAACACTGCTAGCGCTTGAATGGGGCGGCCACGATTGACCAACCAAGTTAGGCTTAAGATAGAAACCGGTGCCATAAACTGGAATACAGAGCCCATTTGTCCAGCGCTGACGGCAGATAGTCCCTTACTAACCCAAATTGACGGTAAAAAACTGGCAACGGTGTAAAACAATAATGACTGCAATCCCATAAAAATAGCAATCTGCCACGCAAAGGTGGTTCGCCACATGGAAATATCAGAAGAGCCTAAAGCCGCAGGGATAACCGCTTGATGGTTAGATGAACCCAAACGTACACGTAAGAATAGCCAGATAACAAAGGCAAATACACCTAGTATCGTCCAACCGCCTAATGCCCACTGCCAACCAACTTGCTCCGATAACGGTAATACGACGCCTGCGACGATACCTGCTGCTGTGGTCATCGTCAGACTAAACAGACCAGTAATCAGCGGAATATGTTGCGGGGTACGCTGCTTAATAACAGGCGCTGCTAAAGTATTAGCGAAGCCGATGGCAAGGGTAAGCAATAAAGTACCAATTAAAAACCCACTCCACGTCGGGATAGCGGTACGAATAATCATCCCTACCGTTAACAGTCCAATCATGGCAATCAGTGTATTTTCTAGCCCGAATCGCTTACCAATGGTTGGAGAAATCAGCGCACCAACGGCAAAGCTCAGCATAGGCACTGCTCCTAGCCAGCCTATCTGAAACTCAGAGATATCAAGCGCATCTTTTACCACTGGGGCGATAGAACCTAGCGCGACGATAGGTGCACGCATATTGGTGGCTAGCAGAATCATGGCACACAGAACCAACCAAAAGGTAAAGCGTGAGGAGGGCAGACTAGATGAAACAGATAGATTGGACGAGGTAGACATAACAGCACAACGATGACAGCGAAAAAGAACACGTTATTAAACAGCGCCAAGAAATTGCCGCTTATAAAATAACACCAGAGAGCATTTACCCAGATACGTACCTAAACGGTAATCGATATCGTAAGTTAGACCGAAAAATATATGTAGCGCGTAAGACATACAATTTGCTTAACTGACTTTACTAAATTGGCAGGCAGGTTAGTCAAAATGTATGTGTGGTTACTTCGAGTTACGGCTTTAGAACAGTGATAATAAGAGATGGCGATAATAATAAATCTTAAATAAGCAGTCTTATCGCACAATAAAAATAGCGCCAAGTCACTTCTGAATGACTTGACGCTATTATAAGAACATATGTCAGGTAAATGCTACCAACGTATGGTAACTAATAGGCTATTAAACCGATTTACCCAATTGAGCAGCTCTTAATGCATTCTCTTGCTGTTCAGCGATTAGTGAATCGCACTTATTGGGATCATTACCACAAAAAGAGCAATTTTCATCGCCCATCAATTTGGCAACACCGCCACAAGATCCTCTAAGCGGCTTTTTTTTGACCATATAACCGACGCCCATAAAAATAAAGAATAGGACAAATACGGTGAAAGTAATGGCAAGCATAGGAAGCAGTTGGCTAAGCATAGAGGAAACCTCATTTTAAAAAATAGGGCAGTTATTAGTAGTGTTGTCTAAGTTCATGACAGCTAAGCACCGTTAATAACAACTGTATAATAGTATAGCAAATTTTAGTGCGGCTCGTTGTGCGTTAACGTATTCTCTTGTTTCACATCTATCACTTACCAGTGGCTTTTAGAGTGTGCTGTCTAGAGCTTGGAGAACGATTAGAGCTTTTTATCAGCACGTAACGCTTTCATCGCTGGTGTCTGTACCACTTGCCAGTCGTCAATATTGTCGTCAGCAGCTTCGTTGGACATATCGTCAGAACCTTTTGCCTTTACATCGTCAGCTAGTACCACAAACATGGCTGCTAGATTTTGTGTTTTAGCGAGGTCTAGTGCTTTGTGATAAGGCATCGCGGTAAGAGCAGTTGCCCACGCATCCGCCAATGCAACCGAATCAGCTGCGACAGTAACTGAAGGTGCACCGCCTGCAATAGGGTTGCCCGTTGTCGGATCGATAGTATGGCTATAGCGTTTGCCATCGAATATGACGGAGTTGCGATAGTTGCCAGAGGTCGCCAGATGCATTTGGCTAGCCGTGTTTTTGGGTTGACGAATAGCAGATATGGTTTGGCGTTCGCTGACGGTGCTGCCTTCGATAGGAGCATCAATCGCAATTTGCCATGGCTGCTGCTGGTTGTTCACGCCAGAGGTGGCAATTTCACCGCCGATCTCAACCATATAGTTACGAATTTGATAATCATCTCTCAACACGTCAGCGATGACATCGACGCCATAACCTTTGGCAACAGCAGAAAAATCTAAGCCAACGCCGTCTTTGGTTTTATAGATAGTGTCGTCTTTCTTTATGATGCTCTCAAAATCGACCAATGCTTTTGCTTGCGCAATCTCAACGGCAGTTGGCGGACTTTGTAGACGCTCGACCGTCATGGTACTTCCAAAGCCCCACGTATTTACGAGTGGCATAACAGTAGGATCAAAAGCGCCGCCAGATTGCTGATAGACAATTTTTGACACATCGAGCACACGACTAAAATCAGCATCGATAGTGATAGGTTTGTCTTTGGCCAAACGATTGAACGTAGATATCGTTGAGTCGTTTTGATAAGTAGACATACTATCGTTAATTTGTTTCAGGCGCTCGTCTACCGCAGCTTGTATGGCAGCTTCGTCCGCATCATCAGGCAATTGATAGCTAATATGGTAGCTCGTTCCCATCGTCTCACCGATCAGATAGTTATAGTCTGGGGTTTGCTGGCAAGCGCTGAGACCTAAAGTACTAGCAAGGCTGACGACGCTTACTAAGGTAAGGTGCAGAGGTTTTTTGGAAGATAAGCTGGATATAGTGTTTTTCATAATATTTTCGGTATGGCGTAGAAATGAGTAGGGTGTAAAACAAGCCACGCTTATTTTACACCCCTTGAACCTAAAAATACTAATGAAGGCACCATTCAGCGACAATTCGTTCGGTTAAGTAGCTCATTTCACTTGTGACTCACGTATGAGTTTATAGAGTTTTGGCGGAGAGACGCGGTTGACCCGTGTGGCCAGTTTTTCTTTACGACCAGCGACGATGATATATTCCTCTCCCTTGGTGAGCGCCTTCACGACTTGTTTGGCAAACTCAGTCGTAGTCAGACCGTTATTGGTGGCTTCATCCATCGTACCCTGTGCACTACCGTCGCCAGTCAACGCATTGATAGAGATATTAGTCTGAATAAACCCGGGGAATATCGTGGCTACTTCGATTCCTTGGTCGTGTAGCTCTGCACGCAAACTATTTGCCCACATATGCAGCGCTGCCTTGGCTGCCCCATAAGCACCTCGATATTGTGTACCCAATAGGCCGGCCACACTCGAGACCATCACGACTTTGCCGCCGCCTTGTGCAATCATGTCAGGCAACGCAAGTCTGGTAAGACGCGTCTGAGCAAAGTAATCTATTTCCATGATTTGGCGTTCAACTTCTTCAGCCGTGTCCATGATGAGCGAACGCTGACTGATACCAGCATTATTGATGAGCCAGTCGATTTTTCTTGCCTGAGCTTTAGCAGTAGCATAAGCGTCTTTGGTTTGGTTGGCATCACTGATATCAAAAGGAACGACAATATGTTTGTTAGCACGTTTGCAGCTGTTCTTGACCACTTCTAACTTATCACTGTCACGTCCACTTAGAATGATTCTAGCTCCGCGTTTGGCGAAGGCAACGGCTAATGCTTGCCCGATACCACTAGAAGCACCGGTAATCCAAATGGTCAAATCTTTGTATTTCGTTTTCATAAGAGTCCTTTCTTAGTGTTTAGATAGTCCATAATATAGGATAATAAAGCGACTCTACTAGCTAGATTTGTAGCCTACCAAGCCACGACTATATGCAAAAATTGCACAAAAAAAGAGCCTCAGTTGAGACTCTTTTTTTATTCTTACATTTCTGCTGTTAGATTAATTATCTAACTTAACCACCGAAATCATCAAGCATGATGTTTTCGTCTTCCACGCCCATGCTGTGTAGCATGTCGATTACGGCAGCGTTCATCATCGGTGGCCCACACATGTAGTATTCACAGTCTTCTGGGTTTGGATGATCTTTCAGATAGTTTTCGAGCAATACGTTATGGATAAAGCCTGTTGGACCTTCCCAGTTATCTTCTGGTAATGGGTCAGACAGTGCAACATGCCACTCAAAGTTATCGAACTCTTTTTCTAGCTGATCATAGTCTTCAACGTAGAACATCTCACGAATAGAACGAGCACCATACCAGAAGCTAATCTTACGATCAGTGTTCAAGCGTTTGAGCTGATCAAAGATGTGCGAGCGCATTGGGGCCATACCAGCACCACCACCAACAAAGATCATTTCAGCTTCGGTCTTCTTGGCAAAGAATTCACCATAAGGACCTGAAACCGTCACTTTATCACCAGGTACTAAGCTAAATACCCATGAAGACATTTTGCCTGGTGGAATACCGTCAGGACCACGTGGCGGTGGACTTGCGATACGGATGTTAAATTTGATGAGGCCTTTCTCTTCAGGATAGTTGGCCATTGAGTAAGCACGGATAACTGGCTCATCAACTTTTGAGACATAGTTGAAGATACCGAATTTTTCCCAGTCTTCTCTATATTCTTCATCAACCACAAAGTCTTTGTAATGCACTTCGTGCGGTGGCGCTTCCAACTGTACATAACCACCAGCGCGGAAGTTTACTTCTTCGCCTTCTGGAATTTTTAGTACCAGCTCTTTAATGAAAGTGGCAACGTTATCGTTAGAGATAACTTCACATTCCCATTTCTGTACATCAAAGAACTCAGGATCAATCTCAATTTTCATGTCTTGCTTAACAGCTACCTGACAAGCTAAGCGCATGTGATTGCGGATTTCACCTTGGGTAAAATAGCCTTCTTCGGTGGGCAAAATAGAACCACCACCTTCAATAACGCGGCAACGACACTGCGCACAAGTACCACCACCACCGCAAGCTGAAGATAAAAATATACCTTCGCCCGCTAGCGTTTGTAGTAGTTTGCCGCCAGCTGGTGTCACCACATCATTATCGGGATTATCATTAATATGGATAGTGACATCGCCTGAACTGACCAGTCTTGAGCGCGCCGCCAAAATAATAGCGACGAGGCCCATGATGATCAAGGTAAACATAGCAACGCCACCAATCGCCGTAGCGTAATCCATGGTAGGTATCCTTAATCTATGGGGTAGGGGTGAGGGGGCATAATCTATGCTGTACCCAAACCTCTACCGAATAAATGAATTAAATAAGTCAAATAGCTAATGAAAGCTTTGAGCTTAGCGGTTTAGATGGACATACCACCGAACGACATAAAGCCGAGCGACATAAGACCAACCGTGATAAAAGTAATACCAAGACCACGCAGCGGTGCTGGAATGTCTGAGTATTTTAGCTTTTCACGGATACCCGCCAATGCTGTAATAGCAAGTGCCCAACCGAAGCCTGCACCCACACCATAGACAACAGATTCACCAAAGTTATAGTCACGCTCAACCATAAATAGTACACCACCTAAGATGGCACAGTTTACGGTGATTAGTGGTAAGAATACCCCAAGTGCGTTATATAGACTCGGTACAAACTTGTCCAAGAACATCTCTAGGATCTGTACGGTGGCTGCAATCAAACCGATATAACTTAGCAATCCTAAGAAGCTCAAGTCGATATCAGGGAAACCTGCCCATGCCAGCGCACCATCTTTTAGGATGAACTGGAATAGTAAATTGTTTAGTGGAACGGTAATTGCCATTACGACAACGACCGCAACACCTAGACCAATCGCTGTAGAGACTTTTTTGGATACGGCCAAAAAAGTACACATGCCTAAGAAGTAGGCAAGCGCCATGTTCTCAATAAAGACTGAGGTTATAAATAAACTAACATAATGTCCCATTAGTGACCGCCTCCATGTGCCATGCCTTTAGACTGCGGCTTCATTACAAACTCAGCTTCTTCAACTTGTTCTGGTTTCCAGATACGGACAACAGCGATGAACAAACCAATGATAAAGAACGCCGATGGTGGTAACAGTAATAGACCGTTTGGTATGTACCAACCGCCATCAGTAACTGGCTGTAGAATCGTAATACCGAACCAAGTACCAGCACCCAATAGCTCACGAATAGTTGCAACGAATAGTAGTACTGCTGAGTAACCAAGACCGTTACCAATACCATCTAAAAAGCTTGGGATTGGTGGGTTGCTCATAGCAAATGCTTCAGCACGGCCCATAACGATACAGTTCGTGATGATCAAACCAACAAAGACAGATAGACCCTTACTGACGTCATAAGCAACTGCTTTTAGTACCTGATCAACCAAGATAACCAATGAAGCAATAATCGTCATCTGTACGATGATACGAATGCTTGATGGAATTTGTTTACGAATAATCGAGATAAAGAAGCTTGAAAATGCCGTTACCAAAGTCAATGCTACACACATGACCATAGCGTTAGCCATGCTGGTGGTGACGGCCAATGCCGAACAGATACCAAGGATCTGTAGGGCAATAGGGTTATTATCAAAGATAGGCGTGGTTAAAATGCTTTTAGTGTCAGCCATGTTATGCCTCCTTGCCGTTTGCTACTGGTAGCTTGGCTGCCAATTCGGTTTTAGGTTGAGCTGCCAGCTTTGATTGATTTGCTTGCGTGTCTGCACCTTCAACCGTTTGGCCGCTCTTTTCGCGTAGCGTATCTAGATAAGGTTTATAACCTTGCTCGCCTAACCAAAACTGAATCATGTTGCTGACGCCGCGGCTAGTCAATGTCGCACCGCTGATGCCATCAACCCAGTTCTCTTTTGGGTTACCAGCTTTGGTTACACCAGTGGCAACGTTACCATTCTCGTCATAAGACTCGATACCGCTCCACTTTGCACGCCACTCTGGCTCTTCGATACGAGCGCCAAGGCCTGGGGTTTCTTTATGCTCGTAGAAACTGATACCTTTGATGGTATTCATATCACTTTCGAGCGTTAAGAAACCATAGATAGTGCCCCATAGACCGTAGCCTTGAATTGGCAATACAACCGTTTCTGGCTGACCTGCGTCATCATTTTTGACATAGACTTTGGCATATTTTGGCTTACGACCAATACCAGCAGGATCGTTGTCACCCAAGTCTTCACTTAAAGCTTGGTTTTTTGTCGCTTGACTGGCGTCATAAGCATTACGATCAGGGATGCCAGCAGTTTTTAGCGCATCGTCATCGAGATAAGTACCTTCGTTTAGATCAATGATTTTCACTTCAAAGTCTTTAAAACGTTCGGCGACATCATCTGCTGTATCAGACTCAGCGTCATACATATCAGCCGCAACTAAGATGTTTTTGTTGCGGTCTAAACGAGCGTTTTCAACTTGCGCAGGCTTTAGACCAACAGCCACTGCTGAGACCAACACTGAACACACCAAGCATAGCGTCAAAGCCACACTGATGGTTTTCGCGTTATTACTTTTGGGCTTGGACATAGCGAACCCTCCGAGCGGTTTGGCGTTTGATATTTGCTTGAGTCACAAAGTAATCAAACAATGGAGCAAATAAGTTGGCGAATAGAATGGCCAGCATGATGCCTTCTGGGAAAGCAGGGTTGATGACGCGAATCAATACGGTCATAAAACCAATCAAGATACCGTAAGCCCAGCGGCCTTTGTTTGTATGCGCAGCTGATACTGGATCGGTTGCCATAAATACAGCACCGAAAGCAAAGCCACCGATAACTAAGTGCCAGTAGAACGGCAAGCTCATCATCATGTTGTCTTCAGAACCAATCATGTTGAATACAAGAGACGTCACAATCAGACCGACCACACAACCTGCCATAATGCGCCAAGAAGCGATACGCGTCCATAGCAACACTGCAGCGCCCATTAGGATAGCTAGCGTCGATACTTCACCGATACTACCTTGCATATTACCTAAGAATGCATCACTCCACGTGATGGCATTACCATAGACATCGACGAAGTCCTGAGGAACCACACCAAGGGCTGCAAGGCCAAGAGGCGTCGCACCTGAGAAACCATCTACTGCTGTCCATACTGAGTCACCAGACATATAGGCTGGATAAGCAAAGTATAAGAATGCACGACCCGATAGGGCAGGGTTAAGGAAGTTTTTACCAGTACCACCGAACACTTCTTTTGCGACAACCACACCGAAGATAATACCTAGGGCAACTTGCCATAAAGGAATATCAGGTGGTAGACATAATGCAAATAGAACTGAAGTCACAAAGAAACCTTCGTTAACTTCGTGTCCACGGACGACAGCAAAGATAATCTCACAGAGAATACCTACCGCAAACGTCACAATATAAATAGGTAAAAACTGCATCGCACCATAGACAAAGCTGGCCCAGATACTGTCTGGGTTATAGCCTGCCATGCTAGTGATCACAGTACGCCAGCCTTCAGGCTGTAAGCCAAGCTGAGCGATAGCGGTTAGTGCTTGATGACCAATGTTGTACATACCCCAAAACATTGCTGGGAAGGTACATAGCCATACGGTAATCATAATACGCTTTAGGTCAATCCCGTCACGTACATGCGATGACGCATAAGTGGTTGAGCTTGGTTGACGTAAGAACGTATCAAACATCTCAAAAATAGCGTAGTACTTTTCGTGTTTGCCGCCTTTGGTGAAAGATGGCTCCATACGATCGAACATATTGTGTAAAAATTTCATCGTGGTTAGCCCTCCAGCTCAATGCGCGTTAAGTTATCACGCAAAATATCACCGAATTCATATTTGCCAGGAGATACAAAGGTGCATAGTGCCAAATCTTCTTCGTCCAGTTCAAGCACGCCCAAATCTACAGCGCTAATGATGTCTTCGACAATCAATGCACGTAGTAATTGAGTTGGTAGGTAATCTTGTGGCATGACTTCTTCATAGACACCGATTGGTACCATCGCTCGTGGTGAGCCGTTACTTGTCGTAGTAAAGTCGTATTTTTTGCCACCAAAAAACTGCGAAATATAGATAGGCAGTTTTGAGAAGCGGTTTTTACCTGGAGTAAAGAAATGGAACGCAGGACGCTCACGGCCTTCAGTCAATACACTGATCTGATTGTGAAAACGACCCAGATAGGCGATGTTTTCAAACACTTTGCGACCAGACAATACTGAACCTGAAATGATACGGTTCTCGCCAGCAGCCAGTTTACCTTTGGTTAATGCAGTAATATCAGCACCACGTTCAGTCATAACTAACTGCGGGTTAGTGACAGCAGGTCCTGCTAAGCTCACCATGCGGCGCGTATATAGACGACCTGTCGTGAACAATTTACCGATTGCAATCACGTCTTGATAACCAATCGTCCATACGGTCACACCGCGGCTGATAGGATGCAAGAAATGAATGTGCGTACCAGCAAGACCAGCTGGATGCTTACCAGCAAAACCATGATACTCAGTGACGTTATTCGCTGCAGTTTTTGCAACTGGCGTCAGTTGGGTATCGCCGTGATGGCAGACAAAGGTCTTTGGACTAAGCGTAGATAATACAGCAAGTCCATCATTGAACGCTTGTAGCTGCTCATTGATCACAAGCATCGGGTCAAAGGCAAGTGGATTGGTATCCATTGCTGTGACAAAGATAGCATGTGGACGAGCACCGATTTCGGGTGCGCGGCTATAAGGACGCGTACGGAACGCGGTCCATTCGCCAGAGGCAATCAGTTGGGTTTCAACGACTTCAGAGTCTAGGTCAGCAAGCTGCTGTGAGTCATAGCGCTCAAAGTCTACTTCTTCACCATTTGGGTCGACCGCAATCACAAGACTCTCAAACACTCGACGTTCGCCACGTTTAACAGCGACGACCTTACCGGCAGCAGGGGCAGTGTAGATCACGCCAACACGTTTTTTGTCTTCAAAAACGGGCTGACCTTTGGCTACAATGTCACCTTCTTTGACATTCATAGTGGGCTTCATACCCACATAATCATAGCCAACAAGTGCTACATGTGTCGGTTGGTGCTCAGATATCTCGCGGGAGGGTTCACCAGTGATGGGCAAATCCAAACCTTTTTTGATGGTAATCATAAGCGAAAACTTAGTCCATAGTCTAAAACGATACCAGACGTCCTGTTTGGTATATCGGTAGCATGAACATTTGTATCACTCAATAAAGCCTTCAATCGTCTATTTCCTTTATAGTGAAATAGGGATGAAAGCTCTGTGAAGACAATACATGATCATAACTACTAGTAAGAGTATTAACGCTGACCTTAGACTCCTTAACAACACGTTAATGTCTTATTCGAATTACCAAAGTGGCGACTGGCTACCAAGGTGTATGCTAAAACCGCTTCATCGAAATCAATCGCTATAGCACATGGCTAAAAGAGACTGGTTTAAATATAAATGGCTTTATCACACGTTTCATTGAAATTTAAAACTTGTAACACCAGTATGTTTGACCATCTCTCGTTTACGAATACCGTTTACAGATATTCGATAGAATAAGAGTGTGGCCAAATAACGATCTATTAAGGTAGATGATATACTGGTTAAAAGACAAACTAGCTAAGCAACTAGTAAGCAAACCTCGCTTATTATAAGCTGCTATAGTTTTAATCGTAACGGTTTTAATATAGTTAGCTAGTGATAGGGACTTGCAAGACATCTAATTAAGGTTAAATACCGCAGAATCGATGGTTTAGAGACTATTGGTTGAGATTTTTTCAGATAGTCCTTTTTAGCAATTTCTTGGCCAATATTTTATTGGCGTATTGAGCGATTGCTCGATCCATCCTGATCACCATGCTGTATTAGTGAGTTGTAACAACTCAACAAAAAGCGTAACACATGGTTACTATCACATAGAAACAAATAAAAATTTACCTAGGATTATACGCTAAATTGACCTAAAATTGCCAGTCAGTAATAGAATTTAACGATTGTTGGTAGTGATTCTACGTACTAAAACTTATGGTTATGATTGTCTAGTTTCTGTCTTTCTTATTTATATTCAAACAGATTGCTAACTTAGCGAGGTCTTGGTTTTCGCTCTGTCCATAATTTATGCTACTTTTAAGCAGCGTTTTCTCTCGTTATTTGACGCTTCGATAACGTTTCATTCTCAAAATTTTAATTTACTAAATTTATTGCCAATCTTGTGCTTTATAAGGAATGCTATATGTGTGCTGTGCCTGTCATTATCCCGGCTATTGATTTAAAAGATGGTAAGTGTGTACGTTTAAAACAAGGCCGTATGGAAGATGATACGGTGTTCTCAGATGACCCAGTTGCCATGGCAGCACGTTGGGTAGATGAAGGCGCGCGTCGCTTACATTTGGTTGATTTGAATGGTGCTTTTGATGGCGTGCCAGTACATAGACAAGTGGTCAATGATATCACCAAAGCCTATCCGAACCTGCCTATTCAATTGGGTGGCGGTGTACGCAACATGAACACTATCGAGCAGTATATTACCGCAGGTTTAACGTATATCATTATCGGTACAAAAGCTGTTGAAGATCCTGATTTTGTCGCTGAAGCTTGTCGCGAATTTGCAGGGCACATCATCGTCGGTATCGACGCCAAAGACGGTATGGTAGCCACTCATGGCTGGGCAAACGTGACAGACACCAAGGCGACCGAGCTTGCTAAGCGCTTTGCAGATGTAGGCGTATCATCAATCGTTTATACTGACATCGCCCGCGATGGCATGATGCAAGGCGTCAACGTCGAACAAACTGTTAATTTGGCGCGTGAAGGCGGACTACCTGTGATTGCATCAGGTGGCGTTACTGACATGAAAGATATCGAGCTGTTAAAGCCGTATGGTGATTGTATTGAAGGTATCATCACTGGTCGTGCTATCTATGAAGGCACGCTGAACTTGAGCGAAGCACAGCTTTATTTAGATAGCTAAATAAAGCTAGGCAGATAAAATCAGACAGCTAATTATCAGCAACAAGCTAAGCGAGAAAAATCCGTAAAAAGTAAAGGATGCTTATGGCCACTTACATTGACCGTCCGATAGTACGCAGTTTTATAAAAGCGTGGGGTCAAATGGTGTTGCTACTAAGCATCCTTTTTGCGTTCTCAGCACATGCTGCCAGTGAAGAAATTTCTGGTGTCGCAGCAGCGTTAGGTATAGAGACGACTGAAAGTGTAGATACGACAGAGGCAAGCGTATCTAACAATGATTCTGCTATATCAGAAAATGAGACATCAACAGGTAATACCACAGAACCTGCTAGCTCATTGCCAACGCCTGCTCCGCCGCCAGTCATCAGTGGCGAAAGCACTAATAATGCTCAAATCGAGACCACACCTACTCCGCAAAAAGACAACGATATTCGTCAACGTATCAGCGGTATTTTCTCTGAAATCGAAGGCTTACAAGCCGTCAACGTTAGTGTCACCCAAGGGGTCGTTACCCTAACGGGAGAAACAGCCAACGAAAAAAAAGCACAGCAAGCGATTAACTTAACCAACCGACTAACAGATGTCGTCACTGTAGAAGATAGAATTAACCGCACGCTAGATGTTCAAGAGAATGTCTCAACGGTCTATCAAGGTCTAAAAGCGCAGGTGACCAATCTTGTGAAGGCTCTGCCGCTACTATTGGTCGGCATCGTTATATTTGCCTTGGTAGCATGGTTTGGCAGTTGGTTATCTAATCGCAAAAAAATGTGGCAACGTCTGACGCCCAATCCATTTGTCGCTGAGCTGCTGTCACAAACGGTCAAAGTCATCTTTATTATCTTTGGTCTGATTCTAGGACTAAGTCTAATAGGTGCAGAGACTATTTTAGGCACATTGCTTGGTGGGGCAGGTGTCATTGGTATTGCGGTAGGTTTCGCAGTCAAAGATACCATTGAAAATTATATCGCTTCACTAATGCTGAGCATTCGCCAACCTTTTCGGGCCCGTGACCATATCGTGATTAATGGACAAGAGGGCATCGTGGTTCGCTTGACCTCACGTGCGACAATACTGATGACATTAGATGGTAATCAGCTACGTATTCCTAATGCTGAAGTCTTTAAAGGTACCATTCTAAATTACACCAAAAATCCTGAGCGTCGATTTACTTTTGAATTAGGCGTCGACGCCAATGATGATCCATTAGCAGCAATCAAAGTCGGATTGGATGCGATACATACGCTGGCGTTTGTCTTGAATGAACCAAAGGCAATTGCGGTTATTACCAATGTGGGCGATTCTAATATTGTTTTGGAATTTCAGGTTTGGGTAGACCAATCAGAGACTGACTTTGCCAAAGCACGCAGTATCGCCATTCGTGAGACCAAGCATGCACTAGAAGATAAAGGCTTTAGCTTACCTGAGCCTATCTATCGTCTGCGCTTTAACAACAAGTTAGAAAAAGCCTTTGAGCACATGCAAAGCAGTGTCAGCAATGCTAATAATATTCAATCTGATATGACGATTACTCCGACTATCCCTAAGCCTGCTGAAACAAATCAGGTCAACGAAAGTCATATAGATGACCAAGATAAAAAGCAAGCCAAGGCTCGAGCCAAGACCATTTTACAAGGTCGCAGTGCTAATGAGGTTCTCGATGCCCGTCCTGACGATAAGCTGATGGAAAAGGTCGAGCAAGAGATTGCTCAAAGCTCAGATGAGACTGATTTATTGAATAATAATAGCCCGCAAGAATAGGTACTAGACGTTAAGTAAGGTTTAGGCATAAAAAGTGCAACAGAATCTATATTTGGTGGTTATTCAAATACGGGGCTTTTTATGGAAATGAAACACGTCATTATTTTTTCAGTAATTGGTATTGTGGCATTGCTTGGCTTTAACATTATCAATGGTAATAGTCGCGAACAAAATAGAGAGATTGCAACCAGTAGTGTAGCGGCTGAACAGCCTGATTCTACAGTAGCTACCTCCGATACAGATATTACTAGCCAGCCACTTAGTCAACAGCCGAAAGCTATCGTAGATAGTGCGACCAGCAAAATTGACCAAGCACAGCAAGCCGAGCAAGACCGTGTAGAGCAATTGGACGATGTGCAATAGGCACAATAAATAGCTATATCATCTATAACTCAAAAGTACACAGCATAAAAAAGGCTAACGATCACGTTAGCCTTTTTTATAGTATTACAAGATTAATATCTCGGTATCAGTTTAAGCTTAGCTTTTTTTGGCAGCGCCTCTGCGGTTACTGCTTCTTTTCGCTGGGGTTTTCTTAGGCTGCTCTTTCTTCGGTTGACCTTTTTTGCTTTGGTTCATTGCACTAGATTGCAATTTAGCCTTCAAATCAAAATCAATCTGTAGCAGGTCCATGTTGACACCCGCAACCTTCACTTTAACTGAATCGCCCAGTCCAAATAGCGTGCCTTTATCCTTACCGATAAGCTGCTGTTGCTGTTCATCGTAGACGAAGAAGTCATCGCCAACGTTTGAGATATGAACCAAACCATCAATATATAAATCAGTTAATGTGACGAATAGACCAAAGCTAGTAACCGTAGTCACAACGCCTTCGAACTCTTCACCGACATGATCGGTCATATAATGACACTTAAGCCAAGACTCTACATAACGTGATGCTTTCTCTGCACGGCGTTCTGTATCTGAAGTTTGTGTACCAGCACCTTCAAGAGAAAAGTCCATGACAGGTTGCTGGCTGTTGGTGACTTTTGCCTTAATCGCGCGATGCAGCATCAAATCTGGATAACGGCGAATCGGCGAGGTAAAGTGGCTATATTCGTCATATGCTAAGCCAAAGTGACCAATATTGTCAGGTGCATAGTTTGCTTGCATCATTGAACGCAGCAGCATGCTATGAATACTGATGGCATCTGGTCTATCTTTAGTCGCTTCAATTATGCGCTGGTAATCCGCTTGCGTTGGATTTTCTTCTGGGAATGGTAAGCCAAAGTTTTTCGCATATTCATGAATACGCATCGACTTCTCATTATCAGGCTTATCATGGTTACGATATAAAACTGGTAACTCATGTTTAAGCGCGAAGTTTGCAGCACAAGTATTGGCAAGGAGCATACACTCTTCGATTAGCTTCTGAGAGTCGCCACGAGTGCGCGGTAAAATCGCTTCGATTCCGCCTTTCTCGTTGAACTCGATATACGTCTCAACCGTTTCAAATTCCATTGCATGACGTTCTTCACGCTTTTTAAGCAGTAGCTCATACAATTGATGTAACGTATCAACAGATTTTTTAACGTCTTTATTACCTGTTAATGATTTAGGTAATCTCTTATCATTCGGGTTCACAAGATAATCATTTACTTGATTATAGGTGAGACGGGCTTGTGAGTGCATCACTGATGGATAGAACTCATATCCAGTCACTTTACCAGCGCGTGATATCTTGATATCAGCAACCATACATAAGCGATCTAGATTAGGGTTCAGTGAACACAGACCGTTAGATAACACTTCAGGCAACATCGGAATCACGCGATGCGGGAAGTATACTGAAGTACCACGCTCATAGGCATCTTGGTCAAGTGGTGAATTCGGTGTCACATAATAGCTGACATCCGCAATCGCAACCACAACACGGTAGTTACCACCAGAGCGCTTTTCAGCAAATACAGCATCATCAAAGTCACGAGCATCTTCACCATCGATAGTGACAAGCGGTAGATGACGTATGTCTGTGCGACCTTTTATGTCTTTCTCAGTTGGCTCTTGATAGTCATCAGCTTGTTTAAGCGCAGCTTCGCTAAAATCTGATGGAATATCATAGTTGAGCAGGGTAGTCTCAATAATCAATTCACGATCATTATCGTCAGACAGAACTTCAGTGATTTTACCAGTGGCAAATTCATGCTGGTTTGGCCAGTCAATGATATCGACTTTAACAGGAGCGCCTTGTTTGATATTTAGCGACTGAACATTGTCATCAGTAACCGTAATCGGTTGATGATTGTTTGGGCTACCAAGCTCAACACAATAGCCGTCTTCATCACGAGCAAGTGTACCGATAAAGTTGTTTTGACGACGTTCGACAACATCGACGATACGCCCTTCGGTACGTCCACGATTGTCTGTCGAAGTGCCGACGGCTGCTACCGTATCGCCATTGAATACCCAGCGCATTTGTTTTTCATGCAAAAACAAATCTGGCATATCACTTAGCACTACAAATCCAAAACCTTTTGGATGTGCAGAAACTGTACCTGAGACGATATCTTGCTTGGTCACTGTGCGATAGCGATAAGGACGACCATCACGATTTACTTGGCCATCACGCGCCATTGCTTTTAGGCGATTGCCCAAAGCATCAAACTGATCAGGGTCATCAATGTTAAAGGCTTTTGCCAATTGTTGATGCGTGACTTCCCCATGCTCGTTAATCGTGCTGAGTATCAGCTCACGACTAGGAATCGGGTTGTCATATTTTTTTGCCTCACTTGAGGCGTTTGGATCATTCCAACTCATAAATTACCGTATCTATTTTTAAAATTATTAATAGTGGCTATCTTAACACGAACGACGTCGCAATATCTTGCGTCAATTGTCTTATGTGTATTCGG
Organism: Psychrobacter sp. UBA3480; assembly: GCF_002377945.1. Lineage (GTDB taxonomy): Bacteria > Pseudomonadota > Gammaproteobacteria > Pseudomonadales > Moraxellaceae > Psychrobacter. The sequence goes on from NZ_DFQV01000027.1 coordinate 66,178, forward strand.
TAGCAGGAAGCGGTCAGTTTTCTAGCGACCGCTATAGGGATAAATCAAATATCAATATCGACATTGCTAGATTGGTTAGTGATTTTTTTACTATCCAACTCTTTTGAGACTTCTAATACCGTAGTCTGATTTGATTTATCCAAGTATTTTTGTGCTTTATCTACTTCAGTGGTCAGTGTATTGACCGTTTGCTTCATATTCTCTAGCGCTTCAATTTTGTAATTACTAATCATATCCATAGTGTCATAGACATTATTGAAGGCATTTTGCAGTTTATCAAGCTCAATGCTACTGCTAGTCGCCTGCTCATGAATCTCACCTGACTGACGTTTAAGCATCGCTGACGTTGATTCAATCAAACTACTGGTGGTTTTATTCAATGCAGTGATTTGATCTAGTACCAATTTTTGATTGGTCATTGCTTGTGCGACGACAACAGCCGTGCGTAATGCAGACACAGTAGTCGTGGTTGCGCGATCGACCCCTTTGATCAGCTCTAAGTTATTACGGCGAATAGTATCAAGCGCCAAATAGCCTTGTACATTCACTGCTAACTGAGTTAAAAAATCAGTGTTTTTTTGACGGACATAAAACAACATCTCTTCTTTAATAATGCGAGCTTTTTCAGGATCGGTTGCTTCTATCGCATAGACCTTTTGCTCAAGTTGCTCATCAATCTTTTTGCCAACGTAGACATACTGGCGAATAGACTGCATCAGCTCCCACATATTGACTTTTTCTTGCTCAATCATCGCATTGTCTTTGAGCAATTCATCTTTACCATTATAGAGACTAGTTACAACGGCATTAATATGTGATTGTGCCGACTCATACTGACGGAAATAATCTTGTACTTTGTTGCCGAACGGAATGAGACCGAACAGCTTGCGTGAGCTGGTCAGCTCTTTTTTGCTCGGATCTAAGTCTTCTACAATCCCGCGTAGTTCCGTTAGCGATTTAGCAATAGGAGAGTTGTCGAATAAGCTGTCATTGAGACTTTTTGCGGGCAAATCTAACATTCGATTAGATACTTGTGCAGATTCACGAATCTCTTTTGTACCTAGATTATGAATAGACTGCACATTCTGTCGAAACTCATCGCTATGCACAGAGTTGGTAAGCACATGATCAACAAAAGCATCAACCTTGGCATCGAGCTCAGGAATTTGGCTTTCATCCAATTTGACCATCTGATCTGCTTCACTTTTCTGTATTTCTTTGACAGGTTCAGGTGCTGTTAGAGAAATACTGGGAGTTGTAGCGTTTTCTGGTGGCGTCAATTCTTGCATGAAATATCCTCTGATATCGGAGAAGGGAGTGTTTTTTGTCAACGACTCTGACAGTCGTGATGTACATTGTTTTTATTTATACACTTAGCTTTTATACATTTATAAAATGTCTTTAGCTCATACTAGTTTTTATCAAATGATCATTAGTGACTGCTAAATACTAACTAGTAAATATAACTAGACCTTTAGATTACCGTGTAATCAGAAAGTTGAGAAGGTAGATTTTGTAAAATAGCGTCAGTCAATGATGCTAGGCTATTTACGTTCAATATAGCTATGTTTATTACAGCCGTTTTTGAGTCCAAATAATAAAAAACCATCAATATCCCGCAGCATATTGATGGTTAGAGTTATAAATAGCTATATAGACTAACAGCCACCACTCAAAGCAATCCAATAGACAGATTACTTTTTCTTAGTGGGTCCAAGCAGCATACCCATCTGACGACCTTCCATCTTAGGGTACTGTTCGACGTTTGAGATATCAGCAGTATCTTCAATGATACGATCAAGTTGTTTGCGACCGATATCTTGGTGCGCCATTTCACGTCCGCGGAAACGGATGCTAATTTTAACTTTGTCTTGATCTTCCAAGAAGCTCACGATTTTTCTCAGTTTAACCTGATAATCGGCCTCTTCGGTACTAGGACGTAGCTTCATCTCTTTAAGCTGAGTCTGCTTTTGGTTTTTCTTAGCTTCTTTAGCCTTTTGCTTTTGATCATAGAGGAAGTGCTTATAATCCATGATCTTACATACTGGCGGCTTAGCTTCAGGAACTAATTCAACCAAATCTAGATTTTCATCACGTGCCGCTTTCATCGCGGTTGCGATATCAACCACGCCCATTTGCTCGCCATCTTCTTTAACGAGACGGACTTCTTTGACATTGATATCTTCGTTGATGTTCAAACGGTTGGACTGTTTAATAGGTATTACTCCTCATCTGTTTTTGGGGTCTGTCGGCCTTTTTTACTGACAGCGGTCTGTACTAATGTGATAAATTCAGAAACACTCATCACGCCAAGGTTCTCACCTTCGCGAGTTCGGACGTTGACACTGCCCGATTCGACTTCTTTATCCCCTAATACTAGCATATAGGGAATACGTTCTAATGTTTTCTCTCGTATCTTAAATCCAATCTTTTCGTTACGCAAGTCGCTAATAGCGCGCAAACCTGCATTTTTAAGCTCGCTAACCACGTTTTCACATGCATTAGCTTGCTTATCGGTGATATTCATGACCACAACTTGCTGCGGTGCTAGCCATACTGGCATCCAACCGGCATAGTTTTCGATCAAAATACCGATGAAACGCTCGAACGAACCTAAAATTGCACGGTGCAACATAATAGGTACTTCACGATCGTTCTGTTCATTGACGAACTCAGCATCGAGACGCTCAGGCATGTTTGGATCAACCTGAATGGTGCCGCACTGCCAAATACGACCTAAGGAATCCTTTAGACTGAACTCAATCTTTGGACCGTAGAATGCACCTTCACCAGGTAAATAATCCCAGTCTAGCCCTGAGCTATCAAGCGCATCTGCCAACGCTTTTTCTGCAAAGTCCCAAGACTCATCACTACCAACGCGTTTTTCAGGGCGAGTAGAAAGCTTCATGATAATATTGTCAAAACCAAAATCTTCATAGACAGCAAGCGTTAGTTTAATAAAGTCAGCAACTTCTTGTTGAATCTGTGCCTGCGTACAGAAGATATGCGCATCATCTTGAGTAAAACCACGTACACGCATCAAACCATGTAGTGAACCTGATGGCTCGTTACGATGACAAGAACCAAATTCAGCCATACGCAGTGGCAAGTCACGGTAAGACTTTAAGCCTTGGTTAAACACTTGCACGTGACAAGGGCAGTTCATCGGTTTTACCGCATAATCACGGTTTTCACTAGAAGTTGTGAACATATTGGTTGCATAGTTGCCCCAATGTCCTGAGCGCTCCCACAAGCTGCGATCGACGATTTGAGGTGTTTTAATCTCTTCGTAGCCATTATCGTATTGTACTTTGCGCATATATTGCTCAAGCACTTGATAAATCGTCCAACCATTCGCATGCCAGAACACCATGCCTGGTGCTTGCTCTTGCATATGAAATAGGTTTAATGCTTTACCAATTTTACGATGGTCACGTTTTTCTGCTTCTTCAATACGCTGGATATAAGCTTTTAACTGTTTCTTATCAGCCCACGCAGTACCATAGATACGCTGTAACTGCTCGTTTTTCGCATCACCGCGCCAGTAAGCACCTGACATTTTGGTCAGTTTAAATACTTTCAAAAAGCGCGTGTTTGGCACATGCGGGCCACGGCACATATCCACGTATTCTTGGTGATGATACAAGCCAAACGCTTCTTCACCTGGCATATCATTAATAAGTTTCAGCTTATAGTCTTCGTTACGTGATTCAAATATCTCAATCGCTTCGGCACGTGGCGTCATTTTTTTGATAACGTCATAATCTTGCTTGATCAGCTCCATCATGCGTTTTTCAATCGCTTCCATATGCTCAGGCGTAAATGGTGTTTCACTAAAGATATCGTAATAAAAACCATCATCAATAACAGGACCAATGACCATTTTCACATCAGGATATAGCTGCTTAACAGCGTGACCTAATAGATGAGCGCATGAGTGACGAATAATATCGACACCGTCGTCGTCTTTTGGCGTTACGATTTCAACATTGGCATCAGCGACGATAGGATCATGAGCGTCTACCAGATGACCATTTACACGTCCAGCAACCGTCGCTTTAGCGAGTCCTGTCCCAATACTTTGCGCCACTTCCATGACTGTTGTATGACCGTCAAAGTCTTTTACACTACCATCGGGTAAAGTAATCGCTACCATAATCTATTCGCCTATTATTGGGTCCGTTGGCAGTGATGATTGCAACCATCAATCATATAACCGTAAGACCACATCAATTATATCTAATCATCGTGATATGTTGTGAAAGGGACGCATTACCTAGAGTCTTACTATGACTATATAAGCTAAAGCTGATGTAAGGCTTAAAGCCAGTTAATCAATAGCATTGCAACAAAATGCATTTCGCTATATGAATAATACAATAGCCGACATATATAAGTAATGCAGCAAAATACCTATTATAGCAAAAACCGTCTCTCAACACTAGATATCAAGGGATTACGCGACGACTAATATAAGAGCCATATCTTATGATAAAGGTAGTATCAAATACTGAACTATATAGGATAATATATTGAAAGCATCATATAACTTCGAATAACTTAGCTTCTATATAGTGCTATTTATATGAATATCAACATTCAAAAACATAAGAGATAAAAAGAAATAGAGAACCTCAATTTTATAACCCATTGAAAGAAATACAGATTTATTCATCTCCTAAAATAACTTCAA
>NZ_DFQV01000024.1 GCF_002377945.1 Psychrobacter sp. UBA3480
AGACTTAGCGATAGTGGTTTACGTGATGAGTAAAGGGACTAATCTATTCACATTCGACATTAAGCTATCAATATAAGTTTATTCAGCAGAAATGCTAGCAGCAACTTGTAAGGCTTTTAGAGCATCAATCAAACGGTTGTTCTGCTCTGCTGTACCGATAGTAATACGCAAGTACTCTGCAATACGCGGCTTATCAAAATGGCGAACAATAATACCTTGCTCGCGTAACGCACTCGCGACAGCACTTGCATTGCCATCTTTTGGACGAGCAAAAACAAAGTTGGCATGTGACGGTAGGACCTTATATCCCAATGTAGTCAACTCTGCTGTCAGCGACATACGTAAATCAATGACTTGCTGACGGGTCTGCTCAAAGTAATCAGTGTCTAACACACTCGCAGTCGCCCCAGCTTGAGCCAACTTATCCAGCGGATAGCTGTTAAAGCTATTTTTCATCCGTGTCAGTGCTTCAATCAATGATGCATTACCAAAAGCCATACCAACGCGCAATCCAGCAAGCGAACGTGATTTTGAGAAGGTTTGGGTCACGATAACGTTATCACACTCATTGATTAGGCTAACCGCTGAGACTGGAGCATCTCCATTGCTTTCATCTATCTGAGCAAAATCGATATACGCTTCGTCAATAACAATGACTGCATTAGAATGCTCACTCGCAAGTTTACGAATATTAGCAAGTGATAATAGCAAGCCCGTTGGTGCATTAGGGTTGGCGATGATAATACCGCTACAAGGCTGACGATAAGCATCAGGGTCAATGCTAAAGTCTTCTTCTAGAGGAATCTGTACAAGCTCTACACCGAACGTCTGCGCATATACAGGATAGAAACTATAACCAATATCAGGTGATAGTAGCGGACGCTCTTTTAAAAAGAAGCTCGCAAATACTAACGCCAAGACTTCGTCCGAACCATTACCGACAAATACTTGATTGATATCAAGGCCATATGACTGTGCCAATGCAGCACGTAGGTCATTAGATTCAGGAGCAGGATACAAACGTAGTTCATCAGCTTGCTGCTCCAAAACCTTGGCAATAGCCTCCCCTACTTTTGGCGAGGGTGGAAATGGGTTTTCATTGGTATTTAGTTTGCATAGATTGTCGTGTTGCGGCTGCTCACCTGGAACATAAGGTGACAAGTTGCGCGCTTTAGACGACCATAGTCTGGTGTCTATCTTTGACTCACTCATAAATTATCCTACTATTAGCCACAAAGACTATTAAAAATAAATATCAAAAGTAAAAGCTAAAAATTCAAAATCAATTACTGATAACGATAACGAGCCGAACGCGCATGGGCTTCTAAGTCCTCACGCTGCGCTAAAATATCTGCTGTCTCAGCCAAAGGTTTGCTGCCGGCTTCACTACAATAAATGATGGATGATTTCTTTTGAAAATCGTAAACACCTAACGGCGAAGAAAAGCGAGCAGTGCCTGATGTTGGCAGTACATGATTTGGCCCTGCACAATAATCCCCAATAGCTTCAGGCGTATGACGGCCCATAAAGATAGCGCCAGCATGACGAATATCATTCAATAGTGCATCAGGATTATCAACAGATAACTCTAAATGTTCAGGAGCGATACGATTGATAAGTGCCATACCTTCGCTACGATCTTTTACCAAAATCAGTGCACCGCGGTTCTGCAAGGAGTCACGCGCGATGTCCGCTTTTGGCAGCTCAGCCAGTGCTTTTTCTATCTCAAGTGCTACTTCGTTGAGCTGTTCTTCACTAGTCGTCACAAAGATAGCTTGTGCAATACGATCATGTTCAGCTTGAGACAATAGATCCATCGCTAGCCAGTCCGCTCTATCCTGTGCTTCGCCTTCTGCATATACCAATACTTCTGAAGGTCCAGCAATCATATCGATACCAACTTGACCAAATACTGCGCGTTTGGCAGCTGCAACGTACTTATTGCCTGGTCCTGTGATTTTGTCCACGGCTGGAATCGTTTCAGTGCCGTAAGCTAAAGCTGCTACTGCTTGAGCGCCACCAATAGTGAAGACGCGATCGACTTGGGCCAGATGGGCCGCTGCCAATACTAACGGATTGAGCACGCCTTTAGGCGCTGGTACGACCATGATGACTTCAGTGACGCCAGCTACCTTAGCAGGAATGGCGTTCATCAATACTGAAGAAGGATAAGAAGCTAAACCACCAGGCACATAAATCCCAACGCGATCAAGTGGCGTGACTTTTTGACCCAATCGGTTGCCTAGCTCGTCTTCATACTGCCACGTTTCTTGCACTTGGCGCTCATGGAATGTCTGTACCCGAGTCGCTGCTGTGGTCAACGCTAACTTTACTTTCTCATCAAGATTGGCAAACGCTTCAGCAAGCGCTTCTTTAGACAACTCTAACTCTTGCATCGACGTTGCTGGATGCTGGTCAAACTGCTGAGTCAATGCCAACACGACGCTATCACCATCAGCACGTACTTGCGCGATGATATCATCGACGGTATGTAATAATTCAGCATCATTGACTGTTTCAAAGGCAAGCAACTGTGTCAATTGACTATCAAAATCGGAATCTTGGGTACTTAACTGGCGCATGACCTAATCCTATATCTGAGCGTAAAGTAGTGCTAAAAATGAACGGTTTGGAACTGAGTAAAGTAGGTTTGTACGGTAAAAGTATTGCGGTTTACTCGACGTCTTCTTGTCTGATTTTTACGATGTTTTTATGTTTTAGCAAGCTAAGACAACAAAACCAGTTTAGCACGCTACGTCACTCATAGCCTGCTAAACTGGTTTAAAAATTTGTATAACCATGCTTTATATTACCAATGACTTGCACTGGATAATTAGCCATTGGCGATACTATTTTTAAAGCTATCTAAGATTGGTTCTAGTAATGCAAATTTGCGCTTATAGCTGACCTGATTGACAATCAGACGTGATGAAACATCACAAATATGATCGCGTGCTTCAAGCCCATTGGCACGCAATGTATTGCCTGTGTCGACTACATCAACAATCAAATCACCCAAGCCGACCAATGGCGCAAGCTCCATCGAACCATAAAGTTTGATGACATCAACCTGCTGACCTTGGCTCGCAAAATAAGCACGAGCGACATTGACATATTTGGTCGCGATACGCAGGCGACGATTTGGCAGCGGTGCATCTTTCACACCCGCAGTCATTAGTTTGCACTGAGCAATCTGCAAATCGAGCAATTCATAAACATGATTGGCACCATGCTCAAGCAGTACATCTTTACCTGCCACCCCAAAGTCCGCAGCGCCATGTTCGACATAGGTCGGCACGTCGCTGGCACGCAAAATCAATACACGTACATTTGGATTTGAGGTTGGAAAAATCAGTTTACGTGAGGCTTCAGGATCTTCTAAAAGATCAACGCCAGCTGCACGTAGCAGTGGCATGGTCTCTTCTAAAATGCGGCCTTTTGATAAAGCCAAGGTTAGACCTGAAAACTCATCGTTTACTTCGTTTAATAAACCGCTGGCTGGTAAAGATTTGCTTGTCTCAGTCATAATGACATCGTGTCCATGTGCAGTCCCCTATTGAAAGGGGAGTTTTTAATTTATAACGTAATATGGGTAACAGTCGATATTGAGTCAATCAATATTAAGCATTGGTATTAATACGCTCGATGTTCACGCCTAAGCTACGCAGCTTGTCTTCAACATGCTCATAACCACGGTCGATGTGGTAAATACGGTCAATCAGGCTCTCGCCTTCAGCAGTCGCCGCTGCCATTACCAATGACATAGACGCACGTAAATCCGTCGCCATCACTGGTGCTGCGGTAAAGTTTTCGACACCTCTTACTACCGCAGTATGACCATCAACCTGAATAGACGCGCCCAAACGATTGAGCTCTGGAACATGCATATAGCGGTTTTCGAAGATGTTTTCGATAAAAGTACTTGTACCATCCGCTAAGCAAGCAATCGCCATTAGCTGAGCTTGCATATCCGTTGGAAAACCAGGATGTGGCTGTGTACGAATATCAACCGCCTTTGGACGGCCTTTCATTTGTGCGCGAATCCAATCATCGCCGCTCGTAATAGTTGCACCCATGTCTTCGAATTTCTCTAGCACTGGCGTCAACAATAGAGCAGATGTTTTTTTGGTCAATACATCGCCACGTGTCATCAAGGCACCAGCAAGGTATGAGCCTGTTTCGATACGGTCAGGGACAACTGAGTACTCACAGCCGTGTAGACGTTCTACCCCTTCGATAGTCATCGTTGATGTACCGATACCGCTTATTTTGGCACCCATTGCAACCAACATATTGGCCAAATCTACTACTTCTGGCTCTAACGCACAGTTGCCTAAGACAGTTGTGCCTTTGGCTAATGCTGCTGCCATGATGACGTTTTCAGTACCGCCAACGGTAATCATATCAAATGAGAAATTACAGCCTAATAGCTTGCCACCTTTTGGCGCTTGGGCTTTTACATAGCCATTCTCTACACTGATTTCGGCACCCATCGCTTCAAACGCTTTTAGATGTTGATCAACAGGGCGCGAACCAATCGCACAACCACCTGGCAATGAGACTTCAGCTTCGCCAAAACGTGCCAGTAACGGCCCTAGTACCAAGATTGACGCGCGCATGGTTTTGACCAAATCATACGGGGCATAAAAGTTATCGATACTCTTGGTATCACAAGTGACCGTATCATCTTGCTTTTGGATTTTGATACCCATGCCACCGATCAATTCAATCAACGTTCGCACGTCTTGTAGTGACGGCACGTTATGCAGTGTCGTTGGGGTCTCAGCCAATATCATAGCTGCGAGTAACGGCAAAGCGGCATTTTTGGCGCCTGAGATGGTGACTTCCCCTGCGATACGACTACTACCAGTGATTAAAAATTGATCCATAAAGGTGACAACCTAGCGATGAGTATAGAAAATTATGAAAACCAGAACTACAACTTTCAACCATGCATATGGCCGATTCAGTAATATCTAGTCATATAGACAGCTATTTGATTAGCCTTTTGATTGAACGTCCCACTCAGCAGGCGTCAGCGCTTGGATATTGAGTGCGTGAATATCGCCACTCGCAATCTTATCATTAACTAACGCATATACTGCTTGCTGACGTTGAACCGCGCGTTTGCCTTCAAAGCTGGCATCGACCACGCGTACGTCAAACTTATTACCTTGGTTGGCAGCTTGAATAAAAGCGTCTGGGAAGTGAGTCTGTAAAAATGCGATCAAATCGTCAGCGTTCATGCTCATAAAATAGTCTGCCTTAAAGTTTAGAATAGGGTATAGATTTAAAGTGATGACATTATAACAAGAGTTTGCATATCTTACAGTACTGTCTTACTCAAGTGTGTTTAAGCATTGAGACAGGGCTATCAATTAAATGGTCAAAAGTCGTCGATATGCATAGTGATAAGCTATTTGAGCGTTTTATCCAAGTAGGTTAATACTTGCGCACGCACATCATTGACCCAGCGCAGCGGCGGTGCCATCGCACCAATACTGGTTGCATGACTGGCCCCCTCGATTTCGCCCGTTTCAACGGTGACGCCTGCTTTTTTAAACGCTTCTGTCATTTTGATTGTATTAGTCACATGTACAATTTTGTCTTTTTCCGCCGTTAATAATAAATACGGTGGCTGTGCTCCTTTAATCTGACGATCTGGCATCACCTCATCAGGTGTGGCATTGGGGCCAAACGCTGTTGCACTACTGAACTTGCGGAAATCATAGCTATAAGGACCCGCAATTCCGATAACGGTTGCAATATCTGTTGGCTTAATACCATAAGGCGCCAAAAAATCTTCGTTGGCAACGGCTGCAACGGCATTAAACGCGCCAGCAGAATGCCCCATTACCGCTAGGCGTGACGGATCTGCATGGAGACTGGTCGCATTTTCAATACTCCAAGCAATTGCCTGAGCTGCATCTTTGACATAGTCAGGATAGACGTGCTCAGGTGCTTTACGGTAATTAATCACTGCGGTGACATACCCTGCTTTGGCTAAGCTCTGACCGACAAAGGCATATTGTTCTTTATTGCCGCTCTCCCATGAACCACCATGGACAAATACCACCATAGGATAGCTGGTGTTAATAGCACTCTGAGATTTCATTGCTTGTGCTAGCGGTTTTGGATAATAGATATCTAAGTCTTGTGAAGGCTGATCGCCATATAAGATATCCTTACTCACCCCAACGCCACCACTAGAAGTAATCCCATTGACGATAGCTAACGGTGATAGTGCCTGTGCGTTTTGCGTAGCTAACGCGATACTGCCCAATGCCAATATTGCCGCACCACCAAATCTCAACGTTCGTGTTTTCTTATGAACAGGTTTATTGTGTATGCCTACATTACCAATGGCGCTTTTCTCTTCATTTGGTTGTATATTTGCCTGTGAATCCTTCATGACCAGTATCCTATTATATTTATTTATCAATCAGTAGTAACAGGCTAACAGCGATAATGTGTTATCCACTAGCCAATGATATTTTTGATATTAGTATCGTTGGCTAATGCGCTGACTCTGCTACCTTTTACTATTGATATAGTAACCACTGGTCAAAGATTTCTCGTGCCTTTACTGTTATCACTATTTAGGCTTATTGTGATTAACACTATTTATCGCTTAGCGAACTAAGGATGCTTACTGGTTCTGATAAAGGTCAATATAAGGGCTTGAAGACGGCTGCGTAGTAGTGGCCTCTTCTTCCGTTATGACAATAGGCGTTGCCGTGCTGATAGTAGTATCTTGGGCAGCTGGCGCTGCTGCAGGATTGGCCAAACTACTCTCATACATGATGTCATCATTATTTATTTTGACACCTCTATCGTCGACGACAGTTGTCAGCAATACCAACTCGGTGACCCCAACAGTGCCATTGGCGATATCAATCAAATGGCTCTGCTGAGTGGGTGTCATACGGCCCATAATATAGACCACACCATTATTGGTAACGGCTTTAATTTGTGACGCACTCACACCATCGCTAGCGGCTATTTTGGCCAGCAGCTTTGAAGTGATATAACCATCATGAACTGTTGAGCTATACCCTTTTGACGCACTGACTTCCATCTCATTATAAACACGGCGTACATCTGGCATAGAGCTAACGACTTTTTCTACTTCTGCTTTGAGCGTTTCAGTTGGTACTTCACCTGTAAGCAGTACTTCGCTATTGAAGCTATCGATACCCATACGGCTGGTTTGCTGCAGGTCTTCTTTTAGCCCGTATACATTGATTTTGGCAGTATGTTCAATACTACGATCGAGCAGACGCTGCGGAATCGTGCGCTCAGTCATTGGCACGCCGTAAGTCCCTTCTGTACTGTTGGTCAGATAGTTGGTGGCACAACCTGTACTGACAACGCAGGCAGCAATCATAATGCCAGCCGTAATACGGCGTGATGAACCAAAAATAGCAGTGCGCGAATGCATCGGTGTCATTATTTACCTCTTAGAACATGGTTGTGACAATTTTATAAATTGAACAAATCTTAATCTAGGCCGTGTTTTTATTTTGGAGAAAACACGCTCTAGTAGTGACGAGTTAAACGTAGCTGTAAGCTAATACTGTATCTAATTTATAGGAACTTGACTATAACCGCTACTTTACTTAATTTTGGCCATCAGCGGTTAGCTTTTTAGTAACGAACCTTACTTGTCAGATATGGTTAGATGCTTCATTTGGCAGCATCTATCTTACTTATTCTATTACCAAGCACTGGCTATAAAAGCATTTTGAATCCATTCTGGTTGATTGTCTAACTGCTCATTTCTTGAATTTGACTTACTCATCGTGTTGTAAGCAATGACATCAAACCGGCAGTCATAATGAGCATACTCAGGATACTGCTGCAAAAAGGACTGCGCTGTCTTAATAACTTTGCGTTGCTTGCTTGTCGTCACGCTGAGTGCTGCATCGCCATAATTCGAGAACTTGCGCTGGCGAACTTCAACAAATACTAATGTTGACCATGCTGAACCTGTCTCAATCATGACCAGATCCAACTCACCTACTTTTGGCTGTTGCCAATTTTGCGCGACTAACCTTAACCCTTGAGCTTGTAAATACTCACACGCTTGCTGCTCAAACCGACTACCTTGGCGCTGTTTTGGTGAGGTTAAGATTAAGGGCTTATGGTTCGGCATAAGGTTGATTGGTCTGACTAACATTTGAGAATTATCATAGCACAACATGCTAAACTAGCCACTTCTGCGCGTTCTACTCTCACAATCTATCGGTTCCCTCACTTATTATTTGACTGAAAAACCATAGATAATGACTGTACATACTAGCGCACTATTGTTTTTTAACGTCTTTTTAACGACCCGAGGTTTTCATGTCTACCCCTACTGCGATGCCAGCTTGTCTCTATATCGTTGCCACGCCGATTGGCAATATGTCCGACATGACAACGCATGCAATTGATGTCTTAAAGCAGGTCGCCATCATTGCCTGCGAAGACACCCGCACCTCAGGTAAACTACTGTCACATTTTGGCATCGATACCAAAGGCAGCAAAGGTGACGAGACAAAAGACTCAGAGACCCGTCCTGCTAAAAGCAGTATCGAAAATGATGACACGACGACAAAGCAAAAAGGTCACAATAAGCTATGGGCCTATCACGAGCATAATAGCGCCATTCAAACGCCTAAAATTATTGAAATGATTGAACAAGGTCATTCGGTTGCCTTGATTAGTGATGCGGGTACACCTCTGGTCAGCGATCCAGGTTATCAACTGGTACAAGCCGCGCATGAAGCTGGCGTGACCGTATCACCTATCGTTGGGGCTTCTGCTGCAATTGGCGCATTGTCAGTAGCAGGGCTACCATCTGATCGATTTAGCTTTATTGGGTTCTTGCCTGCCAAAACTCACGGTCGTCAAAAACAGCTGAGCGATCTAATCGCACGTACCGAAACTTTAATCTTTTATGAAGCGCCGCATCGTATCGTATCTAGTCTAGAAGACATGGCAACGATATTTGGTGCAGACCGCGCGGTGACTTTTTGCCGGGAATTAACTAAGACGTTTGAAACGGTACACAAGAGCACCCTTGGCGAGTTGGTTGAGTTTGTCAAAGCAGATGACAATCAGCAACGCGGCGAGATAGTCGTGGTCGTCGCTGGCGTCGGTGTGGCAAAAGATACTGACGATATCAGTACGCATGATAAATTGCTACAGCGTTTGCTAGAGGATTTGTCAGTCAAAAAAGCAGCCGCACTGGCCTCTGATATCACTGGTGTAAAGAAAAATGCGCTTTATCAGCGTCTACTAGAGTTGCAAGCTGACTAGTTTTTAATAATAAAAAGATAACCATTTATAAATGAATTGAGGAGAGACAAGCAATGTACGATGTAATGGCAATAGGTAATGCGTTGGTGGATCACGAATATGTGCTGTCAGATGCGGCACTAGAAGAGACCGAGCTGACCAAAGGTAATATGACGCTGGCTGGTATTGAAGAGCAGCAGCAACTACTGGCTTACTTTAAACTGGCTGAGATTGAGCCATCAAAACAAGCAGGCGGCGGATCCGCAGCCAATACTATGTTTACCTTTGCCAGCTTAGGCGGTAAGCCTTTTTATGCTTGCCGCGTTGGTGATGATGATCAAGGGGCGTTTTATCTCAGAGACTTGCACGAAGCAGGTGTCGCGACCTCAGACAAATCTATCCATGCAGGCGGTGTGACTGGCTCCTGTGTGGTTGCCGTTACCGAAGATGGTGAACGCACCATGCAGACCTATCTTGGTACTTCAAGTGAGATTGTCGCTGACAATGTTGATTTTGACGCATTGACGCAAGCAGATTGGCTATATATCGAAGGCTATCTAGCGATGTCTGAGAGCATCCAACCAGCAATGACTCAATTGCGTCAACAAGCTGGCATTCATAATGCAAAAATCGCGGTGAGCTTTGCTGACCCTGCGGTAGTAAAATTTGCCAAAGATGGCTTGCTCAATATGCTCGGCAACAAAGTCGCAGTGATATTCTGTAATAGCGAAGAAGCCAAGCTATTCACCGATAAAAAACAAGTCAAAGCAGCAGCGCGTGCCCTGCTTGAATACTGCCAAATTGCCGTCGTCACTGATGGTGCCAACGGTGCAGTCATCGCCCACCAGCCTAATGACGAAGCAGAAATTGAAGTCCATGACGTTGCAACGCCAGTAGTGGCCGATGTCATTGACACCAATGGCGCAGGCGATAACTACGCTGGTGCTTTCTTATATGCGCTATCGCAGCAGTATAGTCTGCCAGAATGCGGTCGTCTTGCCAGCGAAATATCAGCACAAGTTATTCAGCAGTTTGGACCGCGTCTTGCCTCGCAGGATTATCGAGATATCGCGCAGCGTGTACTTTCTGCTTAATTGTTAAACACATCTGTTGGACACAAAACAAAAAGCCCATATCAAATCGATATGGGCTTTTTTTATATCATTCAGACTTGTTCAAACAGTTTGCTCAATTTAATAAGCTCTTTGTATTAAGCAGTAGCTAATGCTTGGGCGAGATCGGCTTTGATGTCTTCGATATGTTCGATACCAATCGACAGTCTTACCATATCCGTACTAACGCCTGCATTTTCTAGCTCTTGCTCATTTAACTGACGATGGGTGGTCGTCGCTGGATGACAGGCCAATGATTTTGCATCACCGATGTTTACCAAACGAGTAATCAGTTGCAGCGCATCGATAAAGCGCGCACCAGCTTCTAGTCCACCTTTGACGCCAAAGGTCAAGATAGCAGAAGGCGTGCCTTTCATGTATTTTTTGGCAAGCTCGTGCTCAGGATGGTCAGACAGACCTGCGTATTTCACCCAAGCAACTTTATCATGGTCACGCAGATATTCTGCGACGGCTTGTGCGTTTTGCACGTGACGCTCCATACGTAGACTTAGCGTCTCCATACCTTGCAAGATACCAAAGGCATTTAGCGGGCTAAGTGCTGCGCCAGTGTTACGTAGTGGCGCAACGCGGGCACGGGCAATAAAGGCTGGCGCGCCTACGTCTTTTACGAAATTTACCCCATGATAGCTATAATCTGGCGTATTCAACAGTGGGAAACGCTCAGGGTAATCACCCCAAGCAAACTTGCCACTATCGACAATTGCACCACCGATTGAAGTACCGGTTCCGCTCATATATTTGGTCAATGAGTGAATCACAATATCTGCCCCGAACTCGAACGGACGGCATATCGCAGGCGTCGCCACCGTATTATCAATCACGACAGGTACACCGTATTCGTGAGCGACATCACTGAGCGCTTGAATATCAACGATATTACCTAGCGGGTTACCGATACTCTCTGCAAACACCATTTTAGTTTTGTCATCGATTAGATCACGAATGGCTTCTGGGTCTTTATGATCGAAGAAACGCACTTCGATACCTTGACGCGGCAATGCATGAGCAAATAAATTATAAGTACCGCCATATAGCGTTGATACAGCGACGATATTGTCGCCTGCTTCACAAATGGTCTGAATCGCATAAGTGATGGCAGCCATACCAGAAGCTACGGCAAGCGCACCGATACCACCTTCTAGTGCAGCCACACGCTCTTCTAGCACAGCGTTGGTCGGATTCATGATACGAGTATAGATATTGCCTGCGACTTTTAAATCAAACAGATCTGCACCATGCTGAGTATTATCAAACGCATATGAACTGGTATGATAAATAGGCACGGCGACTGCTTTGGTCGTTGGCTCTACACTATAGCCGGCATGAATCGCTAAGGTCTCAAGACGTTGAGGAGTTTCTGGTTGGTGGGCTGCTTGCTGGTCTGCTGATCCATCACTCATAGTACATTCCTTTATTTTGATAAAAGATGATTTGTTGACGACGTATCGCTCAAAAACCATCTTAAAAAACTGTCTGCTAAATCATAGCAATAAAAAAAGCTGAGTTCATCATAACTCAGCTTCTTTATTAAAAGAATAGCAAAATACTCATCTCTTCATGACAAATATTCATAAGCAGCAAACCAAACAGGCATATCTATATTAGAGATAATGGCTACCTTTATAGCAGCCACTTTGCTTTTAACTATTTTTTATTTTATTTATAGTAAGCATTCTCTGTACGAGTATGGTCAGTCTCGTCAACCACTTGGGTCAATTCTGGAATTTGCTGTTTTAGCTGCACTTCAACACCTTGACGTAAAGTCATATCAACCGCTGAACAGCCTTGGCAACCACCGCCAAATTTTAATACAGCGGTTAGACCAATGCCTTCTTCATCAATCAGCTCAAGCAACTGTACGTCACCGCCATGCGCTGCCAAGCCAGGGTTAATCTCTGACTGCAATACATAGTTGATACGCTCTTCGACACTGGCATCAGCGCCTACTTTAGGTACTTTAGAGTTTGGCGCGCGGAAAGTCAGCTGACCACCGAAACGGTCTTTATTATAGTCGATGACTGCGTCTTCTAGATAAGGTACTGACGCCGCCTCAATAAAGGCAGAGAAGTTCTCATACGTAAAACGCAAATCAGCGCTGTCTTCTTCGCCCGGCTGGTTATAAGCCATGCAGCACTCCGCACGCGGCGTACCTGGATGCTCAACGAAGATACGCACACCGATACCATCGGTATCTTGCTTAGATAACAAATCTGCCAAGTAGCCTTGAGCTGACTCAGTGATAGTGATGTTGCTTTTTGCTTCGACTTGCTCGGTATCTAGGGCTGATTCATAGCCAGCTGTTTGGTCTAGTTGGTTATCAGCTTGGTTTTGCTCACTCATAATGTTTCCTATGCGTTATGACACAAACGCTATATCTATTATGGCTACTGTGTCGTGAATTTGGATTTTTAAAATATTTACGATTTATATAAGGCATGCAGACTGGCAATGATTGATATTTATTATTGTATGACATTGGTCGACATGAGTATAAAGTTTAATCCGTCTATAGCAGTCATTATACCTGAATCAAGCATCAATTCCGACCACGCTACTGTGAATTGAATAGCGACCATTGTAAATGGTTGTCATTAGTTTTTTTAATGATGCTAACAGGTGGCAAAGTAACTTTATATTTAGATGAGAAACTACAAACATGCTAAATAACTATGTCGGCTGTCAAGTTATTCTCTATATAAAGACAGCTATGCCATTTATCAAGCGCACTCAGCATCTTCGATATGCCACGCCGTTCACATCTAGTCCGAGCAAGTCATCTGGTTTTGACGTAGTATTGATAATTTGAATGATTTTATACATTAGCGTTATGAGCATGGTAGCTTTTAATTGTCTTGTATAAATATCGACTTGTATAAAGATTATGTGTTTTTTGGATAGGATCATTTTATGATGACACGGACGTTGCACCTAGTAACTACTAAGGATGATGAGAAAATTGCCGTTTGGAAAGTAGTCGATAATCCAGACAAAGATACGATAGCTAACACGTCAGAAAACAGCCTGCCTGACATCACACCGCAAAACATATTTTTGACGCATGGTACGTTTTCTGACAAGCAAACTTGCCTCAAAATCGCCGAATATTTTGCAGGGCTTGGTCATCACTGCTACATCATGGAATGGCGCGGGCATGGCGATAGCTCCTTACCGAAAGAAAAATTCAACTTTGAGACCGTCGCCACTTATGACTATGAAGCGACTTTTCGTTATTTCTTTGAAGAATTAAAACTCGATAATCTACATTGCGTCACTCATAGTGGTGGCGGTGTTGGTTTGACCATGTTTCTTGTCCAAAACCCAAGCTATATCGATAAGGTCAATAGCATCAGTATGTTTGCCTGCCAAGCTTTTGGCGCAGTAAAAGACTCGACCAGCTACGCGAAAATCCTTACCGCCAAGGTACTTACTCGACTGGTCGGCTTTATACCCGCTAAGCAGTTCAAGGTAGGCCCTTTTAACGAAAGCTACTATACGATGACCCAGTGGTACGATTGGAATTTGCGTAAAAACTTTAGAAGTAGTTTTTTGAAAAAGGCTAATTTTGATAAAGGTAGAGCGAATACAGATGAAATAAACGAAATCACTTACCAGCAAAAGAATGCTGGCGATGACTTTATTGACTATCGACATCATATGGCTCAGATTACCATTCCCGTTTATTCTATTAGCGCAAAAGGCGATACCTTCATATCCCCTACTTGCGGCTGTCGTTTGTTTTTTGATGGCTTTAACAATTCAACCAATGTCTTTCGAGAGTACTCGCTCAGTAACGGCGATTTAGATGATTATACGCACAGTCGTATTATGATTAGCCGCAATGCTGCCACAGAGATTTGGCCAACAGTAACGGCATGGGTAGAAAGGCATGCGAGAACTCAGGATAAATAATGACCACTTTAATACTGATTACCTTCGCTGTTTTAACTATTGCTATGGCAATTGTCTATCAGTACTACTTTACTATGACCAAGCAAATAATGAATCGTTACGACAAAGCGCCCTATGTACTCGTCCTGTTTTATAATCCCTCATATCACATAATTTTTTATGCGGATCATAAAAGCGACCTAACGCCCAAAGAAGCAAATGCTTTTAAGTACTACTTCTCAATATATACTGTCATGATCATTTTATTTACTACCCTGTTCCTTATAGGAAATACACTCATCTATCTACATACAACCTAGCTAACAGATTCAACAAAACATCTTTATACTTGTCAGAAAGTCATAGGCTGTGTCAGTATTAGCGTCATTAATTTTTAATCAATAAAAATAAGTCGTAGGAAGTTGGCGTCTATGAGTGAATTATCAGAGCAACAGTCAGATAAGCAGAACCTAGATCAGAAAAGCAGTAAACACTATCGTTATCTAGTCTTTATCGGACGCTTTCAGCCGTTTCATGCTGGTCACAAAGCCGTCATCGATGAGGCATTAAAACGCTCAGATGAAGTGATTATGCTGATCGGCTCAGCCAACTTGCCACGTAGCTTACGCAATCCATTTAGCGTCGCTGAGCGTGCCGCAATGATTAAAGGCGCCTACTCTGAAGAAGAAGCCGCTCGTATCCATTGCGTTGGCTTAGATGACGCACTCTACAATGACACTCGCTGGCTACAGTATGTGCAGGCAGGCGTGAAATCTGTCACTGGCGACTTGCAGACGGACATTGGCTTGATTGGTCATTCAAAAGACAGCTCATCGTACTATCTGTCATTGTTCCCCAACTGGGACTCTGTATCAGTGCCCAATTATCATAATTTATCAGCCACGCCTATTCGCGACAGCTATCTGATGGGTGCTACGCCAACACCTGAGCGTACGCCTGAGTCGACGCGCAACGTCCTCGATGCATTCAAACAAACTGAAAACTATCATCAATTGCATGAAGAAGCAGACTTTATTGATAAATATAAAAGACAATGGGAATCAGCCCCATACCCACCTACTTTTATGACTGCCGATGCATTGATTGTACAGTCGGGCCATATCCTACTGGTTGAGCGCCGCAGTATGCCAGGACGTGGACTGTGGGCGCTACCTGGTGGATTTTTGAATCCAAAAGAGACATTGTTTGATGCTTGTATCCGTGAGCTGCGTGAAGAAACTCGCCTCAAAGTGCCTGAGCCAGTACTGCGCGGCTCTTGCCATAGCCAACATACCTTTGACGATCCATATCGCTCAGCGCGTGGTCGCACCATTACTCAAGCGTTTTATTTTCAGCTCAAAAACGATCCGAAAGGTTTGCCAAAAGTAAAAGGCGGCGATGATGCGACCAAAGCATTTTGGTTACCATTGGCTGAGCTCGATGCCAAAATGATGTTTGAAGATCACTATGCAATTATTACTAAAATGGTTGGCTTATAGTTCGCTGCTAATCGCTTTTTCTAGTAGCTTTCTTTAGTAGTCTTTTTCTAATAGCTACTTGAGCAAATTATTACCAAAACAGTTATCACTAAATATCGCACTAATAACTTGATATCAACGCCGATAGACGGCAATCAACCGCCGCCACTGCTTTTTCATTAAAGCAGCTGCGGCATTTCAAAGCAGAGGAGCTCTGTGATGTATACCAGTAATTTAAACAATTTAATCTTAAATAGTGACAGCTATAAGACTTCACATTGGGTGCAATACCCGAGCGGAAGTGAGTATCTATCAAGCTACATTGAGGCGCGCAAAGGCGATTACGATGTGGTGTTCTTTGGTCTACAAGCCTTTATCAAAGAGTACTTAAGTACGCCTATCACTCATCAAGATATTGATGAAGCCGAAAAGGTCATTCAAGCGCATGGCCTAACCTTCAATCGTGCTGGCTGGGAACATTTGATCGAAAAACACGACGGCTACTTGCCATTGCGCATCCAAGCCGTACCCGAAGGCAGCATCGTGCCCGTGTCCAATGTAGTCTGCCAAGTGATCAACACCGATCCTGAGTTTTACTGGCTACCCAGCTATATCGAAACAGCGCTATTGCGTGCGATTTGGTACCCATCCACGGTCGCGAGTGTTTCTCACTATTGCAAAGACATTATCCGTCAAGCGTTAGAGAAATCAGCGGACAATACAGAGTCCCTGCCTTTTCGCTTGCATGACTTTGGCGCGCGCGGGGCATCGAGCCAAGAAACGGTTGCACTGGGTAGCTTAGCGCATTTGGTCAACTTTGCTGGTACTGACTCGATGACAGCGCTTATAGCTGCTAGTCGCTGGTATCAGATGGGTGATGATATGCCGGCATTCTCTATTCCAGCGGCTGAGCACAGTACGATGACAGCTTGGGGACGTGATGGCGAGACTGCTGCTTTTCATAATATGATTGAGCAGTTTGGCGGTGAAGACAAAGCCTTTTCGGTCGTTTCAGATAGTTATGATTTATGGAATGCCATCGACAATATCTGGGGCGATGCCTTAAAAGACGAAGTCAAAAATATGGGCGGCACTTTGGTTATTCGTCCAGATAGTGGCGAGCCTACCAAAGTCGTCCGTGAAGCGTTAGAGCGCTTGGCGGTGAAGTTCGGTACGACTGTAAACAGCAAAGGCTATAAAGTGCTGCCCGACTACGTACGCATCATCCAAGGTGATGGCATCAGCTCGCAAAGCTTAAGCAAAATTATTGATGTGGTAATCAAAGCGGGTTTTAGCATAGAAAATGTGACGTTTGGTATGGGCGGTGGTCTATTGCAGCAAGTCAACCGCGACACCATGAGTTGGGCGATGAAATCTAGCGCTATCTGTATCGATGGCGCATGGAAAGATATTTATAAAGACCCTGTCACCAGCCGCTCAAAACGCTCGAAAAAAGGACGATTGGCACTGGTAAAAGCCGACAGCGGCCAGTTAACAACCATAAAAGAAAATGAGATGAGCGACCCAACTGACGATCTATTACGTGATGTCTACGTCGATGGTAAATTGTTAATTGAAGACAGTCTTACGACTATTAGGGAACGTGCAGGATGGTAGACACTAATAAGCTGACATCGGTCGCAAGAGACGTCTTACTTGCCCCTGTCTACCTCTATCAAGGTCGCAAAATCAAGCGTGATACGGTTCGCTTGCCTGAACCACATGGCGAAAGGCATGGCATGATTGACCTGCCTCAATCGAATAATGAGATATCAGCGCAAAATGCTAAGACATTTAACCTTATGGTCGTCGGTGATTCAGCAGCAGCAGGTGTGGGTAGTCAAACGCAGCAAGAAGCGTTGGTCGGTAAGCTCATCCCGATACTGGAGCAAAACGAAACTATCCAAGCAAACTTTGCTCGACTCAATTGGTCATTGCAAGCGACAACAGGTCACACTAGCTTTGATATTCTACGCAGGTTATATGTCCTACCGGCTCCTGAACAGCCTATTGATGTGATGTTGCTAAGCGTAGGGGTCAATGATACGACTTCCAATGTCTCTGTGCACAAATGGCAACAGCAAGTTGAAGATATCATCAATATTGCGCAGCGCAAATTTGGCGTACGAGAACTGGTTTTTTTAAGTTTGCCGCCGATGGCGCAAATGCCTGCAATCCCTGCTCCGCTCAACAACTTTGTAGGTGCAAAAGCATCGGTACTTGATGGGATATTACAGCAGGTCTGTGCGGCTCATGCGGGTGTTACGTATATGGCAACCAATTTTACACGGATGCTAGAAGAGCATGCAAATGGCTCGGCTATCGATATCAATGTGATGTTTGCCAGTGATGGATTTCATCCTAGCAGTCTGATGTACGGCTATTGGGCGCAGCAAATCGTAGAAACCATTATTCAGTTACTAGATTCTATTCAGATATTAGACTTATCTACTACTGAGTTTGAGCGCTAAAAAGCTGGATAGATTATTATTTAGATTATAAAAAATTAAACCAAAAAAAACCGCTGAATAATCAGCGGTTTTTTATTGCTTAGCAAAATATATTTACACCATAAGTGCAAATTATTCAGCAGCGTCTGCAGCTTTCTTGCTACGGCCGCCAAATGCGCCAAAGCGTTTGTTGAAGCTTGCAACACGACCTTCAGTAGAAGTTTTACGTTGCTCACCAGTATAGAATGGATGCGACGCACTTGAGATGTCAAGTGGGTAGTATGGGTATTCTTTACCTTCGTATTCACGAGTCGCTTTAGTCTTAGCAGTTGAGCGAGTCAAAAAGAACACGTCAGCGTTAGTGTCGTGGAATAAAACTTCTTGGTAATTAGGGTGGATATCTTTACGCATAATATACTCTCTAGGTCCGATGTATGTACGACGTCTAAATACAGCATCATCGATGATGTATCAAACAAATAATGACATACGTAACTGAGGCACTAAGGACATTACAAGTATGGCAACTGCGTCACTGGCTTATTCCAGCACCCAACACCACCCTTCTGTTCGCTTAGCCTTTCCCCAGCGGGAAAATTAAACCGCGATTTTAACGGTTTTTGATGCAAGACGCAAGGAGCAGTTGTGATAGAGATATGTGATAACTTGTCACTATAAGGTTGAGAGAGTTGAGATAGGCGATTGATTTTAGTACAGTAATAAAGTTAGCTAAATTAATCAATTATATTAATAGTTGTAGCTAATCTAACTAAATATAACCTTAGCTTTTAATCATATATAGTATACTTAAAGGGTAAAACTACGCTACACATACTCACTCTTACCATAACTTTTACCAACTCATTTACTTCTCAATCACCCATAACTTAATTAGATTAAATAAGGACCATTTAATGATAAATACTAAAATAAGCACGGCCACCAAAGCACTATTTATTGGCTCAGCGTTAGCAGTTACTACCATAGCAAGCGCTGCACTACCAACTCAGTGGGAATTAGACGACTCACATACTCGCGTTGGATTTTCTGTCAGTCATTTAGGGTTTTCAACCACCATGGGTCACTTCAATGATGTCAAAGGTATGGTGAATTATGATATCAAAGCACCCGATAAAACCAGCATGAACTTTACCATTGCGACTGACAGTATCGATACCAATTGGGATGCTCGTGACAAGCATTTAAAAACGGATGAGTTTTTTAATGTTGCAAAATATCCAACCATGACTTTCAAATCTACTCAGGTCAAATTCATCAATCCTCAGCAGGCTAAAGTAACGGGTGACTTTACTTTGCTTGGTCAAACCAAACCACTAACCTTAGATGTTACATTGAACAAAATCGCTAATAGCCCTCTTACCAAAGAGCCAGTCGTTGGTTTCCGTGCCACTGGTACACTTGATCGCGCCGCTTATGGTATGACTGCTTACGCTGACGGTATCACTACCAACGTCCCTATCCAAATCGATGGCGAGCTAGTAGAAAAGAAATAACTGTAAGCTTGTAGCTCTCTAACAGCCTCCAACAAAAACAAGAAAGCAGCCTACCCTCGTTTATAGAGGCAGGCTGCTTTTTTATTTCCTATAGTCTCTTCTACGCTCTAATCATATATATTCATTATTTTACATAAAAGGTTTTTATATACTTGAAGGCTTCATACTTTGTTGTTATATTCATATATACGGATTTACGAATATATAACGCAACACTGAGGGAGTAGCAACGTGGATACAGTACAAGTTGATTACATAGCGATAGATGCTGAGTGGGATAAGAAGGTATCAAGTCATCATTTTGATATATACCACTTATCTGGTTGGATTGCGGCCTCAGCTGTTATCGACAAGGGCAAACCTCAAGGCATCATCGCTCATTATAAAAATAAAGAAGTATTGTTACCCATTATAATTAGAGACATTGACTCAGAGCACTGGGATGCTACTTCCACTTATGGCTACGGTGGCCCGTTGATGGACAAAACCCTCACTGATGCCGAGTTAGACGTCGTACTAGATGAGATAAGAGCTTTTCTTTGCGAGAGAGGCTGCGTGTCTTTATTTATGCGGTTACACCCGATTATTAATAAAGAATGGATACCTACAGTTGGCAAAGCACTGACTCACGGGCTGACCTTGATGTCTGATTTGAGTAAGTCAGAAGAAGAGCATTGGAGCGAAACACAAAATCGACATCGCCGCGGTATCAAAAAAGCCATAAAAATGGATGTCGTGACGAAAACAGAATTCTTGACTAGGCAAAACGCGATGGTGTTTTCAGACATTTATAAAGAGACAATGCGACACGTCAAGGCTAGTGATTATTACTTCTTTGATGATGATTATTTTTTTAATTTACTTGAAAACCTTCAAGAAAAAATACTGTTGATAACTGCCTATCAAGACGACAAACCAATTGGGTCTTCTATATATACGCTCTGCCAAGAGTCTGGCATTATGCAGTTTCATCTTGGCGGCACGCTGAACGCTTATACACATCTACAACCTTCTAAACTTATCACTCATGTCGCTCGCAATTGGGGACGAGAGAACCGTTATGAAGTGCTACATCTTGGTGGCGGCGTTGGCTCCAATTTAGATTCTTTATATGAGTATAAGAAAGGCTTTAGCTCGCAAGAGTTACTATTTAAGACTTATAGACTCGTTGTTAATGCAGTGAAATATACAGAGTTAGTAGCTGATATCTGGTTCACGGAAAGTGATCTGCTTTCAGACTTTTTTCCTTTATATCGAAAAGAGCCTAGCAAAGAAGAAGTGCTAGAGACTATTCAGATTGAGCCTTTAGCAAAGATGACATAGTACAGATTACATCTAATACTAGAGAATATATGAGCGCTGCTGTTAATATAGTAAAGAGTAACCCCAAGCAAATAAAAAGCAGCCTGCCTCTATAATTGAGGACAGGCTGCTTTTTTATCTTAACGTTTTCGAGTCAGTCTATATCTAATGCATACTACTTACTTGGGATAACGTGCCAAACGCCAAGTTTATCATCACCGTCTTTGTCACCAACTTTTGTATCGTTAGCATAGAAGTATAAAGGCTTACCGTTCATTGCCCACTGATATTTGCCATCTTCACGCTTGAATGCAGCGAACTGACCTGAAGCTTTAGCATCGCTAGGCGCTTTGAAAATTGGCCACACAACTTGGCAGGCTGCACCGCAATCTGACTTATTCATAGAGTCTTTATCAAACGTATATAACGTCATATGGTTAGTAGCATCCACCAACACCCCATTCTTGCTAGTGACTAGTGCTGTATTATTGCTCGTTGCCTGTACTTCATGCGTACCTGACATATCATTACCGACTACGTTTTTTAGAGTGGTACACCCAGATAGTGCCAACACACCTGTTAGTGCCGATAACATCAATATATTTTTCATCATAACTTCCTTGTAATTTTAGTCGTATTTTTTATAGCGATAAGCTTGTGGTGGTTTACTTTATCGACTGTCCCTTTTGTTAATTCTGATATTTGTAATTTTGAATAGTCATCAAAACAGAACCTACGCTTCTTGTTAAGCAAAATAAATATAGCATACGGTTTTATATTATCTTGATAATCAATATACACGCTTACAAAAGTGGTCGAATTTTACAAAACAATAAAACGAGCTTATTTTCTATTTCACAGGTTTGCCACTTCTCTCGTTTACTCTATTTTTAGACAGGCTCGTTTGTCTGAAAAACTTCACACATATAGCGACTCGTTGACAAAACTCATGCATCTTCTTACGTATTTCCCATCATATTGTCTGTAGTTCTTCGTAAAATAAACCTATAGAGATGAAGAACGGCTAAACAATAGAAAAGATGACTATTGAAGTTCAGATTTGTGTGTTGAACTTAATTACTTTCGCACGCATATCAAGAAATATAGAACATTGAATAAATATACCGAGCACGGCCTAATACAGATGCTATTAAGGATACAACGACGACAATGACTCAGTCTTTTGATAAAAACTACGCTCAATCCTTTAATCGTGACGCTCATTCTGAGGTGTTATCTTACGGGGCAAAAAACATTCAACCTAAAAAGCGTGTTGGCATTTTGGGCGGCGGTACTGCGGGATCGACGATTGCGATTCGACTTGCTGCATTAGGGTTAGAGACCTATTTGTTTGAAAAGAAAAAATCACTCATTGATGGACCACCTATGTGTCATTTGCATGCAGGTGGTAACTTGTACCGTGAAATACCGGACGAGGATTGCGTAGCGCTGCTTAAGCAATGTATCGATATTTTGCGTTTGTATCCGCATACTATTGACGTTCGTCCTACGGTGTTTGCCGTACCGACACGTGACGAAGGATTACCTGAAGACTTACTACCGCGTTTAGATATTTTGACTGATGCTTATCAAGAACTGATCGACCAAGATGTTAATAATAAAGTATTGGGCGAGCCTGAAGATTATTATCAGCTTTATAGCCATGAGCGATTGATTGAGTTGTCTGAACGTGAGCAAGTCGCTGTGCCAAGTACGGTTGATGAGTGGATGATTCCAGTCGCTAGATACTTGGATTTGAACAAAGTTAAATTTCCGTTAATTGTCGTTCAAGAATATGGCTGGAATATTTTTCGTTTAGCCGCTTCTGCTAAGCTTGCGCTCGAAGAATACGACAATGCGCATGTATTTACTGAAACTGCTGTGCAAAAAGTCGTGCCGGTAGATTGTGAAAATTGTACCAACGCTGACCATCATGTCACCAAATGGCGTATCGACTATCAACAGATCCATAGTCAAGAACACGCCTCTCAGCCTGAGTCTATCGAAGTTGATTACCTAGTCAATGCTTGCGGTTTCCGTACAGGTGTTATTGACGATATGGTTGGTGTCGAAGTCACGCGTATGGTTGAGTTCAAATCGTCTTATGTGACCCATTGGGGCGATGCTGGTGGACAGATACCAGAGATTATCGTTTATGGTCAACGAGGTACGCCAGAAGGCATGGCGCAGCTTACTCCCTACCCTGGTGGATATTTTCAGATTCACGGTATGAGTAAAGCCATTACCTTGTTTGATGATGGTCTTGTCGCATCGAGTGAAGACAGTGCACAGCCCAAACTACCACAGCAATATGTGCACTATATTGAAGACGGTTGGGATAAAGCGCCCCTACAGGCACGTAGTCAGCAAGCGATTGAATATGTGGCGGAGTTTGTACCGACATTTAACAGCGCACGTACTGTTGGTAACGCGCTATACGGTGGGCAGCAGATTCCTGGACAAGATGATACGCTGCGAGTCGCTGATGTGAGTTTATACTCCAATATACGCTATGCCCGTGCAGAAAACGTCAAAGCATCTTCGACCTTGATTGCCGCTGATCAAATCGTTAATGAGCTGACAGATCTAGGTTTGATAGAGAACGATACACCTCTGAATCGTAGTCGCTATGCCCATGAATGGTCGTACCTTGTCCATAACGATAGCCTCGCTGTCGATGAGGTTGCACGTGAGCTCGCTAAGCAGCGGGGATTCCCAATCGCGATGGCTCATGTCAATCATAGTATTCGTGAAGTAGCATTGGACGATCTCACGCCTGCTGATGCCTAATAGACATGATTCGCTGATAGGTTATTAATACATATAATAAAGGAGCAGATAACCGAGATTTGGTTGTCTGCTCCTTTTGTTGCAATAGCTTTTAATATTTAAGCATTTGCTGTGTATGAATAGCTATACGACTTAACTATTACTACCAGCCATTTTCTCCGTATCCACAGCATCATCTATGGTCACTACTGTCTGTAGCATATCGATCGCTTCGCTGATGGTATTGCACACCACTAGACGATCTAAATCTTCCTGCTTCATAAAGCCTTGCTCAGTGGTATATTTCAAATGCTCAATCATACGGTCATAAAAACCATTAATATTCAGAATAATCATTGGTTTTTCGTGCTGGTACAATTGACGCCACGTAGCAATTTCCATGATTTCTTCTAATGTTCCTAGCCCGCCTGGTAGCGTGATAAAGGCATCGGCATACTCTGCCATGACGGTCTTACGCGTGTGCATAGTGTCAGTCAAATGCAAGCGAGTCAGCTGCTCATGAGCGATTTCGTGCTTGAGCATAAAGGTTGGAATCACGCCCACTGCTTGCGCGCCGCCATTAATTACTTCATCTGCAACCGCGCCCATCAGACCGATACTAGCGCCACCATATACTAGCCCCATGCCATTGTTTGCCAAGGCACTACCAAGCTCGCGTGCTGCCTGTTCATATACGTCACCGTTGCCCAAGCGTGAACCGCAATACACAGCCACGAGCGGCATGGACAAGGTAGACTTGTCGACTGCTTTTTCAATATTTGTAATGTCTTTGCTTGTGATTACGTCATAAGTATCATCGTTAATTTTCATTTGCATATAGCTTCCTTAATTACCTGTCAGTTTTTATTGAGTGCTTGTTATTAGTGAAGGCTGCATACCGACACCTGTCATTTATATTGTCATGCACATGATTCATAAGACAAACTCAACCAAGCCATACGAAACTTGGAAGTCATATTTGAGCAACTGTCTTGCCAGCATTTATCTTAACATAAGCAATGCTACCACATAGTCACAACGATTTATCACTACGCAACGACTACACTTTCAAGATGCGCATTTATTGTTCATCATAGCTTTATATTCATTATCTACTAATAAAAATACTAAGGTATACCCATGGATAATCATAACGCCTCTCCCACTGCCGAGCCATCAAGCTCTGTGGTTAATAGCAATCTCACTAATAAAAGTAATATGAATGATGCGAGCAATATTGATACTTACTCATTAAGTATCATGACCGATCGCAACCAAGCATTGGCAGCCACTGTCTACCGCCCTAAAGATGTGACAAAAAAATCCGTCATGATGGCACCAGCCACAGGTATTAAGCGTCACTTTTATCATAATTTTGCGACCTACCTAGCAGAAAGCGGCTTTGGGGTGCTGACCTTTGATAATGAAGGAATCGGTGAGTCACTATCGACCGATCTGGCAAAATGTAGCGCTTCCTTGATCAGTTGGGGTCGCCATGACATGCCAGCTGTACTTGATGCCTTACAAGATGAGTTTCCTGATGCCTCTTATCATCTTATCGGTCATAGCGCAGGGGGTCAGCTCATCGGCTTGATGCCCAACTATCAGGCGATTGGCTCAGTGTTCAATGTCGCTTGCTCGTCAGGGCGTATCAAAAATATGGGCATGCCCTATAAGCTTAAAGCCATGGGCTTTATGGATGCGTTTATTCCATTTGCTAACTTAACACTAGGCTATACGCCGTCAGATAAAATCGGTATGGGTGAGCCACTGCCACGCGGCGTGGCTCGTCAATGGCGTGAATGGTGTAATGGCGCGGGCTATATCAAAACCGCATTTGGCAAAAGCATACACACGCATTTCTACGATGAGCTCAGCATGCCAGCACTATGGCTTGGCTTTAGCGATGATGATATCGCCAACAGTGAAAATATGGACGATATGATAAGGGTATTTACAAAAATGCCCGTAGAAAAGCGATTCTTGGACCCTGAGTATTTTGGTCTAAATCATATCGGTCATATGCGCTATTTTAGCAGTAAGACCAATATCAAAGCGCCGCAGCTATGGCAGATGGCGGTGACATGGTTGCACGAACAGCCATAAGCTTATTTTCATGTAGCCCCTTATATATTAGCTACGTAACAACTCAGATTACTTTTCTGCGTTTTCTGCGTCTTCTAGTTTTAAGCGTTTAGTCAGTGCCGAATACAGCGAAGGCTGCATATTATGAATATTGCCTATCATCCATTTAACATAGCTGATAGGCACATCCTTGATCGGCTTGCCTTTATGCTTACCAAACGGCATCTTGTTCACAGGAGTCGCCTTATTGGAGATAGCATGTGCCGCTGCAAAATTTGTCGGCGCAATTTCTAGACGCTCGCAGCATGCTTGATACAGCAGATAGCACATCCGAGCATCGCCAAGCGCATCATGAGCGGCAATCGTCATTGCACTCGCCTCACCCTTGCCCAACAGCTGCTCGATACACTTAGACTGACCGTAAGCACGCCATTCTGGAAAAGCTGCCCGCGCAAGTCTCACCGTACAAATCAGCTTAGCAGAAGGACTGCCAATCACTCGCCAATCAAAACGTACGTTATGACCAATCAAGTACTCTGGTAATTCAAACTGCTCCAACTCAAAGCGCTCAAGACCAGCCACATCATCATCGGTAATACCATGCACCTTTATGACAATAGGTGAAATAGATCGACCACTATTAAAGTATTTCATCCACTCAAAACCAGTTGCTACATTGATAGTAGCAACTTGGATAGGTCTGGGATCACTGCCCTGATCTGTTTCGGTATCGATAACCAACGCCGTTTCGCGCATGGTAGAGATATCAGCAGGATTAAAAGCATCATTCATAAAATATTAACCATCAGTAGCAACTGTCTATGCTCAGCAGAAATGTTAAGTAGATAAAACTATATTTGCTGTTTATTTCCTTAACCATAAGGATATCTATTGGGGTAAAAACGATAGATAACAATGCGATACATACGTTATCAGACGAAGCTTTTATAATAAAATCTCAAATGGCATAAAATATATATGAGACATCAATGCTAGCAGATGGAAACAACCAGCCTCCCAGACTTTCTTTTTTTAGTCGTTTAATAAGCCTACTAATTAAGGCTATCGTATTACTAGCACTGTTATTTGTCTTTGATAAACTGCTACCCAGTATTAGTCAACAAACGCAATCATTTGTGGTTGCCAAATGGCAGCAATTGAGTCTATTGCAACAAGAACTACCGACCGAAAACAGCTTACCCAGTCCACTACCAGAACGAAACCTGACAGACACTTGGGGCGCTGCACGTAGTCAAGGCCGCTCCCACGAAGGTATCGATATCTTTGCGCCGCGTAATACTCCCGTGCAGTCGACCACGCAAGGCATAGTAAGCAAGGTTGGTGAAAACACATTGGGTGGGCGCGTGGTCGTGGTGGTAGGGCCGGGTGGCGCAGGACATTACTACGCTCATCTAGAAGACTATGCTGACATCTCTCCCAATGACTGGGTCAATCAGGGCGATGTGATAGGTTATGTGGGCGATAGCGGTAATGCAAAAGGGACACCAACACACGTACATTATGGTATCTATATTAATGGCAGTGCGGTCAACCCTTATCCGCTTTTGCAAAAGGATTAACGAATACAGAAAAGTATATCGTTAACCTAATTTGAAATAATGATAGGTTTAGATTAATCAAAAAACTTAAGCCGAGAAACGAACGCTAATACAGACCAGAAATCATATTAATTGGCTGTGACGGATCTGACGTAGTTTGAGGGAAATACCACACTAAATGTCGATCCTTCCCCTTCTACTGAATCGATTTGCAGTTGCGCTTCGTGCTGGTGCAATACGTGTTTTACAATCGCTAATCCCAATCCCGTACCACCTGTTGCACGGCTGCGACCTTTGTCGATACGATAGAAACGTTCTGTCAAACGGGCGATATGCTCTGACGCAATACCAATCCCATCATCTTCGACCGCGAAACGGCAGCCATCAGACGTTCTTGTCCAGCTGATAGTGATATTGCCACCCTTTGGCGTATATTTGATTGCATTGATTACTAGATTGGATAGCGCACTATTCAAGTACATCTCTGACCCGTACAGCCCATCGTACGTATCTATATGCAAATGAACGATATGTTTGTACGCTTGGTTGTACGCTTGGGCATCGTCGTAGATATTGGTTAGTAGCTTAGTCATATCTATGTAATGCAGCTCATGTGACTCTTCGATTTCAATCTTAGACAGTAGCAGTAAGTCGTTCACGATTCTGTTCATACGGGCCGTTTGCTGCGTCATCAGCTCAAAACCGCGACGCCATTGCGGCGGCATATCTGGCTGATCGGAGAAATTCTCTAGGTAGCCCATCATCACAGTTAGTGGTGTTCTAAGCTCATGCGAGACATTCGCCACAAAATCTTGACGCATTTGCTCTAAGTGCCGCAAGCGGGTCACATCATATACAAACAGCAGTTTTTCATCACCGAAAGGGGTCAATTCACACTTTAAGTAGCGACTAGGATCTCGCCATGATTCTATATGGACGCCATCGTTAGGTATCGTTGTACCTTCATAGTACTGGCGGAACTCAGGTACAGTAATAAAGTCAAAGATGTTCTGACCTTTATCCTCTGGCTGTAGCAGCAATAAGTCTTGTGCCGCCTGATTCCACCATTCTAGACCGTCATTGTTGTTGAGCAAAATCACTGCATCGCGCAGGGCTCGTAGTGCACTGCCGATTTTTTTGAGTTGCTCTGCTGTGCTTTGAGTAGATATTTGCTCTAATAGAGCTGATTGCTCACTTTGTGCTGGCGCTATCTTGTCCATTTTTTATCCTTACCACTATGCGCGGCCTTTATATCGCTGCGGCATTATTTGTACAAGATTAACTTGGCTCAATCAGGCTAGAAAATCGGTAGCCTGTCCCACGTACCGTCTGTATCAATGTATCACAGTCATAAGGTCGCAGTAATTTACGTAGACGTTTGATATGCACATCGATGGTTCGATCTTCGATATATACATTGCCGCCCCATACCTGATCGAGTAGCTGCGTTCGTGTATAGGCGCGCTCAGGGTGACTCATAAAAAATGCCAATAGGCGATATTCTGTGGGCCCAACATCAACGATTTTACCTGCAGCTGTCACACGCTGACTTTTGGTATCTAAACTTAACTGTCCAATTTCGATAGGTTTGTCGCTACTCATCGCGCTACTGCGGCGTAGTACGGCTTTGATTCTAG
Source organism: Psychrobacter sp. UBA3480 (assembly GCF_002377945.1). Taxonomy (GTDB): domain Bacteria; phylum Pseudomonadota; class Gammaproteobacteria; order Pseudomonadales; family Moraxellaceae; genus Psychrobacter. Next base: position 29,098 of record NZ_DFQV01000024.1, read on the forward strand.
AAATCAGCTCACGAGTCGAAAAAGGCTTGGTCATATAATCATCTGCCCCTGCATCTAGACCATGCACCTTACTATCTTCTTCGCTTTTTGCCGTTAGCATAATGACTGGTATTTCAGAGAGCAGCTCATCGTTTTTTAGCATACGACAAAAATCCACACCGCTCTTGTCACCCGGCAACATCCAGTCTAACAGTATCAGTGACGGCCTATGATCGACCACTTGCTGATGCGCCTCTGATACGTCAGCCGCTTGCAAGCTATCAAACCCAGCCATTTCTAGCGTCATGACAACCATTTCACGAATCGCAGGCTCATCTTCAACAATCAAAATTTGCTCATTATACATAGGACATTCTCGGTGTTAGCGGACAAAATCTAGCATGTAAAAAGGCGATATATACTCACCAGTCTCTACCTATTAAACGGATTAATTATGACAGCTTGATGACACTCTAAAATCAGATTTCTAGTAAAAAATTGAGCGGCCCATCATTGACGCTCGACACTTGCATATCAGCACCAAACTGACCAGTTGCCACGTTCGGGTGCTTAGTTTTGGCATAATCGACCAGTTGTTCAAATAATGCTTGCGCCGCAGCAGGTGCCATCGCACCACCAAAGTCTGGTCGGCGCCCTTTGTCTGTTTTTGCCATCAAGGTAAATTGCGAGACCAATAATAGCCCACCAGCAACCTGCTGAACGTTTTTATCAAGTTTACCAAATTTTGCAGGATCATCGTCATTTTCAAAAATGCGATAGGTCAGTATTTTGTCAATCATACGCTGGGCAGCGGCGAAATCGTCTTCATGCCCTAAGCCAATATATGCCAATACCCCATGCCCAATCTCGCCAATACACTGCTGATCGACGACCACACTAGCGTGCTTCACCCGTTGTATGAGTGCTTTCATTTACTAATTCCTTAACAGATTATGGCCATACAATAATATGCTGTCCATGATAAAATACCGTCATTAACTTAACTATTATTAGGGCGTGTTTGATATTCACAAATAGGTGCTGCGGATCGTTAAAACTGTTCCAGACAAGGCGTAAATCTAGATAATGCTCATGCCTTATCTAGATTTACAACGTAGTATGGCGCAATTTTAGCCACTGTCAGTGCCATGGTCGAATTTCCAACGCGCCCCTATTACATTACACCTTATTTTGGTAGCCTTATTATGAATGTATTTACCACCTTACAACAGCTTGTGCCGCAGCAAAAGCTCAGTAAAGTCGCTGGACGTTTGGCCGCCAGTCGCCACCCTTATGTCAAACGTACCTTTATCCGTAGCTTTGCCAAAGCTTATAATATCAGCTTAGACGAGTACGAACGCCAAAGCCTTAACGCTTATGAGAGTTTTAATGACTTTTTTACCCGCGAGTTAAAAGAAGACGCTCGTACCATCGACGCTACTGCAAACGGTATCGTGAGTCCTGCGGACGGTATTATCTCTCAGCTAGGACAAATCGAAGACCACAAACTGCTACAAGCCAAAGGTCGTCACTATGATGTCGGCCAATTACTTGCTGATAGTGAAGATGGCAGTTATTTCGCTGATGGCAGTTTTGCGACTATTTACTTAGCACCTAGCAACTATCACCGTGTGCATATGCCGTTTACTGGCACATTGACCAAGACTCGCTATGTACCTGGCACATTGTTTTCGGTCAACAATACTACGGCGGCTAACGTGCCAGACTTGTTTGCGCGTAATGAGCGTCTGGTCTGTATGTTTGATACCAGGTATGGCAAAGCAGCTGTTGTGATGGTTGGTGCTATGATTGTCGCTGGTATCGAAACCGTCGCCACTGGCAAAATCACCCGCACGGATGATATACAGGAAGCGGATCACGATATGCAGTTTGCTGCAGGCGAAGAGCTTGGACGCTTCTATCTAGGCTCAACGGCTATTGTAGTATTACCAAAAGCAGCGAAGGCTGACTGGCTAGATAGTATGCAAGCCAACGGCGTCGTGCAAATGGGTCAATTGCTAGGAATGGCAAATGCTCAATAACACGCCTGTATAAAAGCACTCAAAATATCAGCCCAGTTAAGCATGAATCATCATGCTTAACTGGGCTTTTTTTATGCCTGCTACTTATGTAGATTTATGCGTCAATCAGCCAACCTTGCTGAGTTGCGTATGCAATATTATGTGAGAGCCAATCATGGATAGGAGGGAAGCTGTCTTTGATAAATGCATGCGCATCTGCCACTTGCGAACGCGTGACACCAAGCTCAATCCACGTTTTACCATCGGTATTTAGATTGAGTAAAAACGGCAATAAGCGATCGACCACTCTGAGCAACTGGCTCTCTTTGCTACTTCCTGTTTCCTGCGCTTCCCAAACCTCACTCAAATCACCGATGCCATTGCCTCGCTCACGTTGCAATCTGGCAATGCCTGCGCGCTCTTCGACGTGTGCATCAGTACGCGTATCGGCATACAAGAAAGTATCGCCCGCATCAATCTCACCTAAATCATGGACTAACGCCATCTTCAGCAATTTTTCGTGATTGACGTCTAGCGCAAATAATTCAGCAATCGACCAACAGGCCATCGCTAAATGCCAAGAATGTTCGGCAGAGTTCTCTTTGCGAGTGGTCTGTGTCACATAGCTGCGGCGATTCACTCGTTTGAGCGCATCTAACTCCAACAAGAAATGAGTGACATCATCGATGTTGATATGTGAAGTAGATTCGGAATGAGTGAGTGATATAGAGCTGGCTTGCGACATTGATTTTCTCTGGTTTTCTCTAGTTATTGGTTTTAATGCTTATAAGTTCTAGCGATTTTAAGTTTCATTGCTCAAGGTATTATAGTTAGTTTGATATATAGCAATGGTTAAAAAACTATTATAGTTGTCAAAAAAATAGCGCTTATTTTACCAAGCGCTATCTATTATAAATCAGAAGATAAATGGTTAAATTGAAACTCTATTTATCCAAGTCTTTAAGCAACTAAAGCTTAACCACCTACTTAATCAAATTAATGATTGTTTTAAATGCAGGATCTTCGCTGCTACGGCACAGTTCAAATAAGATTGATTCGACAGTACTGATCACCCCACCTGCACGGCGAATACGGCGAATCGCTTGCTTCTTATCATAAGGAAAACGAGAACCCACTGCATCCCCAATAATGACAGGCTGCATACCATTGTCCAATAAATCTAGTGCCGTCTGCATGATACAGACATGAGCTTCAGCACCAAAAAGCAGAACAGTACTACGGTTCTGCTGCGCTAGATGGTGCCATGAATCATTATTATCGCAGGCACTAAAGGTGACCTTTTCAAAGCTCTTGGCATTGTCTCCTTCGAGTACGTCGCGCAGCTCTGGCAAGGTATCGCCCAATCCTTTTTTATATTGTTCATTGAGCATAATTGGAATATTGAGCGCTTGCAGCCCTTTAATCAATGTAACGGTTTTTTTTACGATATTTTCGTGATCATAGATATGCGGGGTTAAGCGCTCTTGCACGTCGACAATCATCGCTTGGGTATTCTCACGAGCGATTCGATAGGTGCGATCATTAATCATAGTAGACATAGTACACTCCTTGTACGGCTGACAGTTGCAACTAAAAACTATTTTAGAATTATCATAAACAGTGCCATGGTTCATCTTTCTCTTATTTAGTCATAGTTTCATGAATGCGTCAATGGAGATAATTTTTAATCACCGTGATACTGTGTTTTTCGACTCTATGATTTACTAACTGGCCAACTATTAATTTTACCCATAAAAAAACCTCTAGCCGTTATGACTAGAGGTTTTTCGTTAGCGAGTAGCTACTTATTGAGTGTTCAAATAATCTTGTTTATATAAATAAGATTAAACACGCTCAATAATAGTAGCGATACCTTGGCCAAGACCAATACACATCGTCGCTAGACCGATTTCAGTATCTGACTGCTCCATTGCGTTTAGCAATGTCACTGTGATACGAGCACCTGAACATCCTAGTGGATGACCTAGAGCAATGGCACCACCGTTGATGTTAACGATGTCTTGCTTGTCAGATAGGTTCAGACCTTTCAATACTGATAGACCTTGAGCAGCAAATGCTTCGTTTAGCTCGATGGTTTGCATGTCATCGATGCTCATGCCAGCACGCTTCAATGCTTTTTGGGTCGCAGGTACAGGACCATAACCCATGATAGCTGCATCACAACCAGCCACAGCCATACTACGGATACGGGCACGTGGCTTTAGACCTAAATCTTTGGCTTTTTGTGCGCTCATGACTAGCATCGCTGACGCACCGTCAGATAATGCAGATGAGGTTGCCGCTGTTACTGTACCACCTTTTGGATCAAACGCTGGGCGTAGCTTTTGCATTTGCTCCATCGTTGCGTCTGGACGAATCACTTCATCAACCGTACATAGCTGCAGACGACCAGCAGCATCATGACCTTCGATACCGATGATTTCATTGTCAAAACGACCTTCAGTGGTTGCAGCCCATGCACGGCGATGTGACTCAAGACCAAACGCGTCTTGCTCTTCGCGCGTGATGTTGTTCATACGACCTAGCATTTCAGCAGTCAAGCCCATCATGTTTGACGCTTTTGCATAATGCTTAGAAGCAGCCGGGTTCAAATCAACACCGTGCATCATGCCTACGTGACCCATGTGCTCAACACCGCCGATGATGAATACATCACCTTGGTTGGTCATGATTTGTGCAGCAGCAGTATGTAGCGCCTGCATAGAAGAACCACACAGACGGTTAACCGTTTGGCCACCAGCAGTCTTTGGAATACCAGCTAGCAAACCGATGTTACGACCGATGTTCAAGCCTTGCTCTAGCGTCTGGTTGACACAACCCCAGATAATGTCTTCGATATCATTGGTATCAAAGTCATTACGTTCTACTAGCGCACGTACTAGTTCCGCTGACATGCTATCAGCACGTACATGACGGAACATACCGTTTTTGGTTTTGCCCATTGCCGAGCGTACGCCATCTACGATGACCACATCTTTTGGACTTAAAGTTGTCATACCATATTCCTTTTCAATTTTTATTGTCAGTGTAGTCAGCCCAATTTACGACTATTACCTCGTCAATCTCGCTCAAAGTACAATAGGTACATTTGCGCTTGATTTACTCGTACTAGCATTAAACTGAACCAACTATAATCGTACGTTCGCTATTGGAGACGATTCATGTCTCAATTGCTTTCATGCAAAATAGCAAACGTACTGCACCTTATCCTAGTAATGACTGACTATTACGCTGTTGCGTAAAAAGTCTCGCCTGCGGCTGCCATGTCGCGAATCTTTTGTGGCGCTTCATAAGCTTTGCCAAGATGTGCGTATTTTTCACATAGTGCCAAGTAGTTATCTAGACCCATTTGGTCGACATAACGGCATGGGCCACCACGGAATGGAGGGAAACCTACGCCCATAATCATCGCCATGTCGGCCTCGCTTGGTGTGCTTACGATGTTATCTTCTAGGCAGCGAACGGTTTCGTTGCAGAAGGCAATCATAGTGCGATCGATGATTGCTTGATCGTCAAACGTTTGCTTTTCGCTATCGGTCGTGGCTTTTAGCAGCTCGTAAGTGGCTTCGTCAGCAACTTTCTTTGGCTTGCCGCGCTTGTCCATTTCGTACTTATAGAAACCGATACCGTTTTTCTGACCTAAACGCTCATTGTCATATAGATGCTGGATAGCACCTTTATAATCAGGCTTCATGCGATCAGGGAAGCCATCAGCCATCACTGCTGCGCCATGTACACCTGTATCTAGACCGACCACGTCGATTAGATAAGCAGGGCCCATTGGCCAACCGAATTTTTCCATCACTTTATCGACATGAGCAAAGTCAGCACCTTGCTTCAGTAGCAAGTCAAACGCGCCAAAGTATGGGAACAATACACGGTTTACGAGGAAACCTGGGCAATCGTTAACCACTACTGGCACTTTACCCATTTTAGAAGCGAGTGCAACGGTAGTCGCGATGGCTTCTTCAGATGATTTCTCACCGCGGATAACTTCTACCAATGGCATACGATGTACTGGGTTGAAGAAATGCATACCAACGAAGTTTTCTGGACGCTCAAGCGCTTCTGCTAGGAACGTAATAGAGATAGTCGAGGTGTTTGACGCTAGGATACAATCGTCTTTTACTAGACCTTCTACTTCTTTTAGTACCGCACGCTTCACGTTTGGATTTTCTACGACGGCTTCGATTACGATATCAGTTTCAGCAAAATCACCGTAGTTCAAAGTAGGACGGATACGGCTCAACGTTTCACCCATTTTTGCTGG
>NZ_DFQV01000025.1 GCF_002377945.1 Psychrobacter sp. UBA3480
CCGGCTTCACGGATTCAGGAATCAGTAAGACTTTCAATTGACGATTAAACTCAGCTAAATAGTGATGATGCACATCAATCGGCAATGCCAGTAGTACATAGCCTTGATGCTTGGCATTTGTTTGAGCCGAGCTTGCATCAGCACGAGTGGATTGAACACGGCTTGATTGAACGGGCAAAATACTGGCACGGTAATGGTGCTGGTAGGTAATAAGCTCAAACTGACGCTCGCCATGCGTTTGCCATAGGGCAAGCAAATCTAGACTTGTCAGCAAATCGGTTTGCGGTAATGAGGTTTGACTCAAATCCCCGATAAATTTGCCCTTAGCATCAAAGCTTAGAATCGACAAATCATAACCCAACCCCAAGGCGTGCCGATGCGGATTAAGCGGATTTAATTGTGCTTGCGTGAGTGCCAGTTCACCATCAGTCAATAGCGACCGTTGTTCTAACACCAAGCGAGCATGCTCTAAAATCTCGCTGTCCATTTGCTCAAAGTGGGCATTCACTGAATGTTGAATCCACGCATACAACAGCCCCAAACAAATCAATACGCTAATTGCCAATAGCAATACGGTTCGCCAAAGCAGTGATAAGCGTTTGCGGTTGGGTTTAGATGCCGACAACTCTGACAGATGGTCTTTTGTGGGGGTATTGCCAGTGGTTGCATGAGTCATCAGTCTGCCACTTCTAAACGATAGCCCATGCCCCGCACGGTATGAATAAGTTTGGGCGAAAACTCATCGTCCACTTTCATTCTTAATCTGCGAATAGCCACATCAATCACATTGGTGTCGCTATCAAAATTCATGTCCCATACTTGCGAGTCTCTACCCCATCGTCTATTTCGACTGCATTGTCGTCAAAGTGCGTGAAGACAAGCAAATCATCAACAAAGCCATCTATCTGGCATTAGGTGTCAACCTAGAGGGTAAAAAAGAGCTTTTGGGTATGTGGATATCGCAAAACGAAGGGGCGAAGTTCTGGCTCGGCATTCTCACTGAATTGCAAAACCGAGGTGTACAAGATGTCCTCATCGCCTGTGTCGATGGATTAAAGGGCTTTAGTGAAGCCATCAATACCGTCTACCCTCAAACCCAAGTTCAGCTATGTATCGTGCATATGGTGCGTTATTCACTTAAATTTGTGCCGTGGAAGGATAAGAAGAAGATAGCCTCCCAGCTAAAAGCCATCTACGATGCCGATACGCTTGAGATGGCAAGTGCCAATCTTGAGCAGTTTGCCGATGCTTACGGTAATCTGTATCCGCATGTGGTTAAGTCATGGCAGAACAATTGGGATAAGTTGTCGGTGTTCTTTGATTATCCTAAAGACATTAGACGTGCGATTTATACCACCAACGCCATAGAGTCATTAAACAGTGTGATTCGCACAGCAGTCAATAAGCGTAAGGTATTTCCTTCAGATAAGGCGGCGTTTAAGGTGGTGTATCTGGCAACCCATCAAGCATCTAAAAAGTGGTCGATGCCTATCCGCAATTGGACGTCGGCATTAAATCGATTTATGATTATGTTCGGTGAGCGTGTAAGCTTGCATTTAATCTAATCGGCAGTTACACAAAATATGGGATGGGCTCTAAACGTCAGTTACACAGAATCTGGGATGGTCTCTTCAAGGGACACGCGAACTTGCCGATCTGCGTGAAAGTAAGTTATTTATCGTCCCAGCAGCGCCTACGCCTGAATATAAACCCAGTAACGTGAGCAATGACGAGCTAGAGCAAGCTGAATCAGTGGTTGAGCGCGTCAAACAGGTACGTATTCAGCGCCAAATTGCAATCGATGCCGCTGAGGCGCTTGAAAAAGAGCGTATTGCTCAGCAGCAGCGTGACATGGCCGACCAAAAGGAGCGTGAGCGCCTATTAGCGCAAGAAGAAGCGCGTCAGGCGAAGCTTGAGCAGCACCGCGTCCAAATAGCAAAAGAAGAAGCCGACTTTAAGGCGCAACACGACCATATCTCGCATCAAGAGCTATCGAGTCAGCACAGGCTTCTAAAAATCATCGACCAAAAAAGCGACTTTGGCCAACACCTAAGCACCCTACTGCATCTTGATCAGCAAATGAGCGCATGGCAGCGCTACCGCAGTGAGCCGAGTACCACTGACCACCAAAAGCAGCTTACAGACCGTGAACAGCATGAAATTGGCAGCCACATTATCGGCCACAGCCAGCAGCTGCTTGATCACATCAAGTCTATAAGCGACCTATCGACAAGAAAAGCCCACACCAAAACCTTAGAGCGCGTCTTTGATGACATCAAAGATCGACAACAAAGCGCCCTCAGCCCCGAACACCAGCGCCAAATGCGAACGGTAGCCGCTGAAATCACTGGTTATCGCCGTGATATCAACCGCAGCCGAGGCATGAGTCCTGGCTTTTAAGCTCACAAGCAATACTAAACGACACTGACGGTCGCATAGAATCACCTCAGAGGCTTCTCAGGCATCCCACAGCGCCATTTTGATGCTAGGGTACCCATAAGCATATAAACCACCCTAAAAACGCCTACAGCGCCATTTAGAGACCAAATAGCATCATAACTAGCGACTAGGAACGATCCATGCCAGAAAAAGACCTCTCTATCCGACTAGAAGACCTATCAAAACAAAGAAACCTTACTGCAAACTGAATTTGTTGAAGCCATTAACAAAGAGATCGCTAGAGTCTTAAAGGTCAATGAAGACAACTACCATAAGCGTATTGATGAAGGCTTCACTAAGCACATCACTGATGCGAGTGATACGTTCTTAAAAACAACAAAGCTGCTTAATAAAGACTTAGTGAAGATACAGACCTCTGTTACCAGTGTTGCTAGTAACCTTGACGATACTAAAGACAAGATAGCTGAGCTAAATGTAGATGCCTCCAAGCAGATGCTGGATAACGTTAAGCGAGAGTTTGGCCGTCAATTAATACTAACTTTGGTCGTTATGGTTGTTGTGGTATTAGCATTAGCCTCTGGAGCAGCTTGGCTGTTTATTCCTAGCAAAAGCGAGATAGCAAAACGTCAAGATGATTATCAATATCTGGAAAAGGCTGGTGTGGCTCATAACATTGTCAAAATAAGTGGACAAGATGGTCACTATGCGAGGATTGATCCCAAAGACTGTTTTGAAGATGAGAAGAGTTCGTTCTATAGCCAATCAAAGCTATGCAAATTTAAGTAACTTACTTCCTAAATCAACCATTAAAAATAGCCCTTTGTTTTTTAAGCTTATCCACAACCAAAAATGCTTTTAATGCTTTTAAATGCTTTTAAATGCTTTTAAGCTCGCTACAGGCCTTGCGGTATAAAGCTTACAGAGATAGTATGACGACAAATTCCTACCCGTATGACGACAAATTCCTACCCGTATGACGACAAATTCCTACCCGTATGACGACAAATTCCTACCCGTATGACGACAAGTAATTATTTGACTATAAAAAGTCTATATTATATTATGTCGTTATATGTTTCTAATGGTGCTAGCTATGAAAAATGACAAGACCGAATTGGTAGTAAAATCGAATCGTCTTAATACAGCGATTCAGAATTTATCTCTGGCTGAGATTAGATTAATACAGTTAGCTATTATTGATAGTAGAGAGCAAAACAAAGGTCTTAGTTCTGATACCCCATTAAGAATAGATGCTATGAGATACGCTGAAGTTTTTGAAGTCTCTAAACAAACTGCTTATGAGGCGCTTATAGATGCAGAAGCTAACTTGTTTGAGCGTCGCTTCACTTTTATGGATGAACGTGCTCTTAAAGTTAAATCACGTTGGATCAGTCAAGCTACATATATTGACGGTGAGGGAGCGATAGAGGTAATATTTACCCCTGCTGTTGTTAATGAGATCACGCGTATTCACGGAATTGAGCAGTTCTTTACAAAATATACTCTAGAACAAACGGCACAATTAAAGAGCTTATATGCTGTAAGACTTTACGAGCTTCTCATACAGTGGCGTGAAGCTCGTAAAACCCCGTTATTTGAATTAGAGACTTTCAGAGAGCAGCTTGGTCTAGGAGTTAATGACTACAAACGCATGAGTGACTTCAAACGTCGTGTTTTAGAGTCGTCTATAAAAGAAATTAACGAAAAGACAGATATAAAAGTTAGTTATACCCAAGAAAAAAAGAGTACTACGATAGTAGGCTTCAAATTTGTAGTTCGTGAGAAATCGAAACCTAAGGCTAAACAGGTAGCTGAGGCTCGCGATGTTGATAACGGTGATATGTTCACTATAGATGGATTGTCTGACAAGCAGCTGTGGCGTATCAGTCGGCATAAAGAGTTTATAAGTACATATAGCGGTCTTGCTAAAGGCGATGCTGGGAAGAGCTGGTCAGCATACAGCGACTTTATAGTCGGTGAGATCAAGAAGGACGCTTCTAAATTCAGTAAAAAACGCCCTATACGTGAGTATTTAGATGGGAATGAAGAGGAATACGATTTCTCAAAATAGCGAGAGAAACTGACCACCTAGAACAGTCTGTTATAAGCGGTTCTCTTATAGTGGTCTGTTTTAGGTAGTCTGTTAATAGGTTTTTGTGGCTTTTACGTCGGTTCCGCTAGGGTATAGTTAATTCAAGAAAGGTAACGATTAAAACTTGGCTGAACAGCGCTTAAGTCCATTAAATAATCAGTGTATCTTAGGGCGTTATTGTCATGAGTAATTATAATAACAGTAGTGAATTTTTCTTTTATAAATCCAATTACTGCCAGCGCGTTCTTCTCATCAAGAGATGCAGTAGGCTCGTCTAGGCTATTTCTCAGCTTAATCCTCAACAGGGCAATACTTATACAGAGTGCTTCGACTGATGCCAATCATACGAGCCACCTCAGCATACGTTTCTCCATCGTTTATCAATGCTCGAGCAGTTCGGATTTTAGTGTCATCAATCGTTGGTCTGCCTGTGGGTAGCCCTTTTTGTTTGCGGGCTTCTACTCCTGCCATGATGCGTTCCCGAATCAGTTCCCGTTCCATTTCAGCAATCGTACCCATAATCACCAGCAGCGCCTTTCCTGCAGGGGTAGATTGGTCAATGTTGTCAGTAATACTAACCAGGGTTGCCCCAACCTCATCGAGTTGCTCACAGATATTGATGAGATGCGACACACTACGACACAGACGGTCAAGCTTCCACACCACCAGTTCGTCACCTGCTCGCAAGGCTTTCATCAGCTGTGCCAATTCAGGACGGTCTCGATTTGCTCCACTCGACTGTTCTTGATAGATGCGTTCACAACCATAGCCCTCTAACGCATTGAGTTGAAGCTGAGGGTCTTGATGGATGGTAGATACCCGAGCATAGCCAATCTTCATAATTTAGACACCGATAGTTGGACAGTTATTTACGGACTGTTTTTTGGACACTTGCAGGGGAGTTTAGCTGAGTTTTATGAGTTGTTCAAAAACCAAGACATTATAAGACATCGCCAAAGGTTTTAGCTCGCTGGGCATGGCATCAACCATAATACGATCATTTAGGGTATCGGTGCGAATGCCTGCCATTTTTTGCACAAAGGTGGCAAGCGGAGCAAAACCGACATAAATACTGATTGCGGTGACAGACAACAACAACAGTGCCATGCCAATCACCTGAATCCGTGAGACCGGC
>NZ_DFQV01000026.1:0-11338 GCF_002377945.1 Psychrobacter sp. UBA3480
CATGATTACTATAGATTGAGTAAATAGAAATAAATAAAAATTAAAGGAGAGAAGCATGCCAAATATCCTGATAGGCGATGACGACGAAGAGTTGACTCAGTTATTGCAAGAGTACTTGGACAATCACGGCATTCGCTGTGACTGCGTGCATGATGGTGCAGCAGTCATACAACGACTCAAAGCAGTAGCACACGAAGATACGGTCTATGATTTACTCGTACTCGATATTATGATGCCGAAACTAGATGGGTTAAGTGTGCTGCGCCAATTACCAAATATTATCGACATTCCAGTCATTATGCTGACAGCGAAAGGGGAGGAGATTGATCGTATTATTGGTCTAGAGCTTGGTGCCGATGACTATATCACCAAACCTTGTAACCCTCGAGAGCTGCTAGCGCGTGTCAATGCAGTGATTAAACGTACCAATATGACCGCATCAGAGCATACTCCGTTGCCAGAAAGTCGTTTGCATCTCGATCAAAACCAACGTGCCTGTCAGATAGATGGGGTAACGCTACAAGTCACTGGTACAGAGTTTGATCTGCTCGTGGCTCTGCTCAAGCAAAAAGGGGAGGTGGTAAGTAAAGCATGGCTGTCAGAAAATGTCTTGCAGCGTGAGTTGCAGCCATTTGACCGTAGCCTTGATGTACACGTATCTCGCTTACGCAAAAAACTTCAACCTTTCCACGATGAGCCAATAAAAGCGGTGCGTGGTAAAGGTTATCAATTGGTGCTGTAATGACGGACATATCGATGAAAGCTTCTGAGCAGACCCTCAAAAAATCACTTAAGTTTAAGGTGCGCATTACTCTGTTTTGGCGTTTGTTCCTGAGCCTATTATTGACGATTTTAATCACCTCTGTATTGTCCATCGTGGTAGAGCGCTGGTTGGCTGAAAAAGAGCTGACCTCTCGTATGGATGTGCAAATCGATAGCCTGTTGATAAAGCGTGAAGAGATGGTCGCGTCACTACGGGCTGGTGATGTAGAGTCTGTCAGGCAGATGTATCGTCAAGACCGACAGCTGATGAATCAAATCAGAGTTTATGATGAGCAAGGCGCTATTATATTCCCGCGTTACCGTGACAAAGACGATCGGGCGCAAGGACAACTGCAAAGTGGTCGGCAGCTAATGGATCGTGCGATACAACCGGTGCGACCGGTGTCGCCTAGACCACCTAGAGTAGAGAATAACGTTTATGGTGTAGAAGGTCGTAATGCTGACAATAGACTGCGTGAACACGACAATGAGATACCAAAAGATGAGCTTTCTTTTTGGCAAAAATTCTTAAAGCCGAGAACGGCAAGTAGTGCAGCAGTAGCTGATATCGATACTCGTCCTGAATTGGCCGATATGTCTGTTGAATTACCTGATGGTCAGTCAATCATCGTACAGTTGCGTCCGCATTTGCGTTTTTCAGACGTGGTAGAGATACAGCACGGTAATTTCCCAATACGTTTGCTATTGATCGTTATCTTTAGTGTATTGGTCTGCATATGGCTCAGTCGTACGTTAACCCAGCGAATTGGCCGTGTACAAAATACCGTACACCGTATGATTGATGGTAATTATCAAGCCAACCCAGAACTGTCCAAGATGGGCGATGATGAGTTGGGGCTATTAGCCAAGGACGTTGCCCATCTCTCGACCAGACTCGTCGATAGTGAGCTGGCACGTAAGCAGATGCTTAGTGATATCTCACATGAGCTGCGTTCGCCACTTGCTCGTCTGGATGTCGCGACTGAGCTGACTCGAGACTTTGCGCCCAATGCCAATCGTTATCTGGACCGTATCGATAAAGAATCTACACGAATGAATGAGCTGATTGAGCAAATCATTCATATTCAATCCCTACAAATGCAGCAATATACCGTCGATAATTTGGAAAGTGAGGCAGTCGACATATCTGACATTATTAGTAATATCGGAGAGGATGTCTGCTTTGAGTTTCAACATAAAGACGTGCATTGGCAATGGCAACTGCCTGTAGCCTCAGCGTTAGATAGTTTGGAAGGATTTTGGACAGTTCAAGGTAATGCAGAGCAGTTGTATAGCGCGCTTGAAAATGTCATTCGCAATGCTTTTATGCACACGGCAGCGGGTTCGACAGTGATTGCGGAAATCAAAGCAATACAAATGGACAATAAGGCACCAGCTGTTCAAATTAATATAACAGACGAAGGTGGCGGTGTCGCAGACAAAGACTTAGAACGTATTTTTCATCCCTTTGTGCGGCTCGATACTGCTCGGCATCGTGATACTGGCGGCTATGGTCTTGGATTGGCCATTGTTCATGCTGTAGTTATGGCGCATAAAGGATATATCAATGCTCATAACCGACAAGATGGTATTCAAGGGTTGGTGGTTCAAATAGTGCTACCTAGCAGATAAAAAGATAAATAATGTAGAAACAATTTATGTAACCAATATGCGCTTATCCTGTATTTGTAATGTGTATAAGCGCATATTTAGTAGTAGATAAAAGCTGACTCTTTTTAAAACCGACGTAATTTATTACAAATAGGCAAAAATTAAAAGCAATTATATTCGTTTATATGAATATAACTGACGAACGGTATCAAAACACGGATGAACGGCATTGTCTCTCTGTATATATTCGGTAATACTAATATATACAGAGAGTGATAAAGATTATACAAAACAGAACGTCTTATTCCTTAAAGACTATTACAACTATTATTTGAACAAGGTCTCATTATTATAAGCTTATAACCCGTTTTATTTTGTCACATCGTCTCTCTGACATGGATTTTATCTCTGATTTTTTAAATCTGACAAGTCTGTAAGGGAGTACGCATCATGAACCGCATCTATAAAGTCATCTGGAATGAAGCCCTAAGTTGTTTTACCGCCGTTGGTGAATACGCGAAGGGACGTGGCAAATCTTCCAAATCTAGCGTTAGCTCTAACGCTACCATTAACACAACGGCTAACCTATCTGTTATCCATACGTTACGTCTGAGTACTATAGCGCTTGGGCTACTAGCGGCTGGCTTCGGCATGCAGGCGAATGCATTGGGTACTTACTTTGCTGGAGACGACCCAACACCTAGAATACATACCAATTCATTCTTTCATCAAACACTAACGGTGCAGGGTGGAGAGACGGTCATTGGCGATCCCAATACCAAAAATATCAGTGTGACTGCCAATAGGCGTGATAAAGCGCTAACGATAAAGCTCGATGAAAATGTCGACTTAGGGACTGATGGCAGTCTCAAAACGGGCGATACTTTAGTTGATAATTCAGGCATTAAGATTACAGCCATAAATCCAGCCAATAGTGTCACTTTGAGCAATAGTGGCCTAAACAATGGTAATAACAAAATCACCAATGTAGCCAATGGTGCTGTGATGGCAGGGAGTAAAGATGCAGTTAATGGCTCGCAACTTCATAGCTTAGCCAGTACGGTTGCGGCTAACAAAACCAAGTACTACAGTGTAAACAGCAGCGCCACAGGGTTGTTAAGTAACGAAAACAATGATGGTGCAACAGGCTACAATGCGATGGCTATGGGGGGCAATGCCAGTGCATCTGGTAGCCAAACGATAGCCATTGGTAGTGGCGAGAGTGGTCAGCACACGACTGCATCAGGAGAACAATCCATCGCTATTGGTGCAAATGTTGTCTCAAAAGGTAGCTCTTCTATTGCTATCGGTGGTGACGATTTGAATGCTGCATCCGAAGCAAACACCGATGGCACAGCTAATGTTGGCCAAAACAGTGGTAGTGTTAATACGGTGTTTAGATCTTACACTGGTCGAGATCTTGTTGAACCAACACAGTATGATAGGAATACTGAAGCTGCAGGTGCAGCCTCCATAGCTATTGGCTCAAAGGCGCTATCTACAGGAGACTTGTCTACCGCTATTGGCGTGCAATCTAGTACAGCAGGTATTGCAGCTTCCGCCTTTGGTATTGGTGCATCAGCGAGCAAGGATGGTTCTGTCTCTCTAGGTGCCGGCGCTCAATCTAATACTCAAGATGGCGTGGCGCTAGGATCACAATCTGTAGCTAACGTTGCAGGTGGTGCGCTTGGGTTTGCTCCATCAAGTGCTAGTGTCATAGACAAAGCAGCTATTACAGCAACTAATAGTACAGGTCTTGGTGCAGTTTCTGTTGGTAGCTCTACTAATGGTACTCGCCAAATTGTAAATGTCGCAGCAGGTACTCAAGACAGTGATGCAGTAAACGTATCTCAATTAAAAGCGTTAGATACTATCGTTGCTGGCATTGACTTCCCTATCCGCTCTAGCAGTACACAGCCATACACCACATCAGTAACAGGTACTGACGCTCTTGCCGTTGGCTCGAATGCCAATGCAAAAGGTAATAATGCAACCGCTGTTGGAGAGAGCGCATTTGCAAACGCAAATGCAACCGTCATCGGTGAAGGCGCAAGATCTTCGTTCAATGGTTTTGCTGGTGGTCAGGAGGCCAAAGCGGGTGTTAATTCAGTGGCGATAGGTCAAAGAGCCACAAACGGAACTGCAAGTCGTGCGGTTGCGATAGGATACGAAGCAAAAGCGACTGCTCAAGACACCATTGCACTTGGTCTTGATGCACGAGCTGAAGCGTTAGGTAGTGTTGCACTAGGTAAGGGTTCTAGAGCAAATGCACTAAACAGTGTCGCTTTAGGTCAAAACTCTATTGCAGCTGTACAAAGCGGCGCATCTTTCTTAACCAACGTCGCTGCTGATGCCAATAACGGCACCGTCTCAGTAGGCGCTGTTGCAAGCGAACGTCGTATCATTAACGTTGCAGGTGGTTCAGCAGATACGGATGCAGTGAACGTATCTCAGCTAAAAGTGGTTACAGAAACAGCCAATAGAGGCTGGGATATCAGCGCACAAGGTGATAGTGCTACCGCAAGTACGGTAGAACCTGGCGAATCAGTTGACTTCAATAGTAAAAACAGCAATATCACTGTCTCCAAAACAGCTAATAACAATGATGTCTCGTTCGAACTCAACAACAACTTAGACCTAGGTAATAACGGTAGTGTAAGAATGGGTTCGAGCTTTCCATTTGGTTTTGGTGATACAACAACACTTGATCGCTCAGGTCTAACAACAGGTAACTCATACCTTAGTACAACTGTAGATGGTTTAGGTGTTAGAACCGGTAATGCACTGGCTAGTACATCAGTTAATGGCTTAGGAGTATTTGTGAATGGCCCACTAGGTATTCCTAGTACTGTTCTAACCATGGATGGTTTAACAATTATCGGTGGTCCAAGCGTAACAAGGTCTGGTGGTATCAATGCTGCCAACAAAAAGATTATCAATGTTGATAACGGTGAAGACCCAAATGATGCTGTCAATGTCAGTCAGCTCAATAGTGCCTCCGCTGCCGCTAAAACAGAGGTCGCCGCAGGTACTAACGTGGCTGACGTTGTGAAGTCTACAGGTGGTAACGGTCAAGATGTTTATACTGTTAATGCAGATGGCGTTACTGCTTCAGCAGGATCTGCAGCTGTCACAGTCACAGCAGGTGAAAAAGATGATACAACTAACACCACCGATTACGCTGTTGACTTAAGTGCCGATAGTAAAGCTAGTCTAGTTAAAGCAGACAGTGCTATGCAGACCATTATTGCTCAAATAGATGGCGTTGATGTTAAAACGCTTAACCAAACGGACAATACGGCTAACTTCCTAACGGGAGATAACATTGTTCTTAGTGCCGAGGATGGTGGCATTAAAGTTGCTACAAAAGAAGATGTCACTTTTACTAGTGCTAGCTTTGCTGATAGTACAGTTCGTGTGAATAGTGAAGGTCTTGATAATGGTGGCAATAAAATCGTTAATGTAGATGATGGTCAGGGAGATACAGATGCCGTCAATGTTAGACAATTAAATGCAACCAACAATACAGTGGACCTAGGACTGAACTTCACAGGAGATGATACAAATGTTGTCGTCAATCGCAAGTTGGGTCAAACGTTGACACTCCAAGGAGGCGCGACAGAGTTAACTGAGAACAATATCGGTGTGATCGCTGATGAAAAGGGCAATCTAAATGTTAGATTGGCTGAAGATGTCATGCTTGGTAAAAACGGTAGCGTGAGAATGGAAAGCACGGTACTTAACAATGCAGGCGTCACCATCACTGATGGTCCTAATCAGACCATTACGTTAAGCAACGAAGGTCTTGATAATGGTAATAATAGAATTATCAAAGTTGATAAGGGAATTGCCCCAACCGATGCCGTAAACTTTGCACAGCTCACTATGACTAATGATGAAATCGCTAAAGGCATCAAAATTGGTGACGGCAATAGTGCTAATGATCAGCAATTTGCATTAGGCGATACCATCAATGTCACAGGAGATAACAATCTGACTACTGTCGCTTCTGCGACTGGCGTCCAAGTGAAACTGAATAATCAGTTAGACCTTGGAAATGATGGCAGTATACAGATAGGCAATAGCATCATGAGTGATGCAGGCTTTACCTTCGTTGGAAATGGCGTGAATAGAATGGTTTCGCAGGTCTCATTGAGTAGCCGTGGTCTAGATAATGGAGGCAACACCATTCGCAACGTTGGGGAAGGTGTGCTAAATACGGATGCTGTCAATGTTGGGCAGTTAAAAGATGTCGCCATTGCCTTGGATCAAGGTTGGGGCATCACCGCTCAAGGTGATATCGCTACGATGGTAAAACAAGGAGATGCTGTCGACCTCAGTAGTAAAGACGGTAATATCAAGGTATCTAGGAAATCAGTGAGTAATGTGGCTGCTTTCGATAGTAGTCCATCACTACAAGCTGCAGCCATACCTACCAATGCTAATGATATTAGCTTTGATCTGAACCCAGATATTACTTTGAATAGCGTAACCACTGGTAGTACGGTTATGAATGACAATGGACTGACCATTGCAGGTGGCCCAAGCATCACAAAAATTGGTATTGATGCTGCTAATACCAAAATTACCAACGTTCAAAATGGAGAAGTTTCGGCGACAAGTCAGGACGCTATAAATGGTGGTCAGCTTTATGCCCAAGGAGCTGGTATCAGTAGTATTATCGGTGGTGACACTGTTTACAATGCCGAAGATGGTACTTTTACCAACGGTGACATTGGTGGAACGGGTGAAAGTAATATCGATGGTGCGATCGCTTCTATCAGACAAGGCACGATTGAAATTAGTGAAAATGTGCAAATTAACACAGAGAGCATTACTACTAATACAACCAATATCGCGACCAATACGACAAATATTGCTACGAATACCAGCAATATCACGACCAATACCACGAATATCAAAACCAATACGGATAAGCTAGATGCTGGACTCAATTTTGGCGCAGACAGTGGTGCCAATATCAATAAACCAATTGGCGATGAGAGTGTCCTCAGTTTCACTGGTGGCAATAACATCACTACCACAGCAGATGGCAGTAGTATTAAGTTTGATCTAAACGGTAATATCAGCGTTGATAGTGTCACAGTTGGGACAACGATTATCAATAGTGAGGGCATCAGTATGCAAGATGGGCCAAGTATGACATCTCAAGGTCTATATGCTGGTAACCAACGCATGACTGGTGTCGCCGATGGGGTCGAAGCAACAGACGCCGTCAATTATAGTCAGCTTAGCGCGCTTGATAGTCGACTCAATAACAATATGAGCGATCTTGGCTACAAAATCGACGAAGTAGAAGACGATGCAAATGCAGGTATCTCAGCTGCGATGGCAATGTCGGCAATGCCTCAGGCCTATATCGCAGGTAAGTCATTGATCGGTGGCGGTGTCGGTACCTATAATGGAGAGAGCGCTGTAGCAATTGGTTTCTCTAAGTTATCTAATGACGGTCGCTGGGTCATCAAGGTAAATGGTACAGCAGATACTCAAGGCAACGTAGGCGGTGCAGTGGGTGCAGGTTTCCATTTTGACTAAAGCCTTTCAGCTGTAGTTATCGATAGACTATAAAAAAGTAAGACATTGGATGTCTTGCTTTTTTACGGCTTAAAGATAAACAATTAAAGTAATAAAGCTATCGATAAATAAAAATAAGCGCTTGTAAGTTGTATCTTACAAGCGCTTATTATTTATAATTAAGACTCTGTTATATTCTGAACATTGCGCCATTCGGTGTCAGTCCAACATAGGCCATACCTGCTTGATTCATCCAGTGAGGTTGAATGATGCCATGCTGCAAAATCGCATGAATATCTCTATGTGCCCTTTCTATCTTATGTTTTTTATATAAGGAAGCCGTGCCTGCGACTGCGTAAATTTCAGATACCATCTCGCGAGCTTCTCTTGCGGCTTCACAAGACGCTGCCCATACATCTGCAAGCTGTATATCAGTAAAGATGTTCTGCTGCTGTGCTTCTTTCCATAGTATCTCGACACTATAATGCAGTTGGGCGCGTTTCGATGCCAGTATTGTTTTACTCTTAGCAATGGTAGCTTGTACCGTTGCACGGTCGCGTAGATCTGGACTCTTACCAGGTGTTACTCTCTCAAGGCACATATCAACCAAATCATCCATAGCGGATTTTAATACGCCTAGTGCCATAGCGGCACAGCCAGCAGCATTGATACAACCGATAGGCAGACGACTGTAGGCAGTATCGACAGCCACAGGACTATCGAAGTCAACTGCATAAGCCTCTTTGACAAAAGCGTCTTTAACAACGATATCGTGGCTACCTGTGCCATTTAGGCCGCCCACATCCCATGTATCAATGATTTTTACGTCTTTCTTTGGAATAAAAAACAGCTTTAAATTTGCACCTGGGCCAAGGGTTGTAGGAGAGCCTTCGGAGATAACGAGGCAACGTAACACAAACCAGTCAGCCAATTGGCATCCAGAGACGAGTGTCCATTGTCCTGATACCATGTAGCCATTATCTACTGTTTGGGCCACGCCTTCAGGCCGTGCGGAATTGGCATAAACATGAGAGGGGTCGCTGTATACCTCTTTAATGCTGGATTCATCCAAAAATCGACCGAATGTACAGGCCAAATGGTTGTTCCAAACGATCCAAGCAACAGAGGCCTCAGCACTGGCCAACGTCTCATAAGTTTTTAGCGTTTCTATTGGGTTTCCTGCCCATCCTCCTAACGATTTAGGTAAGCCCATTCTAAACAATGCAAATTCTGAAAGTTTATTGACTACCACGGGTGCAATTTTTCTAGCGCTTTCTGTTTCATCTCTAAACATGATTGCTGATGCATAAATCTTGTTTGCTGCATCCGATGGTAGGGTGGTTATCTCTGCTGAGGATATATCATTCATATTGTTCAACCTTATTGTGATGAATAAGACAGTACTTTTTTCTACAGCTAATAAAGTACAAATTTGAGCGATGACAAATGCTTATATAAAGAATAACCAACAGCTGCCCACCATACAACCGTTAATATGAATATATTAAAAATTATATTGTAAAAATTGAATAAATAATAATCAATGAGGCTAAATTCAGCGATTAAGCTAGAAGTTAAGCTGCGAAAATAGGTAGGGGTAAAGAATAGCGAAGAATAAAGCTCGACCAAATACTAAGTGTTAATTCTAAGTCACTTAATATTTGGCTGAGAAGATAAATATTCTATAAAGATAGGTATCCTATAAAAACTGTCTCAAATTAGGCATCACGTTTCGGTGCATCAGGCTGCATCATAGGATCCGCCTCTGCAAAGGCTTTTAGCGTACGGCAATGAGTATCAATGGCGACGATATTGGGATAAGCGCTCAAATCTACTTTGAAGCGGCGAGCAGAAGAGACTTGCGGAATCAAATAACAATCTGCGAGAGTAGGACTGTCCCCATAGCAGAACTGTCCGCGATTGTTATCCGCCGCCAAACGTGTCTCTAAAGCGGCAAAACCTTCACTGATCCAGCGATTGCACCATGCAATCACATCTTCCTCGTTTACTGACAACTCATTGCGTAGGTACTGTAAGATGCGGCGATTATTAATTGGGTGGATGTCGCAACCAATCATGGCGCTCAGCGCGCGTACGTGCATACGCCCAGCAGCATCGTTAGGCAATAATGGATGCTCAGGGTAGACCTCTTCTAACCACTCCAAGATAGCTGGACTTTGGTATAATAGTAAATCGTCAGTTTGTAGGACAGGCACCAATCCTTGTGGATTAATTGCTTTGAAGGCAGACTCTAACTGTTCATCCTGTGCCAGATTGATCGTGATATCATTGTAATCTAAGCCTTTTAGATTCATAGCGATACGAGTACGGTAAGACGTGCTACTACGAAAGTAGCCATAAAGTGTCATCATGATTTATGTCCTTATATTGATGTGTTTTTAAAAGAATAAATACTATGAAGTAGGGGCTGTATCTCACTGGTATTTGATCGAGCAAGTCATTATTGAACAAACCATTAACAAGCAGACCGTCATTAGAAAATAACCAAGCACACCAGAATCGAGCAAATCATGCCAGCAGACAAAACCCTTGTAGACAGTTCTATCACCAGTAAAAACCAAAGTGGCGTCCAGTCGCTTGAGATTGGGCTGTCGATACTCGATGTGCTGCTCGACCGCAATGAGCCTATGATGCTAAAGGATATCGCTGAAGCCATGCAAATGCATCCAGCAAAATCCCATCGTTACTTGGTCAGTCTCATCCGTAAAAACTACGCGCGTAAGCTTGATGATGGGCGCTATGGGCTTGGCGATAGAGTCAATGCATTGGCATCACTAGGACATACTGGACTCAACCAAAACAATCTTTTGGCACGTCTCACGCAAGTGGCTAATGAAATCAAAGACACCTTAAATTGCGGTGTGCAAATTGCCAAATGGTTTAGCGAAGGCCCTATTATTATTCAGTCCGTTGAGCCAGACAGTCCGATTAGTATCATTACTCGCATTGGCTCACGTATGCCTCTGACGACATCGGCCACAGGGCAGTTATTTGCCAGTTATCAACCTGATGCCGTCATTCAGCCATTGGTCACAGCTGAATGGCATACGAGTAATACCGCCGCAGATATGGCCGAGAAGTGGCAGCACTTTACCCAGCTACAGGCCAAGATTCGTACTCAAGGCTATGCGACAGTGACGGGCGATATGCTCATGGGTATTAACGCCATTACGATTCCTGTAATATTGCCACAGCTTGCCAGTAGCGCTGTTAACCCACCCACGAGTAGTGATAAAATTGTTAACGAAGCGCTACCGCTAGAATATGCTATCACTATCATTGGAACAACAGAGCAATTGCCTATGAGTGAGCAACATAATGTGGTTAAGCAAATACTGGCGATAGCACAGCGTTATCAAATTGCCTAGCCAGTATGTGGTGCTATAAGCTAGGGCGTGCCTTCAATTCA
>NZ_DFQV01000026.1:11403-75034 GCF_002377945.1 Psychrobacter sp. UBA3480
ACCATACAGGCGCTACTGGCCGCTTTTGCTTTTTCGTATACGTTGTCAGCATCTAGGCCAGTTGCATTTACTTCATCAAGGTAATGCTGAGAGCCTTCCATTAATGGACCTCTCCAATCTGGATCATTAAGTGGATCAGGGATATCAATCATAATATCGCCTTTTTCTTTGGCAGCGGCCATTGCTTTGGCATTGCTGACGTCAAATACTTTAGAGATATGCGCTGCCAGCTCTGGGCCAGAATTATCATCAATCACTTTTTTGAGGTCATCAGGCAAGCTGTTATATTTCTCTTTGTTCATGCTAATCACAAAGGTAGAATTATAAAAAGGGATGTTGGTGTGCGTATTGATCAGCTCATCAAGGCGAAACGCTTGAATGGGTTGCCAAGTAAAGCTGAGCCCGTCAATGACACCGCGCTGCAGAGAGGTATAGGTATCACTGGCAGGCATGCCGACAGGTGCAGCGCCCGTCGCCTCAATAATGTGGCTAGCAACCGCAGAAGGTTGGCGAATACGCAGACCTTTCATATCAGCTGGTGTGCGAATCGGTTTATCAACCGTATGAAGCGCACCTTGTCCAGTTCCTATCAACGCGAGCAAGTGAGTGTCTTCATACTCATCTTTAATAACACCATCATCATATAGCTTATGAAGTATACAGCTCTGCTGCTGTGCGGTATTTGTGATACCAGGCAACTCTACAATTTGCGTTAAAGGAAATCGTCCTGCTGTATATCCTTGTGCTTGCATACCAATATCCACGCTACCTTTCGCCGTAGCGTCATAGGTAGCACCTGGTTTGCTGAGCGTCGCAGAAGGGTAGATCTCAACCTTTAATCGGCCTGTTGAATCGGCTTCAATTTTTTTCGCCCATGGTTCCAATGCTTCGGTGTTTATGTTGTCAGTGGCAGTCATGAAGTGCGAGAACCGCAACGTTGTCACTTCACCTACATCTGTAGACGCGCCTGCTGCTTGGTCGTTATTGGAGCAGCCAGTCATCGCAAGCGAGGCGGCTAAGAGTATTCCTAGCGGGGTTCTTATTTTCATCATAGAATCCTTTCATGATGGTTAGATAGGGTTCGGTATTGTTTACTACCTATTGACACCTAGGGTATGTCGTCAATTAGCTACTTTATAATTAAAGCGATGATTAACTGATCATGTAAAAAGGCAGTAAACAGGATTACAGAAGAGTTACTCGCCGACAGGAGCAGTTTCGCGTGCTTCAGCCAACTCATCACTATGCAAAAAATGTGTATGTGCAGGAGCACGCTTGGTACGAGACCATTCATCTAACATGTCTTGCTTGATGGCATCTGTAATCATCGAGACTTTGTCTTCTGAGGTTGGATCGTCATAGGTTAGTTCTAGACGATGACCATTGGGATCAAAGAAGTAAATAGAATGGAATATACCGTGATTGGTTACGCCAATGACATCGATGCCGCCTTGTTCCAAATGCTCTTTGGCAACGATTAGCGCCTCACGGTCCTTAACCTTTAGCGCTAGATGTTGCACCCAGTTTGGGGTGTTGGGATCAAAGCCCATTTCAGGCTGGTTGGGCACTTCAAAAAATGCCAAGACATTGCCATTACCTGCGTCCAAAAAGACGTGCATATAGGGGTCAAAGGCTTTGGTAGAAGGTACGTGATCTTCTGCAAATGCCAAGATAAAATCCATATTAAGGTTTTTCTTGTACCATTCGACGGTTTCTTTGGCATCCTTGCAGCGATAAGCCACATGATGAATTTTTTCAATTTGAAAGCTCATATCAAACTCCTTTTGATAAGGCGCGTCACTCATTTGGCTTTATTCACATAACGACAAGTAGGTGAATGTGTTTGTTTTCCTATCAGCCTGCATGAGAATTTTCACGCCTATTTTGCTATTTCTCTGTCTATGTTTTTTTTAAATACTATTTATCAGTCAATACTTTCCAAATACTACTTGTCAAAATCAAAGCTCAGCGCTGGTAATACCTTGCCGCGTACTTCACCAAAGCCAACACGGATGCCGTCTTTTTCGCTATAGCCTTTCATGATGACCGTGTCACCATCTTCGATAAAGCTGCGTGTTTCGCCACCTTTTAGTGTGACTGGTTTGGTAGCGTTCCAAGCAATCTCTAGCATCGAGCCATAAGAGTCAGGCGTTGGCCCTGAAATCGTACCTGAGCCCATCATGTCACCAACTTCGACTTTGCAACCAGTGATAGTGTGGTGGGTAAGCTGCTGTGCCATTGACCAGTACATGTATTTGAAGTTGGTCTCGCAAATGACTGTCGCTGTTTCTGCATTTTCAGGCAGTAACTCAACCGATAGATTGATGTCAAAGCTGTTGTCGCTCGCTTTTTCATTTAAATATGCAAGTGGCTTGGGTTCTTGAGTTGGACAAGCTGTTTTAAACGGAGCCAATGCATCCATGGTGACAATCCAAGGAGAAACCTCGGAGGCAAAGGTCTTGGCATTAAATGGACCTAATGGCACGTATTCCCATTTTTGGATATCTCGTGCTGACCAATCATTGAGCAACACCATGCCAAAGATATGATTAGCGGCATCATCTACGGCGATTGGCTGACCGATATGATTACCTTTACCAACGACAAAGGCGGTCTCTAGTTCGAAATCCAAGCGCTTACAGGCTGAGAAGATAGGACGCTCATCAGGGCTAGGCTTTAGCTGACCGGATGGACGTACGATATCAGTTCCACTAACGATAACGGTGCTGGCGCGTCCGTTATAGCCAACTGGCATTTCGGTCCAGTTAGGCAGTAGGGCGTTGTTTGGATCGCGGAACATGGTGCCGACGTTGGTCGCGTGCTCTTTCGATGAGTAAAAATCGGTAAAACCCGGTACTTGCACTGGCAAATGCATGGTGACGTCTGCTTGCTTAAATAGCGCCTTTTTTTGCAAGTCTGCATTGTCACGTAAGGTGTCAGTGTCGCTAGACAGCAGTGTTTGAATGGTCGTGCGTGCCTGCGTCCAATTGTCTCGACCAGAATCAATAAAAGCATTTAGCGTGGATTGGTTAAAATAAGGACCACCTTCCAAACTTAATAGACCTTCGGCTTCGAGTACAGATAGATCCAGTACATGCTCACCGATGGCAATGCCTGCACGGCGATTTTTATCACCAGCAGCGTCTTTGGTCTCGCTAAAGATGCCATAAGGGAGATTATGAATAGAAAAGTCAGAGTCAGCAGCAATATCGATAAAAGAGGTGAGGGTGCTGTCAGTCGTTGACATGATTTGCTCCTTGCTAATATAAATTATGAATTACGTTATAATTAATTACTTACGTATAATGTAATTTATTGATATATGGATTGCAAGTTTTTTATGAAACGTCTAACGTCTTTTGTGAAAAGCTACTTTGAAAAGTGGTTGTCGTTGTTTTGACTAAACGGTTCTGACTAGATGATTTTAATAAAATAATTGTGACGAAATAATTTTGATTAAATGCTAGGCACAAAAAAAGGCCGAGCAATCGCTCAGCCTTTCTTATCTATGTTTATTTTTTATAAAGTTACATATTGAGTAATATGTTAAGTAACTTGGACTAATTAATCTTTTAAGACGTCTGCCATGGCATTGGCTACATAGTCGATGTTGCTGGTATTTAGGCCAGCCACACACATACGTGAGTTAGAAACCATATAGATACCAAACTCGGTCTGTAGGCGTTCGACTTGCTCAGGCGTGAGACCAGTAAAGCTAAACATGCCGTTTTGACGAGTGATGTAATCAAAGTTACGGTTAGGGATTTTAGCCTCTAATACCGATTTTAGCTTTAGGCGCATCGCTTTGATACGGTCGCGCATGGCATAAACTTCGCCAACCCACTGCTCATGTAGTGTTTCATCGTTCATAACGATATCGACCACACGTCCACCATGTGATGGCGGGCTTGAGTAGATACGGCGTACGGTCGCATTTAGCTGACCGAATACGCGATCGGTTTCGTCTACGGTTGGGCATACAACTGATAGGCCACCGACACGCTCACCGTATAGCGATAAGTTTTTAGAGAATGAGTTGCTAACAAACAATGGCAAGCCCATCTCAACCGCTTTACGGATAGCGTAAGCGTCGCTGTCCATGTCTTCGCCAAACCCTTGATAAGCGATGTCCATGAATGGAATCAGCTCACGCGCCTTCACGACGTTGAGTACGGTATCCCATTGCGCTTGGGTCAAATCCATACCGGTTGGATTGTGGCAGCATGGGTGTAGCAAAATGACGTCGTTTTTGTTTAATGTTTCAAAAAACGCAATCATTTCATCAAATTTGATGCTGCTGTTGGCTTTGTCGTAATACGGGTATTTCCCCACTTCTACATCAGAGCCTTCAAAGATAGCAATATGGTTGCCCCATGTAGGATCGCTCACATAGCACTTAGCTTGTGGGAACCAGTCATGAATAAATTCAGCACCAACTTTCAACGCGCCAGAACCACCGATTGTAGCGATGGTCGCGACCAAGCCATCTTTTAAAATCTGGGCGTCTTTACCAAACAGTAATTCCTGACAGCCTTTACGGTGGCCTGGTAGACCTGCCATTGGCAAGTATGGACGCGGTGCGATAGGATCAGCAATACGCTCTTCGGCTGTTTTTACACAGTCGAGTACAGGCAATACGCCACTCTCATCATAATAAATACCAATGCCTAAATTGACCTTGTTAGGATTGCTATCTGCTGAGTATTTTTCCATAAGACCTAAGATTGGATCACCAGCGTAATAATCGATACGTTCAAACATGCCATTTCCTTATAAAAATATAAATCGAGCAGCCGAAAATCATAGAGCAAATCGCGGCTGAACTCAACACGAGAGTGGGTTATATGCGGCAATTAATAAAATAAATAGCTAAATAGATTGTTTATCCATCTATCAAGCGCATTTGACATGCTATATGTCATTCGCTAGACGATGAGTCAGAATGATGTAGGTCGTTATAATGGGTCGCAAAATACGTTTGCAAAAACTGCTTAAAAGCAATTGTCGCCGGAGAGAGCGCCCGTGAAGCACGTTGATAAATAAAGAATTGCCGCATTTTGACTGGTTGAGTGAGTGGACGCATCAGCAGACTATTGGCGCTGACCCAATCAATAACTTCAGGCATGTAGGGTAGGCATAAGGTGATACCAAAGCCTTGGCGTGTCATCTCAAGCGCGGTGGACATAAAATTCACCTTGTATCGAGCTTGTTGGACATGAGCGGAGATAGAGTCGTCGAGCTCTGCGGTTACTTGATCTAGGAACGGACCTTGTAAAGTAATCAGCGGCGTTTCTAATAAATCTTGCCAAGTAATTTCGTCTCTTTGTGCCAGTGCATGATTATCTGGCATAACCACGCAAAATGGTAGCTGATATAACAAGTCAGCCCTGATGTCATCATCAGTTTCTATAAAACCAAGCTCGGTGCCAACGCCTAAATCGACTTCGATATCTTGAATATGCTTAAGTAAATTTTCGGCTGAGCAGTCCAATAGTGAGACGCCGATATTTGGGTATTCTTTGGCAAATTGGGCGATGACGGCAGGTAGGGATGATGCTGCAAACTGTGATACCGCCAAGCGCACCTGACCTTGGGCCAAGCTGGTCAAGCTACTTGCTTCATTTTCAAACAGCTGCATCTCATTCAAGATACGCCGCGCTTGTGGTAGTAGGTGCCGTCCTACTGCTGACAGAGACAACTGGCGAGTGGTGCGATCAAACAACACGATACCGAGGCCAGTCTCTAGTTCTTTAATCAATCCACTGACGGCAGATTGAGTCAGATACATCTGTTCGCTGGCACGAGTGAAACTGCCGTTGTCAGCGACTTTGATAAATGCGGTTAATTGGCGAATGCTGATATTCATAAGTAAACCTGATAAATAAATCATAAAAAACAATTAGTCTTATAAATAAAGCTAATCTAATATAAATACAACGTCAACAATAAAGATTGATTATTAATCGTTTTATAGACTTTTACTATTAATCGACTTTTACTACTCATCGATTTTCTATTACCAATTGAAATTAAGGATAATTACAATGGCAGATTTATTTGACAACCCAATGGGACTAAATGGATTTGATTTTGTCGAGTTTGCTTCTCCGCAGCCTGATGCAGTCGACGCATTGTTTAAGCAGCTTGGTTTTGCCCATGTCGCCAATCATCGCTCGAAAGACGTTGCGCTATATCGCCAAGGTGATATCAACCTTATTCTAAACCGCGAACCAAAAAGCCAAGCCAGTTACTTCGTTGAAGAGCATGGTGCTGGTGCTTGTAGCATGGGCTTTCGGGTAAAAGATGCCAAAAAAGCGTATGAGCGTGCGGTTGAAATGGGCGCGCAGCCAGTTGACGTACCAACTGGGGTGATGGAGCTTAGGTTGCCTGCTATCAAAGGCATTGGTGGCTCATTAATCTATTTGATTGACCGTTATAAAGATGGCGAATCTATCTATGATGTCGACTTTGAATTCTTTGCAGATATCGACAGAAACCCTGTCGGCTATGGCTTCAAAGTTATCGACCATCTAACGCACAACGTCTATCGCGGACGCATGGCGTACTGGGCAAAATTCTATGAGCGTATCTTTAATTTCCGCGAGATTCGCTACTTTGATATCAAAGGTGAGTACACGGGACTAACCAGTAAAGCCATGACCGCACCTGATGGAAAAATCCGTATTCCACTGAATGAAGAAGCCAAACAGGGCGGTGGTCAAATCGAAGAGTACCTAATGCATTTCAATGGCGAAGGTATTCAACATATTGCGCTAGCCAGTGATGACTTGTTTGCCAGTATCGATAAGCTAAAAGCGGCTGGTATTCCGCTTATGACCGCACCAAATGCTGCTTACTATGAAATGCTGAGCGAGCGCTTACCAAACCATGGTGAAAATGTTGCTGACTTGCAAACGCGCGGTATCTTGTTAGACGGCACAACAGAAGGCGGTGCACCGCGTCTGCTACTACAGATTTTCTCTGAAACTATTTTGGGTAGCCCAGTTTTCTTTGAGTTCATTCAGCGTAAAGGCGATTATGCAGATGGCTTTGGTGAAGGTAACTTTAAAGCGTTGTTTGAGTCGATAGAGCGCGACCAAGTACGTCGCGGCACAGTCGGTCAGCCAGAGACTGAAACCCTATAAAGTCACCTAACGCTTAGCCCACGTTTAATCAACGGACAAGACAAAAGGAGTTTGTGTTGTCCTTAATAAGTGCATTACCTAAAAGCATACTGCAAAGGTAATGCTCTCATTGCGATAAAAGGAATACAGGCATGGAACGCCTATCACAGATAGATTCTCTTAATACTGCCATCGGTACCAACAGCGTTGCTACTAATAAGCAAGGCAACGATGCGTCCAGTCATTCTAACGCGACAAATAAAAAACAGCCCTATATCTCACACCAACCCGATAGCCATGGTCATATTCACTATAGTGATGATGAGCATGCAATGTGGCAAGCGCTGCTGGCACGTCAAGCGGAACAAACGCCCAATCGTGCATGTACTGCATATCTAGAGGGTTTGACTAAGTTAAATTTACCGACGACGCATATCCCGCAGCTGCATGATATCGATGAGGTATTGCAAGCGACCACAGGTTGGCAAACTGCCGCTGTGCCTGCATTAATCAGCTTCGGTAAATTCTTTAAACTACTGGCCAATAAGTCCTTTCCTGTGGCGACGTTTATTCGTCGATTTGATGACATGGACTATATTGAAGAGCCTGATATCTTTCATGAAATCGTTGGGCATTGTCCGCTATTGACCCATCCTGCGTTTGCAGCCTTCAATGAAACGTATGGTAAGCTTGGTTTGAGCGCAACAAAAGAGGAGCGCTGGTTTCTAGCAAGGCTGTATTGGTTTACCATCGAGTTTGGCTTGGTTGGCAGTCGCGTAGAAAATCGTAGAATTTACGGCGGCGGTATATTAAGTTCACCTTCTGAAACGGTCTATGCGCTTGATCATACAGCACAAGAGCAATCAAACCTTCAATATACAACACAGCATCAGCTTAAACCGCAACCTGAATACCGAGCGTTTCATTTGCTTGATGTACTGCGTACGCCTTATCGTATCGATCAGATACAGCCGATTTACTATGTCATTGATGAATTAGATACCTTATTTGATATCGTCAATAGTGACATTATGGGTGCGGTCAAAAAAGCTATGTCGCTTGGACTATTTGAGCCGACCTATCCAGAAAAAACTCGTTAAAGATATCAATTCAAAATTAAACGTGAAAACCATCGCTTCAGTACGAAGTATTGAGATAGCAGAAAAGCTATATCAACATGAACGTACGAGTATTAGAAACTAGCTATCAAAACAACCATTAAAAACTGACATCGAAAACAGCCACTATAAAAGGATTTTATTATGACAGCACTATCACAAAACAGCTGCGAAGCTTGCCGCATTGGCGCACCGAAAGTCGATGAAGCCGAAGCAAAAGAATTATTACCGCAAATTCCTGATTGGTCATTGATCGAAGTAGATGGTATTCAGCAATTGCAGCGTCAGTATAAATTTAAAAACTTCGTTACAGCAATGGCATTTGCCAATCAACTGGCAGAAATCGCTGAAGCAGAAGGGCATCATCCGGGTATATTGGTAGAGTGGGGTAAGGCTACGGTCACTTGGTGGTCGCATAGTATTAAGGGCTTGCATCGCAATGATTTTGTCATGGCAGCTAAGACCGATGACTTACTGGGTAGTAATAAGTTGCTTCACTAGCAAATCACTTCAATCATACTTCTATTATCAAAATTAAAATAAAACCCAATCTAGTGCCAGTGTTTACTGGCATTTTAAGGATGTGTCATGCCACCAAAACCCCTCACATTAATCAGTGCCAAGCTCGCCTTTATCATATCCGCCATCGTCATCGGTATCATGGGTATCACCATGATCGGCTTTGGCTGGGTACCGCACCTGTCTCTTATCCTTGCCATCTGTGTGTTACTGGCTATTGGTATGTATAAAGGACTTAGCTTTGATGACATGCAGGCACAAATGGCCTCAGGTGTCATGCGTGGTATTGGTGCTATCTACCTGTTCTTCTTTATCGGACTGATGGTTGCGGCTTTGATGATGTCAGGTGCTATACCTACACTCATGTATGTAGGCTTTCAGCTGATCTCGCCTGAGTACTACTATATCTCTGCCTTTATCCTCACCTCTATTATTGGTATTGCTCTAGGTAGTAGTTTGACGACTGCAGCTACTTTGGGTGTGGCGTTTATTGGTATGAGTAATGCGTTTGATGCCAATGTGGCGATAGCAGCGGGGGCGGTAGTATCAGGGGCGTTCTTTGGTGATAAAATGTCGCCATTATCTGATACCTGTACTATTGCTTCCTCTGTCGTTGGTATCGATCTGTTTGAGCACATTCGCAATATGATGTATACGACAGTCCCTGCGTGGATATTGACGGTGATATTGTTTTGGATGTTCTCAGGACAGACGACCAGTGCTGATCTGAGTCACGTGACTATATTGCAAGGTCAGCTGATAGACAGTGGTTTGATACATGGGTATTCGGTATTACCTTTTGTAATATTGGTTGCATTGGCACTGTTTCGGGTCAATGCGATTTATACGATTATCTGTACCATTGCCGCGGCACTGATTATTACTTATATCTATAGTTCACCAAGCTTTGGACAGTTGGGCGGTTACTTGTTTGCAGGGTATGCTCCTGCTGAGTCATTAGAGCTAGGGGAAGTAGGCGGTATGCTGTCGCGCGGCGGTGTACAGAGTATGTTCTTTACGCAGGCGATTGTGATACTGGCATTAAGCTTAGGTGGTCTGTTAACGGCACTAGGTATTCTGCCAGCACTGCTATCTGGTATTAAGGACACATTGACGACATCAGGGCGAGCGATATTTGCCGCAGCGATGTCGGCACTAAGCATTAACGTGCTGATCGGTGAGCAGTATTTGAGTATTCTATTATCAGGTACGGCATTTCGTTCGACGTTTGAGCGCTTACACTTACATCCTAAGAATTTATCTCGGACGATTGAGGATGCGGGAACGGTGATTAATCCGCTGGTGCCTTGGAGCGTGTGCGGGGTGTTTATCAGTCAGGCGTTAGGGGTACCGGTATTAGATTATTTGCCTTATGCATTCTTCTGTTATTTGTCATTGCTGCTGACGCTACTGTTTGGGTTTACGGGGCTGACGATTAGTCGAGTAAAAGAAGGGAATATGAAGACCGCTGAATTGTGATAAACAGCAGGCTATAAAAAAGGAGGGGCTAATCTTAGCCCCTCCTTTTTTGATTTGAAAGTAGATATTTATTGCTCTTCCGTTTGCGCATCCTGACTTTTGACGATTTTATGCTGATCTTCAGTGCTATCGACTTTCCAGTAGCTAGAAACATATAAATGCGTCTTTGGTATTGCGCACTCAACTTTGAAGTACTGGCGCAGTGCGCGCATACTATGAAATTCACACGCAGCCCAAACGGCAGGTTGACCATCGAGCCAGTTCAATGATTTAACACAGTTCAGTAAAGGGCTATCGTCTGCGTTTGGATGCGCATTAATCACCCAATGTATCTCGACGTTCTCTGGTTTTTTGAGCGTCTGACGATCTGCCTCAGTCGTCACTTCAAGTACTGCGTAACCACGAGCATCAGTAGGCAACTGGGCTAGGTTGACCGTAATCGCTGGTAGCGCGGTCATATCACCGACTAATAAAAACCAATCTGCTTCATTGTTGATGAGTTTTTTTGGTCCTGGACCACCTATCAGAATTTGATCGCCGACTTGCGCATGTCGTGCCCATGCCGATGCAGGTCCTTCCGTCTCATGTAAAGCAAAATCAACATCTATTGCGTCATCACGTTGCACGCTTACCGTATAAGTACGCATCAGTGGGCGGCTACCTGCATCTTGAGGGAATATAAGTTTGATATAAGCACTTTCTTGGTCGATAGGAAAATCAACCATGCCAGCACCGCCAAGCGTGACACGGCACATATTTGGCGTAATGTATCTAGTGCCAATAACTTCTAGTACTCTTGGAGTAGGTTTTGCCATATTGTGCTTTCCTTCTAACAACGGGTTAGCTTACTAATAGAACCAACCCGCTGCGGGTAAATATTTATTAAAAATTAGCTTTTAGGCTGACTGACATTTGACGTTCAGGGCCCATCCAGCAGTTATTGATGTCATAACAAGCACCGACATAGGTCTTATCGAACAGATTGTTGATACTAGCGCCCACCGCGAGCATTGGGTTTATTTGATAGCTGCCGCCGACATCTACCAGCGTCACACTTGGTAAGTCATCAGAGTTTTGCTTGTCAATCTGCATGCCGTCTTCGTAGCGAATGCCAGCATTAAGAGTGAGTTTGTCCGTAGCATAGTAGTCTGCCCATAGCGTGGCTTTGTGTTTAGCAGTTTGGGCAGGGGTGTTACCGACTACATCAAGGTTGAACTCATCTTCTGTGATCTCAGCATCGGTGTAGCTGTAGCTTGCCGCGAGATCTACCCAGTCATTGAGCATGCGACTGCCTGATATCTCAAAGCCTTTTGATTCAATTTCACCAGTTTGAACTTTCTGTCGATAATCAGCGGGATTGGTTACTACGACATTTTTCTGTGTGATATCGAATACGGCAAGCGTTCCTTGAGTGGCACGGTCTGAAGACAGATATTTGAGGCCTGCTTCTAGCTGATCAGCAGTGCTTGGTTCAAAAGGTTCATTAGTAATAAAGTTGCTACCAACAACGGGCTGGAATGACTCTGAATAGCTGACAAATGGTGATAAACCATTGTCAAAATCATAAATCGCAGCAAAACGGCCGCTAGTTTCTGATGCATCATTACCAAACGTCTCATTATTATAAACTGCACCTTGAGAGGCGTCAGTTTGCTCGGTCGTACTCTCGAAGTTGTCGTGACGTAGTCCGGCTACAACGGTCAAATCTTGCCACCTCATCTCGTCTTGCACATAGAATCCAAGCTGGCTTTGTTCGATATCTTGCGTCTGACGATAGGTGTCTAGCGGTAGCGTAGCTGTATTTATTTGTGAGAAGTCTGGATTAGACAAGTCAAGATTTGGCGTGCCATTTGCACCAGCATCATAGTAAATCGCGCTGCTGTCTGTCTCTTGATACTCAGCACCGAACAACAGATTATGTGAGGTGTTAGCTGTATCGAATGTATAGGCAAGCTGGTTGTCCGTGGTCCAGTTATTCATGCTCTCATCCGTGGTATAAGCCACGCGATTGAGAATCGTGTCACTGCCCTCTACAAACCCTCCACTGTTATACATATTGCGTTGCTGCGCCTCGGCATCGGTATAGCGCGTGATATGTTTAAACGTTAACTTATCATTGATGTCCCAGTTTACGGTGACGCTTGGCATAAATACTTCTTTGCTAAATTTATTCCATTCATCACCTGCATAAGCGTCGCTACCCAATTTGCCATAGCTGGCATTATAGACAGTACCGACAGCAGGCAATGGGGTAGAGGGTACCATGTCGGGATCGTCTTGATAAAAGAGGTTAGCAAGTACCGAGACATCATCAGTCGCTTGCCATTTAAGCGATGGATTTATCAATAGACGCTCTTCTTCCGTAGTTTGCATTTGGCCATCTTTTTGGCGTTTTAGCGCCACAAATCGATAATCCAAGGTGTCGGTGATAGGCCCCGTGCTATCGATAGCCACTTCTTTTAGGTTTTGAGTACCAAAGCGTAGCTGGATTTCGTTTTCTTGAGTGCTTTTAGGTGCTTTGGCTATTTGGCTCACCATACCGCCGGGTGCTGCATAGCCATAGAGGGAAGATGCCGGACCTTTCACGATTTCTACTGCTTCAGTCGCATAGACATCGACTTGTGGCATCAGATTCCAAGCGCCATCGTAGGGCAGTCTTAGTCCGTCATAAAAGTTTGAATAGGTTTTAAACCCGCGGATATTGTACTCATCAAAGACAGATACCGTACCGCGGCTCTCAGAGCTTACGCCTGGCTCATAACGTAATGCAGCATTGACGCTATCTGCCTGACGCTTTTGCAACAGGTCTTGATCGATTCTGGTATAGCTCATTGGCGCATCGTTTGGGTCCAATGCAGTTTTGGTACCAGTACTACGATAGCCATCTGAGTAGACGGTAATAGCATCTAAGGTGGCTGATGGTGTAGCAGCCTCATCGTTTTCAGTATTGTTTGTCGCCTCTACAGCGTAAGCGGCGTGACTCATACCCATGATCAGGCCAATTTGTACTGCTGTGGTGAGATATTTTTTGCGAATGACGTTAGTGGTTAGATGAGACCGCATCAGATTTCCTCTTGGACTGAAATGATTAAATATTATGTATAACAGTTGAAGCAAAATTATAACGACGCTAATAATAACACTAATGATAATTATTATCATTAAAAAATTACAACGAGACAGTTTTGGGAAGTATTTTCAGAACTTAAAAAGGTAGAGACGCAGTGTTGCAAATGAAGCAGTATTACGAATAGAGTCATGCGGACTTACTGTTTTGAACGATGTATTTTAAACGATGGTTTTTACCAGACTTTTCTCGTATTATGCAGCAGCATTCTGAATACAATTATTTACAGTAGAGTTTTTACATCGCTGTATCGGCGTCATGCTAGTTCTTTGCGAGACCTTTCAAGATTGGTCTTGCAAGTAGATATACCATTATTATCGATAGGTTTACGTTGTTCATTGAGCAACCAAAGATTGTTTAAGGTCACATTTATGGACACACTCTCCAACCAATCCACCAACAACCAGCGCTATTTTACAGTGTGGCGTTGGCATTTTTATGCAGGCATTTTTGTTGCTCCCTTTTTAGTTGTTTTGGCGATAACGGCGCTCGGTATGCTGTTTATGTCCAACACAGTAGGACGTGACAACGACCGCTTAACGGTTGTCGTGCCAGAGTCTACGGTTCAAGCACCTGTCTCTACTCAAGCAAAAAACGCGCTGAGCACCTTGCCTGATAGCACGCTGATTAAATATATCGCCCCTCGTGATACCGATACGGTGGCTTTATTTCAGATAAAATCAGACGACCAAAGCAATATGGTGGCAGTCAACCCTTATACGGCTGATATCGTCCAAAGTGTGCCTACCAGTAGCGGTCTTTATAGTACGTTTAACGATATTCACAGTGATTTGCTGATTGGTAAAGTTGGTGATTACTTGTTAGAAACGGCGGCATCATTGACCATTTTGATGATTCTGTCTGGTTGGTATCTGTGGTGGCAAAAACGTAAATCAGTCAAAGCGATGCTGATACCTAATGAAAGGGTAACCAATAAGAAAAAGCGCTCTTTTATACGTACGATTCATGCGACATTGGGTAGTTGGATATCTGTGCTGCTACTGTTTTTCTGTATATCAGGCATGGCATGGACAGGTGTATGGGGCGAAAGAGTGGTGCAAGCATGGAGCCAGTTTCCTGCGGGTAAGTGGGGAGTTGCGCCTGTTCCGGTATCGATTGACCACAGTCAACACGCTACGATGCAAGAGTCTACACCAGCGCCGCATGTACATGGTGCGGCAGCGTCTGAAGCGCATACTGAAGCACCCACGCATGGCAGTGCTCTAAACTCAGGCGACACCAAAGAAGTTCCTTGGGTACTTGAGTTGACACCAATGCCTGTATCAGGCACGACCAAGGGCAAAGATGGTATCGCCGCTAATATACCGATTATGATTGATACGGTGGATCGCTACGCTCGTGAAATCGGTTTTGAAGGGCGTTATCAATTGAACCTACCACACGGTAGTACGGGCGTCTGGACCATTAGCCAAGATTCAATGAGCTATGATATGAAAAGTCCGACAGCAGATCGTACGGTACATATCGACCGTTATTCGGGTAATGTCTTAGCTGATATTCATTTTGACGACTATAATGCGTTTGGTAAGTTTATGGCGGCCGGTATCGCGCTGCATATGGGTACGGTTGGATGGTGGAGCGTATTGGCTAATGTACTATTTTGCCTAGCAGTAATCGCTATTTGTGTCAGTGGCTATATCATGTGGTGGCAGCGTCGCCCTCGTCATGCGAGTGATAGCGCGGGATTAAACCCACCAGCTCGCGGCTTAAATATTTCCGTCTGGTGGCCGCTTGCCATTCCTTTATTAGTTGTGGCTATCATATTCCCGACTGCTATTATCGCGATTATAGCTATCGCACTATTAGACTTCTTTGTGATTTCTCGAGTTGGGTTTTTACAGAAATGGTTAAAATAAGCGAACGGTAAGATATCGTTGTTCTCAATATAGTAAAAGAGCGCCTTATAGTAAGGCGCTCCTTTTTTTGCTTAAAAATTGCCTATTTTAAGAACGGATTATTTCAAAAACTGCTCAGATTAACTGCTACTTAGCTTAAAGTTGATCAAACGTTTTATGGGATTGAAATAGTCCGGTCCATGCTAGTAGTTAAAGCATTGCTTACTTAAGCATAGCAATGGCATCTTTGCTGGCACGCTGTCGCTCTTCGGCATTTAGCTCAATGAGACGGCCTTCTTTCATCAGTAATAATCGATCAGCATGCTCAAAATAACCGTCATCATGACTGATGATAAACAGTGTCTTGCCCATGGCTTTTAGCTCAGGAATGAGCGTTTGGTAAAACACGCGACGAAAAGCAGGGTCTTGGTCGGCTGCCCACTCATCGAGCAGTAATATGTCTTTTTGTTCGGCGACAGCGATTAGCATGGCCAAGCGTTTTCTCTGACCTTGCGACAGCTTATCTGTAGAGAGTTTATGGTCGGACACACTTACTTTTTCTTGTAGATTGAGCTTATGCATCCAGTCAGACACTAGGTCAGCATCAGGCTCATTGCCTTGAGTTCCAATCAGTTGCTTAAATAAATGCTGGTCGCTAAAAATCGCAGAAAATAGCTGTCTAAAATCGTCATTGTTCTCTGAGTCGACGCTCTGTCCATCGACTTGTACCGTCCCTGTAGTGGGGGTAAAGATACCAGTAATGATTTTGGCAAGGGTAGATTTGCCGCTACCATTCGCACCGATTAAGAAAACCACGTCACCTCGTTGTAAGGTTAAATTGACGGACTTTAAGATGTTATTGGTAGGGTTTTGATTGCTATCACTATTATCGCTATTTTGAGCATTAACTGCTATGTCTGGTGCATGACTACTATTACTACTGCCTACATAGCGATAATTGATATTATTTAGAGTTATGGACTGCCAGTCCTGTGTAACCGTGTCTGTCGCAAAGCTCGGCTGATGCTCGGCCAATTCTAAAGACTGTATCTTTTCTAGCGCAACTTGAGCGGTTTGCAATGTTGGGTAAGCACCAACCGCATGTAGGAGCGGCGACTGCATAAACAAAATCGTCAAAGAAAAGGTAGTGGCAACTCCCATCGGAATATCGAGATAATTAGCCACTGCAAACACGATACCAATCGATGCGAACATCATAATATTGGACCAGTTCACCGCTGATAAATGAAAAGTATCAGACTTGGTTACGGTCTTCTCGTACGATTTGGCATGAGCCAAGAAGTCATCTGTATACAGTTTTTCTGCTCGGTGTTGGTTAAGTGCCAGCTCTTTACGACCTTCTATTATCGATTGATAATCCTGATATAACGCGTCATTAATCTCTCTCAATTCGGTCAAATGGGTATAAACATGCTTGACCAATATAGTACTTATCCAAATCGTCATTACAATCCAAAACATAACAATAAACAATAATGGCAACGACAACCAGCCCAGATATAGTCCAACGCCAACAGATAAAATAATGCCTTGTACCAGCTCTGGCATACGGACAAAAGCGACGGTAATCGATTGAATGTCTGAAGATAAGCTGGCAAGTAAGCGTGCACTACCCAAATGATCTATCTGAGGAACGGTGGTATCAATGATTTGTTTGACCAATTTGGTTCTAAGCTCATAGACAAATCGATGCCCCAATCGCGTTAAGGCATATTGCGACAAAAACGTCGTCACTAGCAGTAATAGTATCAGCAGGGAAAACTGCCCCAAGCTGAGCCAAGATAAAGTAACAAATACTGGCTGACTGATAAAGGTGTGATTGATATAAGCAATAATACCGACACTGACAGCAGCATTGACCAGATTTAGCAGAATGACTTTGAGAAAAGGCAGACGATAATTCGCCCAAATCATATGATATAAAGAAGCGGTCGTACGAGAGGACACTGTGGTATGAGAAGACGTTGTGGTACGAGAAGACATAGTAACTCAGTAATAAAATAAATTTTTGATAGCAGAAAAGGGAGTAGGCCGCGCCTAATCCCTTTTATAGAACCTAAGAAAGCCTACTAATAAAGCTTAAAAATCGAACGTTGCCGATACTTTTAAGGCCGTTGGTTCACCTGCATCTAGATAGCCTGAATCTGCATAACCGCCCACTGACTGCCAATAATCTTCACCTGTGACATTGGTTACCATACCTTTTAGAGTAACGTCTTGTCCTGCCAGCATAGTGCGATAGCGTGCACCAAGGTCTAAGGTAGTATAACCATCAACCTTTAAGGTATTGGCATTATCCGAATAACGAGAGCCTGTGTGGATAATATCGCCCGTTAATGTCAGTCCTTCAACGGCGGCTAAATCATACTCTAGGTTGACATTGCTCTGTAAGGTAGGCACACCAATCACTCGATTGCCATCTAATGCACTATCACCAGTGTCTTTTTGCTTAGCACTTAAGTAAGTAACACCAGCATTGAGGCGTATGTTTTCACTTGGGCTACCAAAGACAGTCAACTCCACACCTTGATGACGATTTTCTCCAGCAGCAGTAAACGTATTTGAGTTGTTGATATAAGCACGCGGTTCATCAGTTCGGAAGACAGCGAGACTACTGCCAATCATACCATTGTCGTATTTCACACCCAGTTCAGTTTGCTCACTCACGTACGGATCTAGATTTTGACCACCATTAGTGACAGCGTCATTATCGTTAGTTAGAGGCGCTCTTTTTCCTGGTGCTAGACTTTCGATGTAATTACCATACACAGACCAGTCCATCGTTGGCTGATAAACGATACCGACACTTGGTGTCCATGCGCTTTCATCATAACTACCAGTTTCTGCTTGTGTATTAGCATCATAGCTGGTGGTTTTTAAGTTCTGATGACGCACGCCTAAAGTGGTTTTTAGCTTATCGTCGAACAGTGATATGGTGTCTGCTAGCGCAAAGCTTTGAAACTGCTTTTTGTTGGTTAATTTTGGGTCATTTAAATTACCACCGAAGATTGCTGTGCTTGTAAAAGGGACCTCAGCGTAGTCGGTAGGGTGGTACAAATTGGTCGCAAGTTGGTTACCAAAGTCAAAAGCGTAGGCGCCTTTTTCTTCTTGATCATAAAGATCAGCGGCTAGTACCCAATTGTGATCAATCTTACCTGTTTGCCATTTACCACGCAGACCGAGCTCGGCGCTTTGTACTTTATCTTCTCGAGTATTGTCAAAGCGATAAATCGTGCCCGCACCATCAACGTTGTTGACGGTTAAATTGGCTAGTGAGTTTTCTTCCTCGCCACTTCGCACACCGTAAGCACCATAAGCGGTAATGTTATCAGTAAAATCATATTCTCCTCGAATCGTACCAAAGACATCCTCTTCGTTTGAATAACTCCAAGGCTGCGCCCAGTTTTTTGAGCCGTCTGGTGCTTTTGGTACACTAGACACCCCACCAAGATTGACACTAGGACGAGTCTCTTTGAGTTTGTTGTCTTGCCAGCCCAAATCAGCTGATAGTCGGTACTGATCCGCTCTATAATCCAAACCGAGGGCCGCCAGACCCAATGTCGAAGACTCATCATCGATAGCACTGTCACCATCTTGATAAGCAGCATTAAAACGAACCCCAATAGCATCATCGCTACCAAAGCGATCACTGACATCTACCGCGACCTTACCTTGGTCACCTTGACCATAACCAAGCGTCACTTCACGTAGTGGCTCATTACCAGCACGTTTCGGTAGCAAATTGATTGTACCACCTGCGTTACCGCCACTGGGTGCTGCACCATTTAGCATGGTAGAAGCACCGCGCTGAACCTCGACGCGCTCGAACAACTCAGTTGCAATGTACTGTCTTGGTAAGATGCCGTATAGACCGTTGTACATGGTGTCATCTGATGTGGTGATAAAGCCACGCATAAAATATGCTTCTTGAAAGTTACCAAAACCTCTTGCTACACGAACAGTAGGATCCTTTTTGAGTAGATCGCCTACACTTTGCGCTTGCTGATTGGCGATATATTCATTGGTGTATGAGGTGGTAGAGAACGGCGTATCCATGATGTCTTGGTTACCCAAGATTCCGACGCGGCTGCCTGTTGCCACCTGTCCACCTTCATACGCGCTAGGTAGCCCATCTGCTGACGCATCAGCACTACTGGTCACGACGATAGTGTCCAGTACCACATTAGGGGTGGTTTGAGTATCTGCATCATCTACTAGCGCCCATGCCGAGTGACTTGTGGTTAGGATGATTACTGAACATAGTGATTTTAGAGGTAGCGATTTCGTCGATAGCAAGCGTGAGGGTATGGACGCTAGTCGTAGAGAAGCGCCAGACACATTCAGAGAGTTAAGACGAAACAAAGCAGCAGATAAGCGAGACAGTTGCATGAATATTTCCAGCATGTAATTTAAATCGTTATTATAATGATAATCATTTCTATTACAATGAATTACTGAGTCAATTTTAAATATACTAGGTTTGGTAAAGTACGGCTGTTGCTCGATAAGGTGCTAATAGCATCATCTATAAATATGACAGTGCTGCTACATTTGGACGTAGGGTGGGCTCTTTAGGATCAGTAAAAAAGAAGTATAAAGCAGAGAATTGGTTTACCTATTATAAGTAGTCTATATGGACAATTTATTCATTTGAGCCAGTTCATGTATCAATGTATGCTATTGTTTTATCACGGGCATGGAGTACGCTGGTATCGCCCACCAGAGGTGCAGTCAAACGGAATTGACTGATTTATATAATTGAAATGGATTTTAAAGGTGGCGCTTATGTACGCAGTAATTGGAGCAGGTCCAATGGGTCTCGCTGCAGCCCGAAATCTGCAAAAACTCAATATTTCTTTTATCGGCTTTGAGCTACATACAGATGTAGGGGGCCTATGGGATATCGACAATCCGCACAGTACCATGTATGAAAGTGCCCATTTGATTTCGTCCAAGCGTATGACGGAGTTCAAAGAGTTTCCTATGAATGACTCAGTCGCGGCGTATCCTCATCATACCCAGCTCCGTCAATACTTTCGCGACTTTTCAGATACGTTCAATCTAAAATCACATTATGAATTCTCCACGCGCGTGGTCAGCATGGTGCCTGAAGGCGACGGCTGGCGCTTAGTCAGTGAGTGTAATGGTCAAAAGCAATCGCGACTGTTTGATGGTGTGCTCATGGCAAATGGTACTTTACATACCCCTAATATACCAAGTTTGCCGGGTACGTTTGCAGGCACGTTGATGCATTCTTCCGAATATCGTAGCCCGTCAGTGTTTAAAGACAAACGTGTGTTGATCGTTGGCTGTGGTAACTCGGGCGCTGATATCGCTGTTGACGCGGTACATCATGCTAAATCGGTGGATATCAGTCTGCGCCGCGGCTATTACTTTTTGCCCAAATTTATCAAGGGTCAGCCGATTGACACACTAGGCGGAAAACTAAAGTTGCCGCGTCCAGTTAAGCAGCGTATGGATGCAGCGATGATTCGTATGGTCATCGGAAAACCTTCTGATTATGGACTGCCAAACCCAAACTATCGCATGTATGAATCACATCCTGTGGTCAATTCATTGGTATTACA
This sequence comes from Psychrobacter sp. UBA3480, assembly GCF_002377945.1. Classification (GTDB taxonomy): domain Bacteria; phylum Pseudomonadota; class Gammaproteobacteria; order Pseudomonadales; family Moraxellaceae; genus Psychrobacter. The sequence goes on from NZ_DFQV01000026.1 coordinate 32,236, forward strand.
TCATTTGGGTCATGGCGATATTAAAGCGCGTCGTGATATTCGCCGCATCGATGGGCATACGGTGAGCTTTAGTGATGGTGAAAGTCAGGATTATGATTTGATTCTTATGGCGACTGGGTATTTACTAAACTATCCGTTTATTGAGCGCGCGCAGCTCAATTGGCCTGCCAATCATGATGCTCCGCAGCTTTATATGAATGTCTTTCATCCTGAGCATGATAATTTATTTATGATGGGTATGGTTGAGGCAGCAGGGTTAGGCTGGGAGGGTCGAAATCAACAAGCGCGGCTCGTTGCACTATATATTCAGCAGCGTCAGCAAAATACAGCAGCCGTTAAACAGTTCAATAAAGTGAAACGTAAGCGAGCAGGCAAAACGCTCGATGGTGGCTATGATTATATTAAGCTTGCGCGTATGGCATATTATGTGAATAAAGATGAATACTTAGCAACGCTGTCCAAGCATATTGCCGAACTTGAAACAGAACAGCCTGTATTGGCATCAGAGGTATGATAGCGGCAGTGGCGTTTGAGCCACGGAGCTTGATTCTGCTCAATCTCATCTTGGCGCTGATGATGTTCGGCGTGTCATTGAGCTTACGTCTCGAAGATTTTAAGCGTATCGTTTTGTCTCCCATTGCGCCGATAGCAGGTCTGTTCGCTCAATTCTTTCTATTGCCGCTAGCCACGTGTCTGTTTACGTGGGCGTTGAATATTGATCCTGAGTTGGCGCTAGGAATGATTTTGGTCGCGTCTTGCCCAGGTGGTAGTTTTTCTAACATTATGACTTGGCTGGCACGCGGTAATGTTGCGGTGTCAGTCAGTATGACTGCGGTATCAAGTCTCGCTGCGGCTATATTAACACCAGTCAATTTTGCCTTTTACGGTTGGCTTAACCCACACACGCGTGAGTATCTGACAAAGATAACGATTGAGCCTAGTAGTATTCTGATACTGGTTCTATTAGTGTTAGCGTTACCTTTAGTGCTAGGGATGGTAACAGGGCGACGCTTACCTGATCTGGTCGTACGTATCCAAAAGCCATTACGTATTTTCTCCCTACTCGTGCTGATGGCTTTTGTGGCAATCGCTTTTTCTAGCAATTTCGCGCTATTTTTAGAGCGTTTTCATAGCTTTTTTTGGCTGGTCGTTGGTCATAACTTATTGGCACTTTCTTTAGGTTATGGCATGGGGCTGATGCTCAAGTTGCCAGTCGCTGATCGTCGCGCGGTGACTTTAGAAGTAGGAATACAAAACTCAGGGCTAGGGCTGGTTATTTTATTTACTTTTTTCCCAGAGGCAGGCGGCATGATGCTGATCACGGCATTCTGGGGCGTATGGCATTTGGTGTCAGGACTGACACTTTCACAAGTTTGGGCACGGATACCCTATGAATAAAAGCGTAATGAATAAAAGCATAGTGAATAAACGGATATTAATCACTGGTGCCGCAGGTTACATCGGCCATCAACTGGGCAATCGTCTGGCTGAGCATTACCATGTCGTCGGCACAGATATTCGCAAGCGCGATGACTTAGACTTTCCAATCCACGTATTAGATGTGCGCGATGAGGGTTTGGCAACGCTACTAAAAGAAGAGGGCATCACCCATGTCGTGCATCTCGCTTCTATCTTGCAAGCGTCAAAAGATCGTGCTCGTGACTATGATATGGATGTCAATGGCACGCGCAACGTACTTGATTGCTGCATCAAAGCAGGTGTCGCACATATAACGCTCACCAGCTCGGGTGCTGCCTACGGCTATCATGCTGACAATCCTGAATGGATTGATGAGCAAGATGCCCTACGTGGTAACCCTGAGTTTGCTTACTCAGATCACAAAAGGCAGATCGAGGAAATGCTTGCAGATTTTCGCGAGCAGCATCCGCAACTACAGCAGCTGATTTTTCGACCTGGCACGGTACTAGGCGCTGATACGCGCAATCAAATTACCAGTCTGTTTATGGCACCGCGTGTGCTTGCGCTCAAAGGCAGTGAGTCGCCCTTTGTGTTTATTTGGGATCAAGATGTGATTGGTGCTATGGAAATAGGTATTCGCGAGGATAAAACTGGCATCTACAACATGGCAGGCGATGGCGCACTGACGATGAGGGATGTCGCAAACCGACTTAATAAACCGCTATTGACCCTGCCAGTGGGTTTGGTTAAAGCTGGCTTACAGGTGGCAAAGTGGGCCGGTAAGCCAACAGGACCAGAACAGGTTAATTTTTTGCGTTATCGCCCAGTACTGAGTAACAGGCGACTCAAAGAAGAGTTTGGTTATTGTTTAGAAAAAACGTCTGCCGAAACCTTCGAGTACTTCATCGAATGCAATGGATTGCGTAAACCTTGATAGGGAGAAAATCATCAATGCCACCAATGTCATCAATAAATATTACTTTAATCACTGGTGCTGCATCAGGACTTGGTTGGGCAATGGCACAGCACTGGTATGCTGCTGGACATCACTTAGTACTCGCTGATATAGATGAGCAAGCGCTGATCGCCCGCGCTCGTGAGTTAGAGGACTCTGCTAGAGTCATGACAGTCGTCACTGATATCACTCAAGTTAATGATATTGCTGCGCTTATTGAGCAAGTTAGCGAGCGCTTTGGCCGTCTTGATCTATTGGTGAATAATGCTGGGATTACCCATCGATCACCAGCACATCAGACTGATCCTGCGGTGTTTCGCAAAGTAATGGCGGTAGATTGGCAGGGGGCAGTGGAGCTGACTATGGCTGCGCTACCGATGCTAAGAGAGTCCAAAGGTCAAATTATATGTATCGGCTCAATGGCTGGCTGGATGCCAGTTCCTGGACGAGCAGCGTATTGTGCGGCAAAAGGTGCGCTGACACAGTTCTTTGAAGTATTGCGCTTGGAACTAGAATCTGAAGGTATACATATCCTTATGGTCTATCCCAGCTTTCTTGATACACCTATCGAGAACCACGCGCTCGGCCGTGATGGCAGTATCGCAAAGCATCCACGGTCAATGATCGGTAATATGCGTAGTGCTGAGTGGATGGCCGAACAGATCAATCAAGGTTTGCAGCGGCGCAAACGTTGGATATTGCCGGACCCTATCTCACGCTTTGGCAGTTTACTGTGGCGTATTGCGCCAGCTCTATACTTGCGTCAGGTGCGTAAACGTTTTGGAAATGAGTTACGGTAGACTACGTTAAGTGAGAACCTAGAAGAGAGGCTAGTAGTTCATGCAAATTGTCGACAGTGCTGTTCTAAAAATACTATGCTGGAGAGCGCTATATTAGAAGCCACCATGTTAAAAGACTCTATGTTAAAAAACACTATGTTGAAAGACTCTGTATTAGTTAGAAGGTGCTTTGTTAGAAAATACTATGCTAGAAACAATAATCTAGCATAGTATTTTAACTCATAGCGTTTTAACTTTATTAGCTAGTTAAGTATTACCTAGCTTAGTATTATCTTTATTAGTACTAATGATTTCTGATTGGTTTACCAAGCTCCATGGTCTCTTCAGTCTCGATGACGGTAGGATTTTTCGCTTCCTGACGCTTATCCCACCAAGCGAAGATATTGGCCAATATAGAGCCAGAAACAGAGTGCCAAATACAAGCGACGGCGGCAGCGATGGCGGACTCTGCATTGCCAGGGAAAAACTTCGTACTTAAGCCCGTGGCCAGACCTGCATTTTGTACGCCAACCTCGATAGATATGGTGCGTTTTTTGGGTTTACTCATACCAAATAAGGCGCCTGAGTAGTAACCCAATATATAGCCGACGATATTGTGTACCGCAATGGCCAAGATAACGACTAGCCCTGACTGCAAGAACTGATCGCCAAATACAGCGGCAACACCACCGACGATAGCGGCAAAGGCTAATACGGCCACGCCTGGCATCACTGCACGTACATCATTAAACCAGTGTTTGTTTTGAAATAGAATGTTTAACATAGAGCCGATAGCGACTGGCAACAATGTCACTAATAGCATAAAGCGGAACATACCCCAGCCATCCATTTCTACAGATTGACCAACCAAATAATTGAGCCAAAGTGGCGTCACTAACGGTGCAATGATGGTTGATACGGTGGTCATACCTACCGAAAATGCCACATCACCTTTGGCAAGGTAGCTCATAATGTTTGAAGATACACCACCAGGACAAGTACCAACCAATACTAGACCCAGTGTCAGCCCAGGCGATAAATCAAACAATCTAGCCACGCTAATCGCTAAAATCGGCATAATGGTATATTGGATAATTGAACCGATAAAAATATCAAGCGGGCGCTGGGCTAATACCTTATAGTCCTCTTTACCTAATGTCATACCCATTGCGAGCATAATGACACCCAGAACGATGACTTGGGTATCACCTGTCACCCAAGAAAAAGTCGCAGGCTCTATAAATGTCACTGCGGCCGCTAAAATAATAACCAATGCCGTAAATCGACTTAACTGCTGACTTATCATCTTCAAAAACTGCATTTCTCAAATCCTTCTAAGTCCAGAAAATAGTCAAGTATAAGTTCAAAATCACTGTATTTCCAATGGGTTTGAGCAGTTTTTAGCCAACAATAAGTTGCTATTATGACAACTTTAACTATGATTATATTGCCAAAGTTTTTTGAAATGTTTATTCAATAGCCAAACGAGGTACTAGGTGTTGCAAACTCCATCAAATTTAACTAGATTCAAACACCTAGGTCTTGCGTTATCGATATTTTATTTGCTTTATAATTTGATGACTGCCTATAGCGTATCTTTATATACACTCTACCCATCGCAAATTCATAATCTTGCCACGCCATTTGACAGCATGGTTCCTTTCATTCCCGCTATGATTGTTCCTTATAGCTGGTCATTGATTTTATTTGTGGCTAGTTTTTTCTTAGTGCGGACGTCCACGCAATTATCTCTATTGACCTACCGCTTAATTTTGACGACCATTTTTGCCTGTTTAATTTTCTGTTTTTATCCTGCTCGTTTCTCATACAATCGTTCGATACCTGACGATTGGACGCAATTTGGCTATCAGTTTTTGCAATTGGTGGACAAGCCATTCAATCAGCTCCCATCATTGCATGTCAGTTATGCCATGTTGCTTGGCGTATCATTATGGGATGTTGTAGCGTCTAAAAAGAGATGGATTTTAGCGGCTTATCGATTATTGCTGACTGGCATATGTACATTGATTGCCCTGTCGACAGTGTTGACGTATCAACACCATTTGCTAGATATGTTCGGCGGAGCAGTGTTGGCAGTGTTGGTGCTGATACTCTCAAATCGAATCCGTAATGCACTGGTAATCAAGCATCTGACACTAGGAGTAATAGGATTCTTATTGATAGCGATAGCAGGGTTTTACTTTGCTAATATGAGTATGATAGCGTCTGAGTCTATAGAAACTTTAGCTATCATCATTGCTGCATATTGGCTGATTAGTTTTACGATGTTGGCTTGTGCCTATCAACAGGTCAAGCAAATGCGGGATACACGCTGGTTTCAAAAATCCAGTAGCGGTCGACTCACGGTATATACTTGGATGAAGTTTGCGCCAATCATTATTATTTACAATGGCATGTCACTTTTAGGGCAGTGGTATTTTAAAGTTTTCTCCAAAAGTCAAAAGTATCCACTCACGCCGTATGCTATTAATGACAAGGTCAAAGTTGTTGCTTCAGCTCGCTTGATGCAGACGGATCTAAGTAGTTATTTAACGTATTGGTTATTTGGCTCCAGCTCATTAGAATTGCCGAGTTCGCCAGAAAGCAATCGGCCTACAGTTCGCTATCAAATTATTGTTGTTGATTTGGCTGCTGAGATATCTAGCCACGCTCATAATCTTAAAATAGCTGCTAATAGCAGCGTGAGTACGACAGTTCATTACTTGTATTTACCTTTGTTGGATTTGCAGCCATTAAATGATGTATTGCTCCAAGACTACATTGATCTATTTCAACAAATTGATGCGTTGATACAATCGGCAGAGACACAAGCGATAACTGCTAATAATGAGAGTTGGGTAGAGGGTAGTCAGGTAGAAGGTAATCAGGTAAAGGATAGCTTCATCACACTTATCAATTTTCATTGCGTGATGGGGCTGTCGCGTAGCATCGGTGTACAGGTTTTATATTTATTATATTGTGGTACGCTAACTGTCTATAACTATCAATCGTGGATTGAGCAGCATTATTCGCACGCGCACCTGAAAAATGCCTATTTGCCACAGTCGTTGGTAGAAACTATGGCCAATTATAAGTCTGTCACCTATTCAACAGCGCCTTAATAACTATCGATGTCAGTAGGTTTGCGTCTGCTAATTTTTCTTCGTTTGCTTTTTACCTATTGCTTAATTCCTATTCAACTATGGAGGAATCTATGAACACCTCGTTGCCTCGCTTGTACTCTTTTCGTCGCTGTCCTTATGCTATGCGCGCTCGTCTCGGTCTAATATTCGCCGAGTTACCAGTAGAGCTACGAGAAATCACGTTAAAGAATAAGCCAGATCAGATGCTAGCGATTAGTCCAAAAGGCACGGTTCCTGTGTTACAGCTTTCAGATGGATCAGTCATTGAAGAGAGTGCAGAGATTATGATGTGGGCGCTTGAGCAAAACGATCCTCAGGGACTACTGGATGAAAAGGTTTCATCTGAGGCTAATGCACTGATAGCACAAAACGACAATGAGTTTAAGCAGTGGCTCGATCGCTACAAATATGCCGATCGTCACCCTGAGATGACTCAAATAGAATATCGACAAAAAGGTGAAATTTTTCTGCAGGATTTAGAAGCGTTATTGACTAAGAATACCTATCTACTAGGCAATAGCGTGACGGTTGCTGACATCGGTATCATGCCGTTCGTTCGCCAATTTGCCCATGTAGATCGTGATGTCTTTTATGAATTGCCTTATCCCAAGCTACAGCTGTGGCTACAACACTGGTTGGAACACCCGTTATTTGTACAAGCCATGACTAAGTTTCAGCCATGGCAGGAAGGCGATGAGGTAGTGGTGTTCCCTGCTTAATATAGCGGGTTCTATATAAGCTGTATACGGTATCGGTCTTGCTTGGTCTATCTTGATTTTACAACGACCACTTTTTGTGCTGGATGTTTATCTTTAACGACGATTACTTTTTTGGCTTTAGGTTTCGCTTTCGCTACGACAACTTGCTTGGCCTTAGGTTTTGCTTTAACCACGACCACTTGTTTCGCTTTGGGCTTTGCTTTAACGACGACCGCTTGTTTTGTTTGATGTTTGTCTTTGACCACGACAACTTGTTGGGCCGCATTCGCTGGACCGATCATAGCAAAACAAGTAGATACAGCCAATAGTGAGCTGATAGCGATTTTTTTCATGTTGAAGTTTTTCATAGTAAGGTCCTTTTAGGCTAATTATAAGTAAGCGTGTTTATTTAATGGTTGAAGGTATCTGAATTGAACGTCGTTCTATTGAATAAGTAGATAATAGCGAGTTATAGCGTTACGTACTTTTATGAAAGTTAAAGAAAGGTGACTTTTTCTAGCCGATACTGAACCATTAATACAATCTTAGGAGCTTTTTGCTAAGGGTCGGAAGACTAGCAACACTCTAGAGATGATACTTACTGAAGATCAACCTATGTTTCCTTACTGATTAATTGTGAGATAAATGGAAGATGTTGTTACGGCAATGAGCTGAGATAGATAGCTGATGATATATCATCTACTAAATAAAAGAATCGTCATCTAGGAATGACTCAATTAGAGTATCAGTGATATAGAAAGGTTTTCTATATGATTTAGAAGAAGTGCCAACGAATAGTACTTATCTACTATGAAATGTTGCGACTATCTCATTCTGGTAGGTCAGAAAATTGAAATAATGGCAAAATATGATTTTTGAGTTGAATAAGTAAGAAGTGGCAGACTTTTATTAAGATAAGGCTTTATCCGAGTATAATAGAGGTAAAGCTTTTTCTATAAAAATCGCTAATAATGCTAAAGTAGCAATCAAAAATTTACATTAACTAAGGTTGCTATGTCTAATAAAGAGTTCAATACAAAAAAACCAACACTTAAACAGAGTATCGCGCTGTCAGAGAATAGCAAATATACATTTGATAATATAAGCACAGCGCAATCTGCTTTCTTAACACTACCAGTTGTTATACAGACTGCACTAGAGCAAGCTAAGCGAGTTGTTCTGATTGCAAATAATCCTGCCGTGACCACGGCGCAGCTTGAGATGCTATTACAGCCCAATGATGTCTTAGTGTTATTTAATCACTTTATTCACGCTGGTTTTTTTGCTAGCCATCAGTTAGCTAATTCACTACCTAAGCTGTTGTTTTTTCGTCAGATTGGTGACAGTAAGTTGCATTTTGGCCTACCGCCTAGAAGCAATCATATATCAGTGATGGAGCAAATGGCAGAGACCGCCTCTCTAGGGATATTGACGAGCAACCAGCCTTATCAGTTTCCAACATTAGCTGATGAACCAAGCCCTAATGACGATCCTGTCACTACTCAGCGCATCTTAGACATCCCTTCGAACATGAAAAAATTATTATCAAGCACCATTCATCACAGTGTACTGTCAGAGCATCACAAAGTCGTTACTGACTATCCATACTTTACCGATATTCATTCGTCAGCACCTTCATCAGGTTTTCTGTTATATCGGCTGATGCTGGCAGCTCGAGCATATTTACACCATATTCAAAACACGAAACTACCGTTAGAGATAGTAATGATCGGTTTCAATGACAATGATAAAACTGCTCATTTTTGGCATGGGCATAACTGGGTTTTTGAACGTCAGGAAATGAGTCGACCACCTACAGGAGTGACTATTCATCGATACTAGAATATTGATTAACTAAGTTTTCGTTAGCTAGAAATAGTTAAACATAAGGAGCGTTTGGACAATGAGCGCGCTTTATCTCGTTATCGTTAGGCTCTCGTCGGACGGCTATCAATGATGACTGTTCTTCTGTCCAATCAATCAGATCCATATCGGAAAATTGGGACAGCCATCCTGTCATGGGCCAACAGTGCCATTTTTGATAGAAGCAATTAGCATTAACAATGATACTGTTTAAATGATTAAGAGGTGGCCGGTAGACACTATGCTGCTGATGATAAGCGATATCAGCAGTGAGGTAAAAATCAATATCTAATTGGCGTGCTGTAAAAGCAAAATCGGTATCCTCTGCGCCATAACCTGTATATTGGGTGTCGAAACCGCCAATTTTATCAAAAGTCTGTCGCTTGATAGCGAAGCACAGGCTCCAAAATGCACCGTAATCATCAGTCTGTTTGATAGCGGTTTGCTCTGTTTCAGTAGGATATGAATCAGCTTCATCAAAATTATAACGATAAGGGTTATAGACAGACAGCTTATCTAAAATAGAGAAAGGCAGATGATTGATTTTTAATTGTGCATTTTCTTCTACTGATAAAGGTCGCGTTAGATAGCGTGGTTGACCCATCAAAAGCGCATTAGGATATTGCAGAAGCTTCTTATACATTTGCTCAATAAACGTAGGCGCTACGATACAATCAACATCCAAAAAAATCAGCATATCGTGAGTTGCCTGCAACGCTCCAAGATTGCGATTATGTCCGATATCAAACTCTGTAGTTTTAATATCATCACCGTTATTCACAGCTGATTTAACCGTAGTCGGTAATTTCACGATATTTAATGAAAATTCAGCTAACTGATTGGGGTCAGCGTCGTCGTTGACGATAATGATTTCGGCTGGCTTTACACTACTGTTTTCTAGACTACTGAGTAGGTTGTAGAGATGACGATTACGACCATAGCAAGTCGTAATGACGGTCATCGATACAGTATTAGAAGTCGTGCTAGCGTTACTAGTTGGCTGAATGGTCATCGCTTGTCTTTACCTCGCTATCAGGTTGCCTTTTGTTTTTAATAAGTCAGTCTTTAATTGTTGATTCGGATGTTAAGTTGAGTCGAGGAAGCAGCCAGTTTTCAAACCAACGCTTAGTGGTAGGATAATCAGTGGTGCTATGCATAAACGCTTGAGCAGCTGTTAGCGTAGTTGCGCTGGTTTCCTCGCCGCTATCTTCCTCAAAGTTATTCTTTTCAATGCTATCGACCGAGGTAGTGAGGTGTGGTTTGCTTCGGCCATGAATGGTTTGGGCAATAGATTCAGATTGACCATCATTGACGCTCATTAAGGTTTTAAACTGCTGCCAATTTAGCGCTTTGTTTTGAGTGACTAACGCTTCGGCCATGACGGCTTGTTCATTATGTGGCCTGTCATCAGGCACTACTATGAGCGGCGTATCGTAATGATACGCTTGCGCAACAGCGTTTAGGCCACAGGCCATCATCAAATAATCGCTATGACAAATAAATGGTATGACGTCATCTACCTCAGCTGAGATATCGACATAACACCGTTTGTCATCGTCTATAGGCCCGAGAGAGACAATTAATGCATCGGGTAGCAGTGAGCGTAAATCTGGTAATTTTTCGTCAATCGCTTTATGTCCACCGTAGCCTTTAATGACGGTGATAATAGGTGTTGTAGCTCCGGAATTGTATGTTAATTGAGCCTTGATAGATGGTAGGTTTGTAGATTTAAGATCAGAAGTTTCGCCACCTACGCTTAATTTTTCCAAAATATCTATAAAGCTCTCATAAGTGTATGACTCGGTTTTTTGAGAGTAGATAAAGTCAAGATAGAGCGTTTTATCGCAGATCCACTCAGATGTGTGGGCAGACTCTAACGCTTTAGGATAAGGCGCTAGTAAGGCAAGCGCGCCAGCGAAAGCACCCAAATGTGGCGCATCATCGCGAATGCCCGGAAGCCTAACGTAAAGGTAAGGAATACTTGCCGCACGGCAGAGCATCGCCACCTCGACGCTGACATCGATAATCATCAGATCGATCTTACGTTGAAAGATAGTGTCTAGTATTTGGTGACTGCGTTCTTGAATGTCACCATTGCCTACGGGCGAGTAGTGTAAGCTGGCTGGTTGCCAATATTCTCCTGCACGACCTGCTAAGATATCATCGGGGCGTTCATCTTCCGCATTCAAACGTACGATTTGTTGTTCATCAATAGCAGTAAAACGATAGCTATCTATATCTAAACTCGTAAATACCGTTAATTGCGCTCTTGCATCATTAGGCAGCAATGCAGCCAGTTTATCTGCCTGTCGGCAATGTCCTGAGCCATGATGATGAGCATAATATCCGATACGCATCATTACGACCCCTCAGAAAAGCTAACAAGATTATTATCAGTTTCAACTGGCGCTTGAATGGCCTGATTGAAAAGCTGCAGAGAGTCTTTTGTTAAATCAGACAGCTCATAGCTGTTGATACTGTTGATATAACTTTCTGAACTGTCTTCTATTAACGCAGTTCTATTTTTTAACGCTGCTCGGTACAGTTCCAGATAGCCGTCTACCATGGCTGACACTGAACAAAACTGTAAAGCACGGTCACGGCAAGCTTGGCGTGATATATTTTTAATCGTAGCAAAGCCATTGATGAAGGCGGCTTTGTCTTTTTTAGGTACGATGACTCCTGTCTCTGGAGTAATAATTTCGGCACTGGCTCCTGCATCGAAACCAATGACTGGTGTGCCACATGCCAAACTCTCAGCTAAGGTCAATCCATATGGCTCGTCCCAAGTACTGGTAAATAGCATGGCAGTTGCTTGGCACAAGTAATTGTTAATCTCGTCCTTGGTGACATGACCTACGTAACTGAATAGTTTGTCTTCGCCACTCTTACTGTCTTTAAATAATAAAGGGGCTACTTTTTGATTGAAGTAGTCTTCGTTGCTTTTAGGTCCTGCAATGATAAGTTTTTTTCCAGCTTCCATGCAGTACCGCATGGCTAAATGAGTGCCTTTTTCAGGGCAAATACGTCCATACCAAAAATATACCTCGTCATCGCTACCATTAGTATTGCCAAGCGATTCTGTATTGGCAATAAAGGATTCGACATCGATGCCGTTATACACCACTTGTGAAGGGACAAACTCAGCGAATAACTGCTGTTGGTGCTTACTAATCGCTGTAAATTGAGTGGTTGTACCAGAGCGCAGTGTTAAAAGCGCTAAACGTAACTGCGGAAAAATAGGCGTATGGAAAGTGGTAAAAAACCTTTTGCCAAACGCTTGGCCTGTCATCATCGGAATATGATGCAGACTGTGGTTATGTACGATATCAATCTCACCGCGCTCATCACGTTCGATAATATCTCGTAGGGCTATCTGATAGGTGAGATATTGGTACATCTCTTCACGGCCCATGGCGACCGTTTCATGCTCATTATCATAAACCATCTTATTAAACTCATGACGAGTCAATAATGGCACCAACGTTGCTTTCGTCTCGCTATCTTTATGAGCGTAAAGCAATACCTCATGACCTTGCGCCACTAGCTCATCACAAATCAATTGGGTAATCATTTCTAGACCACCCGCATATGGCTGGGCGATGGGATACAGTGAATGCGCGATAATGGCAATACGTAGCGGTGAATTCGAAGACCTAATCATGTTTTTAAGACCTTTATAGTTATAAGCATCATGGCTATAAGCATTTTGGTTGGTAGAGTGGTGTATAGGGAACCTAGTATAGAAACGATAAAAGACAATAGAATGACCTTGTTTCAAAATTGGCTTATATAAACCGCTATCTTTATAAGTACTAGTTTTATAAGTACTGATTTTTATGAATCGATGGTTTTTTTATCTTTAAATAAAGACGTCGCATAAGATGTCGTGATAGTCGTCTTCTTTTCATGGGCTACCTTTAAAGTCTGTCTCAGAACCTTACTCATACTTGGTATGTCTGCTCTAGGAGCAGAGAAATTGTCCATTGCGACCTTAGCTGCGCTTAATTTGAGAATACAAACTGCCGCTGCACAGATAAATAGTACTGGTGAGTAGAGCGGTGAAAACGGTGCTACGACTAGGGCTGTAATGATATTTAGCACCAACAGCAGTTTTGGTAACGCTGCTATATTCTTAAGGAATAATGACTGACGACTTTGGATATAGTTTTGTTTTGGCGTACAGACAAAAGGTTTCTCTCGTCCCCACAGTACCGGCAGCCATGACAAGGCGCCAATCTCCCAAAAGTTTAAGTGCATCAACCATGCTCGTATCTTTCTGCCAAAACGTGGCTGATGGTTGTCATCTATTTGTTGATTGAGAGGCGATTGATCACGGTAGTAAGCCCACAACCTTCTAAGGATAAAAAATGTGTAGCCTGCATAAACCAGATATAAAGGTGCAAGCATCGACACGTCAGCGTTATTTATTAAAAGCATATCAACCATCACCAGTAATGAGCAGATATGTAAAAGAATAAAGAACCCTGTGAAATTTACCCAAGCACTTAATTGAGACAGATGAGCGCGTATATAGGCTAGACGTTCACTCATACTTTTGGGTTGCGAGACATACTGAACCGTAGAGTTGGTCGGGACTGACAAGTAATCCGTGAGCACTTGCATATTGCCGTAGATCCAGCGTCGGCGTTGACATATCAGGTCATCTAGCGTGTTAGGTAGTAAGCCTGTGGCAATAACTTCTGGCACAAACTGACTGCGAAAACCTTGTCGATGCATAAGCACGCCCATCTGAGCATCTTCAGTGATAGAGGCGCCTGACCAGCCTCCTATACTCAAAAGATCTGAGCGTCGAATGACTGCGTAAGTACCCGTTGATAAGGTGCGATTGCGATTAAAAGAGCGATACAGATGATGATTAAAATAGTGATTCAACTCGCTATGCGTATCTAGCTGTCCTTCATTACGATAAAACTGCGGAAACTGCAGTAGGGTATGTTCAGGATATTGAGCGATAGCCCGCGTAATAGAGGCTCTAGCATGTGGTAATGCTTGGTAATCACTATCGACCACCACAATGTGACTACAGTCTGGACTCATCAACCCAAGTGCCAAGTTTAAAGCACCCGCTTTGAATCCTTCGACACGATCAATATGATAAAAATGGACATTCAGCTCAGCGTTTAAGCTTTGGCAAAATGCTGCCAACGGCTCATATAACGACGTCTCTTTATTATTATTATCGATAATCAAAATCTCATCGCGTGCTTCTTTTACTGCTAATAACGACTTTATCGTGGCAATAACCAACTCTGGAGGCTCAGCTCGCGTCATTAATTGAAAACTGAGTGCTGCGCTAGTCAAAGCTTCTTGTGTGTTAGCAGTCATGTCTGGTCCTTAAGCAGGTACAACAAGTGAAATTTATATAAAAAGAATGGCTTATAGACAATGTAAGTACTTGTATCTTCAATCTTTTATTGAATACCAATGCATACTAATACAAAATTAAGTAATGATTTAGCCGATAATTGTTTATGATAAATTAACTGTGTAAGTTGTACGTAATGTGACATAAAAATTTAGTATTTTAATCGCGTAAAAATAGGGCGTTTTTTGATTGAGAAGGGGGTAGGTAACTATTTTTATTTTTGAGTTAGGGTAGTTAGTAAACGGAAAAACAAGGAAGAAAAATGAGGATAAGAAAGTAGGAAGGTCTGCATCGTTATGCTGAAGAACGGCTGTAGTGGGATAGAAAAGCACGACTAAAATCGTAGTTAGCCTCAGAAGCTAATTACGTTAATAAGTTTGAGATTAGATTATTTATATTGACGTTTAGCTTAATGCTTAGCTATCCCTGACTAAATCAAGCCAGTGCTAAATGAGTGATACACCAGTTCCAGACAGCGTCGACAGTCGGTGTTGATGACGAACTCTTTTTGCGAACGAGATAATAATCTAGATCGACTGTTAGCGTTGACTCACTTACCTGAACCAATCTTCCTGCATTCAAATCCGCTTGTACAAAATCCTGACAAGCAATCGCAACACCTTGACCCGCTAGCGCTGCATCTAAAGCCAAAGCGGTTTGATTAAATACAGCGCCAGCTAGCTTATCTGTGGTACCAAAAAATCGTGGCCAATGATGATGTGAGTCATGGAGCAATGGCATCTCTTGTAGCACTTCAAGTGATATGGGCAGTTCTCTATTGGCCATTAAGTGAGGGCTGGCCACGGCTACAAGCGTTTGTTTAAACAGTAACTGAGTATCAAATGCCGCAGGGAATGGTGGGCGTGTCAGGCGTACCGCGATATCTACCTGATCACGGTCAAAATCTGCAACGGACTCGGTCGCTACAGTACGCAACTCGACATCAGGGACCGCAGCAGTCAAAGCAGATAAGCGCGGCAGTAATAGCTTAGTGGCAAAAGTCGGCGTCACGCTGATAGTGACAGTCTTAGGTTCTCTGAGTAGCTGAGCTGTTGCTTTATCCAAAATCTTAAAAGCTCGAGTAACTTCTGCAAAGTAAACAGAACCTTGGCTGGTGAGCGCCACGCCTCTTGGTAGTCTTTGAAACAAAGGAAAGCCGATATGCTCCTCTAGCATTCTTACCTGCTGAGCGACCGCGCCTTGTGTCACAAACAGCTCATCCGCCGCCGCCCGAAAATTAAGATGACGCCCAGCAGCCTCAAATGCGCGTAAGGCATTGAGCGGTGGCAACGTACGATGACTGTTTGTCACTTTATTTTCCTAGACTATAGATTTTCTACAGTCTAGCATCTTTTATTATGATGTTAGGAATTTGATTTTATTGGTTATGATAAATGAAACGATAACTAATGGAGAAAGACAGATGAATAATATTATAACGACAAAAAAAGTAGCGCTTATCACAGCAGGTGGGTCAGGCATGGGTGCTGCCGCTGCTCGTAAACTTGCAGCAGATGGTTATCATGTCGCTATTTTGTCTTCCTCTGGGAAAGGTGAGGCTTTAGCAAAGGAGCTGGGCGGCATTGGTGTTACTGGCTCCAACCTTATTAATGAAGATGTACAACGTTTGGTTGATTCGGCGATGCAACAGTGGGGACGTATTGATGCGCTTGTGAACTCTGCTGGTCACGGCCCGCGCGCACCTATTTTAGACATCACTGATGAGGATTGGCATAAAGGGCTAGAGGTTTACTTTCTTAGTGCGGTACGTGCAATTCGTTTGGTCACGCCCATCATGGTGGCACAGGGTAGCGGTGCTATCGTCAATATATCTACCTCTTGGGTAACGCAGCCGACTGCGCTTTTTCCTACGTCAACGGCTTTTCGTGCCAGCCTTGGCGCTTTTACCAAGATTTTCTCAGATGACTATGCAGCAAAAGGTGTGCGTATCAATAATGTCTTGCCTGGCTGGATTGATAGCTTGCCTGAAGTCGATGAGCGACGTGAGAGTGTACCGATGGGGCGTTATGGCACCTCTGAAGAGGTCGCCTCAACGATTGCTTTTTTATTATCCGAAGCTGCTGGATATATCACTGGTCAGAATATACGGGTTGATGGTGGCGTCATTCGCTCTGTGTAACGAGTCAATCAATACAAGCCTATTGATACAAGACTGTTAATACAAGCAATAAAACACTGTCGACGCTAGCTGCTTGAAAAAAGCAGCTCACCTATTTGTTAAGGCCAATGTTATGTTTCGAGCATATGCTGCACTGGTACTACTTGGTATCATCTGGGGGTCGAATTTTATTTTTATGAAATGGGCGACGGCTCTAATCAGCCCCTCACAAACCGTATTTTTACGCCTGCTATTTGGGTTCTTGCCATTGGTTGCAGTTGCTTGGCACAGCAAAGTAATTACTCGGGCGCAGTTACAGCATTTGCCACACTTTATAGTGATGTCAGTGCTCGCAACGTCTTTTTATTATTATGGATTTGTCGCAGGTACGGCGCTATTGCCCAGTAGCATTGCAGGTCTATTAAGTGGTTCAATCCCTATATTTACCTTTTTGGGCGCGGCGCTGTTCTTACCTGATGAGCGTCCGACCAAGCAAATGGCGATTGGACTTGCGCTAGGATTTGCTGGTATCGCATTAAGTGCGCGACCATGGCAAGGCGCTACTGGTGTCTCTCTCGTTGGCGTTTTGTGGATGTTGGCAGGGTCTTTGAGTGTTGGTGCGTCTTTTGTGTATGCGCGGCGTTATCTGTCTCCTCTGAGATTGCCACCACTGGCGTTAGCCACTTGGCAAGTGGGTTTAGCTGTCATAACGCTTTCGATACTCATCGATTTCGATGGTATAACCCAGCTGTCGACAGATACTAGGGCAATGTGGGGAACAATACTTGGTCTGGGTGCTTTGGGTACTGGCGCTGCTTTTTTGATTTATTATTTTATTATTGAGACGTTAGGTTCAGTGCGGGCTGCTGGTGCTACTTATATTGCTCCAGTCGTTGCTGTCATCATTGGCGCGATAATTGGCGAGGATATCACCAGCTTAGAAATTATAGCGTTGGTACTGATTTTAAGTGGTGTCCTACTAATACAAACGGGTAGACAGGCTTCAGGTTAGCGGTAGGAGGGGTAGGCTGTTAAGAATACAATACGCATATTTATGACAAGCTAGTCGATGATTTCATTCAAGCCTGCAACTGCTACTGAATTTTTCGATACGCTTACAGCACTAGCTCCATGACCAGCAATATGACGACCATCAAATAACATTCGATGGTCGTCAGCATGATGAACTCAACGATCTAATTACCTTACATTTTCTATGTTCGGATCAGCCTATGTCTAGGCAGTAGCAGTAAAATGTTGGCTTAATTCCTGAATATGCTCAGGGCCAATACCGCAGCAGCCACCGATTAATGAAGCGCCCTGTGCTTGCCACTTTTGTGCCCAGAGCAGATAGGCAGGCGGGGTCAAATCATCACGTACTTCATTAAGCGTATCATTTGCCGCGGCATTTTTTGGTTGCGGCGGAAAGGCATTGGCATAAGCGCCAAGTTCGATATGCTGCGCTTGTTTTGCTTGCAGGACAGTCTGTGCGACATCTAGTGCTTGTTCGATGACATCAGGTTGGCAGCAGTTAAAGAGTATTGCCTCGACATCGAGAGCAGCCATCGTTGCCACGGCTTCCTCGACGGTTTCTCCTGAACGCAGACGTGGTACATCGATATCCATACTGTCTTCTAAGGTAAAAGCGACCCATAGCGGTTTATTGTCCGTATCTAGCGTATTAAGTAGCTCACGAACAGCGATAGACTCGGCGATTAGACTCTGAGTCTCAGCGAGCCAAAAATCGACATACGGACTTAGACCTTTGATCAGTGGGGTGGCGATATCTTCTACGTGGTCAGCATCAAACAAATCTGCACGGTAGGAGCCAAACAGTGGCGGGATAGAGCCAGCTACTTTGGTTGCTGCGCCTTCCAGCGTCACTGCTGCACGTGCCATTTCACCTGACGCTGCTGCCAAATCTTGTGCTTGCGCCACAAAACGCTCCTCGCCGATATGAAAGGGTACTAGCGCGTAACTGTTTGTCGTAATGACAGCCGCGCCGCTCTTGATATAGGCACGGTGTACATCACGAACGATCTCTGGCGCTTCTATCATTGCCAGTGCTGACCATTCAGGTTGACGAAACGGTGCACCACGCTTCGCCAGTTCTCGTCCCATGCCACCATCAATAATTGTGGTTGTATTTATTGGCATAACGAATCCTTCTTTATTGTGAGTAGACGAACCTGTAGAGGTGCTATTGTTAAAAACAGAATTATTTTAAGGAGCGAAATACTAGGCGTAATAAGCGTCAGATGCAACCACAGGTTGAATAATGATAACAATTAATCGTGTGGTTGCTTGTCTGTTTAGAGGAGGTATACCTTAGATACTAAGGCTAGGTTCTTTTCTTTTCAATGACTTGAATCAGTTTGCTCTGCACTGACGATGCATCAGCAGGTGGTCTAGCAACGGCTGTGTTTTTTATAAGCAAGGTATATTCATAATCAGTCTCATAATCAAAACCCTCTATACCACTATATCGATACTGCCAATCTACTTGACTATCGACTTGGTCAGCTGGCTTTGTTAAAAGGCAGGATTGTGGCGCAACGCCTACGCAGTCTACTTGATGGTCAGCGACAATGATTTTGCGTAATACATATGGCATGGCATGTACAGTTAGCTGATGCTCACCATCTGGCTTTGATTGCTCGTCTGTTACTTCTATGTCACCTTCGACTTCTATATAGTCACCCATCGCCAATTTTTGCATTTGATAAGCATTCTGCTGACCAAAATTAGCTTTGCTAATAGACGCGGTATAGGACTTTCCATCTTGGGCTACGATAGTGACTTTTTGCTGATTTCTATCTTGCGAAGTAATACCTGTTACTTGACCGATTATCGCTTCAGCGCTGCTTGGTTTTAGGGTGCTTAGGAATGAGTTACTGTCTTCAATCTGGCTAATACTCGTTTTAGCATTCGAGTTGGCTTGGTTGTGACTGCTACACGCAGTTAGAGAGGATGTGGCAATGAGTGCCAAAGTGCAAAATTTAATAAACGACATGACATATCCTTATTATGGTTGATTTATATATTTATTTTTAATGCTCGATGAAACTGCCTAGAGCGATTTTTGTTACTGTTACTGTTACTGTTATTGTTTTGATGCTGAGGCTAGCAGTTTGTTGATACAAATAATGCCTCGCTGATTCATAGTGAGGCATTATTCATAAATTTAAGATAGAGCTACGTAACAGTCCTTAAGGTGTTTTTGTTTTAGGAACGGCTTTGAAGTGAGCCGTTTGATTGTCATTCTTAATGACTAGCACAGGGTTGTTATCGCTATTTTTACCAAAGCTGTATTTGCCTTGTACTGTTGTGGCAGCAGCACTATCAAACTGTGCTAAGTGTTCAGGGCAGGCCATTCGAGTACTTCTGATTGCACTCAGTTCTACCTCGCCATTCGTCACACTGTATCCTGCGCTCATATTGTTGCAAGTATTCATAAGGCTTACCATATTGCGACCTTCAACAGTCATAAAATCCAGCGTTAATGGTCTTGATGGATCAAAAAATAACGCTTCAACCAAGTCTCCATTATTAAGCTTGGCATCTATAAGGCGCCAATTATTCGCCTCTAACGTCTCTACTGTGATTGGCTGTACGGCTGGCTTGGTAACACTAGTCGTTGTTTGGCAGCCAGTCGCAAGTGCACTCATAACAAGCGTGGAGGCCATCATTATTTTCATTGTATTTTTCATAGTCATCTCTCAAAAAGTAGATAGTTTAAAATGTCTAATATTTTTATTTAAAAGTTAGCGTGTCTGGATTTTAATTATCACAAAGAAGTCATATAACTACAAGGACGCTTTGATTTTCAGATAAGGAGTCTACAGAAAGGCAATACTCGAAAAGACAATGTTCATAGAGTCAGCATTTAAAAAGGCTAAGTTACCGCCTTTTACTTACATCGTTCAATAACAATTAAGTACAAAAAAAGCAGATACCGTTATCAGTATCTGCTTTTTATATCAAAAATCAGTCTATGAGAAAGTTGCTATATCTTAAGTTATAACAGCTTTTTAGACATTATTAAGCTTGAGGCTTGATCAAGTACTTCTCACCAGTCGCCTGTTTGCCATAAGCGGCGATTGATTTTAACTGTAGCGCTTCTTCTAGGGTCACTTCATGCGTATAGCTGCTCGCAAAGGTGGTGGTGATTTCTTCTGCCACGCGTTTGCGCATGGACTGAACCGTTTCACTACCAAGTTTGCCAAGTGCATTGAACAATAAGAATCCATTCACACCCCACGCAAAACCAAAGTTACGGTTTAAGGTGATCGGACCACGGTCTAAGGCGCCATAAATATAAGCTTGTTTAAAGGTATTTGAGCCATAGACGCTGTATTCTTCTACGTCACGAGTAATAGCTGCTTCCATACAATTTAGAATATCGCTGGTGAGCTTACCGCCACCGATAGGGTCAAAAGAAATCGTAGCGCCTGTTTCAGTAATCGCGGCGGTCAAATCGGCAAGGAACGTCTCGCTGCTTGAGTTCACCACATACTTTGCGCCCATATCGCGCAATAGCTTTTCTTGCGAATCTTTACGGACGATATTCACCAAATCAACACCGTCTGCCATACAGATACGGTTTAGCATTTGGCCAAGGCTAGAAGCGGCTGCTGCATGTACGATGGCTTTGTGACCTTCAGCGCGCATGGTTTCGACCATTGCCAGTGAGGTGAGCGGGTTTACAAAAGACGATGCGGCCTCGGTAGCAGTCGTGCCATCTTGCATCTCTATGCAGCTTTTCACATTCACACAGTGATACTGACGATATGTACCGCCACCAATCACCGCAACCATTTTGCCCATGAGTGCTTGTGCGGCTTCTGATGAGCCTGCTGCGACGACTGTACCAGCGCCTTCGTTACCGACTGGCGTATCTTTATTTACCCGCGTTTTGAGTGATGGCATGAATTTCGCAGGCACATCAGCGGTAATGATCGGGCTGTCATCAGTGCCTGATTGTACAGCGGTTGACATATCAGCGGCGCTGAACATCACACCAAAATCAGAGGGGTTCAATGGCATGGCTTCCATGCGAACGACAACTTCGTCAGCACCGGGCTGTGGCATCTCGATGTCTTTTAAAGACAGGGTTAATTTGTTGTCATCACTGATGGTTGAAACCAGTTGTTTATTTTTATCGGTCATAAGATTTGCTCCTGCAAATAGTTGGATTTTTAGACCAATCCCTTTACGGCATTGGTCGTTCTTTAGATTATCGAGTTTTAGTAATTTTCTTAATGTGGCTCATTTTTAGTGGCCACACTGTCATATGTTATTTAGCGTTTGCGGCTTGGATTTGAGCTTTAACGTGTTGCATAAATTCAGGCATGTTTGCTTGACTGTCTGCCTGAACGCTTTTTGCAATGTCGGTTTCACTCATGGCTTTGTTCCATTCTTTCATGCCGTCCACTTCTGCCAGTACATCCCACTCAAGCTGAGTCGCTCCAAAAGCGTTGACAATAGTGTTGACGTGATGCACATAGATGTCAGCCATGGTGAATTGCTCGCCTGCAATCCAAGGCGAAAATTGACATAAGCGATTCATGGCAATAATACCGCGGCCCAATACTTGACGGACTTCCTCTTTGACTGCGTTAGGTGCTTGAGTACCAGAAAATACATATGGAATCAGACGACGACTTGGTAGCTCAAAATATAGCTCTGCTATTTTCATAATCTGACGTACAGACGCGCGTTCTGCTGCATCGGCAGGATATAGCGGCTTTTCTGGATAGGTTTCTTCCAAAAAGTCACAAATCACGTTGGATTCTGACAGATTAAAACCGTCAGGCATGGTGATCGCAGGTACTTTACCCACTGGACTGACGGTCAGTAGATCATCACTACCAGCGTACAAAAGGTCCTCTTGGAACGGGATACCCTTATATAAAAGAGCGTGTTTTACGATGTTGTAATAGTTGCTTGCAGCAAAGCCATGCAAAGTAATCATAAGTCATTCTTCCATTGTTGACGTAAAAGTTATTTTTAATCGTGTTTTCATTGCAACGTTTAGGGCGTGTTTGATATTCACAAATAGGCACTGCTGATTGCTAAAACGGTTCCAGACAAGGCGTAAAACGATGGTAATGCTCGTGCCTTAGCTAGATTTACAACACAGTATGGGGCAGTTTTAGCATCAGCTCCAATATAAACAGAAGGAGACAGGACTATTTTTTGCCACTTCATTGTTAAAACATAGACGCTTAGAATGACTAAACTTACTATTTTTAACGTCGAACTGTCTAAAAAATAGTCTCTGTCAGTGCCATGGTCGAATATCAAGCACGCCCTAAGTTAAACACATTATTACTGGTTTTAATGTGGTTATATATAAGGAATAACGTGAATCACTATTGCTTTTAAGACAATAATAAAGCGAAAATACTTAAACATTCATCTAAATGGAGAGGTCAGTTGGATCAATTACGTGCCATTAAGTATTTCAGCAAAGTCGTAGAAACGGGCAGTTTTACTAAGGCGGCAAGTGCATTCAATGTACCGCCATCCTCACTATCGAGACGAGTATCTGATTTAGAAAAGAGCTTGGGCGCGACACTGTTAAAGCGCTCGACCCGAATCGTTAAATTGACCGAAGTAGGGCAGGTCTATTACGACGATATGCAGCAAGTATTGGATCAGATCGAGCAAAGTAAAGAAACAGTCCGCAGTTATCAAACGACGCCAATGGGGCGCTTACGCATCAGCTCTATGGTGGGCTTTGGTGAAAAAATACTGCTACCACTGTTGGATGAGTTTGGTGAGTTGTATCCAGAGATTGTGCTAGATGTCAGTCTCAGTGATGAATTATCCGCATTGGGACGTGACGATGTCGATATTGCGATTCGCGGGGGTTATGCACCAAATGAGCGAGTGCTTGCCATTAGGCTCATGGACAATGGGTTTATTCCGGTTGCGTCGCTCAGTTATTTAGAGATGCATGGCGAACCTAGTCATGTGATGGAGTTGAAAGAACATAAAGGTCTGTATTTCAAAGCCCCAAACGGGCCAACACCTTGGCTCTGCTATGTGGACGATCAGTGGCATGATGTCTCAGGGCCAGCAGTCGCAATTTCAAACAATGGACCATGGCTAGCCAAAAAGGCTTGTAATGGTGAAGGGATTTTGATGTCCACTCGATGGGCGCTATCCTCATATCTCAAGTCAGGCGCATTGCAAGAGATTAAATTTGAGCATCCATTAGCAATCACGCAGCACGCTGATATGGCCGTATATCTGCTGTATCAAAAGCAGCGCTATCTAGTACCAAAAGTAAAAGCCGCCGTCGATTTCTTGGTTGAGAGGATAAAAGTAGGAAATGAGCGTTGATGTAAGGGAAGTGTGCTATCTACAACCTCATTACATTCATATTCTTATCGACACTTAAGAGGCTTGAGATACAATCGTTATAGCATGTTATGACAGGCTACTCATTATATTCCTGATTGAAAATAACAGATAGCTCATTGGCAGCTTCTTGCATGACAGGCACATAGCTCAGTAGCTCATCCAAAGATTTTCTGACGATAGGACTATGAGTAAATACCGTAGCAAATGCGGGCTGTTCACCATTCGGAATCGGGACGGCACAGGCGACCATACCAGGAATAAACTCTTCATTATCTGTCCCTATCTGTGTCTTACGTACTTCAGCAATGGACGTCATGAGTTGTTTTTTATCAGTCTGAGTATGGGTCGTGAGCGCCTGTAACGATAGTTTTTCTACAATACGCTCGCACTTATTATCTGCCAACTGCGTCAACAATAATTTGCCACTGGCACAGGCCCAGATAGGTATATTGGTTCCGGTAGGTAACTGTATTTGGACAGGCCAGTCAGATATCACACGATCGATATATACCACTTCTAAGTCTTGCAACACTGCAATCCCTACCGACTCACCAATTTTGGCTGAAAGCTGTTGTAATATCGCCAACCTTTCCGCTTTAAAAGGACTGTTTTTCCACAGGTCTAAAGCTAGGTCATGCATTCTTTTTCCGCAGGTTACTTTTCCATGCAAATCTAATTGGACAAATTGAAGCGGTTGTAGCTGATTTAACAATCGGTACATACTAGGTACAGGGATGTCCAATGTTTCTGCTAAGTCAATAACGCCCATAGGCTTAGCAGATTTGGCCAATACTTCTACGATTTGCAAAACTCGCTCGACGCTTGAGCCCTTTTTTTTGACATTATTCATAGTTCAATTTGCATCCTTAACTGTGCGTTCAAGAAGATCACTCATCATGTTCATCACATATTTCTGTATTCATATCTTGTCATATCGAAGGTGTTCTGATAAGTTACATAACGATAATCATAGTTCTCGATATATGAAATAAAATTATAAATAGCCATACCAATATAAAACAAATCATAAACTTTTATCTGCTAAAAATAATAAAGCGTAAGAGGTTGTAATAATGTTAGATTTAGCAAATATGACGCCGACAGAGGTCAGAGCGTTAATCAGTAACAATGAACTTAACAAGCCGACTTCCGGCATGTGTAAAGGTCATATACAAGCAAACCTAGTCATAGTGCCCAAAAATTTGGCCTATGATTTTTTATTGTTTGCACAAAGAAACCCAAAGTCTTGTCCTATTTTAGATGTAACAGATGTCGGTAGTGCAGAGCCACGTCTCATGGCAAAAGGCGCAGACTTGAGGTCTGATGTCCCAAAGTATCGGATATACAAATTTGGCGAATTAGTGGCTGAGGTATCAGATCTAAAAGACTACTGGAGAGAGGATTTGGTCTGCTTTCTTTTAGGATGCAGTTTTTCCTTTGAGTCTGCCATGCTAAATGCGTCTATTCCTATTAGACATATTGAAGACAATCACAATGTGCCAATGTATATCACAAACATAGAAACTGAGCCTGCAGGACAGTTTCATGGGAAAATGGTGGTTAGCATGCGGCCAATACCTTATCCATTAATCACCAGAGCCGTCCAAGCGACCTCTCGATTTCCGCAAGTACATGGCGCGCCTATTCATATCGGAGACCCTAGTGTCATCGGTATAACCGACATTCATGTGCCTGATTTTGGTGATGCATCCATCATAAAAGAAGGCGAAGTCCCTGTATTTTGGGCTTGCGGTGTGACGCCGCAAAGTATCGCTATGACTAGTAAGCCAGAGCTGATGATAACGCATTCACCAGGACATATGTTTATCTGCGACCCAAGAGATGAAGACTTGGCAGTTCTATAATTTCTGATGACAAAAGTGCTTTTAATACGCATAGAGATAATTAATTTCAAACTATTATTTTAATAAGCCAATCAATAAATTGTCACATATCGTTCAACAATCACACTTTACATACATCACTAGGTACGAATTTTTTATAAAAAATAATTGTTCACTTTCACTCTAATGGAATAGCCAATCATATGAATATCAATTTTACGGATCTGGAAAAACTGATCAAACTTGCAGAATGCGCCGATATAAAATCTTTAGAACTCACTGATGGTGATGCACGTATTTCTATCGTTTGCCAATCTGACGGCAACCAAAGTAGCGGCAATCATATCGCTCATACTCCCAACCCAAGGGCGTCTCATTCAGAGTCTCAAACCGAAACCACTCAAAATAGTACGGATAATAATACCAATGTAGACAGTGATCGTAGTGATGAAACTGTGACTACAGAGGTGGAGAAATCCCAAATAATAGCGCCTATGCTAGGTACGTTTTATCGTCGCTCTGAGCCGACAGCAGAAGTGTTTTTTCAGGTAGGAGATAAGGTGGAAGTAGGGCAGACACTATGCATCATTGAAGCCATGAAAATGATGTACGAGGTCAAAGCAGAAACTGCGTGTACGCTTAAAGAGATTTTGGTTGATGAAGGTGATGTCGTAGAGTATGCCCAGCCCTTATTTGTTATAGAGCCAAACAGTTAAAGCCGCTCAATATTGTATAGACGCTGCACAAACACTGTATTTGACACTATATTTTTAAGGGAATAAACATGTTCACAAAAATCTTAATTGCCAATCGCGGCGAGATTGCGCTACGTATTATCCGAGCTTGTAAGCAGTTGGGTATTAAATCCGTCATTGCCCATTCTGAATCAGACAAAGACTCATTGCCTGTACGCCTAGCCGATGAAGCAGTATGCATCGGGCCTGCCAATGCCACGCACAGCTACCTTAATCAAAGAGCGCTAGTTTCTGCTGCAAAAATCACCAATGCGCAAGCCATCCATCCAGGCTATGGCTTTTTGTCTGAAAACTCAGACTTTGCCGCTTTGGTTGAAGACTCAGGTCTCACCTTTATTGGCCCAACGGCTGACAATATCAGAAACATGGGCGACAAGGTTGAAGCCAAAAAACAAATGACGATGGCGGGCGTGCCCTGTGTGCCTGGTTCTGATGGTGCATTGCCTGCTGATTCAGAGCAAGTTATCAAGATTGCCAGTGACGTTGGTTATCCAGTCATTATCAAAGCAGCAAGCGGTGGCGGCGGTCGTGGGATGCGCGTGGTCGAAAAAGAAGCCGACTTACTCTCTGCGATTTCTATGACGCAAACAGAAGCCAAAGCCAATTTTGGTAGCGCCATTGTCTATCTTGAAAAATACCTACAAGCACCGCGTCATATCGAAGTGCAAGTCATGTCCGATACCCACGGTAATGCTATCTATTTAGGCGAGCGTGATTGCTCTATGCAGCGTCGTCATCAAAAAGTTATTGAAGAAGCGCCAGCACCCGGTATTACTGAAGAGCAGCGCCAGAAAATCGGACAAGCATGTGTCACAGCTTGCGAGCAAATGCAGTATAGAGGCGCAGGCACGTTTGAGTTTCTATATGAAAATGGCGAATTCTTCTTTATCGAGATGAATACTCGTGTGCAAGTTGAGCACACCATCACTGAGATGGTGACGGGTGTTGATATTGTGCAAGAACAAATCAGAGTGGCGGCAGGGCTTCCACTGGCATACAAGCAAAGTGATATCGCCATTACCGGACACGCTTTTGAGTGCCGTATTAATGCTGAAAACGCGCAGACATTTTTGCCAAATGCTGGACGCATAGACTACTGCCACATGCCAGCAGGGTTTGGTATCAGAGTAGATAGTCATGCTGAGTCGAACTACACCGTGCCGCCATCTTATGACAGTTTGATTGCCAAGATATGTGTACAAGATCGTTCAAGAGAAAAAGCGATAGAAAAAATGCGTGCGGCATTATCAGAAGCGCAAATCACCGGGATTGATACCAATATTGGTCTGCATCAGCGACTCTTTGAGGATAAGGTGTTTTGTGAAGGTCAAATGAGCATCCATTATCTAGAACAGTGGATACAAGACAATATATAAATCAGGTCTGACCCGCAAAAATTAAAACCAAATCTGACATTAGCGTCAGAAGCGTCAGAATCAAGATACAGTCGGTTCAATATAATTTGGATACAAGGAAGGCGAGTGAAAGTACTACAAGTAGTAGACTAAGCGAGCCTGACACCGTATCCAATTTATAGATGATTTGACTGTAGTAGATAAAAATAATGGAGCACGTGCTAATGGAACTACAATGGCAACTATGCAGTGAAACCAATCTCGCGTTGTTTTTCCCTAAACCGATCACCTTAGAAAAACAACAAAAGTGCTGGGCTTTATCAGACAGCATCCAGAAAATGCCAGAAGTCATCGAAGTGGTGATTGGTATGAATACGCTCAGTGTATTCATCGTGCCATTAACTTGGGCTGAGCTTACTACCTTTAAAGATAAGCTGTCAGATTTGCTCAATGACATCCCTTCAAAAACCATCCATGGCAAGCACGTCGAGATACCAGTACATTACGGTGGAAAATATGGCCCTGATCTAGCGGCCATGGCGAATGAGCTAAAACTCTCGGTCGAAGCCGTTGTTGAGCTACATACCAAAGCCACTTATACCGTTTACTTTATCGGTTTTCAGCCAGGATTTCCTTATCTTGGCGGCTTGTCTGAGTCGCTGTATTTCCCAAGACACGCCATCCCTAGAACTCAAGTGCCAGCAGGCTCAGTGGGTATCGGCGGCGAGCAGACAGGGGTGTACCCTTTTGAGTCTCCAGGCGGCTGGCAGTTACTCGGCCAGACGGATACTGCTTTATTTGATTTAACCAAGTCTTCTCCGACGTTGCTTAACGCAGGCGATACTTTGACATTTAAAGCGATTGATATTCATCAATAAGCGATAAATAAAAGATGCATGAATCAAAAAGACAAATGAACAGGTGGTATCAATGAAAATTTTAACTGCAAGCGCCCTTGCCAGTATTCAAGATTCGGGACGACTGGGTTACCGAAGCATGGGCGTGGGTAGAAATGGCGTGATGGACAGCTGGGCGCTACAAGCCGGCAATGCTTTGATGAAAAACGAAGCCAACGAACCCGCTATTGAAATAGCACTCGGTGAGCTAACCATACAGTTTGAAGAAAGCGTCAGCTTTTGCTTAACAGGCTCTTTATACGAGGCCTATCTAGACGACAAGCGTGTTCCTTGCTATTGGCGTATCAATGCAACAGCTGGGCAAACGCTCAAACTTTTGCGCCCGCTACAAGGCATGTATACCTATTTATGTGTGCATGGCGGCTTTGATATCGAGCCAGTATTGCAGTCAGTTAGCACCAATCTCAAAGCAGGGTTTGGCGGATTTGAAGGCAGATATTTAAAAGCCGATGACAGCTTAACGGTAAAATCTGAATCCAGCCTGCCTGTCATTGGGGTGGCTCGACTTGCCCCAACCGAGGTTATTCGAGTGATAAAAAGCAGTGAGTATGATTGCTTCACTGAGTCGTCTAAACAAGCATTTGAGACCCAGCCATGGAAACTACAAAGCAGTAGCAACCGTATGGGTTACCGCTTAGAGGGGACAGCAGCGCTTGAATTTAGTAAGCCAGTAGAAATGAGCTCACATGGCGTTGATATTGGAATGATTCAGGTGCCACCACAAGGACAACCGATTGTGTTAATGGCAGACGGGCAAACGACGGGTGGCTACCCTAAAATTGCAACCGTTATTAACGCAGACATAGGGCTGATGGCACAGATTAGATTTGGCAAAGCCTGTCAGTTCGTCGTTGTGTCGTTAGAGCAGGCGCTGCGTGAACAACAGAAAAGACAACATTACATCGATCAAATAAAGGAGTATGCCAATGAAAATTGATTTAAATGCTGATGTGGCTGAAGGCTGCGGGCAAGACGACAAGTTATTGACGATAGTCAGCTCAGCCAATGTCTGCTGCGGTCTTCATGCTGGTTCTTACAGCGAGATGCTAGCCACGTTGCAATTGGCAAAAGAAAACAACGTGAGCGTAGGCGCACATCCTGGTCTAAACGATAGAGAAAACTTTGGCCGTATTCATCAGCCATTAAGCGAATCTGAGTATCGTGCTTTGTTAGCATATCAGTTGGGTGCAACCAAAGCGCTCTGTGACTTGGTTGGTGTGACTTTGGACTATGTAAAACCGCATGGTGCGTTGTACAACCAAGCGGCCATTGATGAAGATTTATCAGACATTTTGGCCAGTGAAATCAAACGATTTGATCCAAATCTAAAAGTCATGGGTCTGTCTGGTGGTTATCTGGTTAAAGCAGCCAAAAAGCAGGGTTTAGCCTCGATATCAGAAGTGTTTGCCGATAGGAACTATGAAAAAGACGGCTCATTGGTCTCTCGTAGCAAAGACAATGCGCTAATAACCGATACGGATGATGCGATTAAGCATGTATTGCAGATGATAACTGAAGGGACTGTCACCAGTGTCTGCGGTCAAACCGTACCCGTAGAGGCACAAAGTATCTGCCTACATGGGGATGGTGAACACGCCATTTTGTTTGCGCAAGAAATAAAGAAACAACTAGAGCTCAAAGGTATCACTATCTCTGCCTACTAAATATCCGCACGCTAGGGCATGTCCTCAATTCAATCGATGGTCATCTAAATGGGTTAAAAATGGCTAAATCTTGCCAAACAGCGTCAAATAGCTGACTAATATCTCGATATTATCTGCGCTATTTTCCTTGTTTGACTACAATTTATCTCATTTTTACCACCATTTTTAAAATGAGGACACGCCCTAATCATTTGATTAAATAATCCCATATAGAACAAGGATGTTTATGAGCACCATAAAAAAACATAATACCGCCATTTTAGGCGCGGCCTTCCTGATGGCCACATCAGCAGTAGGGCCAGGGTTTTTGACCCAAACGGCCACATTCACCGAAAGCCTAATGGCAAGTTTCGGCTTTGTTATCTTAATATCTATTGTTATGGACATCGGCGTCCAGCTTAACGTTTGGCGAGTAGTCGCAGTCTCCAAAAAACGCGCGCAGGAAATCGCCAACTTGGTGTTCCCTGGTGTCGGTTACTTGCTCGCGTTCTTAATCATTGCGGGTGGTCTGGCTTTTAATATTGGTAATATTGGCGGTGCCGGACTTGGCATGCAGTCCATGTTCAATATGTCGCCCATCACAGGCGCCCTGATTAGTGGTGTGATTGCCGTCGCCATATTTTTAGGCCGAGAAACGGGGCCTATGATGGATAAATTCGCTCAGTTAATGGGTTTTATCCTGATTGTATTGGTCATTTATGTGGTCTTTAAATCTGATCCACCATTAGCAGAAGCCGTCAGCAAAACCATCATGCCTGACAAAATTGATGCAGTGGCTATCGTGACGCTAGTTGGCGGTACGGTTGGCGGTTATATTACTTTCTCAGGTGCGCATCGCTTATTAGAAGCAGGCGTCAGCGGAGAAGAGAATTTAAAATCAGTAACCAGAAGCTCGGTCTCTGGTATTTTGATTGCCTCTGTTATTCGCGTATTTTTATTCCTTGCCGTATTAGGCGTGGTATCTCAAGGCTTTGCATTGGATCCTGCCAACCCAGCCATGTCGCCGTTTCAGTACATTTTAGGAAACGCAGGTAAAGTTATTTTTGGTATGGTGATTTGGGCTGCGTCTGTGACCTCGGTGATTGGTGCTGCTTATACCTCTGTGTCTTTTATGACCAACTTTCATCCGTTCATTGAGACCTATAAACGCTACTTCATTATAGGTTTCATCGTTATCTCAACGTTGGTGTTTGCCACTGTCGGTAAACCGGCTCAAGTATTGGTATTGGTCGGTACGTTAAATGGCTTAGTGCTACCTATCGCTATGGTCATCATTCTGATTGCCGCCTACAGAAAAAATATCGTTGGCAATTATAAGCATCCGATTTGGATTGCGGCATTTGGTTGGTTAATCGCCATCGTGATGAGTATCCTAAGTGTCATGACCATTGCTAAATATCTGGGCATGAGTTAAAAAATTAAGATAAGGAATGTATTATGGATATAGAGCAAATAACACGTGTGGTCAAACTGGTTGAAAGCAGTCAGCTACACGAAGTCACGATTGCAGACAACGGGCAGTCTATTACGGTGGTTAACAATCTAGGTGCGCAGAATAATGTTAGCGCTAGTCCTATAGAGGCCACGACTACTCATGAGCCTGAACAACAGGGTAGTGATGTCTTGCAAGTATGTGCCACTTATGTGGGGCAGGTCTACTTAAGTGAAGACGATGCAACAGACAATTTGGTCAAAGAAGGCGACCATATTCAAAAAGGTCAGACCGTTTGCTTCATTAATGAGTTGACCCGTTTGCAGCCAGTGATTAGTAATAAAGAAGGTGTGGTCACGGCAGTTTTGGTTGAAAATGACCAGAAAGTTGAATACGGGCAACCTATTTTTGAGTTAACTCGTAGTTAAAGACAGTTAACGTAGTTTTGGTTAAGACAAAATATAAACCCTTTAAGCATCATCTGTCGCTTAAAGGGTTTTTTATGTGCTGAGTATTTGTATTAGCCTCATCATGTATCTCGTACATCTGATATAAGTTATTTGCTCTGTCCTAGATCTTCTAGAATGATACAATTCGGTGATGCTCTTAAAAGGCCACTCGTGCACTCTGCATTGGTATGATTCCTACTATCAAGTTAAAGACACTGAACTTTCAAGTCATAACAAACAAATTAACTACGCTCTTGAAAGCCCATACGCAGTAAGGCTGCGCTGGTTATTGAGGCGTTATATTAAGAAGGTAACTCATGAGCACAGAACTAGAGAGTAGATTGGTATTTATTGATACTTCTGCGTATGAAAGCAAAAATTTCCAATTTAATGAACATGCGTTAGGTAAGCTTTGTGATTTTCTTGAATCTGAAAGGCTCCATCTCCTTATTACTCAAATTACAATTAATGAAATAAAAGCTCATTTATTATTAAAATCGGAAGAATCAGCAAGAGCTATAAAGAAAATACAAAAAGATGCAATGTTCTTGAGAAATACTCCTAATCTTGCTTGCCATGGAATTTTTGAGAAAGTCAAAGCCGAAGAGATTTACCAAATTGCTTTAGCAAGTTTTGAAGAGTTTCTTGATAAAAGTTCAGCTGAAATTGTTGACATAAAAAATGTTAATGCGTCTAGTGTTTTCGATAAATATTTTAAATCAGAACCTCCCTTCGGTGGAGCAAATAAAAAATCTGAATTTCCTGATGCCTTTGTTCTCGAAGCCGTAGCTAAGGTAAGCAAAGATAGAGGGCATACTTTATATGTCATCAGTGATGATGGTGATATGGAGAAATATGCGAACACTTTAGATAATTTGATTCATTTAAGGAGAGTTGATGATCTCTTGGATTTAGTTGTTCGTAAAGAAGAAGAGTTGAAAGAACCTGTCAAATTTGCAGATAGTATTCTTGAGCAGCTGAAAGAAGAATTAATTGAAAATGCCAAAGAGAAAATTGATTCATCAGAATTCTATTCAGACGAGATGAATGAATTTGATGATGAAATATACCAAATAGATATTGAGTCAGTTTGTATAAATCACAAGAATATAATTTCGGTGTCAGATGAGAATGTTGAGTATGAAATAGATTTTGAGGTTGTTCTAAAGGCCTATTATTCAATTGCTGATTACGGTCGCTCACCGTGGGATCCTGAAGATAAAGTTTATATGTTTGTACTGCGTAACGATATTGTGAAGAAACATACTGAAGTTTTTTCAGCCTATGTCAGTATTGATTACATGAGTGGGATAAGAGCTAATGCTGAAATTTCAGAACTAGACTTTACTGACTCAGTATTTGAACTAAATGAAGATAATAGTGAAATAATCAGCGTGAAACATTTAGATTTAAGGGGTGAATAAAAACTCACTTAAGTGAAGTCGTGATATAACTATAGGTTAAAGTTCCGAACATCTGCTTATGGCACTGAAATGACTATTAATATTTGATCTGTGTTAATACTCACTTCTCTTTTAATGATGTGAAAAAACAACATAACCGAGAACGTCTTCGTGGAGAAGTGCTCGTTAAGAGCTCTATTTAGCTTGCCCTAGATCCTCTAAAATAGCGCACTCTGCATTATTATCGCCTGCGCAATGATCAAAAGAGTTCTGTAGCGAGTCGACCATCTCCTGCAATTGCGCGATTTTTTGGTTTAACGTTTCAATATGCTCTTGTGTCAGTTGCTTAACATCTGCACTCTGACGATTGGCATTTTTACGCAGATACAGTAACTCCTTCATTTGCTTGGATGAGAACCCCAAGTCACGAGAATGTCTTAAAAAGCATAAGTCGTCAATATCGTCTTTAGAATACAAGCGATAACCTGAGTTCGAGCGATTGACTGTTTCTAGCAAGCCAATCTGTTCATAGTAGCGAATCATTTTGGTAGAGATGCCTGATTGCTTTGATGCTTGACCAATATTCATATTTTTCCTCCTAACCTAGAAAGGGCTTAAGCATTAATGTTTAAACCCTATATGGATATCCTTTACGATTCTACATTCACTTTGTAATGACGGGTACTTTGAAATACTTCAAGCGTAACGCATTACCTAAGACAAAAACAGATGACAGCGCCATTGCGCCTGCCGCAAAAATGGGTGAGAGCAGGATACTAAAGGCGGGATACAAGACACCTGCAGCAATCGGGATCAAAGCAACATTATAAATAAACGCCCAAGCCAGATTTTGTCTGATATTACTGATGGTGGCTTTACTCAAGGCAATCGCAGTAGGCACGCCTTGCAGACTACCTGACATTAGCACCACTTCAGCCGCCTCAATCGCCACGTCTGTGCCTGTACCAATGGCCAATCCAACATCGGATTGAGCCAATGCAGGGGCATCATTGATACCGTCACCAACAAATGCCACTCGGCCATATTGTTCTTGCAATTGGCGTACTGCATCTACCTTGCCTTCGGGCAATACTTCTGCTACTACCTGATCGATATTTAGTTTTGCGGCAATCGCTTGGGCGGTATGGCGATTATCACCTGTAATCATGGCCACTTTTAAGCCCAACTGATGCAATGCAGCGATGGCGGTATGAGTTGTTTCTTTAATAGGGTCGGCAACGGCAATGATAGCGGCCAATTGCTGATCAATCGATACATAGAGTGGGGTTTTGCCTTCTTGCCCCAAACGTAGCGCATCTTGTTCAAAAGGCGCAACATCAAGCCCCAATTGTTGCATATAACGATCCGCGCCAATATGAATCACTTGGCCTGTCACGTTTGCTTGAATACCCAAACCTGTCATCGCTTCAAAGTCAGTGATAGGAAGCAGTTGAATATTCTGTTGTTCTGCGGCTTGTACAATGGCCAAGGCAATGGGATGCTCAGACTTTGCTTCAACCGATGCCACCACACGTAAGACTTGTTCTTTCTCAAACCCTTGTTGGACTTGGAAATCCGTTAACGTAGGTTTGCCTTCAGTCAATGTGCCTGTTTTATCAACGGCAACCACGCTCACGTCTTGCAACATTTGTAGCGCTTCACCTTTACGGAATAGCACGCCCAATTCTGC
This sequence comes from Psychrobacter sp. UBA3480, assembly GCF_002377945.1. GTDB lineage: Bacteria > Pseudomonadota > Gammaproteobacteria > Pseudomonadales > Moraxellaceae > Psychrobacter. The sequence continues at coordinate 67,481 of NZ_DFQV01000026.1, forward strand.
ACCACGACCCGTACCGACCATAATAGAGGTGGGAGTGGCCAATCCCATTGCACAAGGGCAGGCTACAATGAGCACGGCAACCGCATTGATTAAACCAAAGGTTAAGGCAGGGTCAGGGCCAAAAATCAACCAAACTATAAAGGTTAATGCTGATAAAAACATCACCGCTGGTACAAACCACATGGTGACTTTATCCACCAATGCTTGAATCGGTAATTTAGAGCCTTGGGCTTGTTCTACCATACGAATGATTTGCGCTAATACAGAATCTTCACCGATGGCCGTTGCTCGAATATTCACGGTGCCGTTTTGATTGATAGTACCGCCGACTACTTGATCACCTGCTTGTTTTTTCACAGGGACAGGTTCACCAGTAATCATAGATTCATCAATATAACTGTGACCGTCAACGACTTCGCCATCGATAGGCACACGCTCACCTGGGCGAATCTCAACGATCATTTTTGCGGTGACATCTTCTACAGGGACTTCAATGACTTTGCCATCTTGCTGTACACGGGCAGTCTTTGCCTGCATGCCTACTAAATGCTGAATGGCCCCAGAAGTACGACCTTTAGCCTTTGCTTCAAAATAGCGTCCTAATAAAATCAAGCTCACAATCATGGCAGCGGCTTCGTAATAGACGTGCACCGTGCCTTCAGGTAACGCTTGCGGGATAAAAGTCGCTATCAGAGAAAAGCCATACGCTGCGATAGTACCAATCGCCACTAGCGAATTCATATCTGGCGCAAAACGCAATAAGGCTGGCACGCCTTTTTGATAAAAGCGTCGGCCTGGAAAAAGTAGTACCAATGTGGTCAAAACAAACTGTATCCACCAACTTTGCTGAGTGCCGAGGTTATTCACTACCCACATATGAAAGGCGGGAATCATATGCGAGCCCATTGCTAGAATGAATACGGGCAGTGACAACAGCGCAGAAAGCCCCAAATCTCGTTTAAGCTGATTTTGCTCCGAGGCTTTCTTATCTTGTCGATCACTTTGATCTTGTTCTACCAGTTTGGCCTCGTAGCCCGCTTTTTTAACGGCCTCAATCAATTCACTCATCTGTATTTGAGCATCGCCTTTAATCCAAGCGCGTTCAGTCGCAAGGTTTACAGTAGCTTGTTGCACGCCAGCGACTTTGGCCAAGAATTTTTCGACCCGTCCAACGCAAGAGGCACAGCTCATGCCTTCTATAGATAGCTCGATAGGCTTGGTTTCAGTCACTTTATAGCCTGCACGCTCTACCGCTTTGTTTAACTGGGCAACATCTACAGGCTGCGATGAGTAAACAGTCGCCTGTTCAGTGGCAAGATTTACCTCGGCGTTTTCAACGTGCTCAATACTTTTTAATTGTTTTTCAATACGCCCAACACACGAGGCGCAACTCATGCCTTCAATGCTCAGCACTTCTTGATAAGTAGGGGCTTTAGTATTTTTTGTTTTCATAACAACCTCTGTCGTTTTTAATTCTGTTTTTAATCTATAGTGACAGCATATAGGTTGACATCATGGTAAGGTCAAGCGTATTTCTTTGAATGTTTTTAAACCCGTTTATAGTAGCGTCTTATATTCGTTGTTAAGCTTAAAATAGCTCGATTATGGTTTATTGTTGAAGGTATGGCGGCATTAATTCTGAAATAGGGTAGGATAAATGACTAAGAATAAGATAAACTGCCTCCGCGAGCGTTGACTCGGTTCAGCGCATTTCAAATTGAGTAGCGATATTTTATGACTAGAAAGTAAAACCCCAATAATAAAGAACGCTGATAGCAGTGACAGAACGAGCTGTCATAAGCATCTTTGCTAGACTAATGATGAATGAACACTTTATACAAGACCATTGATATTAAGGCACATCACTATGGAAGAAGTACCAAATACGATAGAACAAAGACCCGTATTCATGCCCAAAGTCAACAGTGACAATTTGGTAAAAACGGATATGGTTATGTTTGAGCGACATGTGGGATTTGCAACCAGACAAAAGAAAAAGTCCATCAATGACCTACAACAAGTCATTCGCAAAAAGTATGGATTTAAGCAAGTACTCGAGCTCTCTAGCAAGTCTGGCAATAAGCTAAGTTTTCCGCTAAGCCCTTTCAGCTTACAGATTACGGATGAGCATGATGGCAATCCATATAGTGTCGAAAATGCTTTTCAAGCCAGTATGGTTTTTGAAGATGGTGGTCCTTACACGGATTTGCTAACAGTAGCGCCAAGACAAGCCCGGAAAGATGAGCGATTGATGACCTCGGGCGAGCTCATTGGCTACAATTACTTTGGTATGGAATGGGGCGTAGAGCCGTTAACGACGTTTTATGATTGGCTGTACGTGAATGCGCTCAAGCAAAACCCTCAGCTGCATGAAGAAGTTATTCAATATCAAGGGTTTACTGATATTACCTTTAATCCTAAAAAATCTATCCATAGTGCAGCGTATGCGTTGGCACTGTTTGTGGCATTGCATAAACGAGAGCTGCTCGATAATGTTGAAGACCCAATGGCGTTTTATGACTTATGTAATAATTTTAAAATCAGCAATACTGAGCACCTGTTAGAAGAAGGTTGGATCTGATCGTCAAATCAGCTTGCTTAAGTTTGCTTGAGCCGAAAGCTACGATCCATAATGTATCGTAGCTTTTTTATGTCTCTATGTTCAAAGCTACTAGGGCTTGTTTTCGTTTCAAAAATGGTGATAAAAATGAGATAAATTGCCGTCAAACAAGAAAAATAGCGCAGATAATATCGGGATATTAGCCAGCTATTTGACGAGTTTTGGCAAGATTTAGCCCATTTAGATGACTATCGAGTGAATTGAAGACACGCCCTAGTAAACATACTTAAGCTTTACAGCCAATAGTTCTCTTGGACATAGGCGATACAGAGATCATAAAATGCTTGAGCTGGGGGAGAGATAGATTTATCAGCAAGTTTAAAGATACCGATTTGCCGGTTTAAAGAAGGGTCAACTAAATCTATCCAAACGAGTTCCGGCTCATTCGCAGGGAAGGCAAGCTTGGGTAAAGTAGTGATACCTAGATTATTGCGCAATAAAGAAAACAGCGATGTGATATTTTCTACCGTGTACCTTGCCCTGCGATTGAGTGCTTCGGCTGGCGTGTTTTCGAGCAATCTGCAAGTGCCATTATAAATAAATGGCTGCGCCATGAGTTGCTGCCATGTCAGCCCTTGCGACTGATTTAACTGGTTGTTTAGCTCATTACTTTTCAGACAGACCACACCAATTGGGTCTGATATGAGTAAAGTAAAATCTATATTCGTTTGATCAATACTGGTGCAATTGCCCAGTGCTAAATCAATTTCTCCGGCTAACAATCGATTGGCCACACCGACAGAGTTATCATCTATCAATACAATCTCGATATCAGGATATTTTTTTGAGTATTCAACCAATACGCTAGGTAACAATTTAGTCACTAGCGACGGTACGCTTGCAATCTTAATCTTACCTTTTTCGCCAGACGCAGAGGCTTTTAAGTCGTCTTCTAGCGCTTGATAAATGCTAAGAAACTGCTCAATCTTTGGTAAGCAGGTTTCACCGAAAGGCGTGAGTAGAGCTTTGTTTCCTACTTCAAATAATCGCTGTCCTAAGGTTTTTTCTAATTCCTTTATTGAGGCTGATAAAGCAGCTTGCGAGCGATTGGCACGATCAGCCGCCGCACGAAACCCTCCTTCTTCCACGACAAATAAGAAATGACGCAATTGCTGTAACTTCATATTCAGACCATCCAAAACTATTTTTCAATAACTTATCTTAAATGATAGATTAAATCTATCGAAATTCAAATTTAATTAGTTAGATTTATCGTTACTAATTGAGTAGGATAAGTCATGTAGCAATTGGCAGTGATTAAAAAAAATCTTAGTTCGCCTACTGCTGAAACCACTTATCAAAGGACATGACAATATGATGACTCACTCAAACAAACAGGCCGTTAAAACCTCGCTTTATGCGTCTAAAGCACCTTTGGAGTGGGCCATCACTAATAATGGAACCTTATACACTGCCCAAATTCCTATCGATGAAAATGGTGACGTGGTTGCAGGGGGTATAGAATCGCAAACTCGCCAAACGCTAGACAATCTTAAGCACACGCTAGAATGTGCCAATGTTGGCATGGATGCAGTTCTACAAGTAATGATCTATGTGACTGATCGCGACTATCTAAAAACCGTCAATCAAGTCTATGCTGAATACTTTGAAGCGCCCTATCCAAATCGGGCAGCACTGGTAATAGGTGGACTGGCTCGTGAAGAGATGCTGGTTGAGCTGGTCGTATATGCCGCTGTGCCTTAAATCTAATTTTAATATTCCATCTTTTAATACTTTATCAAGGAAGCACTTATGTCAGCCCACACCGCCCAACAGATATTGCAGCAAGACCCAACCAAATCACTTTATATCAATGGTGAATGGCAGGCAGGCGTAAATACCGTTGCCAATATCAATCCATCTGATATCACTGACACTATCGGTGAGTTCGCACAAGCAAGTAGCGATCAAGTCAAAGACGCTATTGATGCTGCCCGTCACGCTCAGCCAAAGTGGGAAGCGACTCCTTTAGAAAAGAAGCAGTCTATCCTACAAGCCATTGGCGATGAAATGATTTCCCGTTGTGATGAGCTAGGTACGCTGTTGTCACTTGAAGAAGGTAAGCCGTTTGCGGAAGGTCGCGGTGAGATTTACCGTGCAGGTCAGTTCTTTCATTACTATGCAGCGGAAGTATTGCGTCAAATGGGTGATACGGCTGATTCAGTGCGTCCTGGTGTCAAAGTTGAAGTTACCCGTGAAGCAGTCGGAGTGGTCGCGATTATCTCACCTTGGAACTTTCCAACTGCCACCGCTGTATGGAAAATCGCGCCAGCATTAGCGTTTGGTAACACTGTCATTTGGAAGCCTGCCAATTTAACGCCAGCCAGCGCGGTCGCATTGGCTGAAATCATTCATCGCCAAGGCCTGCCAGAAGGCACATTTAACTTACTATTGGGTGGCGGCTCGTCAGTCGGTGATGCCCTCATTAATTCTACAGACATCGATGCCGTCAGCTTTACGGGTTCTGTACCAACAGGTCGCAAAGTTGCGGCTGCGACGGCACCAAATTTTATCCGTTGTCAGCTTGAGATGGGCAGCAAAAACGCTTTGGTTATCGCTGACGATGCCGATTTGCAAGTCGCTATCGATGCAGCAGTGGCTGGTGCGTTCGGCGGTTCGGGTCAAAAATGTACGGCTTCTTCACGTCTTATCGTGATGGACGGTATTCACGATGCGTTTGTAGACGGTGTGATTGCCAAAATGAAAACCTTGAAAGTCGGTCATGCGCTTGAAGACGGTATCTTTATGGGTCCTGTTGTCGATGACAAGCAGCTGGCATCAAACATGGACTGGATCGAAAAAGCCAAGCAGTCTGGTGCTCATTTGGCGTTTGGCGGTGAGCGTTTAGAGATGCCGCATGACGGCTACTATATGTCGCCTACGTTATTTACTGAGACGGATAACAGCTGGGATATCAACCAAGAAGAAGTGTTTGCCCCGCTGGCGTGTGTCTTGCGTGTCAAAAATCTAGAAGAGGCGATTGCCATGACCAATGATACGCGATTTGGTCTGACGGGCGGCATCATTACCCAAAGCTTACGCAACAGTGCGATGTTCAAAGAGCAAGTACAAGCAGGCTGCGTCATGGTCAATCTGGCAACTGCAGGTACTGACTATCACGTGCCATTTGGTGGTCGTAAGCAGTCAAGCTTTGGCCCGCGTGAGCAAGGTCAATATGCCAAAGAGTTCTATACCATCGTCAAGACCGCTTATCAAAAAGCGTACTAGGGATGTCTTAACAAGAATACTCGTCGCTATCTGAACGTGCTGTACCAAAAGGTACTTACTTGCTAAAGATAGCGGCTATCGATAAAAGTATTAAAAGGAATTGATATGTACCAAGACCATATCGTCATTGATGGATTACAGTATAGCCATTGGGATCGCGACTACTTTAAGATGCTACAAGCCAGTGGTATCAATGCAGTACACGCCACCTTGGTCTATCACGAAGACGCTCGCCAAACCATGACCCGCTTTAGCGAATGGCATGCACGCTTTGAGCAAAACTCAGATCTTATATTACCCGTGTACTCAGTGGCTGATATTAAAACGGCAAAAGAGCAGGGTAAAGTTGGCATCTTTTTTGGCGCGCAGAATTGCTCACCAATCGACGATGAAATTGGTTTGATTAGCGTGATGCGTCGTCTGGGTCTATTGATCATGCAGCTGACTTACAACAACCAGAGCTTACTAGCGACAGGTTGTTATGAGCAGAATGATAGCGGTATCACCCGGTTTGGTCAGCAAGCCATCGCTGAGATGAATCGTGTCGGTATGATTATCGATATGTCACACAGCGCTGAGCGCTCAACGCTTGAGGCGATAGAAGTGTCGTCGCGTCCGATATGTATTAGCCATGCCAATCCAACCACGGCTCATGATGCACTGCGTAATAAATCGGATACAGTCATCAGTGCATTGACTCAAGCAGGCGGGTTGTTAGGGTTTAGTTTATACCCGTTTCATTTGCCAAATGGTAGTGACTGTACGCTCGATGACTTCTGTACCATGATTGCCAATTGCGCTGATAAGTATGGTGTGGAGCATTTAGCGATTGGCAGTGACTTGTGTCTTAATCAACCACAAGCTGTACTTGAGTGGATGCGTAATGGACGTTGGTCAAAAGCGATGGACTATGGCGAAGGCAATGCCAGTAATTCAGGTTGGCCAGATACTTTGCCATGGTTCGCTGGCAAAGACGGTATGGAAAACATCTATAACGGTCTGCTAAAGCACGGTTTTAATGAAAGTGATGCTGGAAAAGTCATTGGTCAAAACTGGTTCGATTTTTTAGAGCAAGGCTTAAAGCCTTTGGCTTAACCAATCAGTCTTAAAACAGTGTTTCAATCAACGGTTACTCGACATCGCTATAAGACGACAGTCGTGTTATAGCGCATATCTGTTTGAAGTAGGTAATTTAAATTAGATAGGTATGTATAGTGAGGTCGTTTGATCACATCCTCATTGCTACCACTCTGATCTAAAACGCAACGTTAGCATAGTATATGGAGCCACATCATGGCCGACTTAAAGGGATTTAATCAAAATGAGCAAGGACGCTCAACTCCTGTTAATCAAGGAGCAAATGACACCAAAGCCGCCGCTATTTCTACCGACACATTAGGCCTTAAAAATCCTGCGTTTTGGTACAGTGGCGGATTCATTGTAGCCTTTGTTTTGATGGCAATTTTTGCAGAAGCGCGTTTGGCAAAAATAGTCGAAGTGGGCTTTTCGTGGTCCGTCAAAATATTTGGGCCTTTTTGGCAGATATTGCTACTAGCTACTTTTGTCATTGCTTTGGCAGTCGGTGCTGGTCGTACAGGACGTGTGATTTTAGGCAATTTACCCGTACCTGAGATAGACAGTTTTAAATGGATGGCTATTCTTTTCTGCACACTATTGGCTGGGGGCGGGGTTTTTTGGGCTGCCGC
>NZ_DFQV01000026.1:75167-83529 GCF_002377945.1 Psychrobacter sp. UBA3480
TGTCTCAATCATTTATGCATTGGGGGTTTTTGGCGTGGGCGATTGTAGGTAGTTTAACCGCGATTGTGATTATGCATCTGCATTATGACAAGGGCTTGCCGTTGAAGCCGCGTACGTTGCTGTATCCAGTATTTGGTGAGCGTGTGCTGACGGGTCAAACAGGCGCAGTCATCGATGCTTGCTGTATCGTTGCCGTTGCCGCTGGTACTATCGGCCCCATTGGTTTTTTAGGCTTGCAGACCAGTTATGCGTTGAACACCCTGTTTGGTATCCCTGATACTTTCACTACCCAGCTCATTATCATTGTCTTTGCTATCGCGCTCTATACATTGTCTGCGATCAGTGGCCTGACACGCGGTATGCAGCTACTTAGCCGCTTCAACGTTATGTTGGCGTTTGCACTGATGGTATTTATCTTACTCTTCGGACCGACCAATTTTATTGTCAATGGTTATATCCAAGGTGTGGGTACGATGATTGACAACTTCGTTCCAATGGCGACCTTTCGCGGTGATGAAGGATGGCTGAGCTGGTGGACGGTATTCTTTTGGGGTTGGTTCTTGGGTTACGGTCCGATGATGGCGATATTTATCGCTCGTATTTCACGTGGCCGCACTATTCGCCAATTGATTACCACCGTCTGTATTATTGCGCCGCTCGTGACTTGCTTTTGGTTCACCGTTGTTGGTGGCTCTGGTCTGGCTTTTGAGATTGCCAATCCAGGTAGTGTGAGTAGTGCCTTTGAGGGTTTTAATTTGCCAGGTGCGCTATTAGCCGTCACGCAGCAACTGCCATTTCCTTTGATTACCTCGATATTGTTTTTAATTTTAACCACAGTGTTTATCGTTACTACGGGCGATTCGATGACTTATACCATCAGCGTGGTCATCAGTGGCGAGCGTGAACCAAACGCCATGATTCGTACCTTTTGGGGCATCATGATGGGTGTGACGGCGATTGTTTTAATCTCGCTTGGCTCAGGTGGCGTGACCGCATTGCAATCCTTTATCGTCATCACGGCAGTGCCAGTTTCTTTCGTCCTGCTGCCTTCATTATGGAATGGTCCACAAATCGCACAAAAAATGGCACGAGAGCAAGACTTGTATCGTCCTAACAAGGTAGAGGTAAGACACAAAATAAGCGAAGAAGAACTCGCTAAAGCGTCTACAGAAAAGAAAGGATCTACAGAAAAAATGTCTAAAGACAGTATGGCGCAAAAAATGGACTAAAGTTATTGATCACCAAACGGTAAATACTAAACCAGCCACTATCTATACTGCTGATTTCTTATTTACCGATAGATATTATCATTGACATTGTTAACGAAGCTGCTGGCTCGATATATTAGGTAAGGTAGTGAAATTATGAATATGGTTTATACAAATAATGCGAATAATAAAAGTATCGATGTCAAACCGCCTTCACTGGGTACAGGTTTTCGTACTCGTGATGTGATTATGGATGCCCAAAGATTGGGTGCGATGCATCAAACCCGTATTAGCTTTGTGCGTACATTACTACGCAAGATTGATAAAGAAAAATGGACGCTCAGTACTCATTTGTGGGATTTAGATGAGAATGGTTATGGCAAAGTTATCTATCGTCTACATACGCCAGAGCATCTATATCATCTGGTGGTGTTCTGCAACGAGCTGGCTGATGAAGAGCGTAACGATAGAGTCATTGCCCAAAAATGGGATGTGACATTTGGTCTGGTGTTTGGCGAGATAAGCGGAGAGTTACTGGATAATTTACAAGCCAATGTGCCGTTGCAAGAAGCAGGTCGCAATTCTAACATGTTGATGGTGCTGGCACGCGCAAATAAGAGCGTACGAGTCTTTGATCATATTGTGAGCTCACTCGCTGCCGGTCAGCAACCAGATTTAGAGGTGTTAGCGCAAGTCGGTTATATCTTGCGTACCACTGCGGTCTATGGCAATGGTAAATTTGGTATTTATGATTTTAAACCGTTAGACCATAGCGCAGACTTTGACCAATCGTTTCGCGCGCAGATGTGTGCCGTGTATCTACTACGTGAGTTTAGCCTAGACTGGGTCGATTATCTGGCGCAGAAAAAGGGCGGTAGTAAAGCGGTTGCACTGCATCCAGAGATTAAGCGTTATTTGGGGATTGGTAATGCCACTGGTTTGGGTATGGCGCCGTATTTGATTAATCATCCTTGCGTGGTTGATCAATGGCTGACCACCCGTGAGGAAGCACTGCAAGCGACATTGACTTGTCAGATTGAACCCAAAGAAACGGCGCATTTTGCCAGTTTAATCAAACGTGCTATTCAGCATTTTGGCGAGATTGTCACCATCAATGAGCAGCAAATAAAGCTCAATGAAACGGTCGTCACAGAATTAATGGTACTACAAAACAACTTGATGACTACTATCAATCACTATGTGACATGGGCGGAGTTCTTGCAAGCGCACCATGATTTGAGTCTTGAGAGCCAAGAGGTCATCATTTCTTGCTTGATGGAGCTATATCCTGAGCGTGTTGATGCGTTTCAGGAGAAAATAAATGCCGATGAAACTTTGTCGCTACCGAAGGGTAAGGTGATTCAAGATTTGATTGATGTACTGGAGAGCCACTATCAATGGGCTATTAATATTGATTTTAGCCAGCCTGATAATAGTCATTGGTTTTGGTATCGTTCAGTGGATAAAGAAGAGCCACGCCTAGGTGTGCGTGGGCAAGAAGTAGGCGCAGATCGTGAGCTTGCACTAGACATCGCAAGGCAAGCAAACAAGCTGTACTTCGCGCTTAAACAAGTCAACGCTCAGCAATTGATATCTGAGTTTATTCTAAATCAACCAAAGTACCGCTCAATTGCGCGCCGTGTTTGGACAATGGGGCATAAACAGTTGGGTGATATTCAGATGAATGTCTTACACAAAGACGCGTTACCTATGCATCTGTTACGGTGTAAATTGTCTATGTTTGGTGCAACCAAGTTTGATCCGAGATCAGATCGCTGGGTACGAATCACCTTGTTCCAAGGCGCACCTTTATTTGCAGAAGTGCATAGTGATGAATGGCTGTTTCCTTTATTACCAGATTTGTCGACAGAGCAGGGAGGTTTGACTCATGATCGTATCGCATAATGAAATCGTAGCAATGGTGTATAAAGCCTTTACTGGGATGCATCGAGAAGTTGGGGAGGCTGATGTAATCGCTACGATGGTTGCTGAATTACAGATGGCAGGCTTGGATGGCGTCAGACACTTTAACAATGCTAGCCCGTATATTCTAACCGAGAGCGATACGCCAATTGATATCGTCCATCAAGATGCTAAGGCGATGCGTTTAGATTTGCACGGTAGTAGCTTGGCTTGTCATTTACCGACGATCATCGATTACGCGCTTGAAAAAATGGGTGATTTAGCACACTTTCGTATTTATTTGCAGAACTGTCATAACCGCTGGCTGGCTTATAGCGAGCTAGTAGGGCTGGCGGCCAAAGGCTATGCTTGTTTGGCCAAATGGGACAATGGCTCTGTGCCTAAGCATACGTTATTTACATTGAATCAAGGGTTTGTCTATCCTGACCTTTACTTTTTTGACAAGGCACAGTCAAATTACAATACCAATGATATGGTCATCGAGATTGCGACTCAAAACTTCGATATCGAACATGATATCCAGCATTTCGATCGTAAAATATCGACAGACGAGCTGTTTGAAACCCATCAGCGCGCATGGAAAGAGGGTATCTATGTCGATGACGAACAGTGGGCGATACTCAAAAAAACAGCAGCGGCTATATTGGTTGAAAATAGTGAAGCATCCAGTCGCGGCGCGGGCGGAGTATAAAACCAAACCTGTTAATTACGTCAATTATGTTAGTTATGCTACGAAACAGATTTTTGTATGGTGAGTAATTAGTTGTTTGGCGCGTGCGCTATATTCTCATCCCAGTACGGCGGCGTGCCATAGTAGTCGGTCATAAAATCGATAAAGCATCTGACTTTGTGAGGTAGTAGTTTTCTATGGGCATAGACGGCATACAGGCCTAAAGGGCTAGGTTCATATTCTGGCAACACTACCACCAACTTGCCCGTACTCAACGCTTCGCTAGCAATAAAAGTCGGCTGTAATATCAATCCTCCGCCTGCAATAGCTGCTTCAACGAGTACGTCGCCATTATTACTATGGAAAACGCTACGTTCTTTGAATTGTTTGGTCTTTAGGTATTTGTAGATTTGACCCTTAGTTTCGACATTCATATAGCTATAATGCAAATAGCGATGCGACTCTAAATCCTCAAGCTGCTTAGGGGTGCCATGAGCTTTGAGGTACTCGGGCGCGGCGCATAACACCACGCGAATCGGAGCAATCTGCTTGGCGATAAGCGACGAGCTTTGGAGCTGTCCGATACGCAGGGCAATATCAAACCCTTCTTCAACGATATCTACTTTTCGATCACTCAATTGCAGATCAACGGTAACTGACGGATAGCGCGCCTGAAAATCAGTGATGAGCTTTGCCATATGCTTTAGGGCAAAGGACACGGGCGCACTGATTCGCAAGACGCCTTTAGGATGCTGCTGTAAGCCGCCTAACTGCGATGCCATCTCATCAATACTCAATAAAATCTGCTGCGCGTGCGTAAAGTATTGACTGCCAGCTTCAGTCAGGCTGACTTTGCGCGTAGTGCGGTTGAGCAGGCGAGTATGCAGCTCATCCTCTAGCTTTGCTACATATTTGCTTACTAGCTGCGGCGAGAGCTGCATCGTAATAGCGGCTTTACTAAAACTGCCTTCTGTCACTACCGCTACAAAAGCGCGCATGGCATCGATTCTATCCATATTTATTCCTATATTTCTCTCAATATTGAATAATTATAAACAGTATGTTGATAATTATTCAATATAACTGAGCTTACTCTTTTATAGTGTTGATAGTAAAGTGTGCTTATATCATTTTCGACACTATTTATTTTAATCATACCTTATGGAGTAAGCATCAATGAAATCATCATTATTAGATACTATTTTGTCATCAAAAGCCGGAGTGGCGGCTTTAGTGCTTCGTGTGCCCGTTGGCCTGATTTTAGCAGCCCATGGCGCCCAAAAATTATTTGGTTGGTTCGGTGGTAACGGACTGTCAGGTACGGCTCAATGGTTAAGCAGTATGGGTATGGAGCCTGGCTACTTAATGGCGATACTCGCAGGCGGTGCTGAGTTCTTCGGTGGTCTGGCTCTGGTATTAGGTTTGCTAATCAGACCAGCTGCTTTAGCCGCAGCCTTTACCATGTTGGTGGCTATTTTTTCTGTCCATATCAGTAATGGGCTATTTGCTGATAATGGTGGTTATGAATATGCATTAACATTGATGGTAGCTACACTTGCTTTAGCCATCCAAGGTGGCGGCTCCCTCAGTATGGATAAAGTATTATCAGAAAAATTAGGCTAGGTTTCATCATTGTAAAGGGGGTCATTCAATTTTAGTGAATAGAGCCATTTGAAAATAGCCATTTAAGACAAGCAACAAGGGGAAAGCCATGACAACACTTTTATCTAATGAGCCAGTCAGCCAGCCTGTACTATTTATACCGCATGGCGCAGGGCCTTGTTTTTTTATGGATTGGCAACCCTCGGATACGTGGCATGAGATGGCAACGTTTTTAAAGGGCATTTCTGATCGTTTGCCTGAGCGACCAAAGGCTATCTTAATCATTAGTGCACATTGGCAGACGGCTGAATTTGGTATTACTTCTAGTAAACAACCTGATCTCATTTATGATTATTATGGCTTTCCTGAGCATACTTATAGTTTGAATTATCCAGCCTTAGGCGCGCCAGCATTGGCGGAGCAAGTCAGTAGTCTATTGACAGAGGCAGGAGTAGGTAATAAACAAGATGCGGAGCGCGGGTTTGATCATGGCGTATTTATACCGCTTAAGCTAATGTTCCCTGAGGCAGATATTCCAGTGGTGCAGCTATCTTTGCGTCATGATTTAGATCCACAATTGCATTTAGCTGCTGGTCAAGCACTGGCGTCATTACGTACAGAGGGGGTGCTAATCGTCGGTAGCGGCATGAGCTTTCATAATATGCGCGGTTATGGCGATACCAGTTTTACTGAACCGTCAGAGCGTTTTGATGAATGGCTAACGAATACCGTAGAATCAGCAGATTCGAATAAACGACTTGCGGCATTGGTCAATTGGAAAAATGTTCCTCACGCGCTTGACTCACATCCATTAGGGGCAGAGGAGCATTTGTTACCGCTTATGATAGCGGTGGGTGCAGCAGGATGTGACAAAGGGCACAAGGTTTACTCCCAGCAAGTGCTAAAAACGCAATTGTCTGCTTTTCAGTTTGGTTAGATATTACTTTTTCATTTCATCTCAAATCGTTAGTCTGATTTTTCTAGTCGTATATGCGCTCACCATAATATTATTAAACCCTTACGTTTATCTTATAAAAATTTTGATCAGAGCACGGTATTATTCTAAGAAACAGTAAGCTTCAGGCTGGGTATCCACTTTTACCACTCTCATAAGAAAGACAAGTAAACAAAAAAAGGAATCATAATGATGACTTTGAACCATATGGTAAAAAGGTTTTGCAAAGCGACAGTCATAATTTTAAGCTTTAATATGGCGTCTTCATTTGCAGCGAATAACGATATAGAAGGACAGCAGATGACGGTTTCTGTTCATCAAGGTGACGTTCAAGGTAAAGTGAATGCCGACGTTACGTCATTTTATGGTATTCCTTATGCTCATGATCCTTTTACAAAAGCGCGTAGGTTTAAAGCTCCTCAGGCGTATGAAAAGTGGGAAGGAGTCTTGGACGCCACAAAAAAAACAGCGCCAGTTCCGCAGCCAGGAAGAGAGCAGACGGTTGAACTTGTCGGTGCTGCAGGCGATCTTACCTTAAACATATGGGCACCAACAGCTGCTCTACAATCAAATAAGCAGCTACCTGTAATGGTTTGGATACCAGGCGGCGCTTTTATTCGGGCAGATGCAGGAGAAAAGGCGTACAACGGTACTAGCTTTGCAAAAAACGACGCGATTGTCGTTACTGTGAATTATCGAGTTGGTGTGGATGGGTTTATGCATTTAGATGGTGCGCCAGATAATAGAGGTATTCTCGATCAAATTGCAGCACTACAATGGGTACAGAAAAACATTGCCAATTTTGGCGGTAATCCAGAGAACGTTACTTTATTCGGTCAATCAGCAGGTGCTGAAAGCGTCGCCATACTTTTGGGTACAGATAAGGCAAAAGGTCTCTTTCAACAAGCAATAATGCAAAGCCCACCAATGCAATTTATGACCATGGAGCAAGCAGATCGAGTTAGCCAAACTTTTGCTAAAGAGCTGGGTGTATCAACAACAATAAGCGATATCTCTCAAATTCCTCTTGAAACGTTAGTCACTGAAGTTATTGATATCGGCAACACTATAAAGAATCGAGACCAGTGGGGTATGATGTCTTGGGGTGGAACAGCGTTTTTGCCTGTTGCTGATGGAGATGTCATCAAAGAGTCACCTATGAGAGATTTGGCGAACAATACAGATCCAGCCATTCCCGTTATCGTGGGTAGTACGGATGAAGAAGCTAGACTGTATTATGTTCCAGGCGGTGCTATCGACCAAATTCCTGCAACACAAAGATCGCAGTTGTTGAGTGATTTATCTTTGAGTGGGGCATCGCGTGATGTTTACGCGCCAATTAAGAATAAAAAATCTATTGGCGATAGCTTTGCTGACATTCAGTCTGATTATACCTTTCGGATGCCTGCAGTCCATATTGCTGAGCACTTGGTTAATAATGGCAATAAAGTCTGGCATTATAACTTTTCGTGGTTTTCACCAGCCTTTGATGGAAAGTTAGGCGCCGCGCATTTTGTGGATGTGCCTTTTACCTTTAACGCTCTTGATAGTGAACAAGCCAAAAGCTTTATTGGCGATCAACCATCGCAAAAGCTTGCCGATACCATGCATCGAAACTGGATCGAGTTTGCTCGTTCTGGACAAGCACCATGGGATAACTATCGACTAGCAGATCGGGCAACGATGGTATTTGATACTGATTCTAAAATTGTTAACGACCCTGAGCGAGACGTTAGAGTATTATGGAAAAATTATTCGTTCTAAAACGATAATTTCAAGTATATGGCCTGAAGCGCAACTCACATGTATAAAGATCTATACGCGGCATGAGCTATCATAACAGCCGCTTATGATAGCCATGTATGCATGAGGATTGACATAAGACATAAAGTCTACTTCTAATAAAACTAAAAACACAGTTGGCCGCTTTTTAGTTTTGTTAGATATGTTGAAACGTTTAATGCATGGTATTTCAGCGTAATTGTCAAAAATAAAAAACCCTTT
>NZ_DFQV01000026.1:83636-100645 GCF_002377945.1 Psychrobacter sp. UBA3480
AAAGGGTTTTTTATTTTTGAGATAGCAATTATGAATAACATATCAAATTAGAGATAACGTCGCTTATTATTCGTAGTTTGCCACCACATTATTTCCATCAAGTTTGAATTTATAAGTATTTAGCACAATACTGTCGTCATCTAGACATTGACCAGTAGCTAGGTTAAAGCGTTGCTTATAGATGGGCGAGGCCACATAAAGCACTTCTTTTGCTGTTCCTGTATCATCTGTAATCGTGGTGCCACCAATCAACCCTCGAGACAATACATTGGCTTGACTGAATGGATCGTAGTTATCAAGAGCAAATAAATCGTTCTGTTTGGTACGAAAGATAGCAATTTGTTTGCCATCTATCAAGGCGCAGACACCGGTTTCAGGAATGATATCGTCAAGTGTACAAATAGTCTGTTGGTTCATGAGGCGGTATCCTTAGTGATGATAATATTGCTCTGTATGAATGATAAATCGTGAGTGATAAGCTGCAATTTGCAAAACATGATTTGAGAAAAATGAGTCGTAAATCTTGAGTCTAAAAACATGAGTGGAAAAAACAGCGCCTTGATTTTTGTGATAATTAACAAGGCACTCATCATTGGCTAGGCCAACTCAACCAGATTGATGGTTGCTTTTTCCGCATCAGTCGCTGGGCGAATCTGCTCACGATCAGTCACGAAAACGACATTATCATCGCCTTTCTCACTGTTTACAAAATGACGGAAACGTTTGAGTTTTTCGGTGTCATTAATCGTCGCTGCCCACTCACACACGTAATTGTCGACCAACAATTGCATTTGCGCTTCGAGCTCATCTGCTATGCCCAAACTGTCTTCAATGATGACAGCCTTCAAATAATCCAGCCCGCCATCTAAGCTTTCACGCCACTTTGAGGTGCGCTGTAGCTTGTCCGCTGTTTTGATATAGAACATAATGATGCGGTCGATGTATTTGACCATTGTTTCGGTATCCAGATCAGTGGCGAACAGCTCGCCATGACGCGGGGTGATACCACCATTACCGCAGACAAATAAATTCCAGCCATTTTCAGTCGCAATCATGCCGAAGTCTTTACTTTGCGCTTCCGCACATTCGCGCATACAGCCTGACACACCCATTTTGATTTTGTGCGGTGAGCGTACGCCTTTATAACGATCTTCTAATCTCAAGGCGAGGCCAATACTGTCATCGACGCCGTAGCGGCACCAGTTATTACCAATACAAGATTTCACGGTACGTAAAGATTTACCATAGGCATGACCAGTCTCAAAGCCTGCTTGTACCAGTTGCGTCCAAATATCAGGCAATTGCTCCATGCGCGCGCCAAACAGATCGACTCGCATCCCACCAGTGATTTTGGTGTACAAATTAAACTGCTTCGCTACTTGACCCAGTACGATGAGCTTGTCTGCGGTAATTTCACCGCCCGGCACACGCGGTACGACGGAATAAGTGCCGTCTTTTTGGATATTACCTAAGTAGTAATCGTTACTGTCCTGTAGTGGTGTCAGCTCGGTTTTGAGTACGTAGTCATTCCAGCACGATGCCAAAATAGAGGCGACTGTCGGTTTACATATCTCACAACCATGGCCGCTACCATGTTCAGTCAGTAATTCATCAAAGGTTTTGATACCGTGCACGCGAATCAGGCTATATAAATCCTGACGAGAGTACGCAAAGTGCTCACACAAGTCATTGTTTACTTCAAAGCCCATGGCGGTGAGTTGATAGCTGACCGTATCTTTGACCATAGGTGCGCAGCCACCACAGCCACTACCGGCACTGGTCACGGTTTTTACATCGCTGACGGAGTATGCGCCGTTTTCGACGGCCGAGCAGATAGCGCCTTTGGTCACGTTATAACAAGAACAAATCGTGGCAGTATCTGGCAGATTGTCGATGCCCATCACGGGTTTTTCGACATTGGGTAATATCAGGCTTTCTGGGTGGGCGGGTAGGTTAATGTCATTTAAATACAATTGTAATAGGTTGTTATAGTCTTCGGTGTCGCCTACCAATACAGCACCAAGCAATCGTTTGTTATCCGGTGTGGTGACCAGTTTTTTATAAATTCCCTCAGCAGGGTTCTGATACAGGTAGCTTAAGCTGCCTTCGCTTGTGCCATGTGCGTCGCCAATACTACCCACATCCACACCCATCAGTTTTAACTTGGTGCTCATGTCAGCACCCGTAAATATCTGCTTGCTATCACCAGCGATTTGCGCGGCACAGATACTGGCCATGTTGTAACCGGGAGCCACCAGACCAAATACTTTGTTGTCCCATACTGCGCATTCGCCTACGGCATAAACATGATCTACATTGGTGCGACATTGCTCATTGATCAAGATGCCACCACGCCCGCCCATTTCGATACCGCATTCAGGGTTGTTTTTAATGAGACCGTCTTGCGGTCTAATACCAGCGCTAAACACAATCATATCGGTCGTTAGAGAGGTGCCATCTGTAAACTGCATGGTTAAATGTTGACCATCACCGATGGTGTCATCAGGGTTAAGTGCGGTATTAGACAGAATCTCTTTGGTGTTTTTCCCCGTCAGTACTTTGACACCAAGTGCTTCTATTTTACGCTTTAAGATCTCACCACCAGCGGCATCGAGCTGAACGCCCATCAATTGCGGTGCAAACTCGACCACATAGGTATCTAGCCCTAGCGTCACGAGCGCTTTTGCGGCTTCAAGCCCCAGTAGACCGCCACCAACCACCACGCCTTTTTTGACAGTGGGCAGATCGGCAATGGCTAAAATCTCATCTAAATCTGCAATGGTACGGTATACGTGGCAGTGCGGATGCTCGCGGCCTGGGATGGGCGGTACAAAAGGATATGATCCTGTCGCCAGTACCAACTCAGAGTACTCAATAATCTCGCCTGCCTCAGTAGTAATACGCTGACTGGCTGAATCGATATCTACAATACATTGATTCAAATGCAAATTAACTTTTGATAATTCGTAAGCCGTTAAATCTACTAGGTTCAGCTTACTGGCATCTTTATGTTCAAAGTAGCTCGATAAATAAACACGGTCATAAGCAGGGCGGTCTTCTTCAGCAAATACATGAATATCAAATTGCTGGTGCAGTCCTTGCTCAATTGCTCGTTCAATAAAGTGATGACCGACCATACCGTTGCCAATCACCACCAAATTGCCTTTGTTTTCTGTGTTCAATGCAGTGCTAATCATGCGTCTGTCCTTAGTAATGGGGCTGGTTGAAGGCGGTCATCGTTTATTTTTTATCACGCTATAAACGGCTCCGTCTCTCAACAACAGCTGATAAACAGCATTTAATACCTACCATTACAGAGTATTCAATAATCATGCCAGAGCACTTCGATTAGCTGGGTTTTTGCGTGTTGCCATTAGACATAAAGGTATGCTGTGTCGGGACCAGTCACTTATGTACAAAGGTTTTTACGTCAGCTTGATCAGCGCTATGACTTACCAAAAATCAGGATAGATACCGTTGTCACCGACTGAGATATCAGAAGTTGATGCACCAAAATAGTTACTGTTGTGCCCCAAATTGGATGTTATTGCTGTTTATAAGGGAGGCTGATGGAGTGTTTTAAATCTGCTGTGTTAATGCTTTATTAGCATAAGTGTCAGGTGTAGTGATGGTTATAGACCCGCCAGTAAAGGCGTCTAGAGACTCAATAAGCGTTGGTCTTTATACAGATTTGGCAGCGTACAAAAATAACTGGCATAACCATTGCACCGCCTGAAACATTGCTACTTATCATATTTGAACACTGCATTTTTTGAACACTTAGTACCTTTAGTACGTTGTCAGAACCCTGAAGTTAATCATTTGAGGAAGTTGCCTATGTCATCATCAGCCCCCGTTGCACCTAGTAAAGACAAGCTTAATGTTTTGTCATTTACGGGTAAAAATAAAATCCTTCATTTAGGTTGGATGGCATTTTTCCTTACCTTTTTTGTATGGTTCAACCATGCACCATTTTTATCAGCGATTGGAGAAACACTCAATCTGAGTAAAGACCAAATCAAAACGTTACTCATTTTAAACGTAGCATTGACCATTCCTGCCCGTGTGATTATCGGGATGCTGACAGACCGTTTTGGCCCTCGCATTGTATATACCGCCATTTTAGCCATTGGTGCTATTCCTTGTTTTACCTTTGCGTTCGCGCAGGATTACAACACCTTGGCGCTGTCTCGGTTTTTGCTGGGTTTTGTTGGTGCAGGTTTTGTGGTGGGTATTCGTTTGATGAGTGATTGGTTTCCAACCAATGAATTGGGGACGGCTGAAGGTATTTATGGCGGTTGGGGTAATTTTGGCTCGGCAGCAGCGGCACTGTTATTACCAACTATAGCGATTGGTGCAGCAGCAGTGTTCGGTGGTGATGAAGGGTGGCGTTATGCAACAGCCACATCAGGGGTCGTGATGGCGCTTTATAGCATTATTTTTTATAAGATGGCGCGTAATACACCCAAAGGGGCTACTTATTTTAAACCCAAAAAATCAGGTGCCATGATGGTGACGTCATCAGGTGATTTTTGGTTAATGATGGTTTTTAAACTGCCTATGTATTTGGCATTGGCATTATTGGCATGGAAACTATCACCTGATGGTGTGAGCTTATTGAGCCAGTCTAGTGTCACCATGGTCTATATTGGCCTTGCGATACTGTATGTTTACGAGTTCATCAGCAGCTACCGCTTTAATAAAGAGGTTTTCACCACGCCTGTACCAGTGGCGCATCGTTATGATTTTAAGCAAGTAGGTATCTTAAACATTTTATATTTTGCCACTTTCGGATCAGAGCTTGCCGTCGTGTCGATGCTACCTCTATTTTACCAAGAAACTTTTAGTTTATCGATTGTGATGGCAGGGGTATTGGCATCTAGCTATGCCTTTATGAATCTCATGTCACGCCCAGGTGGCGGTTGGCTCAGTGATAAGTTTGGTCGCAAAATAACTTTATTGATTTTGACAGCTGGTTTGGCTATCGGGTATCTGTTGATGGGCTTCCTAGACTCAACGTGGCCACTGGCATTGGCATTGTTAATCACAATGTTTTGCTCATTCTTTGTACAGGCAGGTGAGGGTGCTGTTTTTGCAGTGATTCCTCTGATCAAACGCAGCATGACAGGGCAGTTTGCAGGGATGACAGGCGCGTATGGCAATGTTGGATCAGTCGTGTATTTAACGGTGCTGAGTCTGGTGTCTTATCAGGTGTTTTTCTTTGTAATTGCAGCGACCGCAGTGGCTGGATTCTTTGCCTTGTTTTTCTTAAAAGAGCCAGAAGGCATCATTATTGAAGAAATGCCAGATGGTACATTTGCCGAAATACAAGTAAGTCATAGATAGTACGGGGTGAAGACAGATGACGATAGCACACGCAGCAAACGCCAACAGAAACTATAGTCAAAATGCTGATGAGACGGTAGCTAATATCAATAATTCGTCATCAACAGGTTCAGGTCAGTTTGTTGCTATTGATGAGACTGGTGAAAATAAAGATATTGTTGGTGCCAGTACTGCATTATGGTGGCTTGATTTTTTCACTATGGCAGGTCGCAAGACGGAAAACCAAGACAGCTTACTTATCACCACCTGCTTGCCCCATCAATATTCAGGTGAAGAATCATCTAGTGCCAATCGCTCAATATCTCAAGCAAGATCTCACCCGTCCTCATCAGCCCCATTATTGGTGCTGATGGCAGATGGGGTCAGCGCTTGTCAGTTTCCAAAACAGGCAAGTCGACTGGTAGTGAATACCATTGCCCACAAAATCACATTAGGGTTGACTGCACTGACACAATCGCAAGATGAGACGTCATCCATCAGTTTTGATGATGATCAAGTCGCCACTATTATCAAAACAGCAGTCAACAAAGCCAACGATATTCTATATTTTCCTCAATCGTATCAACGGGTGCCGCCGTTGTTGTCTACGTTATCAGGCTTGCTCTGTATCGGTGACCGTATTCACCTGTTTCATACAGGCGACTCTCGAATATACCGCGTTGGGGTAGATTGTCTGACAGTATTGAGCAAAGATCACCGCGTGCACCGCGGTCAAGATAAAGGAGCGCTTGCTGCAGCTATCGGCGCAGATAGCCAGATGGAGCTACAACAATCGGTATTTACCCTCCATCAAAACGAGTGTTTGGCCATTATGACGGATGGGGTTTATGAGCATATAGAGCCCACAGAGTTGCAATTTGAGCTGTGCAGCAGTGCGACTGATATACTTCAGTTGATGACCACCACACACGAATTACCGCTAGGACTTAACACCAGTCAAGCCGTATGCGAGCAAGCCTTTAGTGCAGGTAGTCATGACAATCTAAGCATGGTTATGCTGAGTATGAACACACGCTCAGCCCGTTTTACTTCTATCAACGGCTCCAAGGGTATTAGTCATTTAAATGGCATTGACTTTGATAATCTGGATACGGTCATACATGATGTGAATCGCTACCAGCTGCCAACCGATTTACAGATAGGCGATCATATTGACGGCTTTACTGTGATTGGTATCATTGCTCGTACTGCTCGCAGTCACGTGTACTGGGTAAAAGATGAATACAACCATGACTTTGTTTTAAAATCACCCAGTTTAGACTCTGTTGCCGATGGTCACTATCTGCGTGATTTTCTAAAAGAACGTAAAATTGGTTTGAGCCTATCAAAACATCGCCGCGCAGGAGAGTCGGCTTACAATCAAGCTGATCCCAATCGATTGCCTGTCAATCCTGCATCCAACAATAGTGGTCATAACGTGGGCTCTGGGCTCAGTGAGTCGGGGCTGCTGCGTTACTATCCAGTACCAGCAAGTACCACATACTTATATCATTTGACTGAATATATCGCCGGTGAGAGTTTACGGAACTTTATGGATCGTCATGCGCCTTGTGATGTGTGGCAAACCTTTGATTTACTCACCAAAATTGGCATGGCGGTTCGGGTCATGCATCGCAACTATCTACTGCATCAAGACATCAAACCCGAAAACATTCTTTTAACCAAATCAGGCGCGGTCAAACTCATTGATTTTGGTTCCGCCAGCTCCTCCATCTTAAAAGACAGCACTCGACCACCAAATGGTGATTTGCACTATGCTGCACCAGAATATTACACCGATGCACCAAAAGGTGTGCATTCTGACTTGTTCTCAATTGCAGTGATTGGCTATGAATTGTTGACGGGACAATTGCCATTTAATACCCAGACACTAATGATGCCAAACCAAACACTAATGATGCCCGCGCAGCCGCTACGGCAGCAGAATGTGCCTGACGCCAGCCAACAGGCACTCATGCGTGCGCTGCATGTCAATACTAACGCGCGCTATCAAGCCATTGGTGAGTTTTTACAAGATTTTAACCCTGATAATAAAGCGCACAGCCGTGACCCAGAACCTCTCATTAAGCGTAACCCTCTACTGGTATGGCATGGCATTTGCTTCATAGAGTTTGTCATCATTTTATTATTGTTGGCATACTTTTCATGACACGCTGTTTTGCATTCAATGCTGCTCCGCGCGGCTAAGGACTTTTCTGTTTATGTCACTATCTATGTCGCAAGCCGCAACTACGGTAGATACTCATACCAACACTCACGCCTTAGCATCAGACCATCAAAAAAACGCTGGCATCGTTATTATCGGGGCGGGCATGGCAGGCAGTCGCTTTGCCATTGAGCTTGCTCGTACGCATTCAAATGATGACACCGCCCGTTTGCCAATTACGTTGATTAGTAAAGAGCCGCACGTGGGCTATAACCGCATTATGCTGTCACCAGTATTGGCTGGCGACACAGCGTTTGAAGATACTTATTTGTACGACGAAGCAGAGTATGAGCAGCTAGGTATCACAGTATTGTCTGGGGTTGCGGTAGAGACAATAGATACCAAGTGCCAGTGTATTGAGCTAGATGATGGGCAAACATTCAACTATGCCAAGTTAGTAATGGCCACAGGGTCAACTGCCCGAGTCATTCCGTTCCCCAATCATACGGCTAATGGCGTGCATGTGTTTCGAGACCTTGCCGATGTGACCGCTCTGATGGACTATGCCCGCCAAGGAAAAACGGGTTTGGTGATTGGCGGTGGCGTACTGGGATTAGAGGCTGCATGCGCGTTGGCGGCACAGGGTGCGAGCATGACGGTCATTCATATGGATGGTCATGTACTCAATCGTCAATTAGACCTGCCAGCTGCCGAGCTTTTGCAAACTGAGCTCGGTCGCCGCGGGGTTGGTCTCGCGGTTTCTGCACATACTGAGGCTATCGAAATGAATGATGTAGGAGAAGTGTGCGGATTGTCTTTAAAAGACGGGCGCACGCTAGTGGCCGATTTTATCGTGATGGCAGTGGGTGTGATACCCAATGCAGCGCTTGCCAAGCAAAGCGGACTCGAGGTTAATCGCGGTATTGTGGTCGATGATTTTATGCACACCAGTTGTCCTAATGTTTATGCGATTGGTGAGTGTATAGAGCGAGAAGGCGAGCTATTTGGAATGGTGGCGCCGGTCAATCAGCAAGTGGATACGTTGGTCACGGTTTTAAAAGAGGCTTTGATAGAAAACGATATAAATGTGATAGACAATAAAGCTGCCGTGCCAGATCACTGGGTTCCTTTTATCAGCAAACCGTTGTCATTAAAATTGAAAGTATCTGGCATGTCGGCATTTTCTGCAGGGCAAATTGCTTTTGATGATGACGCTGCCGACTCTATTGAGACTCTCGTATATCGTCAGCCTGAATTGAACCATTATCACTGTCTGTACCTCAAAGAAAACAAACTCATTGGCGCTGTACTTTATGGGGACACCAGCGATGGCAGCTTTTACAGTCAGTTAATTATAGATAACGTTGATATTACGTCCATCAAAGACACACTCATATTTGGCGAAGCATATTGTCATTTGGATGAAATAATGCCAAGCAATTCGCCAACTACGGAAGTAGATATAGAGCTTGATGATACGGACAAGAACATCAATCATCATAAAGCGGCCGAACTGTTAGAGGATGCATTATGAATGACGCTACCGCCAATGAATCTGCTAGCAAATTAGTGCCAGCTAATAAATCGAACAACCTGCCTAATAGCGTGCAAAAAGCAACAGGCCGAGTCATTGAGACACATGATATAAGTGCTGCCAAAAATATCAAAAAAGCACTGTCGTCCTCTGATGACGATTTGGTTGATAGCTCAATTGATGACTTGATCGATAGTTCGATAACCACCATTCGAACAACGTGCCCTTATTGCGGAGTGGGATGCGGTGTTTTAGCGAGCGTGAATGAGACAGAGGTGCTAAGCGTCAAAGGAGATCCTGAGCATCCGGCTAACTTTGGTAAATTGTGCTCAAAAGGGAGTGCACTGGCACAAACATTGGGCACCGCGCGCCGCTTGACCGAGCCATATTATCAAAATAAGCACGCAGTCATGCAACAGCATCAGCATCAGCCTATGCAATTGGGTAATGATTTCAATGCCAAACGTAAATCTGAGAAGCCACTTATAGAGCAGACAGACTGGGACACCGTTTTAGATGACGTGGCCAGTCGTTTAAATGACACTATCGCCAAACACGGACGAGACAGCATTATGTTTTATGTCTCAGGTCAATTGCTGACTGAAGACTATTACGTCGCCAATAAGTTTATAAAAGGGTTTATTGGTAATAATAACATCGACTCCAACTCTCGGCTGTGTATGTCATCTGCAGTAGCTGGGCACAAACGCGCGTTTGGCGCAGACCTTGTGCCCGGTAATTACGAGGATTTGGAGGCTTGTGATTTATTAGTACTGGTAGGCTCCAATATGGCGTGGTGCCATCCTATTTTGTTTGGTCGATTTTTAGCCGCCAAAAAAGCCAATCCTAATAAAAAACTGATTGTGATAGACCCGCGCCGTACGGACTCTTGTGAATTTGCCGATTTGCATTTACCAATTGCTGCGGGCACGGATACACATTTATATAATGGGTTGCTGCATTACCTAGCTCAGCAGGGTTGCCAAAATGATGAATATGTTAGCCAAAGCTTGGGCGTTGATGATGCGGTGAATGCGGCCAAAGCATGGAGCATTGATGAAGTTGCCAGTGCTTGTCAAGTGTCTGCGGACAGTATCCGCCAGTTCTATGAGTGCGTTGCCGCCACTGATAAAACAGTCACTGCCTTTAGTATGGGCGTCAATCAATCACAAAGCGGAACCGATAAGGTCAATGCCATTATTAATACTCATTTGTTCACGGGGCGTGTGGGCAAAGTAGGGGCCAGTCCGTTTTCACTTACTGGACAGCCTAATGCAATGGGTGGACGAGAAGTCGGCGCCCTTGCCAATTTGTTAGCGGCGCATTTAGAACTAGACAATGCCGATCATCGTCAGCTCGTGGCAGATTTTTGGCAGTCGCCTCAAACTATCGCCCCAAACGTGGGTGTCAAAGCCTGTGACGCGGCCGCTGCCATATTAGATGGTCGTATCAAGGCCATTTGGATTATGGCCACCAACCCTGTGGTCAGCTTGCCAGATGCGAATAATTTTCGCCAAGCGCTTGCTGAATGTGATTTAGTTATTGTCTCTGATTGCTCGGTAGACAGTGATACGGTGAAGTGTGCCGATATTGTATTGCCTGCTCAAGGATGGGGTGAAAAATCTGGAACGGTCACCAATTCTGAACGGTGCATATCTCGGCAGCGGACATTAATGCCTGCAGCAGGGCTTGCCAAACCAGATTGGTGGATACTGTCTCAAGTTGCCACACGCATGGGATTAACAGGGTTTGATTACCAACACCCTAGCGAGATATTTAATGAGCATGTGGCATTGACCGCTTATAGCAATACTCACAACCAAAGCCCGTCCAATTCTAATGAGACCTATCCTCGCTACCTGAATCTTAGCAAAGACTTGTCTTCTTTAATGACAGATGAGGTACCAGCCGATAAATGTGCTCAACAATATATTAGCCAGCATATTAACCAGAACGGCAATCAAACATATCAGCCAATCGCACTCAGTCAGCAAGCATACGAAGAGATGTTACCGTTTCAATGGGGTGATACGCGTATTTCCATGATTGATAAGATAAAACCTTTAGAAAATGAAATCAATAATCTCGCGGCTACAGTTACCAAGTCACAGTTAATCGCTATTACGCCCTCTAATGAAGCGAGCATAGCCAATGTGCATCGACGTCAAAGAAGGAATCCCCCTCAACCGATTGGTGAGCATCAATCGCCCTTTAAACAAGAGCTTGAGCATGATGCTCAATCTGAAAGCCAAGCGATTCATTTACGCCTGATTACGGGCAGGCTTCGCGATCAATGGCATACCATGACTCGTACTGGCCTTGCACCGCAGTTGAACCAACATCAGCCAATACCCACACTGACCATACACGCTAACGATGCACAGCAACTGGGCGTTCAAGACAATGACTTTGTGCAACTGCATCGCAGGTATGAAAACTACGAAAAGTATGAAAGCTATGAGAACGGCGTGACTAGTAATGGCACAGTCAGTAATACCGCGATGAGTACGGCTAGGGATGGCAACGAGTCCGCAACTACCGTAATGACGCAAGTTACCATTAGCGATACGTTGCGCGTTGGTGATGCATTTATGCCTATGCATTGGAGCAATGCTTTTGCTAGCTTCGCTCGTGTAGGCCCCCTTATTCCAACAGTCCTCGATCCGCATTCAGGGCAGCCAGAGCTCAAAAATTCGGCGATCAGTGTCACGCCTGTTCCTATGCAATCATTTGGCAAGATTTTGGTGCATCCTGAGTGGCAAGACGCCGTTATAGTGCAATTACGTACTATTTTGGCCAATTTTTCTGCCAAAGTGTCAGAGAAAGTATTATCTGAAACAAAATGCGAAGCACGTTCAAATAATATTGTGCCAGAGGCATTACCTGCACTTACTTGGAGCTTGAGTCATCAAAATAACAGCGTCTTGATCAATCTCGCTAGCCCGATGGTGGAGGCTAGTAGTACCTTAGCTTGCCCCGAGTTTTGGCAGCAGTTTATAGCGTCTATGCAATCATTATCACAGCCAAACTCTCAAGAGGGTGTCATGCATACGGCATTTACGGTCGATAATGTACAGAATCAATTGCGTTTTATTGTGACGCAATCTGCGCCTGAGACAGACTCAAATAACGCTGCTATAAATAGTGGGTCATCTGATGATGAGAGGCCCAGCACACAACTGATTATGGCTATTTACGTTGCCCCAACGCAAAAGCAATTACCGAGTGTCCGCTGGCTCGATAGCTGCTTTACGGATACTAGCCAAATACCTGTCAATCAACGATATAAATGGTTGCTCGCGGGGCGGCCTGCCAGTGGTTATGTTGATCCAGGACCTTTGGTATGCTCATGTATGTCAGTTGGAAAAAATATCATTCTCAACGCTATCACACAGCATGGTTGTACTAGTGCGACGGCAGTGGGTAAGCAGTGCCGAGCAGGTACCAATTGTGGATCTTGCGTGGGGCAAATCAACGCATTAATCGCAGAATGCGGCCCGTTGGCGCAAGCTTAGATAGTCGTGTGGCACGTCGCTTGCAACCTTTTATATGCAATTACTGGTTGAGTGTTGTGTTATGAACAATAAGCCATTTTAGAGTAAGGGTGTATTGACAACTTTGCTTGTGGTTGCCCATTTTGCTGTATTCACTCTGTTATCAGGAGTCACCACCGTGACCAATATATCTGCCGCTACCCCAACGCATTTGACCTATCAGCTAATGGATAAACACTGCGCAGAAAACGTGCAAACTTGCACCAAAAGAGGCACTGTGCATCTGATTGGCGCAGGATCTGGTGACCCTGAGCTATTAACATTAAAAGCGTGGCGAGTAATGCAGCGCGCAGAGGTAGTGTTATACGACAGTCTGGTGTCTGAGGATATTTTGGATATGTGCGCGAGCACGGCTGAAAAAATATTCGTTGGTAAGCGCCGAGCTAATCATGCATTGCCACAAGAAAGTATTAACGAGCTACTGGTCAAACACGCGCTGGCAGGAAAAATAGTGGTTCGCTTAAAAGGTGGCGACCCTTTTATTTTTGGACGCGGCGGCGAAGAGCTACAGGAAGTGGTACGTCATGGCATTCATTTTGAGTCTATTCCAGGTATTACTGCCGCCAGTGCCGCTGCTAGCCGTACAGGAATTCCACTAACGCACCGTGACCATGCTCAATCGGTCAAGTTTGTCACTGCTTGCAAAAAAAATGGCGCGCCTAATAACGATTATAGTGAGCTAATGGACAGCAGCCAGACAGTTGTGTTTTACATGGGTTTGCACCGTTTGCATGAGATGACACAAGGGTTGATAGCAGCGGGGCGCTACAGCGAAACGCCTTTTGCTATCATTAGTCATGCCAGTATGCCAACGCAGCAAGTACTTATCGGCACATTAAGTGATATCGCTGATCAGCAAGCTGAAGCAAAACTGCCAACCCCTGCACTATTGATTATGGGTGATGTGGTCACTTTATATCATGAGTTTGCAGACTATAATCTTGGCGCCATGGGTAAAGGTGAGTTTGTTGATGTTGATAAAGTGATAAGCAGTAATGATTTAATACCCGATTTGGAAAGTATTGCGTAGGATAACTATGTTTAAGAGACTGTTATTTTAATAAACTTGTATTAACGTGATTATGTGAACCTGTCCAGAATTTTGTGTAGGACCATGTTTAGTCTAGATAATACTTACATCAAGTTTAAGAATGTTCGATGTCGTTTCAAAGTTGGCTATAGCTAAGTTACTTATTATAGATTTCGTAATTGCTCGATTAACCAACGATGTATGCCACTGTCAGCAGTACGTGGATGCCATGCTGCGATGACCTTAAAAGTAGGCGGCAATGCTTCAACCTTAAGCTCTTTGACCTTACTGCTCGGCAATAATCGCGAAGGATAAAACGCAATCATGTCAGTCGTGTGCAAAATATCTGGTACGGCTGAAAAGCTAGGAACCGACATCACAATGTTTCGTTTTAGACCTTTTTCTGCAAACCATTGATCATGAGAGCCACGTAAATTAGCACGTGAAGGTGACACGACTAGCTGCGCGTGTGCAGCCACTTGCGCCAGCGTTAATGGCTCTGTTGCAAAAGTATTTTTACAACCCGTCACGCATAAATGTTGCTCTTCAAATAAAGTCACATACGATAAGTTATCAGGGATAAATTCAGGAAAGGTAATCAACAAATCAAGCTCGCCTGCTGCAATTAGCTGATTGATATTGTCTGAGGCAAAATCACGTACGATCAACTTCAAGTCTGGTGCGTCGCGTCGCGTAATATTAAACAATTGCGGTAATAATGCCTGCGTCGCATAGTCAGTCGCACTAATCGTAAAGATGCCCTTGTAGGTTTGCGGCATAAAAACCTCTGGCTCTAACAAATCTTCCAACTTTTTTAAGATATGGTCAAGGGGTTGCTGCATCGATAGCGCCTTTGGCGTTGCCACCATGCTATTCCCTTGACGAATAAACAAGCGATCATCAAACACCTCGCGTAACTTACGCAGCTGCTCACTAATGGCTTGTTGGGTCAGCCCCATCTTGCGTGCGACTTGTGACAAGTTTTTTAGATCAAGCAGTGCTTGTAATACTCTAAGCTGCTTAATATCGAGCCGATTCATTCCATTCATCATGCATACCATTAATAGTTGTATCTTAAACAATAACTGGTTGTTTCTAATTGTACCCTCAAAACGCTATGCTGACCAACATTGCTTAAGTAATCACTAGATTGGTTATTAAGCATCAAAACAGGCTCAATACCTTTAATAATAAGCCATCAGCTGCTTTAAAAGAGACACTTATGACACAAACCACTCTAAATACAAATACATTATTTTCCTCTGTAGAACTTGGGCCTTATACACTCAAAAACCGTATCGTCATGCCACCATTGACACGCTCTCGTAGCACGCAACCTGACAATATCCCTAATGACTTAATGGCCAGCTATTATGCACAGCGTGCGTCAGCAGGCTTTATGGTGACGGAAGGTACGCAGATTGAGCCAAGAGGTCAAGGTTATGCTTGGACGCCAGGCATCCATTCATTAGCCCAAGTTGAAGGTTGGAAAAAAGTCACGCAAGCAGTACATGACAAAGGCGGTATTATTTTTGCTCAGCTTTGGCATGTAGGCCGTGTGTCGCACACCAGCTTGCAGCCTAATGGTGCTCAGCCGGTAGGGCCTTCTGATATTACTGCTGATAACGTCAAAGTATTTATTGAAACAGGTCCAGGTGCAGGCGCATTGGCCGATCCAAGTGAGCCACGCGCCCTCAGTACCGATGAAGTTGGTGAGCTGGTAACGATGTATGCGACAGCTGCGCGCAATGCATTGGAAGCGGGTTTTGATGGGGTAGAGCTGCATTGTGCTAACGGTTATTTGGTCAATCAGTTTATTTCTGAGCATAGCAACACCCGTGATGATCAATATGGTGGGTCATTGACCAATCGTTTGCGCTTCTTAAAAGAAATCGTGGCTGCTGTCAGTGATGTGGTCGGTGCTGATCGTTTAGGCGTGCGTTTTGCGCCTTTGTTTGCGAGTACGGATGAGACGCGTGTGTATTTAGGCTTGGTAGAGTCAGATCCCCATCATACGTATATTGAGGCGATTAAAGTCATTGAGCAAGCGGGTATTGCTTATTTGTCCATTGCAGAAGCTGATTGGGATAATGCGCCTGATTTACCAGACACTTTTTATCAAGCAGTCAGAGAAGAATTTTCAGGCCGTATTATTTATGCTGGCAAATACACGGTACAAAAAGCCGTAAACATTTTAGAAGAAGGCTACGGTGATTTATTCGCGTTTGGTCGTCCTTTTATCGCTAATCCAGATCTACCTGAGCGTATCGCCAATAACTGGCCACTCAATGAAGTAGATCCTACCACGATGTATGGTGGTACCGATGTTGGCTATAGTGATTATCCTCGCTATCAAGAGTAGCGAAGCACTTAAACAATGAATAAGATAAGGCCATTAATGGCCTTATTTCTATTTACAAATTTAACGCTTTTATATAAGCAGAGGCTTAATTATCAGTCGGTATCATGTCATGAATCAGAACTCCAAAGACAGACTTATACGCATATTAATAGGATATATAGGGCTGTATCCAACGCTCCTAATTGTATTAACGTTATTGAAGCCTATAACTCAGGGTTTAAGCCTGCCAGTGGTGGTATTAATTGAAACCATCATACTTGTTCCACTGACACAGTTGGTGTCTTTCCCACTAGCAGGCTGGGTCATTGAGCGTCTGAGCAGAAAAGAGTGATCACTTTTCGCAGCGTTCACTGGTACACCATTCTCTTATTCAAGCTCATCAATCAACTGCTTCATTTCATCAATTTCACGCTTTTGGGCTTTTATAATATCATCAGCAAGCTGTTGCACACGCGGATCTTCAATATCAGCGCGGCTACTGGTGAGAATGGCAATCGAGTGATGCGGTATCATCGCTTGCATCCAATCGACTTGGTCGACCGTTGCTTGTGATCTGACGCCCCAAATACCAACAGCAAACATCAATACACTTAGACCATAGATCATCAAATTGACCTTGGTCTTTTTATACATATTGGTCATAAATGCCAACATGACCACTGCCATACCGGCACCCATGTAGAGTGCCATATACGCTCGGGTTTCACTAAAGTAAATGTGATCCCACTGGTAGGTATTGAAGTACATCATGATATACATGATGACAGTCGATGTCAGAATCATTAAGGTGAATTTTACATAAGGGTTCATATTTTTTTGCTTAGCAGCTTCCATGATATGACCTCCATTGTTTTGTTAAATTAAAATGGGTAGACAGTTAAAACCAGAATTTAACTCCCGCAGTCAAACTACTGCTATCAACCGATTCATTTTCTTGACGTCGTTGACCACGAGCCTTGCCAAGCGCTGTCTCATAACTAACCCCCACATAAGGTGCTAGCTGGCGACTGAACGTTCCGTAAGTCAGCCTTACCTCG
>NZ_DFQV01000023.1 GCF_002377945.1 Psychrobacter sp. UBA3480
GTATTTCCTCTTTTTTTGGGGTTCAAGACTTAACTCATATAAATATGATTATTAAGACGATTTTGACCACATTAAGATAATTGTTAAAAGGTTGCACATACTAATGTGCAGATATTATAAGAAAATCGCGGCCAATAACAAGTCTTTTAATAAGTTATTGGCGTATTCTTCGGTGACAATACACAGACATACTCTATATTGTCACTTTCAGTAAGTTTTATTTACTCGTCATCATCTTTAGAGTTGAACTTAGAGATGATTTCAGCAGCAACTGATTTTGGAATTTCAGCGTACTTTTGGAATTCCATTGAGTAAGTTGCACGGCCTTGTGACATAGAGCGCATTTGAGTGGCATAACCAAACATTTCCGCTAATGGTACTTCAGCACGAATCTGTTTAGTACCGCCAGGTAGATCTTCCATACCCTGTACCAAACCACGACGACGGTTAAGATCGCCCATAATGTCGCCCATGTAGTCTTCAGGTGTTTCAACTTCTACTTTCATTACTGGCTCAAGTAGCGCTGGATCAGCTGCTAAGAAACCTTTTCTGAAGGCCATAGAACCAGCCATCTTAAATGACAATTCATCAGAGTCAACGTCATGATAAGAACCATCATACAAGGTCGCTTTTACGCCAACTACTGGGTAGCCTGCAAGTACGCCGTTTTTCATGCGCTCTTGGATACCTTTATCAACAGCACCGTGGAATTCTTTTGGTACAGTACCACCAACAACTTCTTCAGCGAATTCATATTCAGTGTCGCCAGCTGGATCAAGTGGCTCAAGACGTAACCATACGTGACCAAACTTACCACGACCACCTGTTTGACGTACGAATTTGCCTTCTTGTTCAACAGTGTTACGAATCGTCTCACGATAAGCAACCTGAGGTGCACCGATGTTTGCTTCAACGTTGAATTCACGCTTCATACGGTCAACAAGAATCTCTAGATGTAGCTCACCCATACCACTGATGATTGTCTGACCAGATTCTTCGTCAGTGTGTACACGGAACGATGGATCTTCTTTTGCCAAACGGCCAAGAGCGATTGACATTTTTTCTTGGTCAGCTTTGGTCTTTGGCTCAACAGCTAGAGAGATAACTGGATCTGGGAATTCCATACGCTCAAGAGTGATCACGTTGTCTTCATCACATAGCGTATCACCAGTAGTCACATCTTTCATGCCGACTAGAGCTGCGATATCACCAGTACGAATCTCTGCAAGCTCTTCTTGAGAGTTTGCCATCATCTGTACGATACGGCCAACACGCTCACGCTTCATCTTAACTGGGTTATAAACACTGCTACCCTGCTTCATTACACCAGAATAAACACGTACGAAGGTTAAGTTACCAACGAATTTGTCATTCATGATTTTGAACGCTAGTGCTGAGAAAGGTGCTTCATCTGATGCTTCACGGCTGCCTTCGCTTTCGTCTTTGTCATCAAGAATACCTTTAATAGCAGGTACGTCGATTGGTGCAGGTAGATACTGAATAACGGCATCTAGCATCTTCTGTACACCTTTGTTCTTAAAGGCAGTACCACAAAGAAGCGGGATGATTTCGTTATCGATAGTTAACTGACGAATAGCACCGTGAATTTGTTCTACAGTCAATTCACCGTTTTCTAGGTATTCGTTCATCAACTCTTCGTTTGCTTCAGCAGCGTTTTCTACAAGATGCTCGCGGTATTCTGCTGCTTTTTCTTGTAGTTCAGTTGGGATTTCGCGCTCATCATACTGCATACCTTGAGACGCTTCGTCCCAATAGATAGCTTTCATGGTCACTAGATCAACAACGCCTTCGAAGTCATCTTCTTTACCGATTGGAATAACCAATGGTACAGGGTTACCGCCTAAGCGAGTTTTGATCTGTTCGATAACACGATAGAAATCAGCACCAACACGGTCCATTTTGTTTACAAATGCAAGACGTGGTACTTTATATTTGTTCGCCTGACGCCATACGGTCTCAGACTGTGGCTGAACGCCGCCTACTGCACAGTAAACCATGCAAGCGCCATCGAGTACACGCATAGAACGTTCAACTTCGATCGTGAAGTCAACGTGACCTGGGGTATCGATGATGTTGATACGGTGTTCGTCAAACTGTTTAGCCATACCTGACCAAAAACAAGTTGTTGCCGCTGAGGTAATAGTGATACCACGCTCTTGTTCTTGCTCCATCCAGTCCATAGTGGCTGCGCCATCATGTACTTCGCCAATTTTGTGGCTAACACCGGTATAGAATAAAACACGCTCTGTAGTGGTTGTCTTACCAGCATCGATGTGCGCTGAGATACCAATATTGCGATAGCGTTTTAGGGGAGTTTTACGAGCCATAGTGTTTTCCTAGGAAAAGTCGTGTATATAATAATGTATTGTGTCTCTACCTCATACTCTATGACAAAGCGTTCAGCTTCGTAATATTACTTACTGATTATTGAGCCTAATACGGACAAAAAAAGAGCAAATACTAAGAATAGTGCGGCATCAAATTTGGGATGCTCTCCAGCAAAAACTGTATTTATTAAGAGAGACATCTGGATAGATGTCCGCCACCTCAGTCATCAATAAATAACATTTATATATGACCGAATGATGATGGCGGCAATCAATAGAATAAACAGCAATGTAAGATTAAATGGCATGAGCCTCTAATCTCAAGCTACTATTAAAAAGTAGCTTAGAAACGGTAATGAGAGAATGCTTTGTTAGCATCTGCCATGCGGTGAACTTCGTCACGCTTTTTCATAGCAGCGCCTTTGCCATCAGCAGCATCATTCAATTCGCCAGCTAAACGCAAAGCCATTGATTTTTCAGAACGCTTAGCAGCAGCTTCAGCTAACCAACGCATAGCCAATGCAGTACGACGGGAGGGGCGTACTTCCATTGGTACTTGATAGGTTGCACCACCAACGCGGCGAGCTTTTACTTCTACCATTGGGCGTACATTTTCTAGCACTTCTTCGAAGAAAGATACTGGATCTTCAACTTTACGCTTCTCACTTACTGTCTCAAGTGCACCGTAAACGATACGCTCAGCAGTAGATTTTTTACCATCACTCATTACATGGTTGATGAATTTTGCAACAGTTTGGCTACCAAACTTAGGATCCGGTAGGATCTCACGGGCAGCAACGACGCGACGTCTTGGCATAATAAATTTCCTTATCTTCAGGAGTGTCTAACATTCACAACATCGACTACTTATCATTAGGATATAGCAGTGAGTTATCAGTTAGCCTTACTGCATGGTGGTATGTTTTAAGAGCACATCACAGATATATATTTATATAAAAGTGATATTACTACTGACACCAAACCCATGCACAGTTATTGGGTAGTGCAAAAAGCTTATCTAATAACGTTTAGTTATTAAACTTTAGGCTTCTTAGCACCGTACTTAGAGCGACCTTGCTTACGGTCTTTAACGCCTGCGCAATCTAATGCACCGCGAACAGTGTGATAACGTACACCTGGTAGATCTTTTACACGACCACCACGGATTAGAACAACACTGTGCTCTTGTAGGTTATGACCTTCGCCACCGATGTAGCTTGATACTTCATAGCCTGAAGTCAAACGTACACGACATACTTTACGCATGGCAGAGTTAGGTTTTTTTGGCGTGGTAGTATATACACGAGTACATACACCGCGACGCTGTGGGCACGCTTCCAACGCAGGAACTTTTGACTTTTCCTTGATGGTTTTGCGACCTTTACGAATCAATTGGTTAGTTGTTGCCATAAGGCATCCTTCTCCCGTTTGGTATAAAACAAAAAAATGGGCCAATGCACCATCTATCTGACAATAATTGCAGATTTCGGGGGCACCCATTTTTAGGACAGTGTATTATAAAGAGTTGTTGCTGCTATTTCAACCACTTATGAATGGTTTCACTTTACAACATTTGATAGATATGCATTCAGCCTCTCATTGTATCACTTTATAGATTTTTCGCCGAAAAATAGCGTAATAAATAAAGTAAACAAAGCGAGCTCAAGCGTCATTAAGAAAAGATGTTTAACATTGAAATGGTACTTGATAGTAACTAAGTGGTGGTATTTATCCTAATTTTCAAGTCGTGTTGCTCAATCAAACTAAGATAAATACCATTGCGCTTATAAAGCTATAATCCAACTAGCAAATAATATCTTTATTACTTGGCTCTTTTATCAGACGTCTACTTAGATGCGTCTTTTTTACTGCTAGTTTCTTCTTTACTGGTTTCTTCTTTATTAGGGGCTTTTTCTGGATCACTGCTTTTTTCTTTGGGCTCTGTGTCTTTTTTCGCCTCATCAGTATTAGCCTTTTCTACTTTAGCCTCACTGCTGCTGTCATCAGTAATGGCACGATTGGCTAGTTTTGCCTCTGGCGCAAAGGTCGCTTGAGCAACGCCAATCACTTCGTCAATCAACTGACTGTTGTAGTGCATACCGATCGCTACTGCGGTGACAGGAATAAAACGACGAACCCATGATAAATTAATCTGATCTAAATCAATACCTACTTGACTGGCGACTTTGTCTATTTGCGCAGCATAGAAATTTACATTTTTATTTTTCAGACCGAGATTTTTAAGTTCACTATGTAGTCCATTGCTCTGAGCATTATCAAGCAAACCTTTACCAATACCTAGACCAGCTAGTAGCGCTTGTTTTTCTTGCATCTTGCTCAGATCAGCGTTTGATAGTAGTTCGTACGCCATCTTGACGCCTTGCTTACCTGTTAGTGGCTTATTGTATACAGCAGCAATCTGATAAACCGTACGTAATGAAACCAGTAATAGCCATAATGTATCAGCGAGCAAACCTGGTAGACCTGCCAAACCCGTCAAACCACCCATCATTGCAAGCGCGCGATTTTGGTTAGCAATATCAGTAGCTAGCGCATAACGCTCTTCGTCATCTAAGGTAGCAATATTGGCAAAGCGATGTTCATTAGGTAAGTCGAGTTGACTCCAGTTCGCAGCGAGGTTGGCCACTTGGGCAAATGCGCCATCAACTGTCGATTGAAAAAAACTATTCGGCACAACTTTCTTGGCATATTTACCATAAGTAGCAAAACGTGGTCCTAAAAGTTGCTGCGTCGCCTTTAGCGTTTGCTCACGAAACAAATCTTGTTGATAGTCTTCATCGCCTAGGTCGACGGCTTTGTATTGACGCGGTTTGCCCGTTTTAGCGTTTACGCTGTCAATCATAGCCCCTACGCGCTCTAGGTTGTTTCGAGTAAAAGAGCCAATGGTATTGATGCTTTTAGAAAGAGTACTACGCTTTGCCATCGTGATGTCCTTAATATGATGAGTTGGTTTTTAATATAGTTGTATTTTAATATGATAGTTAATTATTGATAATAATGAACCTATTATTCTAGCCAGTTATCGTAACTGGTGTCAGTGCGAACAATGTTATTAGAATCACAAATTTTGTATCTAAAGTATAATTCCGTCTATAACCAGTAGCTAGGCTTACTTCTCATTTTTTCACTCAGTATTTGGTCATAAGCGCTATTTTGTCGTTATTTTGCACTTGCGCAAAGATTTCGAAAGCTTGATACGTTATCATGTGCCATAATTCACAGTACACTTGTACTTTATTTACAGATTACCATTTATAGAGCATCGATTTTGCTATGATTTATATAATGGCGATAAAGTACGACGGCACTTAACATCGATTGATATAACCAATATTTAATTAATAGAACCAATATTTAAAAACGATTATTGAAAGCAATTCTGAAGGATTGTTACTCATAAGGAATAGAATATGCGTCGCGTAGTTATTACTGGAGCAGGGATTGTCTCTTGTATCGGACATGATTTAGACACTGTCACCTCTGCCCTCAAAGAAGGTCAGTCTGGCATTACATTTAACGATTCTTATGCTGAACACGAGTTTAAATCACACGTGAGCGGTAGCATCAATCAATCAGAACTTGATACCAGTGGTATCGATCGTAAGCTTAAACGATTCTTTAGTGACGCCAGTCTCTATGCTTATGTTAGTGCGCTAAATGCGATTGAGCACTCAGGACTATCACTTGATACTATTAATAACAACCCACGAGTGGGTCTGGTGGCAAGTTCGGGCGGCGCATCAACAGAAAACATCGTCAATGCTATCGATGCTATGCGCGAAAAAGGTCTACGCGGTGTCGGCGCAATGGCAGTACCAAAGACAATGGGCAGTTCGGTATCAGCCGCTTTAGCAACCGGTCTCAAAATCCAAGGCGTCTCCTACTCGCTCGCCTCTGCTTGCGCGACTTCAACACACTGTATCGGTCATGCTGCTGAGCTTATCCAATTGGGTAAAGCCGATGTGATATTGGCTGGTGGTAGTGAAGCTGAACATTGGACACAGTCTTGCATGTTTGATGCCATGGGCGCAGTTAGTACTCAGTATAACGATACACCAAAACTTGCTTCAAGAGCCTACGATAAAGACCGTGACGGTTTTGTGATTGCTGCTGGTGGCGCGATGGTGGTTGTAGAGAGTCTGGAACATGCTCAAGCACGCGGCGCCAATATTTTGGCTGAAATCGTTGGCTATGGTGCCAGCTCTGATGGTGCAGAAATGGTTGCGCCAAGCGGTGAAGGTGCAGTTCGCTGTATGCAACAAGCCTTGGCCGAAGCGGGTCTAGAAAGTGTTGATTACATCAACAGCCACGGTACTAGTACACCACTGGGCGATATTACTGAGCTTAAAGCGATTGCTAAAGTATTTGATAATGACGTCAGTAAAGTACCTGCTATCAGCTCAACCAAATCGATGACAGGTCATAGCTTGGGCGCTGTTGGTGCACAAGAGCTGATTTACTGTCTGCTAATGCTACAGGACGGCTTTATCGCTCCAAGTATCAATGTTGATAACTTAGATCCTGCTGCTGAAGGTTTCGATATCGTCACCGAAATGCGTGAAGCAAATCTTGAAACCTTGATGAGTAATAGCTTTGGCTTTGGTGGTACTAACGCTACGCTGATTATCAAAAAGTTTGATACTTAACCCATGCTTGTATCAAATCACAATACAACTGAGCAGACAGATTCTGCGCCATCGCCAGCTAGCAAACCTAGCTGGCGTTTTGGTGATTTGTCTGCTGCAGAGCTGATGCCTGAACTACAGCGTCATTTGCTCGCTCAAGATATTAAAGCAAACTGGCAACTTGTTTGGCTTAATAACGATGGTCGACCCGTGATTGGTTTACTCCCAAAAGTCAGTTGGTCTGTATATCCCAATGGTGAGCAAACTCTTAATAGTTTACCCAATGTTTATAAAGTGATTAAGAGTTTTCGCAGTACTGACGTGCGCCGCGATACTAATGTAAATAGCGCTGATAATAGTTATGCTGGCACGACAGCTTATATGAGTTATCTAGAGTGGCAAGAAGAGCTAATCGCTTATAGTAACGCTCAAGAAGTTAATCACGACACCTCATATATCAATAACGAAGAAAGCCCAAAACCCAGTTATCATCATGGGCTAATCGGTTTTATTGGTTATGATATTGCAGCTCTCGAACTAAGCCCTACCGATAGGATTGAATTGGCAAATCAGCCTTGTGCTTCATTAGGGCATTATGATATTTATCTAACGCCCACAACACATGCTGATACAGGTTGGGCGTTAAAAAGTCATCTAACTAACGATGACTCTTCTGAGAATATTGGTCATAAAAAAAACGATATTCTTATAAGTACTCTTACTTCTTACCTAGACGAACTGGATCGAAAACTGTCTGATAAATATCTCAATCAACCACAGTTTAAAGATGCATCAAAAATCACTTCCCTAGTTTTAAGTCCGCGATGGAGCAAGCTTGATTATCAACAAGCATTTAATCGCACACAAAACTATCTACAGCAAGGCGACTGCTATCAAATAAACCTGACACAGAAATGGTCTGGCCGTCTAGCGTGTAAAAATAACGATGTTCAATCAGCCTTTTCGCTTATTGACTATTTGCCTGCGCTATATCGCAATACAAAAGCGCCTTTTGCAGGATATATGAACGTTGATAGCAATGATGGTGATTACCCAAATAGAAGCAGCAGCTTTAACGCAGATAGCAATCATTTTGAATTGTTAAGCTGCTCACCTGAGTTGTTTTTTACATTCACTAGAGCAATCGACACTGGCAAACACTCTATTCGCACCAAGCCTATCAAGGGAACCATGCCACGAGGTGTTACTAACGAGCAAGATGATCTGTATAAACAGCAACTGGTCAATAGCGAAAAAGACCGTGCCGAAAATGTCATGATTGTAGATTTACTGCGTAATGATTTGGGCAAATACGCCAAAATTGGCAGTGTGAAAGTACCGCAACTGTTTGCGATTGAGAGCTTTAGCAACGTGCATCATATGGTCAGCACTATTACCGCTGAGCTAAAAACTGATACTCATCCGTTGGCTGTATTGTTTGGTAGTCTGCCCGCTGGTTCTATCACTGGCACACCAAAAAAACGCGCCGTCGAGATCATCGCTGAACTGGAATCTACGCCACGCG
Organism: Psychrobacter sp. UBA3480; assembly: GCF_002377945.1. Lineage (GTDB taxonomy): Bacteria > Pseudomonadota > Gammaproteobacteria > Pseudomonadales > Moraxellaceae > Psychrobacter. The sequence goes on from NZ_DFQV01000023.1 coordinate 8,520, forward strand.
GTGCTTATTGTGGCACTATGGGTTATATGAACTTTGATGGTAGTGGTCAATGGAATGTACTCATTCGTACATTGCAAGCCAACGCTTTGTCGAATGATGACTGTAATAAAGAAAGACACGTTAATCTGTGGGCAGGTGGCGGTATTACCGTCGCGTCTGATTGTGACGCTGAATACCAAGAATGCTTAGATAAAGTAGGTAACTTGTTATCAGTACTGGCTCAAAAAACCTAAGATAGTAAATTAAAATGCTCTAATTAATTTAAAGCGAAAAAAAGCCTGCCAACGTTACGTTAGCAGGCTTTTTTTAAGACTTAGCGATAGTGTTTTACGTGATGAGTAAAGGGACTAATCTATTCACATTCTACATTAAGCTATCAATATAATTTTATTCAGCAGCAATGCTAG
>NZ_DFQV01000006.1:0-2660 GCF_002377945.1 Psychrobacter sp. UBA3480
TAAAAAAATTATCTAGATATCAAAAAGCATATTAAAAGTCTTTATGTTGCTAAAAACCCGTGCTATGATATTTTTTATGCAATAAATATTGCAAGTTTGTTGCTATCATCGAATTTCATGACGATAAGTGCGTTTGGCGAATTCGTTATGGACACACTATGTAGGTAATTAAAGCACTACATAGATGATGGTAAGTAGAGTAGTAATACTCTTAATTTTTGATTTCATAATCTTAGACCCTGTTTATATGCAATGTCGCAAAGGAAGCTAGGGCTAAGCGGACTTTTTTAGGAAGTAATATTATGTCAGCTCGTGAGCAAGGTATCGTTAAGTGGTTTAATGACTCAAAAGGCTTTGGTTTCATTCAACGTGACAGCGGAGAAGATATTTTTGTCCATTTCCGCGCGATTCAGGGTGATGGCTATCGTTCTCTAAAAGATGGCGAAAAAGTTGAGTTCAGCGTAGTAGAAGGTGATAAAGGTCTGCAAGCTGAAGAAGTCAGAAAGATAGAAGAGTAATTTACTCAGACATTAAAGCGGTTTAGTTATAATGTCTGTACAAACTACTGATATACTACTGAGTCAAGCCCATCTTATCTTACCTATGTTGAGTGAACTGCAGCATATTTGGTAGGATTGGATTTGGGCTTGGCTTTTTTTATGCATACATGTCTGATGGTTTTCCGCAGACTTGATAAAGCTACTCTTACTGGTTACGGTTTAAACGCTGCATTTGATACTATAAAGGTTGATTTTGAACCTATTTATAATTAATAAAATACGAGCAATTCATTTAAAAGGATATTTTTTTGAGCAATTTTACAACGTTTACTGACTTGCCACTTTCAACAGCGACCCTGCGCGCAGTAAGTGATCTAGGCTTTACTGAATTGACGCCCATTCAAGCAAAGATACTACCGCATACATTGGCACATCAAGATGCCATCGGACAAGCACAAACGGGCACAGGGAAAACAGCGACTTTTCTACTGACTATTATGGAAGCCTTGCTTAAGCGTCCATTTACCAATGACGAAGAGCGCTATCTCGGTGAGCCGCGCGCTGTGGTCATGGCGCCAACTCGCGAATTGGCTCAGCAAATATTTGATGACTGCATTGCATTAACCAAATATACCTCGCTACATAGCGTCTGTATTATGGGCGGTACTAACTATGAAACTCAGCAGCACGAGCTTGAACGTCAATACGTTGATATCTTGGTAGCGACGCCTGGCCGTCTAATTGACCTTGCTAATAAAGGCATGGTGTATCTAGATAGAGTAGAAGTACTGGTACTTGATGAAGCCGATCGTATGCTAGATATGGGATTCATTCCTGATATCAAGCGCTTAGTTGGTCGAATGCCTGCCAATACCGATCGTCAAAGCTTGTTGTTTTCTGCAACCTTTAACCAAGATGTGATGAATTTAGCTTACCGCTGGTTACATGAGCCTCAGTTTGTTGAAATTGAGCCTGAACACAAGACCAGCGAGTTAGTAGATCAGCATTTTTATTTGCTGACAGAAGATCAAAAGCTAGACGCCTTGCAGCGTATTATCAGTGATGAAGCAGTAGAGAAGGTCATCGTCTTTGCCAATCGTAAAGACCAAGTAAAGCGTCTGTATCACAAACTGCGTCAAGCGCATAATATTGTGATGCTCTCGGGCGATGTCATTCAGCAAAAACGTGAGAAATACTTACAGCGCTTTAAAGATGGTCACGCGTCTATCTTGGTGGCGACAGATGTAGCAGGGCGCGGTATCCATGTCGATGATATCAGCCATGTGGTTAACTTTACTTTGCCTGATCAGCCAGATGATTATGTGCATCGCATTGGTCGTACGGGCCGTGCGGGCCAGACAGGCATTAGTATCAGCTTTGTGAGTGAGGATGATGCCTTTAATATACCGGCATTAGAGAAGCACTTGGAAACCAAATTTACGCTTGAGCAATGGCAGGAATAATTGCTATAAGCTCAGTGTTATTTAGTAAATAAAAGCCCTCAATATCAAACATGATATTGAGGGCTTTTCTATATGCGAAGTGTTAATAATATCTGTTACCGATAACTTTATTGAGCGTGTTCCATCATCTCAGTATGCTCATGGTGATTCATGTCCATCGATTCATCACTCATATCATGCATACTATGATCCATATGGTTGTCCATATCCTGCATGTTGTGATCCATGTCTGCTGCCATATCCGTATCATGATTCATCTGGCTCATATCATGAGAGTCCATATCAGACATCATAGCAGCGTGGCTACCATGGTTCATCTCACCATGACTGCCATGCATATTTGCCATGACCATCGGCACGACCGCTACTGCCAAACCTGATATTACCATAACTGCACCATTTAACTGTCTTAAGCGAAAACGTCCAATCTTATCACGTAGCCAACCGACCGTCTCATGCGTCGCAACCAACATCGGTATGGTTCCTAGACCAAAGATAAACATTAATGCAGCACCGCTTAATGGATTATGAGCAACGACTGCAATCAATAGGGCGCCATATACCAAACCACAAGGCAAAAAGCCCCAAAGCAAACCTGCTGTTAGTGCGCGCGGAAAAGTATTAAGTGGAAATACCTTTTGACGCAAGGGGCTAAGATACTGCCAAAAGCGCATACCAAAACGTTCGAGCTTAGTCA
>NZ_DFQV01000006.1:2842-27091 GCF_002377945.1 Psychrobacter sp. UBA3480
TGCGTAACTCGTTAAACGCCCAAAATGATACGTGGCCACCAAAGCACGACGTTTGGCGGGGCTGACATCTTTCATAGACAGACCAAATGCGGTCACAAGACCGCCACACATGCCTAAACAATGCGGTGAACCAAAGAATCCCATTAGTAATGCCGCCACAAGTAAAGCGATGGTCATGAATGCGTCTCCTAAGAATGGTAAAGGGCGAACTTGCTAGTGCTGAATTATTTAACAAAACGGCACCAATAAATTACGCATTTATAAGGCAGATAAATTAGATTTCTGAATCTTTATTTATCTCAGAATGATCGTTATTTCCATCAGTTGCGGCTGTTTTATCTTGCTGCTGGGTAGGTGCTGAGCGTTCATGAGCCTGCATAGTTTGGCGGCGTTCTTGACGGTCATCCAATATAATACGCTGTGATGCATTGTCCAGATCTTCGAATTGATTTGACTTGACCGCATAACGCACTGCCCAAATAGCAACCACAAACAGCATGAGACTTAATGGAATTAATAAAAATATACTGAGCATGGCAAATCTCTTAAATAGCAGTGTCTCTTATTATTATACACCCATCACAAATGTAGTGGATGTTCGGTAGTATTTAGAATGCGTCTCTCAATGGTATCGTATACATCTTTAACGTTTATTCGTCAGAGTTTTTTGTGGCATTGCCTCTTGGGGTTAATAGCTGCTGTGAAGTCACGTCATCGGCATGGCGACAGTCCATCTGGGGGCGTATCACATCGCGCAGGTAGGCTGCGATTTCATAGACAGCGCGCCGTGAGTGACTTAAGTTGTGCGCAGGCTTCATCCAGTCGCGTCTTACTGGCAATGGCGCAGGGAGTGGTGTGCTATTGATACCATTTAAGGCAAACTGTCTACGTGCACGCGCCATATGATAGCTGTCAGTAATCAGATATACATGGCGTAGCGGAATGCGTTTGGCTGTAAAACGGGCGTTTTCACATGTATTCATGCTGGCATTTTCACTTATCAGTCCGTCGATACCGTGTTCCATCAACCATTGACCGAGCCATGGAGCTTCGGCGCCACTCAGTACGATCGGTAGAGGTAAGTCATGATAAGCACCTGCAGCGGTACGGGCGCGATTGAGACTATAGCGATTCAAGATAATCTGGTTGTTATGGTCATTGGTCAGACCGCCGCCTAAGACTACATAGGCAGTAGGCGGTGAGCTCATGGCAGCAGAAGGCATATCAGGTAGCGGCAGTAGAGAAAAGATATAAACGATTGCTTGCGAAAACAGCGGGGTAAATAGGCTAATAATCACTAAAATGACAGACGTAGAGCCTAGTATAAAAGTAATATTGATAATGCGGAATAACGTCACCATGCGTTCAGAAAACCGCAAGTAATATCGCCATAATCGTTTAGATAATAGCCGCTTAGACCATGATTTTTTAGGCCACATGCTCAGCATATCCAATTGAGCCATCAGCATTTACCCAGACTGGCTCACGTGACAATTGAATGGCAAATTTTTCATAGACAGTAGCAGCGATATATTTCTGCGCTATGGCTACATTCTCTTGCGTGGCTTGCTGAGGCGTATGGTTGGTCAGTACGAGTGCTTGCTGTTTATGCGTAAAAATAGGTGCAATGCCGCCGCCTTTTAACCCTGCTTGTTCAATGAGCCACCCTGCAGCCACCTTTACCATTGCATCAGGCATCGCATAACCAACGATAGCTGGATAAATTGCTTGCAGCGCTGTGAACTGCTCCTGAGCGATAATAGGGTTTTGAAAAAAACTGCCACAATTAGGTAGCTGCTTTGGGTCAGGCAGCTTTTGTTGTCTAATATCTATAATGGCTTGCATAACGTCAGCAGGCATTGCTTGCTCGCGCCCTTGTTGCTCTGCATAGCGCTGCGCCACAGTCTGTACATCACCATAACTGGCTAAAATATTGGCAGGATCAGTATGTAATCTGAAACCTACACGGCTAATAAGCCAAGTGTTTGGTGTACGCTTAAAAATACTGTCACGATAGCCAAATTGGCAATCAGCAGCTGACAAATGGTGCCAAGTTTGTGTCGGCAAATGATAGGCGCGTACATACTGTAAGCGGTCTTCTAATTGTACGCCGTATGCACCGATATTTTGTATGGGTGCTGCGCCCGTCAGGCCCGGTATTAGTGCAAGGTTTTCCAACCCATACCAACCTTGACTGACCGTATGTACGACCAAATCATGCCAGTTCTCGCCAGCCATTACTTCGATATCGACATAATCGTCAGTTTGTTCGGTCAGATGTATACCACGCATCTTTGGCTGTAATACTATGGCTTTCAAAGCGGCAGGCAATAAAACATTGCTACCGCCAGACAGTACAAACAGTGGCAATTTGTCTGCTGTATCCTCTATATAAGCTGCCATAAAATCATCAAGCTGCGCTTCATTCTCTAATGTCACGACAGAGTCAGCAACACAGGCCAATGCCATAGTATTATCATGTGACAAATCGATTGAATCAATGACTATGGCAGTCGCTGAAACATTCGAAACATCAGAGCTGATGGTAGACTGAGTACTGTGGTCAAGGCGTGAAGCTTGGGTCATAACATAGCCTATGTGGCAAAAGGATAATAAATGATAAGGTAGTTATAGTTGATTCAGTTTAAAAGAGATACAAAGCAACTGAGTGCAGACGTAACTGTGATACTTCAAGCGAGGTTAACGCTGTAGCTCTTTTATAGAAGATTAACCTTATTATAGAGGATACCGGATGCAAGAGTAGCAGAAATATAGACGGTATGGCTAGCAGGCTTTCCAGCTTTCTATCCAAGCTTGGGCGCTTGATTCGATACGCTCGATCACTTCTTCGAAATCATCGTTATCGCCCTTATAGGGATCTGGCACATCGCTACCGCAATAGGTAGGGTCTTCTTCACTGAACAGCGCTAGTGTTGCTAAATTATCTTCTGACTCTGCAATGCTGTCTTTAATAGCTTGTAGATCAGCTAGATTCTGTGAATCCATGGCTAAGATTAAATCAAAATCATGAAAATCACTGGTACTGACTTGACGAGCGACCAGCTTATTAATTTTATAGCCGTGTGACTTAGCATGACGTTGTGAGCGAGCATCAGGCGCACTGCCAACGTGCCAATCACTGGTGCCTGCTGAGTCTACTTTTATAGATAGTCCAGCAATCGCTGCTTGCTGACGAAAAACTTCTTCAGCAGTAGGGGAGCGGCAGATATTTCCCAAACATACCAATAATACAGACGAGGGAGTACAGGCTTTCATCAGCATAATATGACCTTCTATAACAAAAAAAACATGCTATAAGAGACCAGCATTGTTAATGCGGCTTTTATTAGCATGCAATCGATTGAATCAGCTGCTAGCGTAACGCTTAATGCTTGGAATGGCAAGGATAGAGACTAAACAATAGCGTCATTTAACAATGGAAATTTGGCCATATGATGCATGGCCAAAAGGTGAGATAGTGAAACGGTTTTAATCTTGATTACTTTTAAAACGCTGTAGATCGCGTCGCTCTTTTTTGTTGGGCTTGTTGTCAGGACGAGCAAGGTTGGCCAGTTTGCGCTGTTCGGCATAGTAAGCACGGCGCGTCTCGCTTTCTTTGGTCTCTGAATATAGTACCTCAGCGGCGGTCGCATTGCCACGCTGGGCAGATAGCGCCTCAACAACGACCGTCTTTTCGGTCATAGCGGTCGCTGAGCCTTGGCGAATGGTTAGCTCATCTCCGACTGAAATCTCTTTACTGGTTTTTACCCGGCTACCGGCATAGTGTACGCGTCCACTTTCAATCGCTTGTTTGGCTAGGGTGCGTGTACGATAAAACCTAGCTGCCCATAGCCATTTATCGAGACGGATTTTCACCAAACCTTGGTTATCATCAGCACTTTTCTTCATAAGAGTCACTCTGCATTAATTTATATATTAAATCATAGTTTTATATAGACAATATTAGGGCAACTTTAACATTTGCAAATAAATTTGATGACTGTGGGTTAGGTGCACCATTGTTGTTCACAAGGTACACCATCGTGGTTACCATCCATTTTAGTATTAGGACAGTAGTTTGTGAAATAAGTGGCTTCTGCACAGGATGTCATTTGTGAGCAATGTGTTCTGCCGTCACATGAAAAGTTTGAGGTCGGTTGTGTCGATAAGACTGGAGTTGCAGTTGGCGCTGATGTTGAAGTGGTACCCAAATCAACGTATGTTGGCGGTATGTCATCAATATTATCAACGTCATTAGAGGTAAGAGTAGGTTGCTTTACGATATCTGCTGCTGCATTGGTTGCAGGTTGGTGTACCGTGTTCTTAGGTTGAAGGAATTTATAACCTATAAGCACGAAAATCAGACAGGTCAATATCACTAATACTTTGTTTATCACTGTGCCATACCTGCCAGCTCATAATTACTATTAATATAAAAATGGCAGTTTTTAATCGACTTAAAAACTGCCATTAGGTAAGAAATATGATATCTATTTTTACTATCTCAAAAACAACTGATAGCCAATATTGTCATTGACCGTGGCACAGTCATAACCAATATCTAAAAGTGCGTCTTGTAACTGACGAGAGTTGCCTTCGGAGGCTTGCAGGCCAACCAGTACACGACCTTCAGCAGCCCCATGGTTGCGGTAATGGAATAAGGTAATATTGAAGTCATCACCCAATTTCTCTAAGAACGTTAGCAATGCGCCTGGACGTTCTGGGAATACCACTTGTAGCAATTGCTCGTTTTCGACATGAGCATGACCACCAATCAAATGACGGATATGTGATTTAGCGATATCATCATCAGTCAGGTCATGAGCAGTGTAGCCATCGTCTGACAATTGGTTACTGATGGTTTGACGCTCTTTTTCACCTTCTTTTAAAGCGATACCTACGAAGATTGAGGCAGGCTCCATTGAGTCTGGTGATTTTTTGCTGTCAGCGCGGTAGTTAAACTCAGTAATATTACGGCCATGTAGACTACGACAGAAGTTCAAGAAAGCACCTGTTTGCTCGGGGATAGTAACCCCAAAGATGGCTTCTTTTTTCTCACCAATTTCAGTACGCTCAGCGATATAACGCAGGCGGTCAAAATTCATATTGGCACCGCAAATGATGGCTGCACAGTTTTTGCCCGTAATCTCGTTAGCTTGAAGGTATTTTTTCATACCAGCAACCGCTAACGCGCCTGCAGGCTCTACGATACTGCGGCTCTCCTCAAACACATCTTTGACCGCGGCGCAGACTTCATCGTTGCTACAGGTGACGACGTTAGGCTCAACGATAGGACCTGAGTTATCGCTTTTTTGCGTACGGACGACGTCAAAAGGTAATTCACCAATCTGTGCGACTGCCACACCATCGACGAACAATCCTACTTGCTCGAGCTTGACACGTTCACCTGTTTCAAGCGCCGCTTTTAGACAAGCTGACTGCTCAGCTTCTACCGCAATCACTTTTACATGCGGTGCAACTTCGCCTAAGAATGCGGCCACACCAGAGATTAGGCCACCACCACCAACGGCAACGAATACATAGTCCATATTGCGCCACTGCTGGGTCAGCTCAAGACCAATGGTACCTTGTCCTGCGATAACCAGCTCATCGTCATAAGGTGGAATAAAGGTCAGTCCTTCGCGTTCAGCGCGGTCAATCGCATAGCGGTTTGCTTGATCGAAGCTATCACCGTGCAGATCTACATTGCCACCAAGTGCTCTTACCGCATCCACTTTGATGTCAGGAGTCGTGGTTGGCATAACGATGATGTTATTTAGTGATAATTTGCGTGCAGAGTAAGCCACGCCTTGCGCATGATTACCTGCTGACGCACAGATGACGCCGCGCGCTTTTTGCTCATCGCTCAACTGACTGATACGGTTATAGGCACCGCGCAATTTAAATGATTTGACCGGTTGTAAGTCTTCACGCTTAAATCGAATGTCATTGGCAAAACGTTGGGTCAGCTTGGGCGCCGTTTCAAGTGGTGTTTGAATAGCAACGTCATAGACGGTGGCTTGTAAGATGGCTCGTACCCAGTGTGACAGCATAGTAATCCCTAAACAGAGTGAATATAAAAAGTGTAAATGAATATAAAAACGAAATAGATTAGCCTATGCCGATTTTTAGTATCTTGCAAGACTCAATTGCAGTTTTCTTGGGATTTCATGCTCAAATTTACATGAAATGCAAGTATTTGACGAAGTTAAGTCTTAGGTCGGCAAGATAGGACTCACAAATTAGCGTCATGATGCGCTAACATCCATTAATATCATCGGTTATAATAGCCGCGCATTTTATCTGTTTTAGCCTTTTACTTTTTTTAAGACCATACGTTTATTTTCCAAGGATTTATGATGAGTGATCAGCAAGCACAAAAGCAAGCCGCGGCCAAAGCTGCTCTAAGCTATATCGAAGACGATATGATACTTGGGGTAGGGACAGGTAGTACGGTCAACTGTTTAATTGAGTTGTTGCCACAATTGAAGCTTGCTGGCGCTGTCGCTAGCTCACAGGTGACAGAAGATAAACTTCGTGCGCTTGGTATCGAAATAGTCGATTTAAACTTTGCTGGTACATTGGATGTTTATATCGATGGTGCGGATGAAGTCAATGAGCACTTGCAACTTATCAAGGGTGGCGGCGGTGCATTGACTCGCGAAAAGATTGTGGCAGCAGCTTCAAACAAGTTCGTCTGTATGGTCGATGATAGTAAAAGTGTTGATATATTAGGTCGCGCATTTCCAGTACCGATTGAAGTATTACCACAAGCACGCTCTTATGTGGCTCGCCAATTGGCCAAATTAGGCGGTGAGCCAGTATACCGTGAAGACTTTGTCACTGATTATGGTAATGTCATTCTAGATACTTATGATTTGGATGTGAGTAATCCAATCGTGCTCGAAAAAGAGCTAAATAATATCGTAGGTGTGGTCTGTAATGGTATCTTTGCGGCAAACCAAGCAGACGTTCTGCTAAAAGCAGGTGCTAATGGGGTGACAACGCTCACGCGTTAAACTATGATCAAATCATTTGTATAAACAAAAAAGCCGTCCAGATCTGGACGGCTTTTTTATTTGAGAACTTATTTAGGAGTTTGTTAGCAAGTTATCTTACTATTGATCTCACGGTCTTTTTATAAAATAACCTAAGTTATGCAGGCAACTTGATTTTGTCTTTAAGTAAAAACTCCATCAATGCTTTTTGTGCATGTAGGCGGTTTTCAGCTTCGTCCCAAACGACAGAACGTGGGTCATTAAGCATGTCATGAGAGATTTCCTCGCCGCGATGGGCGGGCAAGCAATGCATAAACACCACTTCAGGGTCGGCTTTGTCTAATAGAGACGGTGTCACTTGATAAGGCGCAAAACGACGTGCACGTGTGTTTTGCTCTGATTCTTGACCCATACTTGCCCACACATCAGTGACAATTAAGTTAGAATCTTTTGCCGCGTCTTGTACGTTTTCTACCAGACTGACGCAATGTGAGAAGCGTTCCATAAGTTTCGGATCAGGCTCAAACCCATAAGGTGCTGCCACGCGTAATTCAAAACCAAACTGATTGGCAGCTTGCATAAATGACGAGCACATATTGTTGCCATCACCAACCCAAGTCACAATCTTATTTTCGATACTACCGCGATGCTCGTAATAGGTCTGCATATCAGCGAGCAACTGGCATGGATGATAGTCATCGGTCAATGCATTGATAATAGGCACACTTGAGTATTCAGCAAAGGTTTCAACTTTTTCGTGCCCAAAGGTACGAATCATGATGATATCTACCATACTAGAAATCACGCGTGCTGAGTCTTCTAATGGCTCGCCGCGACCGAGCTGCGTATCGTTTGGTGATAAAAATATGGCGTTACCACCAAATTGACCCATACCGGTCTCAAACGAGATACGGGTACGCGTTGAAGATTTTTCAAATATCATGCCAAGCGTACGACCAACAAAAGGCTGGTATATCTCGCCTGCGTGTTGCATCTTACGCAATTCGCTTGCGCGTTTGATTAAGTTTTCTAGTTCTTGTTTGGTTAAATCAGATAAGGTTAAAAAATGGCGCAAACTCATAGTAATCCTAGCAGTCGATCGCAGTCAGTGAAACGTTATCAGTCTTCAATAGCATCGCGTCAGTGCGTATACTGGGTTGACAACAAACTTTTAGTATAGCGTATTTACTTTCAATGTAAACGTTCATTTTTATCAAGATCAAATGGCTTGCCAAATAGACCGAAATCTCCTTAGCAAGCCAAGATACCTTGTACGCTAATGACTGTACCGCTAATGATTATGCCTGTGTACGGTTTGGACGTATGCTAAGGCGACATAACAGCTCATAGCTAATCGTCCCAGCATGACCTGCGACTTCATCGACACGCGGCGCATCGCCCCATAGCATGACCTTGCTATCTATAGCAAGACTCTCAGGTGCGCTACTGATATCAATAACAATCATATCCATAGCCACGCGCCCAATCACTGGGCAGCGGTAGCTTTGGCTGTCGTTAGCATCCATGACAATGACATACGCATCGTCAGTGACCACACGTGGGTAGCCATCGCCATATCCCACGCTGACCAAAGCGGTTCTGGTATCTTGCTGCGCACGCCAGCGGCTACCATAGCCGATTGCATCATTTGCGCTAACGGTTTGTAGAGCAATGATTTGAGCACTAAATTCCATCGCAGGCTGCAAGTCTAGTTCTTGTGCACTTTTATCGACGACAGGTGAGCTACCGTATAAGATAATGCCTGGACGTACCCAGTCATAATGGTACTCTGGGAAGTTGACGATACCAGCAGAGTTGCATAACGAGCCTTGGATACCTGGGCTAATGGTTTCTTTCAAAGTTGCTAGTACGCTTGAGAAGCGCTCAATCTGCATCGCATTTAATGGATGATCGTGGTCATCAGCATTGGCAAAATGCGTGGCTAGAATCAGCTGATAACCCGCTTCATGTAGGCATTTTGCTGCTGACAGCACACCCTCAGCATTGAAACCCAAACGGTTCATACCTGTATTGTATTTGAGCCAAGCTACTCTGGTTGCACTGCCAGCTGGTGGGATATTTTGTAGTGCCCATTCTAACTGTGGTCCGTGGTGAATCACGCAGCTAATCTCATGATCAATCGATTGCTGCCACTCATCAGCGCTAAACGCACCTTCTACTAGACCGATGGTTTTATCCCAACCTAACTGTCTGGCTTCCAGCGCTTCAGTCAACGTAGCGACACCGATACCATCTGCTTGCTGCAGGGCTGGCAAGACTGCCGCTACGCCATGTCCGTAAGCATTGGATTTGACCATGGCCAACACTTTCGATTGGGGTGCTCGTTGTTTGACTTGATTTAGGTTATGAGTAAGGGCTTTTGGTTTTATAGTAATTGTGCGCATAATCGCCTTCTGTATGAGTAGAATTATGAAGTTATAAAGCCAGTACTGCATCGATTGAGTTGATGCGGTACTGGCTATTGTATTAAAACTGGTTATGTAAAATTATTCATTAACCTATAATTGAAACTGAGTCTATATAAGGCTTAGTCTTTGTCAGAATCAAATTTTATAAGGTTAATTACTCATCATTCTCAAAACTGACGCCTTGGTAGTACTCTGGCGTTAGATTGATAAAGCGGGTAAATTGACCTTCGAAGCCTAGACGAATAGTACCGATAGGGCCGTTACGTTGTTTACCAATAATGATTTCCGCCACGCCTTTGTGGTCCGAGTTTTCATTATAAACCTCATCACGATAGATGAACATAATCAAATCGGCATCCTGCTCAATCGCACCAGATTCACGTAGATCTGACATGATAGGGCGTTTATTTGGACGGTTTTCTAGACTACGGTTAAGCTGTGACAATGCAATCACGGGACATTCAAGCTCACGTGCTAGTGCTTTTAGACTACGAGAAATCTCAGAAATCTCGCCAACACGGTTACCATCTAAGCTGGGTACTTTCATCAGCTGAAGATAATCGACTACGATAGCACCCAAGCGACCGTCATGGTTTTTGGCAATACGGCGGCAGCGAGAACGCATCTCAGACGGCGGTAGGGCGGTACTGTCATCAATATATAAATGCTTCGATTGCAGATGTTGAATAGCGTTCATCATCTTTGCCCATTCATCTTCATTCATTTGCCCAGAACGCAGATGCGTCTGGTTAATCGCGCCCCATGAGGACAGCAGACGCATGACGATAGATTCGGCAGGCATCTCCATCGAAAATACGACGACTGGCAAATCTTCATTAAACAAGATCCCTTCTGCCAAGTTCATCGCAAAAGTGGTTTTACCCATCGAAGGACGCGCAGCAACAATAATCAAATCACCCGCTTGTAGACCTTGGGTTTTGTTATTCAGCTCGGCAAATGGCGTCTGCAAACCAATCATGCCATCGGGATTAGATTTTAGCTCTTGAATCTTATCGATAACATTGGTCAAGACAGAGGTAATACCAACAGGTCCGCGCTGTTCCGCGCGTTTATTATGCTGCTCATTGATACTAAATATCTTACCTTCCACATTGTCTAGAATGTCGCTAACGCTTTGGTCTTTTGGATTATAGGCAAGCGTCAGCATGTCATTACCAGTGGTAATCAGCTGGCGTAGGGTTGATAGTTCACGCACGCGCTGGGCGTAGGCAGTCAGGTTAAACAAAGTCGCAGGACTTTGGCTCAAAATATCAGCCAAATAACTGTCACCACCTGCACCTTTGAGTAATTTCTGCGCTTCTAACCAGTCGTGTACCATGACCGTGTCATAAGGCTCATTCACTGCCGCCAAATGAGCAATGGCATCAAAAATGTATTGATGTCGCCCAGCATAAAAGTCATCTTTGGTGACAATATCGGCAATCTTGTCGTACGCCTCTTCGATACTCATCAAAGACGCGAGCAATGCCTTTTCAATATCAATATTGTGCGGCGGTGTCTGATTGAGTAAGTCGTCGGTTTTGTCGTTTTCTGCCATGAGTGCCTAATGAGTTAAAATGGGTATGAAAAAGGATGTCGATGATAGAGCAATACAAACGTAGCGCGCCTCTACGATAGAAGTACCAAAACGCGGTCTCAGGTTTGTCTGTAAATGCTACAATCAGATGCGAAAGTTTAACACATAATGTGGTTTTTTAGACTTGATAAAGCACTAAATCTGAAGTGATTGTTTTTTATGAAGTAAGAGATACCATACAATATCTAAGTATAAAAATTTAGAACAATAATTATAAATATAATAAAATCAGTAATTTAAATAAAAAAGGCTATTGTTATGACAGAAGAAAAACGCCCGCTATTAATCACCACAGGTGAGCCTGCGGGTATTGGCATGGACGTAGTACTAGGACTAGCAACAGAGAGTAAGTTGCAAGACTTTGCTCGGTCTATTTGGGTGACTGCTGATGCTAAAGCGATGCAAACTCGCGCGGAGGAATTGGTTGCAGCTAGCGTTCTCAAAAGCATACCTAGTTGGCATACTATCAATACAGATATAAATGCCGATAACGTCGATGTTAACTTGGTAGATCAGATATCGCAGCAAGATATAGACGCTGATAGTGCTTTCATCCTACTGGATATTCCTTGTGCCGCACCAGTTGTCTGCGGGCAAATCAATATCGCTAACTCAGCGATGGTGGCTCAGCAATTAGATATTGCTCATAAACTGGCAATAAATAATACAGTCGCTGCCATCGTCACTGGGCCATTGCAAAAATCAGCGTTGATAGATGCTGGTATCAAGCTATTAGATGGCACCATGTTTAGTGGTCATACTGAATTTTTTATGCAGCAAAGCGATCGTAAAAAAGTCGTCATGATGCTGGCCAATCAAGCGATGAAAGTCGCGCTTGTCACTACGCATTTACCATTAAAGGACATCCCTGCTGCCATCACCGCGGAGAACGTGCGCCAAACGGTACAAATTGTCATCGATGATATGCGAGAGAAGTTTGGTCTCACGCAGCCTCGTATCTTGGTTTGCGGCCTCAATCCACATGCAGGCGAGGGCGGGCATTTGGGTATGGAAGAAATTGAAATTATCAATCCAGTACTCAACGAGTTTATCAATATGGGCGTCAATATTTCAGAGGCAATGCCAGCGGATACGTTATTTACTACCAGACATTTAGCAAACTGTGATGCGGTCATTGCCATGTATCACGACCAAGGATTGCCAGTATTAAAATCGCACGGTTTTGGCGATACGGTCAATCTAACCTTAGGCTTGCCTTATATTCGTACCTCTGTCGATCATGGTACGGCGTTAGACTTGGCAGGAAGCGGCGGTGCGAGTGCGACCAGTTTATATCAAGCACTAAATATGGCTAATGAGATGGCGGATAAGTCACTTATCGATGTACCTGCTGTATAAGTCAGTGCTTATAGATATTTTTCACATAGTACTTAATAATTTTATTATCAGTAATGCCTACCTAAAAAGGCAGCCGCTTAAGACGATTTAGTAAAGTTTTTATCGTGTATGACAGGCAGCATCTGTCTTAAACACAGGCCCGCAAGCCTAGGGTCAGGAGCCTAAGCTTGTCTGGTTACGGATACCGATTGGTTGATGAGCTCCATGGATCCGAACGAGGTTAAGAACGCGACGTTGGACGCATCGGACCCAACACCGATGCGGGCCATTGTGTCGGCACCTGCCATGCCAGTCGGATCAATGAGGTGCCAGCTCCCTTCAAGATAGACCTCGGCCACGGCATGAAAGTCTTGTGGTGTCACATCGGGCGCATAAACGCTCACAAACCTAGCTGGTATCGACGACGCGCGCGCTAGTGTTACGAGAACATGCGCAAAGTCGCGGCATACGCCCTGACGTTGAGCAAAGCTGTCGAGCGCGGTGGTTTGTGCATGGCTCGATCCGGGTACATAGCTAAATGCCGACTCGATCCAGTCGCGCATTGCGGCAATCCGTGCGCCGCCAGTGAGATCGCCAAACTCGGCGTCCACGAAGGCATGGAACTGTTCTGACGGGCAATAGTGAGACGGCATTAAATGCCTGATCGTCTCTCCGGGCAAAAGATGCAAGGGCGTTTGGGACAGTGCCGATATGTCTAAGGCAGGACGGTCAACGGCGATTTCTGCGAGATAAGTGCAGCTAAAATCCCCTTCGGCATGAATCCAAATCCGCTCTCCTATGCCATCATCGGCGGTAACCCGTGAAAAATGCGCAACGTCTGATGTCCAAATCTCGGCTGACCGTACCCGTTGATCCGCAAGATCGGCAGCTTCAATCTGAAGCAAAAGATCCATTGGCTCTGAGAGTCGATAATGGAGGGTGACGTTAAGTTTCAGGATCATATGTGAGTTCCCTAAGGGTATTTATCTGGCGGGCTGACGATCGCGTAGGGCTAAACTGCCTCGACCATATCAGAGACTGGCTTACTTTACTGGAGTCAGACAGCAATGCCTGACAGGGTTAAATTATCATAATAGCGCTTTTCAAACTCAAAAGGTGAAACATAACCAATTGCGTTATGCAGTGGGGCTTTATTAAACCCAAGAAGCGTTAAAAATCGTTTAATTATCGATTTAGTTTTACGCCGCAATCGTTATGATGTCGCCATCTTTGGACCTGTTTCTGTCTGCTAGCACTTGATTTGACGCTACTATTTAGCATAGTCAGAGTTTATATTATATGAATGTAGAGGTAAAAAGTTACCGGGCCGGTTACTCGAAAGCATGGCTCGTCTATCGATAATAATTATTCAAAAACACAGCCTAATTATGAGCTGTGGTATAATTCACCATTATAAAGTCAGTATATCGCTGCCATTACATTATCATCGCCCATTTATCTTTTATACATTAAGACTCTTTTATGTCCAAAACTTCATTTGATGCTCAAACTATTTCTAACAGCTTACGTGCTGCCAAACATCAGCCGCGTAAGCGCTTTGGCCAAAATTTCTTGCATGATACTAGCGTCATTCGCGAAATCGTCGAAAGTATTCGTCTAGAGCGCGATGACAATTTGATCGAGATTGGGCCTGGTATGGGCGCATTGAGCGAGCCGTTATTGGCAGAAGTGGATGCAATGACAGTGGTGGAGCTAGATCGTGATTTGGCAGATAGCTTGCGTATTCGTATCGGTGCCAATAGCCATCCAAACTTTGAGATTATCAAAGACAATGCGATGCATGTGGACTACCGTGAGCTATATAGTGAAGAGCGCGGTAAGCTGCGCGTAGTGGGCAACCTACCGTATAACATCTCAACGCCTATCTTATTTCATCTGCTTAGCTATGCCGATGTGATTCAAGACATGCATTTTATGTTGCAAAAAGAAGTGGTCGAGCGTATCACAGCCGACGTGGGTAGCAAGACTTATGGCCGCTTGTCGGTCATTATGCAATATCACTGTGATACAGATTACTTGCTGACCGTTCCTCGCGGTGCGTTTAATCCACCACCCAAGGTGACCAGTGCTGTCTTCCGCCTGACACCGCATATCAACAAACCAGTAGTCGCAAATGATGAAGAGCACTTTGCTATTGTCGTGCGTGAGACTTTCAACCATCGTCGCAAGACGCTACGTGCTATCTTCAAAAAATCAACGTTGCTACCGACATTGAGCGAAGACGATTTTGAGGCTTGTGGTATTGATCCGCAGGCACGACCTGAGACATTAAGCGTCACAGACTTTGTGAACCTAAGCAATCATTCACAACAGCTAGACGTATAATGTATTTTTGATACATAAAAGCATGCTACTAACCGTCAATTATAATGGCGGTTTTTTATGCTTTATTTTTATGACTAGTACTTAAGTATTTATTTCTTATCGAGCTGTCTTTAACTATCGTATTTAAATCGTTGAGGTGTTATGAGTTTTCGCCATCAGTATGTTATCGGTGACTTACAGGGTTGCTATGCTGCATATCTACAATTGCTAAAGACACTGGATTTCGATCCTGCCCAAGACAAGTTATGGTTTGCTGGTGATTTGGTAGCACGCGGCGAGGACTCATTGAACACGCTGCGTCATGTCAAAGTGTTGTGTGAGCAAGGCGCTGCGGCAACGGTATTGGGCAATCATGATCTTAATTTGATAGCAGTCTGGCGCGGGGCCGCCAAGCTTAAAAATAAAGACAAAACGGCACCTATCTTTGCTGCGGATGACTGTGATGAGTTGCTCGAATGGTTACGTAGGCAGCCGATATTAGCCTATCCTGATGAGCACACGGTGCTAGTACATGCAGGGATTCCACCGCATTGGAGTATTGAAGCCGCTGCAGGATACGCACAGCAATTAGAAGCTCAGCTGCAAAGTAATTTGAATCAGCTCGATCAATTGCTGCCGAATCTATATAGCAAAGAAGCGGATGAATGGCATGCAGGTATCGAAGGGTTTATTAAGATGCGGGCGATTGCTAATTACTTTACGCGTATGCGCTTGTGTAAGCAAGATGGGTCGCTTGAGTTTAGCTTTTCAGCAGGCTTAGATGAAGCTATGCCAACCGATTTTTCGCCTTGGTTTGAGTGGCAAGTACCGCGCACTCGTAAGATACTATTCGGTCATTGGGCTGCGCTAAAAGGAGAGATTGATTTGCCACATGCGCGCGCACTCGACGGTGGCTGCGTGTGGGGTAATTATCTATTGGCTTATAGATTGGGTGACGGCAAGGTAATAACCTCAAGCGCACAGTGTCTGAGCCCATAAAGAGAGTTATAAGTGTCTTAATATACAAGGCTAAATAAATAGTCTGTTATAAGTAGTTCCATTATACCAGTCTGTTTTAAGTAGTCTGTTAATAGACTTAAAGGGTGAAATAACTGGTTTCGTTGGGGTATACTGCGTTTATTATAGATGTGTTTGTCCGTATTATTGTTGGCTGGAAGGTGTCTAATCGTATGAACATCGATATGGTGATGGCAGCGTTAAATCAAGCCATTGCAGACAGAAACAACCCAAAAGACGTTATTCATCGTAGTGATAGAGGCGTTCAGTATTTATCTATTCGTTATACTGATAAGATGGCTGATTCTGGCGCTATTACCTTTGTTGGAACGCGGGTAATTCATATGATAATGCATAGTACGATTGGTTATGTATCACTTTTTGAGTTTGAAAAGCAATATTATGATAGTCTTAATGAGTCAGGCAAAGTTGCCTGACTCAAATAAAACGCTCTCCGATATAGTCGGGGCGGTTCAGATAGCCAACTGGTTTAATATTATTCCGGTATATATGGGGTTAAAAAACGCACTAAGGCAGTGATTATTAAGAGTATTAGAAGAAGGTGTTGATATTTTATAAATCGTTCTGGGATAAATAAACACAGCACAGATACTATAAAAATTCCTATAATTTCAATCAAATTAGATAGACTTTGAGAGCCAAATCCTAGCCCAGTTAATACGACCCACAAAAATGATGGTAAGAATACTAGGCTAAATTTTTTCAATGGTTTATTCATAGGTTAGGCTTATCTTCTATGTGGGCGCAATTTCTATTGCACCGGCAACGGCACAACCCTGATATACTTCGCCTGCGTAAGTTAATATTGCAGTAAGTTCATTTTGATAGCCATTGTCATCGATACAAAGGTTATTTTTTATATTCACAACAATAGGCTGTCCATTGATAGTACTCGCGTATTCGACACCTTCAGTATTGACAGAACCAGAACCCACCACGATAACTGTTGCTGTCGTTGGCTTTAAGAAATTCGCCTCTATACTTAGCTCATTTCCTTCAATCACTATTCGCCAAATTTTTTCTTTAGCGGTGTTTCCAAAAGCAGTAAATGCCGCTGACGCTACCGGCACTTCTATTGTAGGCTGCTTACTCAGATCCGTGGTGTCGGCACGATGGTTATTACAAGCCACTAGAGCTAAGCTGCTCGTTAAGCACATTGTCGTTAGAAGCAAAGAACGCATAATTTTTCCTTTAAATATAATAAGAGAACACCACTATTTAGCAGTGTTCTCTTTGTTTACGTGATGAAATTCAGGTTTTTACTACCATAGGTAGGTTTACGGTAGAACTAGAAGTTAGGGTCGTTACAGGTGGCCTTATTCAGTAACTTACCAACGCACTCTCTATATTAGTAATACTAATATAACATATCTATAAAGGTTGACAGTGTGCAGTAAGATAAAATCGTTTTTTTTACTTTTTGAGTGTTTAAAATATGAAAAACTTAACTGCTGCTATTCTAATTGCGCTTCCTGTTCTAATGGTAAGTCCTACAGTAATGGCCGCATCTTCAGATGCAGTGGCTAAAACTGTTGATGTTCAATTTAAAAAAGGCGCTAGTTCAGCTAACTATTATGGGAAATTAAAGGGTAGTAAGTACGATTCCTATACATTTTATGCCAAAAAGAACCAAAAGCTTTCTGTTAAAACAATGGGAGGGAATGTAGATTCTTATTTATTCCATAAGAATTTAGCAGACTCTGTTAACGTAGGAGAGTACGCCTCTGAGCTGGATGACCAAGGTTATTACACGCTTCCATATTCAGGTAAATATGAATTACGTATTCTTCAGCCACGTTCTCAAGCTTCTAAAGGAAAAACACCTCCATATTGGCTAGAAGTATCTATTCTATAGGTATGTAAGCTTAATAATGGAGAGCATCCTATATTCTGTGTAACAGCTATGTGGCTTTCATCAATAATTACACAAAATGTAGGATGCTCTCACTTTTTCAAGAGGTATAGTCTTTAATTCTATTTTTTTGCATTCAAAAACTATTTCTGTATCACCTAATAAAAATAGTGAATGTATGATATTACTATCAGGCGTTACGTCTACTTCATGTACCATTATGGTGATTGGTAATATACAACAATTGATATTAACATTCACAATACCGGAATAGGTGATTTCTATTAAATCTTTGCCTTGTCTTTGCTCGATCTTCAACGAAATCCTATCATTTTCTAAATCATAATAAATCGTCTGGATTATGCCTTTATTAAGCGTCTTCTCTCTATTATCTATTCCGTTTAAATCACTTGATAAAATCGGGCTTAACTCATCCCTATGTTTAAGTATCTTAGGAACTACTTCATGATAGTAGTACGTAAAATCCCAAGTATGCTCTCCATAAGAATTTACAAAGTGTTTGATGTATTTCATTATAACTATCCTTACATCTGACCCTACCGTTAATCTCGTAGGAAGTAACTTGGAAAATTTTCATCATATAGTTCGATGCCTGTATAGCGCACCGAACACGTTCCCATAACAGACGTTATTAAATATAAGGCTTAGCAGTATGTTGAATATAAACGATGTTATTAAGGTATCAAAAAATATTCAAGACGATATCAGAGCAGGTCATTTGGGTACTGTAGTACATATTTTTGATCAAAATCCCCCTGTGTACTTAATTGAGTTTGTAGATGATGAAGGCCGTACAACTGAAATGGCATCTCTAAAAGAAGAAGACATGAGCCTTTATTGGGTTGCCAGCACTGAAACATATGTCGAATAGTTAACGGTGAATTGTCCTGACTATTAATGACGACGTAATAACCTAGTCAAAAAACAATTAAGACAGGCTT
Organism: Psychrobacter sp. UBA3480; assembly: GCF_002377945.1. GTDB lineage: Bacteria > Pseudomonadota > Gammaproteobacteria > Pseudomonadales > Moraxellaceae > Psychrobacter. The sequence continues at coordinate 21,382 of NZ_DFQV01000006.1, forward strand.
ATTAAGTACACTCAGATGTACATTGATTCAATATAAAAGCCTATACTCATAGTAATCACTTGGACTACAGCCAAAGGTTCAAGTCCTCACTAGGGGACCGAACCAGTGAAGGAACCTGATTGGTTCGGTGTAGGTATATTTTAAAATGAATCCTTCTAGCATTACCGTTTCTACTAGCACGATTAATGACTCCTCTTTCAGAGAAGATTAACATGAGTAATATGCAACGATTGAAATCAGCACTGTTAAATAAAAGTAACGGTAAATGGTATCAGCGCGATAAGCTATACACAGGCATTATCTTCTTTGATAAACCTGACCATCAACTTGAAGCTTATGAGGTCAAAAATGGAGAGATTATCAGGCCTTATGTATCACCATGTCAGAGAGGACTATCTTCGCCTATCCAAATAGATTCTACAGAGTTCTGTAATGAGATTGATGATATATATGGTTCTCGTGGAATACCACAACTCTATAAGAATAAGCTGTATCAAGGTATGTCTTATACCTTTATAGAAGGTAGGTGCAACCTAGAGTTATATACTCACGAAGACGGCATATCCGAAAATCGAATTGACTGGAATACTCTTTCGTATGAACCAAAAGAATTTTTATTAAATTATTGCGATAATGGAGTGATGCACTCTCACGATGTACATTCAACTGAAATAAATTTCAATTATTATAGTTCTGTTTGCGGAGAAAACAATGATGAAAAGGTTGGCATAAGATACACTGAACCGTTGAACAGAATTAGCTATTTTGAAGTCGCAGGCAATACCTTAATCACAAAATCTTATATGGAAAGTCCTATATCTGTGCCTGACGTGTATAGAATATTGAGTAATTATAAGAGATTTATATTTGGCAAGTCTATACGATTAGATATAGATAAAAGCTTCATACAAGACTTATTCAATATATGGGTCAAAAATAACAGCTTTGAACATATTGAAAGCATGTCTCTTAATGGACTAGATGGCTTAGAGGATTTCGATTACTTTTTTAATAAACAAGTATTTGGAAAATTAAAAGAGGTTCGTTTAGATAAGATAACTTCAGCGAAGCAAATAAATCGACTCAAATACCACATGCCCGATACCAATATCGTAATACTGAATTATTAATTGTTTGAAGCACTAAAATTAAGTCATCTGTATTTTAAGGTAGTAATAAATTGATTTACCTAATTCTAGACGTACATTATAAAGAAGGCCAAGAAACCGACGCTGTTACAGCAACTGTTGCAGGTATCCGCTTCGAAGGCATTAAGCAATCACGTATTCTAAATGAATATACTGTAGAAGTTAATGACGTTGCACCTTATGAGTCAGGGCAATTTTATAAAAGAGAAATGCCTTGCTTACTGGCTTTGATTAACCAGATTGACGAACCTTTTGATGTAATTATCATAGACGGCTATGTATTGCTGGATAGTGTTGGCAAAGCAGGATTAGGCAAATATCTGTATGATCACCTAGCTAATACAAAGCCCATCATCGGTATCGCTAAAAATCATTTTTATGACATTACAGAAGACTATGCCGTTTGGCGAGGGATAAGTAAGCGCCCTCTATATGTCACCAGTATTGGTATAAATATTACAACGGCGAAAAAGATGGTCAGTGAAATGGAAGGTGAACATCGAATACCTAAAATGGTCGCTGATGTAGATAAACTAGGCCGTGTCATAAGTTAGAACAGCTATACCTATTGAAAGAGCTTGGACTACAGCCAAACCCTAACTAGGGAACCGCTCTTCTTCCCATAACAGGTCTTATGACAAATAACTTTAATATCAACGATTGATCGAGCAAAAACCCACCGCAACTACCTATTTAACTAGGCAGCTTTGGTGGTTTTTTAGGTTTTGGTAAAGGTGTTTTTGCGTCACCAGTCTGCTTATCATCAGAGTCAGTATGGTGTGGATCATCACTAACAACGTCGCTATCAACCGCACTTATCGTTTTGGTGACCTTATCGTATTGGATGTCATCGGTATAAGGAACGCTGTTTAGCTCGTCATCGACTAAACCATCGTCCAAATCCATTACCTTTTCAGGAGAGCTATACGGCTGCGTATGCTCATCTGTTGGCTGCTTTTCATAGTTGATGTCGGTGTTTGTCTGGGAATGTTGAGCATCAGCATGTTTAGATTCAGGCAGGATTCTGACATCAGACAAACGCCTTACCACATAATTACTCGGTATGGATTTGCCATTTTTTTGTGCGGAGGTATCATCAAATATCATGTGACCCTGACTATCGATACGCGCATATTTCATAGGCTTATCACGTGGCCAGAAAAAGTCAGACGGATGGCTAATAATATGGCCAAACACCAGTTTTGTGAGGCGACTCCATTCAAAAAAGCGAACTTCTTTAGAACGTAGGGCGACAAACAGCGCCAGTGAAAAGCTAACGATTAAGTTGACGAGACCAATAAGGGCCACGCCAAGTATAGAAATTAGGATGAGGCTCCAACTGATGTCATCAGCAGATATATTGAATAGTCCGTGTGCCAAGTTTGCTGAAGCAAAGGCAATGTGACGAATATCAATTGGTAGGCCAAAGATATAGCCGATAGTCGCGGTACTACCTAAGAACACCCCGAATAAGAAATTACCCATGATAGCGCCCAAGTTGGCTTCTATAAAGCCGCCTAAACGCTGAAGCCATGAGCTAGGCAATATGTATTTCAACAATCTGTGACGTTGTATACGCGCGCCTACGTTGTTATAAACTGCCAAGTTGTCGTAGTAGCCGGCAATCAAACCAGATAAGAACAGATAAACCCCAGCAATGGCAGCATGGGGAAGTGCTAATGAGTGGAACGGGTCTAGATCATGTAGCAAGTGTCCTGCTTTTTCGGTGTCGATCATTGGCGCGCCAGTATATTGCAACCAAGCAAAAGATATAATCAAAGCGACGGGTACGGCTAACATGACGTTACCCATGATAGCGATAAACTGGGTACGCAAGATATCGACGACCAATTCTGATAGCTTAGTCAACTGATGCGATTTTTTACCAGAGCCTTCAGAAATGGTAGAGGCAATCGCAGCTGCGGTCATGGCTGGCTGCTTGGTCGCGACTGTGCCGCGAATAACATGAATAAATACGAAGCCCAAACCATAGATCATACTGTTGATGAACGCGCGACCCATGGGTGCGAGCGCTAAGTGGTACGCCAGTATTTTTATAGTTGCCATAAATGCAATGATAAAGCCACCAATAGAGGCTTTTTTGAGCATCTTTTGATAGCCAGCTTTATCGGTACTAATATAATGCTCACCGACGCGACTGGCATTTTCTGTGACTTTTCGAGAGAGTAGTTTGGTATTGTTATCAATCAAATAACCAATACTATAGCGCTGATTGGCTGTAGTGATGAGCGCCTGTATCAGTTCGATAACAGCGCGATCTCGCTTTTGATTATCGTCTGTGACCAGCTCAGTCAAAATCCGCATACGCTGCAAGCTTTGATCTAGACGCAGCATCATATTAGTCAAACGAATAGAGATACCAGTTTTATAAATCCGCTTGCGTACGGTAGCGACGATATCTTCGCACTGTTCCAGCATAACCAATAGGGGTGCGGGATCGACTGCTTGCTCGGGCGTAATGTCTGTCAAGGTATCAAGCTCATGTGCTTGACGATATTGATTGACGAAGAGTACGGCTTCTTGATTTTGTGCAACAAAAGACGCGGAATAGTTCAGTATCTGCGGATAGGCCTCCATCAAATCAGGATGCAAGCCGATACCGCTGATGCGGTAAGACAAAATGATAATAGCATTTAAAATACTGTTTTTTGCGGTAGCGACTAGGTTTAAATGTTTCTCTTCTACGCGAACCAGCTCAACCAGTTTGTCCCATTTTTCCTTTTCGATATTGGCAAGCCAGCGTTCATCAGAGCGCTTATTAAATAAGTAGCTCACCAGTTCAACGACAGAGTCATCTTGTGGTAATAATGGTAAAAACCGATGGCCAATCAAACGGCGTAAACTGTTAAAGAACCCTTGATCGGACATGATACCAGTGTCGGTATACAGCGCGATTTGTCGATATTGGATAATCAGTTTTAGCACAAAACTAGACAGCCCATCACCATATTCTGGATGCTGATGTATGATATCAATAAGGGATTGAATTTTTTCGTTGGCCAATGCAGGTTCTTTATCACTGACTCGTAGCTCATCAATCAAGCGTTTGAGTACCGCAGGATCTGGCACGTCGCTCAAGGCGGTAATCTGTTGTAAAATGCGTTTTAATTCTGACACGTCGCACCCTTTATCATGGTTGTTTCAATCGTTTTTATTATTTAAGTCGGTATAAGTGGTTGAGTAATGTTTACCAATCGTTCAATTGTAGTCGAGCGACATCTTGTCTTGCGTTATTTTAATCGGAGCTGCCTATTGATATTGAATTATTTTGTTAGCAGTTATTTTTACTAGGGTATGTTGACAATTACCGTAAATGGATAATCGTCGCTGCTAAATAGATATGAGCAGCAAACGACTCATCCGTTTTTCAGCACGCATGGCAATTTTCTTGAAACCTTTCCATGATGGCGCTTCCTTTTTTCGGTATTGATTTTATATCGTGATTGGCAATACAGCTTATATAAGCCGCCTATGAGTATTGATTATAGCCATGCTGATAATATTTGTTTATCGAGTATAGCACCTAACTTATGGTACTTCGCTTATACCAGCTAATAAAAAAGCGCTGACTAAATATCATATCCAGTCAGCGCTTTTTATAAGCTTAGAGGCTATCTTGAGTCGCTTTATGCGCTGATAGCCGTTATCTCATTGGCGAGTCTTTTTGTCTTATATCTGGCTTCGGCTAACGTCATCTTGTTTTTGGCAACCACAGTCAGCACGCAAGGCTTACTCAGGTAGTCTGTTTTTACAAACAGCATATTACCCGACGTCGCCTCCACGATAGTGATCTCACACTCTCCTTGCTGCATTTGGCTAGCAGACGAATCGCTGAGTGCTGAAAGCGTGCTACTCATCGCCGCAAACTTATCTGCTTGATTGCTCAGCTCGTTTATCGAAAAACAACTAATGGGAAAGCCATCAGTGGTACACAAAGTCACGAGCGCAATTTCTCTATTGGCTTCACAAAGCTCTTTGATACAGCTTGAGAGCACCGCTTTTGCTTGGGAGTTTTCATTTATCATAATCGTATCTAACATTACTGTTCATTATTAAGAGTATTAAATAGCTGCAATAGACCAATAGCTGACTCTCGGCTTCTAGGGTCGGCATTGATAATAGGCGCGACTACATTATGATGCATGAGTACCGCTCTAACCTCTTGTCCTAGCGCCGCTAGGCTTGCAGGGTCGGCGTCCTCACAGTGGGTCACTCCTACGATACAAGTGGTTTGGTTTTTTTCTGGTGCAAAAAAAGTCAGCAGTTTGTCCAAGTTATTATAGTCAGGGATGTCGCCATACTTAATCAAAATAAGCAGACCCCACAAAGAGCGATTGACAAACTCCCACAAAAAAGAATAACGCTCTTGACCTGGCACTCCATAAATACCTAATGCCATATCATCGGCTAAGGTGATACGTCCATAGTCGATACCGACAGTCGTATATTCCTTGCCTATATCGATACTAGACTTGGCTTCAGTTTCAAGAGGACTTATCTCGCTTAAAGTCTTGACCAGCCGAGTTTTTCCGGCACCTACT
>NZ_DFQV01000002.1:0-41424 GCF_002377945.1 Psychrobacter sp. UBA3480
ATCATTGGCTTACCATACTGTCCGTAAGGAACCCCATTTGAATAGTCTGGACTGCGAGCATCAGCTGGTGGCTGCCCACCCTGCATCCCTGACATATCCATACTGCCATGATCCATGCCACTGTGATCCATACCCGACATATCCATGCCACTGTGGTCCATATCAGACATATCACCCGACATATCCATGCCACTGTGGTCCATATCAGACATATCACCCGACATATCCATACCACTGTGGTCCATATCAGACATATCACCCGACATATCCATGCCACTATGATCCATATTCGACATCTCAGCAGCTGTTGCAAAAGGTGATGTGAGCAAGACTAGCGATGACAAACCAATGAATGACAGATTTTTCTTAGATATTTTCATAATAAGCCTCATATTCGAAGGTTTGTTAAACGACGGCAACTTCTCGGAACATACCAGCTTCCATGTGATACAGCAGATGGCAATGCCACGCCCATCGTCCAACTTCTCCCGTCACATCGAAGCTAATCTTTTGCGCAGGCTGCACCACAATCGTATGTTTACGTACTTGAAAGTCTCCAGATGGCGTGCGCAAGTCACTCCACATTCCATGCAGATGCATAGGATGGTTCATCATCGTGTCATTGACTAAGGTAATACGTACGCGTTCGTTTGGCTTAATATTGACAGGCGTTGCATCCTTAAACATGACACCATCCAACGCCCAAATATAGCGCTCCATGTTACCCGTTAAATGTAACTCAATCTCTCGGGTAGGCTTGCGCTGCTCCGCAAATATAGCCTCATCCACGGAACGTAATTGGTCATAAGTCAAAACCTTTCTATCAATATCACGCAGGTTAATACCGGGATCATCGAGGTTCATACGTGGACTGTCGACACGCATGTCAGATTTAAAGTCATACTCGGTCTTAGCATGCTTTGCTTTGTAGCCTTTATCACCCATCGCACCCATCATATCTGCCATGGTTAACCATTCGATCTTGTCCAGAGCAGGTGTGGCAGCTCGCGCGCCTTTTTTAGTTGCAAGCGTAGTCGCGACATAGCCTGAACGATCGATGTTTTGGGCAAATATGGTATGTGCATCTTGAGTAGGCGTGACGATGACATCATAGGTCTCAGCCACGCCAATGCGGAAATCATCAATCGCAACGGGTGCGACATCAATACCATCTGTTGCTACCACAGTCATCTTGAGACCCGGTATACGCACATCGAATATCGTCTGTGCTGAGGCATTGATAAAGCGTAATTTAACGGGCTGTCCTGCTTTTACTAGTTGTGTCCAATTAGCCGCTGTGGTCTTACCATTCATCAGATAGGTAAAGGTTTTTTCGCCAGATAAATCAGTAAAATCCGTCGGCATCATACGCATCTGATTCCACATTTTGCGCTTGTCATAAGCGGCTTCTAAATCTGTTGCGGCAATATCAGACAATAGTTTTTTGAAGTCTGGCAAATGATAATTATCAAAGTCAGCGCGCTGTTTGAGCAACTTCAAGAGATTGTGTGGATCGCGGTGCGTCCAATCACTCAGCACGATCACATGGTCTTCTGCGACTGGATGACGCTCACGGCCTTTTGGTTCAATGACAATAGCGCCCAGCATACCGGTTTGCTCTTGGAACCCACTATGAGAGTGATACCAATAGGTGCCTGATTGTTTAAGTTTGAATTTATAAGTAAAGGTGCTATTTGCAGGAATGCCATCGAAACTGATACCCGGTACGCCATCCATCTCAAAAGGTACGAGCAAGCCATGCCAATGGATAGAGGTTGACTCATTCATCTGGTTATGAACACGGATAGTTACGGTATCGCCTTCTTGCATCTTTAGCGTTGGTGCTGGTAGCGAGTCATTAATCAGCGTCGCCATACTCGACTTGCCATTGACAGTAACGGGCTTCTTGCTGACATACAGATCAAACTCATGCCCAGTTAAGATAGGTACGATATGGCCAGATTTATCACTGTTGACGGCTGCATTCTGCTGGCCTTTACCGAGCGCACTATTGGCAATAGACGGTAGGGTGGACAGCATGGATGCCCCTAACAAGGTAGAAGATCCTGTCAAAAAACGCCTGCGATTAAGCACAGTTTTGTTCATAATAATTCACCTGATTTATATCCATAAAGTGAGAGTTGAGTCTATATATTTATCAGCTAAGCCTATGTCTTTGGCCGCTTATTAACAGAGCTTTATAAGCTATTTAAACGACAACCAAGCTAGATTTGCTGCTGCGGTGTGTCAATAGTTGCATAAATAGCTGTTGAGCCATCTTTGTTAAGCTGCATCACTTTATATGGCATAAATTTATCTTGGTATTCCATACCTGGGCTACCGACTGGCATGCTCGGTACAGCAAGTCCGATCGCATCACTTGGCGGGTTTTTTAGGAACTGCGCCATATACTTAGCAGGGACATGACCTTCAAAAACGTAGCCATCAGTAGTGACGGTGGTATGGCAAGAGCGCATTTGCTGCGGTACGCTGTATCGCTCTTTAAACAAGGACACGTCTTCGACATTCTGTGCGGTTGCGTTTAGACCATGACCTTCGGCATAACCGACCCATTCTTTGCAACAGCCACAATTGGCATCTTTATAGACGGTGGCTGAGATATTTTTTAGGATAGTTGATTGGGTATCTGAAGGAGCGCTGATAGGTGTCATTTCAGCTGTTGGTTGCTCCGTGTGCGTAGTTTGCACGTTTTGCGTAGCAACAGTTGGCTCAGTCGCTAGTGTTGAGTCAGCAGCAGCGGAATTAGGTTGACTGCAAGCGGCAATCGTTAACGATAATGGCAATACCACGATCGCCGAGAGCACACGGCCAGATATCAGATGATGTTTATTAATAAATCTATTAGTATAGCGTCTCATAAAACCACTCCCGAGCGTCTGTCTGACGATTAAATATTATAAAAATTAGAGCCAAATCACTGGATAAAATAGTGCTAGCAAAGTTTAAAACTCAAATCGCAAAAAGCAGCACTATTAAGCACTGCATTTTGTACAAAAAATCAATGTTGCATTTCGGATCCATCACCTGACATATTCATCTCACCATCAAATGACATATCCAACATACTATCGTCTAACCGAGTCGTTAGCATGGTGTACTGGTTTTCATTTAAGTCAGGTAGCGATCTAATAAAAGCAACCATCGCCCAAATCCTGTCATCATCGTGAGTGGCGCCCCAAGCGGGCATGCCAGACGCCATAATGCCATGTTTAATCGCCCAAAAGCTTTGTCTAGCACCAGCCTCGTTTTGATAGCGCTTAACGATATCCGCCTGAGTAAAGTTAGGAGGCTTTGGGTACATACCGCTATTTAAATCTGTGCTGTTGACGCCGGGAGACAAATGACAGCCTGCACACATATCTTTGTAATCTGCACCGCCCGAGCTGATCATTTCCGCCTTCTTTAAATTGGGAACCAAAATATTCTTACTGGCATGTTCAATTGAGCGTGTGCGGGCAGTTTCTAAAAAATCGTAAACCAGCGGACTATGAGCTCGATCAGCACCGATATTTATCATGCCGCTAGTCACCGTAATAAAAATACCCGTAATAGCGACAAAGACAGTAAAAAGTATTCCTAACAAAAACTTCATAGGTTTGTCCTAAAAATCCATTTTCTTTAATATCCCATTACTGCTTGATCAGCTTCTCTGACAATATAGTCAAGTCTATATAAATCCGCTACAGCGTCATCCTCGCTAAGCATACTAATGTATAACTTGCACTCGGTTTCCTTGTATCGAAATTATATTGAACTGACTATAGTATTGAACTTATAAATTGATATTTAAGAGTCGCTATCGCTGCTCACACAGTGCTTTTGGTACATCGCTTTCATTTTGCTCATGTTAGCCATCATGGCTTTCATAGCAGGATCATTCATATCCATTTTGCTATGATCCATTTTTTGCATCATCTGCATATGCTTTTGCATTTTCTCACAGTTCATTTGGTCTTTTTCAGCATGCATTTTTGGATCGTGTGCCAACGCAGAGGTTGAAACGACTAAGGCTATAGCAGTTGCTACGATTGATTTAGACAGTGGCATTGATTTGAATAGTGACATGGTAAATCCTTATTTGATTTGGTATGTAGTCGAAAAGACTTTAAGATATTAAGTTACTTTAAAGCATACTTTAGTGATTCTGACAGAGAGATGACGGTAAGATTACAATTCTGTCATCTTACTATTTATGGTTTTTAATGTTGTCAGTAATCCTTTAGTATGACATCAGAGCTGATGTTACTTATCGCTACCATATTTGTTGATAAAGTATTTTTCAGACTGTAGATGTTGATCTTTTTGTTCAATCTCACAAGCCACTCTCGCATCGATATAGCTTTTCATTTGTGAATTTGAGAGCTGAGCATCGTTATGATCCAAGTTTTTTGCAAACTCAGTCACAGCGTCGCAGTTGTTGATGATTGAAGTGCTTAGATCCGTCGTATGCGCATTGGCAGTGGTAGTACCGATAAGTACAGATACCGACAGCAGTAATACTTTTTTAAATGAACCGTGAACTTTCATATAAAACCTCTTTTGTAAGTTGTTTAAATTGATTACCGATAAAAATAATTCATCGTAGCTAAGTATTGAAACGAGCAGCTATTTATCGTTTATGTAGGTTAGCAAAATAAAACTGACAGTCTGATTACGAGCACATGACATCTTTGTCAGTTACCCATCAATGTTGTCACCTGTGCTGGTTAGAACGTTAAACAATCATGACCGTATTGAGGAATTACAATGAAAGTACTGCTGGTAGAAGATGAATTGAAGCTTGGCGAGTATATAAAAAAAGGCTTAACCGAAGCTGGGTTTATCGTGGATCATCAGCTAACAGGATTAGATGGCTATCATGCATTGATGACGGAAGAATTTAGCGTGATATTGATGGATGTGATGCTGCCTGATGTTAGTGGCTTTGAGCTGGTGCGTAATTACCGAGCGGCTGGCAAGCATACGCCTGTGCTATTTCTAACCGCAAAAGATGACTTAAGTGACAAGATAAAAGGGATTGAGATTGGTGGCGATGATTATTTGACCAAGCCTTTTGCCTTTGCAGAATTGATCGTCAGGATGAAAAGCTTATTACGACGTGCCAATCAAGCCGACTATCAAAGTACGATTATGCAAATAGCGGATCTTAAGATGGACATTGGTAAGCGCACGGTGCATAGAGGAGATAAGCCTATTAAGCTCACGGCAAAAGAGTTTTCCTTACTACAGTTTTTATTAGAGCGCCGTGGTGAAGTGCTTCCACGCTCAATCATCGCTTCCCAAGTATGGGATATGAACTTTGAAAATGATACCAATGTGATTGATGTGGCGATAAGGCGTCTTCGTATAAAAATAGACGATGATCATGACGCAAAGCTGATTCATACGGTGCGCGGGATGGGCTATCGGTTAGAAGCGGTCGATACAGTGCTTGATAGCAAACCATCTCACGAAGCTGGCAATGTCTAATATGAAATATAGGTTTGATAATCGGCGCTTGCCGCTATTATGGCGTACTGTGCTGTTGCTCACGATATTTGTTGTTATATCGCAGGTTATTATTTATATATGGATACAGCGTTCTGTTAAAGGCCATTTCGAGCAAATGGACGCTGAGATTATGACCCATGCGGCTTTTAATCTACGTAAACGAGTGATAGAACCTAGTAGCCCTATAACTTCTCAAACCCTACCAAGCTCTCAATATCCATTAAATAGTCAACAGTCGCTAAGAGCGGCGCCTGACGTAATGCCTGATGGAGATACTTCTACCGCAGTGATATCAGATGAAGTTGATCATCAGCATTCTTCTTGGCTAGATTACGATCTAAAAACCATTATCGCTAATAAAGAAGGGCAGATACTGTCTAGTACCCCCAATAACTTTGCTCAAGAACTAGGGAAAGGGTTTAATCTGTCATCACTGAAACAAGATAATGATAAGCAACAGTTTGTGATGAATATCAACAGTCGATACTATCGAGCAATGGTCATTGAAGACGACAAAATGCTCGCGCTTATCGCATTGCCTATAGATGTGCATCATCAGTATTTATTACAGTTCAATCGTCAGCTTAGTATGATTTTGTTCGCGATTACCTTGTTGCTCATATCAGTAGCGGCATTGGGTGTGTACTGGGGTTTTGCCCCTTTGGCGACCATCGTCCAAAAAATGAAAACAATGAATCCTGACAGATTGGATGATAGAGTCACGGTCAGTGATATGCCGTTAGAGCTGCGACCACTAGCAGAATCTTACAATTCGATGATGGCCAAGCTTGAAAGTAATTTTGAATCATTGTCACGGTTTTCAGACAATATCGCCCATGAGCTGCGCACTCCAATAGCGACACTCAGCACGCAAACGCAAGTCATGTTAAACAAACCGAGAGCGGGTGATGAATACATTGAGCAGCTACACCATCAACATGACACGTTAGAGCAGCTGTCGGCCATGATAAATAATATGCTGCTACTGGCAAAAACCCAAAAAGGATTGAGTGACTCGCAAATCAGTCACGTGGATACGGACAGTTTAATCACCAAGCTCGTTGATTACTACGAAATGATTGCAGAAGACCGAGGTATCGCTATTGAAACAAAAGGTGAGTTCAGCGCTGTCTTAGGAGATAAAAGTTTATTACAAAGGCTTTTTGCTAATCTGATATCGAATGCGATTTATTATGCTGCTCAAGATAGTGTTATAACCATTAGGGCAGATAGAATAAACTCAGATGAGATGGTGGGCACAACAATAAGCAGTCTTCAACAATCAAAACAAGATATTCTACGAATGACAATCACCAACCGATTAGATGAGCCATTGACACAAAGTGAGGCAGATAAGTTGTTTGAGCGCTTCTATCGACATCACAAAACAGTAGATCGCCATACAGGAACAGGTTTGGGTCTATCCATCGTACAGTCTATCGTTGGGGCGCATAACGGTAACGTCAGTATTACTATAAAAGACGATGATTACTTTCAAGTGAGTGTCGAGTTATTGGCGGACGTTTAATCTTTTAGTAGTCAACGATAGATATTCAATCTGAATAGATAAATTTGATAGATGGTTGCCTTGAAAACGAGCTGGTAATGACCAAGTAAATGTATGTCTAGTACCCAATATAAAGCTAGAGATTATTAAAAAGCAGTAGTTAGAACGGTAAGTCTATAACGAACATAACGTTTAAAACAGTATCATAACAATCAATCATAAAAATCAATTAGGGAATGACTATGCATATCACGGCTAATTTTGATGCAGGCAACATTGACATTATTAATGCAGATGACAAAAAAGACATTCAATTAGCGATTCGCCCAGATGTTGGTAGCGAGTTTTTTCAGTGGTTTAACTTTCGTCTGTCAGGTCAAATAGGGGAGCAGTATGTTCTCAATATTCTGAATGCAGGAGAGGCCTCTTATCTAGAAGGTTGGGAGAACTACCAAGCGGTGGCTTCTTATGATCGTCAGCATTGGTTCCGTCTGCCAACGTCTTACAAAGATGGCAAATTGACCATCGTGGCAGAGTTAGAATGCGAAACCATTCAGATTGCGTACTTTGCCCCTTACAGCTATGAGCGTCATCAAGATTTATTGGCCACTGTGCAAGTGCATCCGCTAGTGACGTTAGAGCATCTAGGTGAAACGCTTGATAAGCGTGACTTGACCCTAGTCAAAATCGGGGATGGAGATGCTAGTAAGCGTAATATATGGATTACTGCTCGTCAGCATCCAGGTGAGACGATGGCTGAATGGCTGATCGAGGGTTTGTTGTATAGCTTGTTAGATAGCGATAATGCGACTGGCAAACAGTTATTAGACAAGGCCAATTTTTATATTGTCCCTAACATGAACCCTGATGGTAGTGTACGTGGTCACTTGCGTACTAACGCTGCCGGAACCAACCTAAACCGTGAATGGCAAAGTCCAAGCTTAGACAAAAGCCCTGAAGTATTTTATGTGATTAATAAAATGGAAGCGACGGGCGTGGATCTATTTTATGATGTGCATGGTGATGAAGCATTGCCATACGTATTCCTCGCTGGTTCACAAGGGACGCCAAGCTACAGTGACCGTCTTGCTGGACTACGTGATAGATTTTCAGAGGTATTGAAATTAGCTAGTGCTGATTTTCAGTCTGAATTTGGCTATGAGATTGATGCACCAGGTGCTGCCAATATGACCGTTGCCACCAATTGGGTAGCAGAGCGTTTTGATTGCCTCGCCAATACGTTAGAGATGCCATTTAAAGACAATGATAATCTGCCCGATGAAGAGATGGGTTGGTCGCCAGAGCGTTCTATCAAATTAGGCGAAGCATCACTGATAGCAATGCTAGCTGTCGTGGATGATTTACGATAACTATAGAAAAAAAGCTGCAGAAAATAAAAAGCTGCTAATGATGGCCAAGTGTTTTAGTGGTCATCGTTAGCAGCTTTTTTTCATTTTTATTTTCACATTCGCCAATAACAGCCCTGATAAGATCAACATCATGGCCAGCATTTTCCACCACGTCACCACTTCTCCTGTGAGTAGTACTGAGGTCACCATACCGAATACAGGCACCAATAGCGCAAATGGCATAACCTTGGAGGCAGTATTTTGACTGAGTAAGTGTGCCCACAGACCAAAGCCAATTAAGGTTGAGATATAGACGATAAACCCAAGTGAGAGCCAAGACTTGAGTGATGCTTCAGTAAACGTCGCTAGTTGCCATGCATCAGTCTCAAATATAAGAGAAGATATCGTTAACATCACGCAAGCAATGAGACCGCCCCAGACTACCAGCGTTAGCGCAGACAGAGCAGAGGCTTTATTTTTTTCAGTGCTAGATGGGGCAACAGATACCCTTGTTCCTTGCTGCGTTTCTTGTAGGGCAGCTTTCTCTGACGCTTTTTCTGAGGCCTGTTTTGATGCTTGCTTGGATGCAATATTACCAAAGCTCCAACCGATGGCAGCTATCAGGATACAGATGAACCCTGCCAAAGGCATATCACCGCCAAGGTTTAACGCAATCACGCTGAGTCCTAGTACACCGACCAACATACCGACGATTTGCATACGGCTGACTGCTTCACCCAATATAAAGTAAGCTAGCAATACTGTGATAAAAATCTGAATTTGTAGCAGTAGTGCCGTTAGCCCCGGGGATGAACCCAGATGCATCGCTGTAAACACAAAGGCGTATTGCATGACAAATGTACCGATGGCATAAATAAACAAGGTACGGTTGAATTTAGGCGGCTTTAGAAATAAAACCAGAGGCACAGCAGTAAAGAAAAAACGCAGGGCGGTAAGCATCAATGGCGGAAAGCTCTCAAGACCCCACGCAATAAAAGTAAAATTCACGCCCCAGATAAAGGTAACCAGTACAGCCAATGCAGTATATATAGGGGACATATGAGCTATCCTAGAGAAATAGTATCCGTTGTCGGAAGTGATTAGATTTGATTGTGTTTGGCTGATATTTAGGCTTAGAATTATAGTCGAAAGGTCACTATATAATAGGACGGTACTAGCACTATAGTCGATTCAATTTAAAAGTAGTACAAGGCAACCGAGTGTAGATGTATATTAAATACTTCAAGCGAGGTTAACGCTGTAATACTTTTATAGTGGAATGACTATATAAGTCTCTGATTGGTTAGTCTAACGATTGAGCCAATACCTCGAAAACTTTTGAATGACTCATCTGTGCCACATTGAACCGCATAAAGTTCTCAGCATTGTCCGATTGGCTAAAAACATTACCCGGTGCCAATACCACACCCTGTGATAAGCAGCGATTGGCCAATTCGGTCGCATTATTATTCTTAGGTAATCGGCACCATAGGAACATACCTGCTTGTGGAAGCAGCCACGGTACGATGCCCAATTTAGCCAATCGTGGTAGCGTATGAGTACGTGCGTTTGCCAGCCGAGTATGGATATCATTCATATGCTTACGGTAGCCGCTATCAGTCAACGCTGAGAATACAACAGCTGCGGCCAGCTGACTGCCACCAAACCCAGTCGCTATCTTTAAATCGACCAAACTCTCGACCCATTCTGTAGGCGCGGCAATATAACCACAGCGTAGAGATGCGGATAACGTTTTAGAAAAACTGCCGATATAGAATACGCGTGATAACCCATCCAAAGCCGCCAATCTCGCTGCAGGCTTGACTTCAAAATCTGCAAAAATATCGTCTTCGATAATGTACAAACCAGCTGCTTGGGCCAATTGTAATACACGGTATGCCGTAGCAGGTGACAACGTTGCGCCCGAAGGATTGTGAATGGCAGCATTGGTGATGTACAGGCGCGGCTTATGCTCATCTAAAATCGCTGCAAAGGCCTCTACATCTGGCCCATTTGGCGTATAAGGGACGCCAACTACTTTGACCCGATGGGCAAGCAGCTGTGCTCGAAAGTTAAAATAACAAGGATCATCGACGACAACCGTATCACCTGGTGTCAGCAAAAATCGAAAAATCAAATCTATCGCTTGAGTGCCGGAATCCGTCAATATAACCTGTGACGGTTCTGCATTGATACTCAATCCTGCCATACGCCGCGTGAGTAGTTGGCGCAATGTTAACAATCCTAGCGGCGTTGCATACTCACTGATAATGGACGCGTCAGCTTTTGCTACATTTCGCAGACCACGGCGTATACCTGCCTCAAACAGCCAGTCCGCTGGTAACCAGCCGCAGCCTGGCTTTAGTGCACCATCGGGTGGCTCCAGCGACTGCCGCGATACCCACAATGGATCTACCACTCGTTCAATTTTTGGTGCTATATCTGTCAATGATAGTGGCGCTGTCGTCTCTGCCACATAGAACCCTGCACCAGGGCGGGAGTAGATAATGCCCTCAGTTTGCAGGCGTTCATAGGCTTCAACCACGGTCGATGGTGAGAACCCATAATCTTTGGCAGTAGCACGGACAGACGGTAGCCGCGACTCTGGCATGTAGATGACAGTCGCTATTTTCTCTTTTACGTCAGCCATGACAACTTCGATGCGTGTTAGCTTCTTATTCATATTTTTTACAATTTTTGGTAAGGCAGATTTTGTGAAGGTTTTATCTTAAGGGTACAGCTAGGACAATATATGGGTAGGATATCCCAACTGTATGGGTTTTATAGACCAAACAGTTCTGTCTAATTGTACTGTATTGTATATAGATAACCTACTGTGCTTTTGTTTTAATTATTGAACGTAAACGATGTAGAGGTAGGTGTGATTCTATTGTGAATCGCACTTACCTCAGTCAATTCAACGATTATTATTCGAAAAGCAGCGATATATGACTACAAAAAAATATAATAAATATTTGGCCTTTGCCTTATGCGTGATAACGACAAGCGTCAATATCCAAGGGCCGCTTTATGCCGTTTATGCACACAATGATGGCTATGGCGTGCTAGCAACTACGATAGCATTTTCCTTTTATGTATTGGGTGTCATACCCGTATTGTTAGCTTTTGGCGGATTGTCTGATCGCATCGGACGGCGCAAGGTGATTTTAATCTCTTTAGCCCTATCGATAGCAGCGACAGCTCTCATGTTGTTTTATCCGTACACGCGAGCATTAGCAGTAGCACGATTCGTACTGGGTGTGGGAACGGCTCTGATGGCTGCTACGGCGACTGCCTATATGATTGAGCTGCTTGGTTCATCAGATACGATGCGTGCGACAGCGTGGGTGACGGCCAGTACGACGATAGGTTTTGGTCTTGGTCCTGTATTGACGACGGTTTCTTTGATGTTTTATGAAACCGATCAGCCAGCCAGTTTTCTCTTACTGCTAGCGAGCGGGATATTCGCTATGTTTTTGTTATATCAATTACCAGAGACGGCACCTAAACGCACTAATTTGCCCACCTCTATGCTACGGCTACCTTATTTTAATCGTGAAGTTATATGGTATGGCAGCGGTATTTTGATTTGTTGGGCGACGACCGGATTGGTGTTGTCAGTTATTCCCTCAGTGCTGGCCACGCATGGACTGGCTAAGTATGCAGGGGTATCCTCTATGTTAGCCATCAGTTGTGGATTGATCGTTCAGCCAATCGCCCGAAAGCTTGACCCTCAAGTTTCAAGCAAGCTAGGTCTTCTGATCTTACTACCAGCTTATGCTTTATTGGCTTGGGGGACGTTGAATGCCAATCTACCAGTGATTCTTTTGGCGGCATTTTTGGCCAGTACTAGTTGCTATGGCTTTGTTTATTTAGGCGGTATGTTAGGAGTCGCAAAATCTGCTGGAAATGAGCAGGCACGTGCAAGTGCAGGCTATTTTCTGATGGCATATATAGGGCTTAGTGTCCCCGTCATCTTTACTGGTTTGATTGTGGATCGGTATGGTGCTGCTACTGCGTTCTACGCCTTTGGTGTGTTTTCATTAGTTGGTGTGATTGTCTTATTTGCTAGCCAGCCTATGTTGAAAATCGGACGTCATTCGAACGCCCATTTGCATAGCGTGACTTAGAATAAAATTGATAGTACAGTTTTCTATTCATTCAATATCTTTCTATGCAGCATCTTCAATTTTAGAAAAAAAGTCCTTTATACTGATATAAAGGACTTTTTTACATTCATTATATTGGTTTAAAAAAGGTGAATATCACTAGAGATACAGCAACGTTCTGTTTTCTTCTACTTCAATTAGCCATCGCACTTTGCAGGATGGTGTAAGCCGCTTTGACCCTCTCTGCGTTGGGGTAGTTCTTATTTGCCAAAATGACAATGCCAGATTTTTTTGCGGGAATATAAGCGATATATCCACCGAATCCATTGGTAGCGCCTGTCTTGTTCACCCATACATCGTTTAAAACAGGTGTCGGCTGATTGTTTGCTGTAATAGGCTGTGGCTTGAGCACCACATCCGTTGAATTACCTTCAAGTAGTGTGTCTAGCTGAGTGGGGAATGGATACATCTCCCACGCCAATCCCTGTGTAACAGTGCTCGCTTGATAGTATCCCTTTCTAGTGTTTTGCAATGACTGTTGAATATCTTTATCCAAAGGGATTAACCCCATATTAGCCGCCATGTAATGGGTCATATCCGCGCTGGTTGATTTAATACCATAAGCTTCGGCGTCCAAAATCCCAGGGTTAACTCTTATCGGCTCTCCAGCAGCGTTATAACCAAATGCATAATCGTCCATTTTGTCGTTAGGAACATTGATAAAGGTACTAGGCATATTGAGTAAGGGCAGTATTTTATCTTCCATCACCTGTGTGTAATCCGCGCCCATACTCAAGGCTGATATATGGCCGAACAGTCCTATACTGGCGTTAGAGTATAGACGTTTTGAGTTGATAGGGAAGGCAGGTTGCCACGACTTATAGTAGCGGAACAATTCCTTATTGTTTTTGATATCGTTAGGTACTTGAAGTGGTAGACCACCTGCCGAATAGGTGGCTAGGTTGATAAGCTTGGTGTTACCAATGGCGCTGTCTTGTAGATAAGGAATGTATTTATCAGCGGTATCCTCCAAGTCGAGTGTGCCATTGAGCTCTGAGTAACTTGCCAAAGTCGCGGCAAAGGTCTTACTGATAGAGCCCAACTCAAAGATAGTGTTTTCTGAAACAGCCTTGCCAGATTGTTTGTCAGCCAAACCGTAGTTATAAAAAGACGACTTTCCATCGACAATAATGCCAAACGCCATACCTGGAATATCATGTGCTTTCATTAGCGACTTGGCTTGTGCATCGACTGTGCTTTTCAGATGACTGTCGCTGTCTGCTGCTTGCACTTGTCCAGATATCAATGAGGCGGCAATGACAGCAGTCAGACCAACTCGGCTAAAAAGTGTTTGCACTGATTTTTTCATGATTATATTACTTGTCCGTTTTGTTAGAAGTAGCGGAGGTCTATTCCTTTAGCGAGTCTGCAAATAGGTTACTGACTTCGAGAATGTCATTTCGTGTTTTCCTATTTTATTTTTACAGAACCTCCGTATTTTTACAGAATACCAATATTCCGGCAAGCTGAAATCGGTGTATTGAACACGGATTAAGGGCTAATTCATACTTCTACTATGAATGTTTAAACGTATTTGTCTCTCATTTATTGAGGAATTGTCGTGTGCGCGACAAACTTCTAAGCGCTGTTATGAAATTATAGTCTACAGGCAAGGGATGTCGTCAATGATAAACCTTAACTTATCACTAAATAAATTAATCAGGGATAAATGATGAATAGTAATCAAAATGCTTATGGTATTGTCTGCGCTGTTTTTTTTGTTTGACAGCAATTTGGCGCATTTTTTTTGTTATGTTTAAAATGAGGACAAACCCTAAAAACACAACTTTTGTCATTATCTTGTCATAACCGCATCGTATCCTTGAGCTCACTATGAATGGTGGCTGCGTATGGCTGATGTCTTGACTTATTGTATGAGTCATTGATAACAGTAGGCGCATCAATACAAGGTTTGTTTATGAGTGTGGCTAATCGGCTTGGTAGTATTTCCACGCGCATGCTGATTATTTTGGCATTGGCTTTTTTATTGATTATTCTGATGGTGTACTGGGTTATTGAAACCCAAGCGAAGCCGCGCCTACTAGAGATGACTTCAGAAACAGTGGTTGAAACGGGTAATGAAGCAATCAATAGCATCATGGCGAGTATCAGCCATGTCGATGGATTGGCAAAGGCGACCAGTACGATGGCTGGTGGCTTGCCAAAAGAAGACGTTCTTTATAAAGAAACCTTTGGCAATCTCATGCAGCAGACGGACCTGCGAATCGTGGGCGGAGGTGTATGGTTTGACCCTAATATGTATGAGCAAGGTCGAGAGCGTCAGTCGTTTGTGTGGGCGCGTGATGATGCAGGCAACATGCAACCATCAGAACGCTATAATCAAGTGAGCCAAACACCCAATCCTTATTATCGAGATTGGTGGTACATTCCAGCGATGTATGCACGTCATGACCACTGTGTCTGGAGCCGTGCGTATGTGGATCCCGTGAGCAATCAGCCGATGATGACTTGTGCCAAGTCATTATATGACAGTCGTAACCAAGCTTTTGATGGCGTGGTGAGTTTTAATTTGTTATTGGATAATCTCGATGATGCCATGAAAAAATGGCAAGATAAGGTAGGTGGTTACGTCTTTTTGGTAGACCTGGACAATCGGTTTTTGACCTTTCCTGATCAGTCGATGGTCACTCAAGTGACGGAAGATAATCCTCAGGGCGAAATGGTAACCGCACATCAATTGGCCAAGAAAAACCCTAGCTTTGTACCTATTGCTGATCGCCTAGATAGTATCAATCGCACACTGATCGATGAAGCGACTGCCAAAGATGAAGGCCGTTTCACGCTCGCCGCCCGTAGTATTTTGAGCACGACCAATTTGGACAAAGTCAGCGAACAAGAATCCCAATTACTCTCCGCATTATTGCTGTTGAACATCGATCAGACGTTTAACTTAGTCGGCAGTCATTTGGTCGATACCATCGCTGTGCCCAATGATTTTGTGTTGCAGCAGTCTGCCACCGCTTTTGTGTTTCGTATGCCATTTACGTATTGGAAGATGGTCATCGTTAAGCCTGATAATGACATGATGAGCGTGGCAAATGCACTGTCAAACCAGCTGATTCAAGCCATGCTATTGGGGTTTATTCCGATTTTATTACTGACTGCATGGGTGTTTCGTCGCTACTTTACGCGTCCATTGAAGCACATGGCAATGGCCGTGGCTGATATGGGCACATTGATTGAGCAAAAACAATATCAAAAATTAAGCGTGCATAAATTGCCACACTCAAATGTCAGTGAAATCCAAGTCATCAGCGAGCAGACCAATCAACTAATTGATCGTGTCGTCGAAAACGAAGGCGCGCTTGCTGAAATAAATGTCCATCTAGAGAGCCAAGTGACCGCCCGTACGAAAGATTTGCAGCAAGCCATGGACGAATTAAAAGCCTCACAAGTGCACCTAGTACGCTCCGAAAAAATGGCCACACTCGGTCAGATGGTGGCAGGCGTGGCGCACGAGGTCAATACGCCTCTTGGCTATGTGCGTAGCAATATGGAGCTGGTCGGTGATAACCTCATGCGTTTTGATGAGCTGATACAGCATACCGATCAATTATTGCATGCGTTAAAAGAACCAGAGGCTGACCAAGCACAAGTGACTCAATTGATAGAGGAGACCTTGCAGTGTTGTGAGGCAATTAAAGAAGATGAAGTCAGTGAGGATTTGATAGATTTGATCAAAGACGGCCTGTATGGCGTCGATCAGATTGCGGAGTTGGTCGTGAGTTTGCGTGATTTCTCTCGAATTGACGAATCCAAGGTAAAAGAGGTCGATATCAATGACTGTATCAACACGTCTTTGGTGATGGCACGTAATAATCTAAAAACTCTAGATGTCAGCACCAGTCTGGCTGAGCTACCATTGATTCAATGCAATCCTTCGCAAATCAACCAAGTATTACTCAATCTATTTAATAATGCCGCCCAAGCCATGCCAATGGATCATAAAGGGACATTACAGATCCTCTCGTCTGTTGATGAGTCGCGACAATACGTGGCAATCAGCATTACAGATAATGGTGCTGGTATCAAAGAGAGTATTTTAACGCAGATCTTTGAGCCCTTTTTTACTACCAAAAAAGCTGGTGATGGCACAGGGTTGGGATTGGCTATCACAGCACAAATTATCGAACAACATAGCGGTCGCATCGAGGTCAGCTCAATCGTTGGCACTGGAACGACGTTTACCATCCTGCTGCCGATACAGTCTATCGCTCATAAAACCGAATCTTCACAGGCCTTATTTGAAAGTTGAGAGACTTCCAACTACTTATTTAAAGAGAGCCTCATGCAAAAACCAAAAATTGCCTTTATCGATGATGAACCACGCATTTTACGCAGTTTAAAAATGCACTTCCGACAGTCACACGATGTGTTTATCACTACTGATGCTACTGAGCTGATGGAATATATCAGCGCGAATGAGGTACAAGTGGTCGTCAGCGATCAACGCATGCCAGACAAGCAAGGTACAGAAGTGTTGCGTGATATCAAGTCGGCATCCCCGAACACTATTCGTATCTTATTGACGGGGTATGCAGATCTGAATGCGGTGATTGATTCTGTGAATGAAGGCGAGATTTATCGCTATATCACAAAGCCTTGGCAAAATGATGAACTCAAAAAAACCGTTAATAAAGCCACAGAGATTGCTCAGAAAACCCAAGAAATCACCCAAAATGTCACTGAAAATCATGATATTCAAAACCGTATTCATGCCAGAACTGATAGCAAGCGTAGTATATTGGTGTTAGATGATGATGAGAGTGTTTATCAGCAAATAAAAAGTCATTTTAAGAGTGCTTATACCGTGAGCTGGGCAAGCAATATTGAGCAGGCTGCAAGCTTATTACAAAAAAAACGCTTTGGTGTCACTATTACGGATTCGACGCTCAATAAAGAAAATATCACTCCCATTGTTTATGCGCTAAAAAATATTCAGCCTGATCTGATGGTGCTCATGTTGACCGAGTTCAAAGATGCACATATGGTGATTGATTTGATTAATAAAGGTCAGGTATATCGCTGCCTACCACGACCGACCAATTTTTCTATGATGAGTATCAGTCTTGATCGCGCGTTTGATCATCACGAAAGATTGGTACAGCAGCCGATATTGGCAGCTCGCCATCATGTTGAAGCAGTGCCGGAATCAGAGACGTTGAACTTTTCTGACAAGATAAACCGTTTTTTTGCCAAATTTAGAGGTTGGCGTATTGGAAGGTGACGTCAATCCAACATAAAAGTGATACATATGATTATCATCTTGCTAGTAGGTTTTACTATGTGCTGATGGTTATAAGTTTTCTCATTGGCTGCTCGCAAGCATAACAGAGGCTGCACAATATTTATCCCAGTAGAACCGTATGCTCTTTAAGAGGAGTCGACTGTATTTTGTTTAAGGTCGAACGCTATTCAAGCCAAAACATTTTGCACGCAGTCGATTAAATATTCCTTTACGGCATTGAACAGTGGGTCAAGCAATCGTCGTTCAGGAAAGATCAAATATAGTGGATAGGAGGTAACTTGCCAACCCCCTAGTTTAATTTCAATGTGCTGTCCTTCTTTTATATCAGAACTAATGTCCAAACGAGATTCTAGTGCAACACCATGTCTCATTATTGTCCAACGCCTGACCACGTCACCATCTTTTGCCCGATACAGCGGCGCTCGTTTGTTTGTCCAAGCCTTCAAACGTTCATTGACTAAAATATTTGTCATTGTGTCCCAGACACAGACAATTATGTTCAGCCAATGCTGAGGGTGTCTTAGGTTCACCAAACTTCTCTAAGTACATAGGCATTGTCTAAGATGCCCAGTGCATCCTTACAGTGCTGCAAAAGCTGCTCACCCTTGTTAGTAAGGCGGAGCTTGCGCGTCAAGCGGATGAACAATTTGTCCTATTGAGATACGCTGATGGAGGACAGGCCCTCGTTTGAGAAACATCAGACTAAACAGGACGGTTGTATTGTCTCAAATATAACAAACAACCGCTTAGATATCGATCTAAATAACCCCTTAAAAACAACCTACTTTCAAAATTATATTGAAAGTGTTTTAGGTGATGGCTACTGTTTGAAGCACAACACTTTCATTACAATGGATGCTATCACGACGGATAAAATAGAACAGGTATCCAAAACTGAAACAATAATTCAAACAATAAGGGCGGTTTATGACTCTGAATACCACTAAAACGATTTTAATTACTGGCAGCACAGATGGCATTGGCAAATTGGCAGCGTTAAAACTGGCAGAAGCTGGACACCAAGTGTACTTGCATGGCCGCGATGCTGACAAGCTTGCTAGCGTCATTGCAGAAGTTCGAGCAGTCGCGACAGGCGCAGCAGTAGATAATATTGATGGGTTTGTGGCTGATTTTTCTGATCTAACGGATGTGCTAAAGATGGCAGCAGACGTCAATGAAAAACTGCCCAAGCTTGATGTGCTCATAAATAACGCAGGGATTTATACCACGGCATCAGCATTGACTAAAGACGGTTTGGATGTACGTTTCGTAGTCAATTATCTAGCGCCTTATGAGCTGACCAATGCTTTATTACCTTTGCTAAAGCAGTCTGATAAAGCGCGTATCGTGAACTTAAGCTCAGCTGCGCAAGCGTCAATATCTTATCAAGCACTTGCAGGCCAGACCCGCCTCGATGATAAGGATGCTTATGCCCAAAGTAAGCTGGCACTCACGATGTGGAGTATGGCATTAGCTGACACCGTCGCTAGCAACGATATCAATGTCATCGCCGTCAATCCAGGCTCGCTACTGAACACAAAAATGGCCAACGAAGCGTATGGTCAGCATTGGTCATCAGCAGACAAAGGCGCAAATATCCTAACGGAGTTGGCCATCTCGGATGAGTTCGCTGATGATACTGGTAAATACTTTGATAACGATATAACAGATGGCGCACATGGCGATGCAAGAGGGGCGTTTGGTCGACCACATGCTGATGCCCTAAACACAGCAGCCATTGCAGAGCTTGAGCAGCAGACTCAGACAGTATTGCAGTCAATTTTTGCATAAGATGCATAAGATTTATATTTAGCAGCATTAATGAATTTCAAACATTTGAACCATTACTAACTATATTTTCAAATTTTATTATTAAAAACTTTCTCATTAAAAACAGGACACAATATTATGCAAACTATCAAAGCCATTGGTTATCAAAACAATCTACCTATCGATAATGAACAATCGCTACAAGACATAACCCTTGATAAGCCAATTGCTTCAGGCCGCGATATTCTCGTAGAAGTAAAAGCCATATCAGTCAATCCTGTAGATTATAAAATCCGTGAAGGGCGACCTGCCGCAGAGGGTGAGTATGCTGTTATTGGTTGGGATGCTGCCGGTACTGTGACGGCTGTCGGTGAAGACGTCAGTTTATTCTCAGTAGGCGACAACGTCTATTATGCTGGAGATTTAACCCGTTCAGGCAGCAATGCTGAATATCAGTTGGTCGATGAGCGTATTGTTGGGCACATGCCAGCCTCTTTGTCTTTCGCTGAGGCAGCGGCATTACCACTCACAACGATTACGGCTTGGGAGATGTTATTTGACCGTCTACAAGTGCCTGTCTCTGATAGCGCAGCAAATGACAGCGATAGTAGCGAGGATGCTAATAACGTCTCAGTATTGGTCATTGGCGCAGCGGGCGGTGTTGGATCTATCTTAACTCAGTTATTAAAGACAAGAACGTCTGCCACGATTATCGGTACAGCTTCGAGAGATGAGAGCGTGCAGTGGCTCAAAGATTTGGGTGCTGATCATGTTATCAATCACCGCAACCCATTGTCTGATGAGCTACAAAAAACAGGTATTGCTGAAGTAGATTACGTGGTGAGTCTCAATAACACTGAAGATCATTATGAAGAAATCATTAAATGCTTAAAGCCGCAGGGTAAGCTTGGACTGATTGATGATCCAAAATCACTAGATGCCAACCCTCTTAAAACCAAAAGCTTAAGCCTGCATTGGGAGTTTATGTTTGCACGCTCAATGTTCAATACGCCAGACATGATTGAACAGCATCATTTATTAAATGCAGTGGCAAAATTGATTGATGCAGGCGAGATCAAAACCACGGTCGCTCACAATCTTGGGGCTATCACCGCTGAACATCTACGTAGTGCGCACCAAATGCTAGAAAAACAGCAAGCGCATGGCAAGATTGTATTAGAAGGCTGGTCTGCATAACGCATAACCCCATTTAGATTAATAGGTCCAATGTGACGCTTTTAGCAGACACGTTGGACCTATTTAAATCAATGATAATAATAAACATAGGATAAATAGATGAGCACGCAAGCAAACAAACCACTTACCATCGTCGCCACTATCAAAGCCAAACCTGAGCACGTTGAACAAGTCAAAACTGAGCTGCTTAAACTGACAGCAGCATCACAAGATGATCAAGGTTGTATCCAATATGACTTGCATCAGGAAAATGCAAATAGTAACGGTTTCGTGGTTTATGAGATCTGGGAAAACAACGAGTGTCTTCAGCAACATGTACAAAGCCCGCATTTTCAAAACTATGTACAAGTAACAGATGGGATGGTCGATGAATTTGTCGTTACTGAAATGACAGTTATCTCATAGGTTTGATCTATATTCTGCTGCTGACGATAAAATGAATGGTTGAAAGCCATGACTGATAAGATTGACTTTCATGTTTCAAAACAGCGTTTATTGATTTAGATATAAATGGCTTTGAATAAAATATTCAAAATCATTTATACGTTATTTATTTGCTATTGATCGATAATTATTCTTGAGCAACTTTCAAAACGATTTTACCGACATGTTTCTTTTCTAAGAAAACCGCTTGAGCAGTATGTATCTCTTTTAATGGAAAGGTACACGCCACGATTGGATTTATTTTACGTTGTTCGATACAGTTAACGAGGTTTTGGAACACTTTAGGCTGAAGTACAGTACAACCGTAAAAGGTCAAGTCTTTTAAATAAAGTGTTCTGATATCTAGCTCCAGTGATTCATAAACCGCTACTATATTAAATAATCACTTCATCATTACCGATCCATTTGGGTCCTATCTCAACCTCAACATCACGTGCAGTAACGGCCTCAGCGCACTCGGAGCATACTGTCACAGGATGCATAATGTGACCACATGCCTTGTGTCTATGCAACAGCGGTGCCCCGCGTTCATCAGCCATGTATTTATCACCCCAACTGACCAATGCCAGTACGACCGAGTGCAAATCTAATCCACACTCTGTCAGTCTATATTCCTCACGTAGCGGCCGCTGTTGATAGGCGACTTTTTTTAAAATATCGTATTCAACCAGCTTGCGAAGACGGTTAGATAGGACATGGCGTGTAATGCCCAAGCGTTGCTCAAATACGTCGAATCGTCTGACTCCCAAAAAACAATCGCGTAAAATCATGAGCGTCCAACGATCACCAATGACTGCTAAAGTGCGAGCCACCGAGCAAGACTGTTGGTCCAGTTCATCCCAGCGCATAGGTTATCTCCTTTATCTTTAAGCTATAGGTTAGCTTGACAGGGTCCAAAAATAAAGCTATGTTTTTGTTAGTTCTAAAAAGGAACCTATAAGGAAATAGATATGAACAGAGCACCCGTAGCAGTTGTAATCGGCGCAGGCGATGCCACTGGCAGCGCTGTTGCCAGACGTTTTGCGCGAGAAGGTTTTACTTTGTGCGTGACCAGAAGGACTGTTGAGAAGCTAGAGACATTAGTCAGTGATATCGAAGCGGCTGGGGGAGTAGTCAAGCCATTTGGTTGTGATGCACGTGTCGAGCAAGAGATGGTTGAGCTGTTTGCTCATATTGAAAAAGACATTGGGCCGATTGAAGTAGTAGTGTTTAACATCGGGGCAAACGTTCATTTCTCCATCTTAGATACGACAGAAAGGGTCTATCGAAAAGTGTGGGAGATGGGTGCCTTGGCTGGATTTTTGACAGGTAGAGAAGCGGCAAAAGTCATGATTCCACGTGAGAGGGGGACAATTATTTTTACGGGTGCAACAGCGTCTTTACGCGGTAGTAAAGGTTTTTCGGCTTTTGCTAGCGCTAAGTTTGCTCTGCGGGCATTGGCACAAAGCATGGCACGCGAGTTGGGGCCAAAAGGCATACATGTCGCACATCCTATCATTGACGGTGCCATTGACACTGATTTTATTCGTGACAACTTTCCTGAGCGCTATGAGCTCAAAGACCAAGACGGTATCTTAAATCCAGAACATATCGCTGAGCAGTATTGGCAGTTGCACTGTCAGCCAAGAGATAGCTGGACGCATGAGCTGGATTTACGCCCATGGATGGAAACTTTTTAATCCTATCTAGTTAATAACCGTCAAAATTTTAATGGATTTTTAATATATTGCAAGGAATGCAAAGATGCGTAAACAAGTAGAGTTTTTCTTTGATGTGGGTAGCCCAGCCAGTTACTTGGCATGGACACAGTTAGCGAGTATCGCGCAGCGTCACAATGCCGAGGTCGTTTGGCGTCCTATGTTACTTGGTGCAGTGTTTCAAGCCGTTGGTAACACCTCACCAGCTGCCGTACCTGCTAAAGGCGCTTATATGCTCAAAGACCTTAAGCGTTTTTCAGCTATCTATGACGTGCCTTTTCGCTTCAATCCATTTTTCCCAGTCAATACGATGCAGCTTATGCGCGGTGTTACCGCTTATCTGGGGACATCTAAATTTGAGAGTTATTTATCCGCTATCTTCAATGCGCTATGGGCTGAAAAGTTAAATATGGAATCACCAGAAGTTGTGGCTGAAGTTCTGTCGAAAGTAGGCATTGAGGCGACTGATTTTATGGCATGTATTAGTGAGCCTGAGGTTAAGGCGCGTTTAAAATCTAGTACTGAAGAAGCAGTAGCACGAGGGGTGTTTGGAGCACCAAGTTTCTTTGTAAATGGTGAGATGTTTTTTGGTCAAGACCGTTTGAGCTTTGTTGAAGATGCTTTGAGAGACTGAGAATAGTAAGTCATAGGATATATAGACTGCGCTGTACTAGCTCAACGATAATCCATCGGCTCTCAAGCCACCAGACATCAGCCGCGATAAGTAACCGTGATTTTTCTTCACTGTGTTTTCTCCAGAAAATAACCTTGCCACTCAGTTTAATGATTAAGCTCTATGGTTACATTAAGACAAGTCTATATATTGATAGTTTTGCTTAGACTGCTCTAGTTCCTCTAAATCTATATTTACTGTTACTATATCTGGCGACGAACCAAGTTTTTTGATAATTCGTCCTGTAGGAGAGACGATTAGGCTCTCTCCTACAAACTGACCGCCATGACCGACGCCGACACCATTGCAGGTAATCACAAAACATTGGTTCTCTATAGCCCGAGCTTGAGTCAATACATAGTGGGTATTTGCATAAGGAGACATATTGCCGTTTGGCATAAATATGATCTGTGCGCCTTTTTTTGCCAGTGCTCTTGAGCCTTCTGGAAACTCTAGCTCAACACAAATTTGAGCGCCGCAAACCACATCATCAATGCTAACCACTGACAAGTCTTCTCCACTGGTAAATACCCCAACATCATCAAGCCAAAGCTTTGACTTTCGGTGTTTATGAATGATTTTGCCGTTTTTTATAAAAGAACATGCGTTATAGAAAAGTTGATCCTGTTTGTCAATATGTCCAATAATGATGGTTAAATCTGTATTTTTGCTTGCTTCCAATATGCTGTGAAAGTGCTCTGTTGATTGATGATACAACGCTGCAATATTGTCTAGCGTCGGAAAGCCAGTCAAAGCAAGTTCTGGAAAAATCATAAAGCCATTACAAACTTGATGATCATGGATTGATTTTAATATCGCAGCAGCATTTACTGATACTTGATAATCGGTAATATCCATTTGATTGAGGATTATTTGCATAGGTCTTGCTCTTTATCGTAGGGGGTTGATACTTTCACAGTGTTTATGGTCGCAATTATAGGTAATACTCGTTAATGACGGTCTTTAGAAACACTTATTTAAAACACTTTTAAAGACATTGTGACTCTAACCAACGACTCAATTTAATGATGTCTGGTTGATTTGACTTTAAGTCATTATAAAAGAAATAGAAACTGTCGCCAGTGAGTAATTCATGCATTGGGATTTTGACAAGATTTTGCTGATGGGTTTGTTCTAGCATCATATAGTTGTCGGTAAGCGTAATACCTAAGTTATAACGTGCAGCCTGTGCGGCAAGCAGTACATGGCTAAATTGATTAATCTTTACCTCGTTTGGCAGCTCAAACCCGCCTGCTTTACACCATTTTAGCCAATCATTAGCTGTACCTTCACTTTTGTCAGAATATTTTACGGACAGTATAGGGTGTTGCCATAACGCCTCAGGCAATGGCTGATCCTTTATTTCTGCCCAAAGTTTTTGGCCACAGACAGGAAATAGCTTCTCAGCGAATAAAAGCTTGCTGACTACATTGCGTTTCGGTGGATTGACGGTAATAAAGCAATCCGAACACTGCTCGTTATAGTCGTCTTGGTCTGTCACCATATTTAAGGTCAGCTCAATCTCTGGGTGCTGTTCGCGGAAGTTTTCTAACCGAGGAATCAACCAATTGACAGCCACTGAACTATACAGTGCTAGGCGAATATGCCCAGGCTGGTCATTTCGAATGGCCTGACTGGTATTGGACAGAGCCGTCAGCGATTGATTTACTTCTGTGAAATAACGCTCGCCTATATCTGTTAAAGAAAGGGTTCGGCCCTGCCTATAAAACAACGCTTCACCAAGATATTCTTCAAGCGTTCGAACCTGATGACTCACGGCACTTTGCGTCACGTTGAGGCTTTCTGCTGCCTTAGAAAAACTATTAAGCCTTGCTACAGATTCAAAGCATTGTATGGCACGTAATGGAGGAAGTTTCATTATGAGTTCAACTAATAATAAACGTTTTTATATCATTATACGTCATGAGTATACGCGAATATACTATTTATCTGACCATTAGATTAAATGGCTTAATTTAAAATTTTATGTATTTTGAGATAGGTATAAGCATGATAATGCCGAAGATGAGTGTTGGGTTTGCAATGATACTATTGGTTGCAGGAAACATGATTGCCGTCCTTTCAGATGCGCTGATAAAAGAGTTACCAGATGGCGCAGTGGTCTATCAGTTTGTGCTATTGCGTCAGCTAACAGCCATCTTAATGCTGCTACCGTTTTGTTTATTTAACCAAAAAGCCAAGTTGATTAGTAATATAAAATGGCATTTTGTACGGGGTCATATTTGGTTATTTGGTGCGGTATTTATGGTGTTGTCCATTCAAGCGCTACCGCTGGCAACGGTGAATGCTATTTTTTATACCGCTCCTTTGATGATGTTACCGTTAGGATTTTTGTTTTATAAAGACAGACTTACAGCACCAAGCATCGTTGTGGCAATACTAGGTTTCATAGGTATTCTTGTCGTGGTAAAACCAACACAAATTAATATGGGTGCTATATTTGCGCTGATCGTGGCCTTAACCATGGCGACAAACAACCTACTAGTGCGTAAATTGCCTTCGAATCACACCGTTGCTCAGACCTTGTTTTTGACCAATTTAGTCGGAATGCCGTTGGGGCTTGGTTTGGCTATTTGGGAAAATGCCCCTTTGAGTTGGTACGCGCTATGGATAGCAGCAGGCTCAAATTTGTTTATTTTGATCTATGCGGGTATCTGCGTACTGGTCTACCGAGCGGTTGAAGCACATAAAATATCTAGTGCAGAATATACCGGTCTGTTAGGAGCAGTGGTTATCGGCATCGTATGGTTTGATGAAATACCTGATATCAGTCTTTTGATAGGTTCGGCTCTTATTGTCTTACCTTTAATTTGGCTCGCCACGCTTGAGTCTATTAAATATAAAAGAACAGCCTTATAGAGCTTTTAGATTGTATTTTTTTGGTCATCATGGATGATTGTCTCTATAAACGTGTTAAGACAAGAGTTTGATGTAGGTGAAGTGCATTATCTGCGGGTTTAGATGGTTGGGATACTCATCAACACGTTGATAGCCATTATTATCGTAGTACTGATAAGTACATAAAGTGTCTGTATGTAATGCATACGTGACTGCACCCTGTGCCACGAGATAAGTCTCAAATGCTTGATTCAACGTCGCTCCAATACGGTGGCGACGATAGTCTGGATCTACACAGAAGAACTGCAATTCGCTATCAAAATTGACTTTATTTCGTTTCGCACCAGCTGTCTCTTTTTTCTGTAAATCACTTAATACCTTTCGACCTTGATCAGATAAACGCAGCTTGTTTTCTATCTGATCAATAATGGGCTTATTATCGAATAATAAAGCTTTATGTGGATCTTCTTTAGTGACCCCTATCACCACACCGCAAATAATGTCACCATATTCTGCAACTTGTATAAAAGTAGCATGATGACAGTCTTTAGCTAGAAATAGGGTAGCCAGTTGCTTTAGAGCCCGCTTATCTGTGGCGCTAGTAAATACACTCAAATTCATATTGACGACAAAAAGGTCGACAATGGCTGTAAAGTCTTCAGGCGTAGCACGACGATATTATATTGTCATTAGTCACTCTCATTTATCATTAAAAGTGCTAGCGTATGCTGATTAACCAAGCATTCATACGCTAGCATTTTGAACTCGTATTTCGCTAATAGACTTATCAAATAATGATATTTTTATCTAATAGTCCGCATTTACCACTTCAGTTCACCTGTATTTACTTTACTGCCTATTTGTAAACTAGTATCCCCAGATAACGCGGGGTAAGCTACTTCCATGGTAGAAATTACTTTTTCTGACTGCTTAGAGTTTTGCTTTTTTGCCTCATCCAGTGCTTGCTCAAAGGTTTTTAGATAACTGAGAGTGAAATCAACAGCATAGTCTTTTTTGAGTAGGTTGCCCGAATAGTGACCTGGTATCACAAGGTTTGGCTTTAATTGCTTCATTTGTTCTAACGATTGCATCCAAGCGCTACGAGCTTCTTTAGTTTGGGTATCAGCAGTCCACACATGCATACCTGATGTTACCGACACACCGCCGAACACAGTTTTTGACTCTGGTACCCACATATATGCTTGATGAGTTCCCATCTCCTTGATTTCAATTTTGTGACCTTCTAAGGTCAGTGTAGACTGATCAAGTGTTTGCGGTACTGTGATCTTGGTAGGCGCATGTTTACCAAGGATTGGACCCCAATGCTTTAATTTTGCATCTTTAGTCGCCTCAATGTGTTCAATAATAGAAGGGCTAGACATAACCTTTACATCAGGGAAGGCCTTGACTAAAGGCTGAAGACCGAAATAGTAATCTGGATCGCCTGCCGTGATATAAATCATTTTAAGGTCTTTATTACTTTTTTTGATCATATCAACCAATGCTTCACCATCTTTGACACTAAACTGTGCATCGAACAAGATAGCATCTTTCTCGCCACTTGCCAGCACAGAGGTCACTGGGAAAATAGCATTTTGATCTGGTTTATATGCTTGCAGTTTTAGATCGGCTGCGTTTGTTTGGGTTGCGAGCAGTAGCACACTGGCCGCCATAGAAGCTGTCATTAATTTTTTCATAATCCACCTGTATTTTCATTTGAGTAAATAGACCGCGTTAAGGGCGGCATTCGTTGTTAGTAGCTATTCTATTCGATTGTATTTCGTTTAAATACGCTATAATTCGGTATTTACTGTTTCAGTTTTCGCGCAAATAAGGATAGATAAATGGATAGGCTGACCGCGTTACAGGTGTTTGTTACGATCGTTGAGCAAGGTAGCTTGAGCCGTGCCGCAGACAATTTAGACATGTCTAGAGCTAAGGTAACGCGCTATCTGACAGAGCTTGAGAGCTGGATGGATATGCGCTTATTACATCGCACAACCAGAAGTCTAAGCCTCACTGCACCTGGTGAGCAGACCCTTGAGGTAGCGTATCAGTTGCTTGGATTGACCGACTCGTTGGATCAGATACGCAATCAAAACACTTTGGAGCTAAAAGGTCAGCTGCGAATCACGGCCAGCTTTTCGCTGATTGATAGCCTTTTGATGGATGTGGTTGGTCGCTTTGTTTCTCACTGGCCGCAAACAGCGATTGATATTCTTACCACTGATGATTCGGTCAATTTAGTTGATGCCCGTATTGACTTGGCGATTCGTATCACCAATGACTTGGAACCAAATGTCGTTGCCAGACGTATCGGTGAGTGCCACTCTATCGTATGCGCTGCACCTGAGTATTTACAAAAGCGTGGCAGACCTGTAGATGTACAATCGCTTGTACATCACAACTGTCTATCGTTTGCGTATTTTGGACGGTCGGCATGGGTGTTTGACGGGCCAAATGGTCCAGAGTCTGTTCCTATCTCTGGCAATATCAGCGCCAATATCTCTGAAGTCTTGCTCTCTGCCACGTTGCGTGGACACGGGATCAGCTTACAGCCATCTGGCGCAGTCAAGTCTTTGATTGCATCTGGACAACTTATTGAGTTATTGCCTGAATGGAAACCCAAAACTTTGGGTGTTTATGTGGTTTATGCCAATCGAAAGCAGGTGACACCACTACAAAGAAAGTTTATTGATTTTCTCGCCGAAGAAATAAAGCGTTCGCCTTATTGGTAGCAAGAAACTCATAAACTAGGATATTAATAGATAGGAAATATCTTACGACGGCTCTAATGTTAACATTAGCCAATAGGTATTTATTACTACTATGATTGAGGATTAAAGGCGTAGATTATGCATAGTCTGATTACGCATAAAAGGAGGTATCGCTTCTATATATATATATATATGAACTAATACATAGTTTGATCATTAGCAGAATCTTTAGGTATTTGCTGGATAGAGTCCCAATGCTCAACAATTTTCCCACTATCATCAAATCGAAAGAAATCCATCGTCACGAACTCATCGATGGTTTTATCTTCGTTATGCCAGACTTGATGGGTATGCAATGAGACTAAGTCATCTTCAGCGATACAACGTACAAACTCAATTGACTTATTCGGATACTGTGCTTGCATCCGTTCAAAGTATTCAATAAATCCTGATTTACCATCGACTACGGCAGGATTGTGTTGAATATAATCATCGCCCACATAATCAGCGACGGCCTTTTGTGGATTACCCTCGTGAGCGGTCTGATAGAACGCGATAGCATTCTTTTTATTGTTTGCCAAATTCATCGTCGGCTCCAGTTATTATTTATGTTTATTTTAAAAGCAATACAGTAAATTAATAAGAAATATTATTAAAAAACGTCAGAAAATCTATAGCAGAAACTCAAACGGCCAATAGCAACGCTAAAATTATGCTTATTGACCATTTGATAATGTTTAGACTTCGCTTAGGGTCTGTTGAACATTCAAATATTAGGGCTGCTGATTGCTAAAATTGCACCAAATTAGGCGCAAGCCGACGATAATGTCGAGACCTTAACTAGGATTGCAACAACGTTCGGGGTGATTTTAGCATCAGCCTTTCAGGGCAGTACTATTTTCTGCCAATATATGGCGAAATTGTTTAACCTAGAATGACTAGGCGTCAAAAATTTCACTGCATATTGTCTAAAAAATAGTGACTGCCAGCACCACATTTGAATGATCAACAGACCCTAATGATTGCTTAAGCCTTAATAAAAATAGTCTCTTCACTCAAGCGTGATTTAGGTATTTTGGCATTAAAGTCATCATCGCTGCGGTAGCCAAACGATACCACTGCTACGGCAGAATATCCTTTGCTACGTAAGTCGAACTCTGTATCAAGCGCCTGTAAATCAACGCCTTCCATAGGGACGGTATCAATACCCAAAAGCGCGCTGCCCAATAGTACCCCGCCCATGTTGAGATATACCTGTTTGGCAAGCCAATGTGGCTCATCTTTGGTATCGAATCGATGCATATCTAAGAACAATTGGCGACCTTGATGCATCTGTGCTTTGAATTCTGACTGTGCATAACGACCATCTTGATCTTCTTTTTCAAGTACAGCCTGCAAGTAGTCATCATCCGCATGAATACGAGTACAGAAAACCACCACGTGTGAGGCATCTATGACTTTAGGTGTATTAAAATGAAAGGCACCTTGCGTGCTTTTGGCAATGCGTGCTTTGCCTGCGTCATCATCTGCAATGACAAAGTTCCATGGTTGAATATTGGTACTTGATGGACTCATTTGTAGCATGTCTTTGATCTGTTCAAAATCTTCAGCAGATATCTTTTTATTGGCATCAAATACTTTGGTGCTGTAACGCCAGTTTAGTGCTTCATTGATGGTTTTCATGATTGTCCTTAAGTAAAGTAAGTTTCAGTTTTTTAGTCAGCTGGTAATACAAACGGATTTAACAAACGGTTCTACTCAATCCTTATTCTTGCATAGATAAGTTGAATGATTAGCCCGTCCTAGCGATGACTCATAATAGTAAAGTTCATACATTAGAACCACTAGCTACAAGAGAAAACACTTTCAATATTATTTTGAGAATACGGCGTTTTTAATCTATCTAAAGGTTATTTATTAGCTATATTAGGACGTATAATGAAGGTGCTTTATCAATTGATAAATCCATTAAACGCATAAGCTCATCTTAAAACGGCGCGAAATTATCAGGCTGACTGTGCGTAGCAGTCCAACGTTGATTGGCATCAATATGACTATTAAGCCCAACTCCTTGTGGTACTTGCATATTATCGCCATACAGCCAAAGCACCATATTGGTACGTTTGCCACTAGTGATTGGATGTGCGGCGTGCGGCACCGAGCCTCTATGAATAATCGCCATGCCAGGTTTAAAGATGGCACGTTTGGTTTGCCCTAAATGGCGATCAACAAAGTCAACTTCTGATCCAGTAAAGTCTTCGCCTGGCAGATTTAGGTTAATATTCATAGTCACCGCTGAAGCATCGGTATGAAGTTGTAGCGATGTATCACCTGTCGGCTGGTATTGAATCGAGAACCCAAAGGTCTGAGTGTCATAGCCATAAATATTGGCAAATAACAACCGAGCGATAGGGCGCATATATTGATTCATGACTTTATGATAAAACGCCTGAAAATTAGGGGTGGCCAAATAGCCTAGCGAGCGCGCATCTAGCATGGCCCCATTACTGTTCAAGGCAATACCGTAAGGAGGACGTATGGGAATGTTAGCGTCTGCGATTGCTTGCAGATAATGGCGCAGCGTTGATAGTTGTGTTGGGTCAAAGAGTTGCCCCTGATATACGTCAGGTAGTATCTCTTGC
Source organism: Psychrobacter sp. UBA3480 (assembly GCF_002377945.1). Taxonomy (GTDB): domain Bacteria; phylum Pseudomonadota; class Gammaproteobacteria; order Pseudomonadales; family Moraxellaceae; genus Psychrobacter. The sequence continues at coordinate 31,805 of NZ_DFQV01000002.1, forward strand.
CATAAATTTTTAACAGCCGTCTCCGTAGAAGGAGCGCGCCATGCTTGCGTCACTGCATCACGTAGAGTTGGATCAAATAATGAGTCATCAAGTACAGGCAAGTCCTGCTCAGTGGTTTCCCACTCTGCCCATGCTTGCTCTAATAACTGGCTGTTTTGATGCCAGAAATGCTCTACCGATGGTGCACGTCTAAGAATGTCTGATTTTGAAGGTAGTGGTAAGTTGCGTGCTTGCTGTAGTGCGCTCTGTTGATTATCTCCATCATGGTCGCTATGGTGTTGAGTATCCTGTGTGCTTGTAGGCCGTATTATAGTATCCATCGTGTATCTCCAAATGTGTGAGTAAACCTTATAGATGCATGCTACTATAATTAATGATTTTGATAATCAGCAGGTTTAGAGAAACAGTTTCAATAATTTTTATATAATAATGAGGCTAGCAGCAGCAAGCGATGGTGGTTGCTAAGTTAGACGCTAATTGAACGAAGGCATGACGATGAAAAATTTGCAGGATTTACGTATTTTTATTGAGACCGCTCGCTTAGGCAGCCTATCTGCCTGTGCTCGGCACTTAGATCTGTCGCCTGCAGTTGTGAGTGCAGCGGTCAAGCGATTAGAAGCCGAAATTGAGACGGTATTATTTGTTCGCTCTACTCGTAGGCTGCGTCTAACTAGCAAGGGTGAGCAGTACTTAAAGCATTGCCGAGATGCGGTGGCTATCTTAGACAATGCTTATGCAGGACTACATGACAATGATGCCGAGCTGACGGGTACCATTCGACTGTCGGCATCATCAGATTTGGGACGAAACCTAATTTTGCCTTGGCTGGACGATTTTATAGACATTCACCCAAAAGTGACGGTGCAGCTACATATGTCAGACAGCTATGTGGACTTGTACGGTCAGCAGATTGATTTGGCACTACGTTACGGCGCACCCAAAGATTCATCACTGGTTGCACTACCCATAGTGTTGAATAATCGCCCTATACTGTGTGCGTCAAAGGAGTATTTGAGCAAAATTGATAAGGATATCGGTATCCCAAAAATGCCGGAAGATTTGTCGCAGCATAATTGCTTACGTTTAGGGCATGATGAAAAATATTTGAGCGAGTGGACTTTTGAAAAAGAGGGCAAGACTAAACGTGTGGCCGTGGATGGCAATCGCAGAAGTAAAGACGGTGACGTTGTACGCCGCTGGGCAGTGGCGGGTAAAGGCATCGCATTAAAGTCTCAGTTAGATATAGCCGGCGATTTAAAGGCAGAGAGACTTGTCGAGGTAGAGTTGGACGGCTGGCAAGTGGCCAACTATCCGCTGTATTTGATTTGTCCAGAACGGCGCTTAATCGATCCATTGTTTAATGCGGTCAAAGAATACTTGATTGAACGAGTAGAGCAGGTGTTAAGGTAAAACGAGAACTAATGATTACCCTGTTTGATCAGTTGTAAGATAGTTAACATTTAAATTCTTTACATGAGGTATGTTTAATCAGACGAGCAAAACAACAATCCCTAGACAGTGGTTAATTAATGATTATTATGACTATTGCCATACCTTATCAAACACCGTAAACCAGTTTTTTGACGTCACCTTTTCAATAAGTTGATCAGAGAAATGGCGTTGCTGCATTCGCTCAATCAACATAGAGATTTGACTGATATCAAATAACTCATCAGGTAGGAGGCAACCATCGAAATCAGAGCCAAACCCAACGTGATCTTCGCCTAGATGGTCGATCAGATAATCAAGATGATCGACAATCACATCAAGCGAGGTTTGCGTATTACGTTGTCCATCTGCACGAAGAAACGCCACATCGAAATTCACTCCAACCAAACCATCGCTTTGTTTAATAGCAGCCAGCTGCTGATCAGTTAAGTTCCGTGCTTGCTGACATAGAGCGTGCGAATTGGAGTGTGTCGCAACAATAGGCTGGCAGGCAATCTCTAGCGTATCCCAAAAAGCACGCTCATTCATATGCGACACATCTATCAGCATATGCTTTTCACTGCACTTAAGAATGAGGTCTTTACCTTGAGTCGTGAGCCCAGATCCTGTATCGGGAGAATGCGGAAAAGACGCATTTAAGCCATCACCGAAGAGACTCTTTCTATTCCACAGTGGGCCAATGCTTCTGAGGCCTGCCTCATAAAACATATCAAGCAGGTCAGGCTGTATGGCTAAAAACTCAGCACCTTCCAAATGCAATACAATGGCCAGTTGCTTATTCTGCTGACAGGCTTGGATTTGTTTTAATGAGGTGCAGATCTGAATCTGACCGTCAGATCTTGCCTCTAGTTGCTGGGCTAGTTTCAATTGTGTGCAGCAGATATCGACGATTTCTTGCGGAGTAAAATCCGAATTTGAGGGGTCAGATAGTTTTTCAGGATGGTTGTTTTTCACATAAGCATAGGGTGGTAAAAATATAGAAAATAATCCGCCCATCCAGTTCGCGTCTTTGCAACGTTGTAAGTCCAAATGCCCTGGTAGCGTGCCATAAATAAAGTCATGTACCGGATCGGCAGCTGAACTTAGCCAAAGGCGGGTCAACAGATCGTTATGTCCATCAAATATGACAGGCTTAGTATTAGCATTCATATTTCACCTGTTACCATACGAGTAGGAATCAATTTGTCTTTATTCAGCTGTTTGTTACTCAGTGATTTAGAATTCTTTGGATTGCGAAAGCGCAACTCTTCAAAAGGTACAGGCGTCTCGCTGTTGATACGTGCCTCCTCAATCAGGTAGTGATAAGGCGATTTGTCACAGACAGGATCGGCGTTTTTGGCATCCCCAGTTAGCATAAACGCTTGGCAACGGCAGCCGCCATAATCGCGCTCTTTGTCTGGGCAGCTTTGACAGATGTCGGGCATCCAGTCATCACCGCGAAACTGATTGAAGCTCGTAGATTCATACCAAATGTCTGACAGTGGTGTATGTCGTACATTAGGAAACTGTATTGGCATTTGTCTGGCAGCATGGCAAGGTAGGGCTGTACCGTCTGGTGCCACTGTTAAGAAAATCTTGCCCCAGCCATCCATACAGGGCTTTGGACGTTCTTCGTAATAGTCTGGCACCACAAAAATAAGTTTGCATTTGATACCACGTTCTTCAATCTGCTTACGGTATTCATTGGTAATGCGTTCAGCTCGGATCACTTGCGCTTTGGTTGGTAGTAAACCCTCTATGTTCTCAAACGCCCAACCATAAAACTGACAAATAGCCAGCTCAACCGTGTCGGCTTTTAGCTCTAAGCAAAGATCAATAATCTGATCAATCTGATCAATGTTCTGCCGATGAATCACAAAGTTAAGTACCATCGGGTAATCGTACTGTTTGACCAGACGTGACATCTCATACTTTTGCTCAAAGGCATGTTTTGAACCTGCCAAGGCATCGTTGACCGTTGGATCACTGGCTTGAAAGCTAATTTGAATATGCTGAAGACCTGCTTCTTTTAAGCGCGCAATTCTAGCCTCAGTCAATCCCATACCTGACGTGATTAAATTGGTATAAAAACCTTGATTGTGTGCATAAGCGACCAGCTCCTCTAGGTCTTGACGAACCAGTGGTTCACCGCCAGAAAAACCAAGCTGCACCGCACCCATTTGCCGCGCCTGATCAAAGACATCAAACCATTCTTGCGTCGTTAGCTCATCTTTATACTGAGCATAGTCAATAGGGTTTGAGCAATAAGGGCATTGTAAGGGGCAGCGATAGGTTAGCTCAGCAAGCAGCCATAGCGGTAGCCCGACTGGCGCAGTCATACTAAGTCAATCCAATGTTCACGCTGGGCGACCAGCATATATTCGATGATGTCTTGCTCGATTTCGGGAATATCACCAAACATAGCTTGCACCTTTTGGATAATATCAGCAATGGACGCTTGACCATCAATATGTTGCCCAATGATGCTGGCACTGTCATTTAATTTGATCATACCTTCAGGGTAGAGCAAGACATACGCATTTTGCGCAGGCTCAAACTGAAAACGATAGCCGTGACGCCATACCGGTACGATGGATTGATCCAGCTCAGGTAAACTAGCAGGTATACTCATTTGAACAATCCTTTATGCCAGACATTGTCAGTGGTAACGCTTTGGTAAGGAGCTTGATTATGCACATAGGCTAGGCTCAAGGCATCCAAGATCGTCCATAAGATATCGAGCTTAAACTGCAATATCTCTAGCATACGCTCTTGTTGCTCGGCTGTTTTGAACGAGTCGAGTGTGATGGTCAGACCATGCTCAACATCGCGGCGAGCTTGACTCAAGCGCGAGCGGAAGTAAGTGTACCCTTGCTCCTTTATCCAAGGGTAGTGCTTGGGCCAGGACTCTAAACGCGACTGGTGAATCTGCGGAGCAAACAGCTCTGTCAGTGAGCTACTAGCGGCTTCTCGCCATGAGGTACGCCGTGCAAAGTTCACATAAGCATCGACGGCAAAACGTACACCTGGTAGGACTAGCTCTTCAGAGATCACCTGCTCACGGGTCAAACCAACCGCTTCTGCCAGACCGAGCCACGCTTCGCGACCACCCCCATCAGGATAGACGCCATCTTGATCAATCATGCGCTGGATCCACTCTTGACGCACGCGTTGATCAGGGCAGTTCGCCATGATTGCCGCGTCTTTTAGCGGGATATTGATTTGGTAATAAAATCGATTGGCGACCCACGCTTGGATTTGCTGCTGTGTCGCTTTGCCTTCATGCATCATGATATGAAAAGGATGGTAAATATGATAATACTGACCCTTAGCCATAATCGCTTGTTCAAACGCTTCTGGGCTTAGCGCTGTGTTTTCTTCTTGCATTGTTCTCACCTTACGATTGCTATCTTTGCCTTACCGTTTGTCTTAAAGCTCAATCTGCATACCATCAAATGCTACTTCAACACCATGTTGTTTTAATGTCGCAGCCTGTTCAGACTGTTCATTCAATATCGGGTTGGTGTTATTGATATGGATCAGCACCTTACGAGCGTTATCGAGCTGATCTAGATAATGCAGCGAGCCATCTTCACCACTAATATGTAAATGCCCCATGTCTTGGCCGGTCTTCGTACCGACGCCGCATTCTTGCATTTCATTGTCAGTCCAGAGCGTACCGTCAATCATTACGCAATCAGAGCTTTTCATAATCTGCATCACTTGCTCGTCAATTTTACCGAGACCTGGCGCATAAAATAGTTGTTTTTGTGTTTTTAAGTCTTTTACAATCAGGGCAATATTGTCGCCATCATGCGGGTCGTTGCGGTGCGGAGAGTAGGGCGGTGCAGAGCTTCTAATCACTAAAGGCGTCAATTCTAAATTGTCAAATCTTTCAATCTTAAACGTCTTTTCTGGATCAATTTGATTATATTGCAAGCCGCCATTCCAGTGCTTTAACATATTAAAGAGAGGAAATCCTGTTGTTAGATCTTGATAGACCATGTCAGTACACCAAACAGGAATTGGACAACCTTCACGCAGGGTCAATAGCCCCGTCGTATGGTCAAGTTGACTGTCCATTAAGACTACATTGGTGATACCTGTATCTCTCAATTGAAGTGCTGGCTGTGCCGCCTTGAACTCAAATAATTGTTGGCGGATATCAGGGGATGCGTTGAATAAGATCCAATCCACACCATTTTCTGATATGGCTATCGAAGATTGGGTGCGGGTTTTTGCCTGAATCGTGCCTTGACGCACACCGTGGCAATTATCGCAGTTACAGTTCCACTGCGGGAAACCGCCACCAGCAGCTGAGCCTAAAACGTGAATATACATAAATCAATATTTCCAAAAAAATAAAAGCCCTAATCATCTAGGGCTTTTAATGGATTGAGTGCTAATAAGTTTTAGCGTGCTTCGAAATACATAGTCACTTCGAAACCGATACGAATGTCTTGAAAAGCTGGTTTGGTCCACTGCATGGGATTACTCCGGAACGATCTTACTATTTAAGAAGTAAGATTAATAAAGTGAATGAGTGATAAAGGGTAGTATAAGCTGCCCCCCGCTGTCAATTTCTTAGATGTTAGTAAAGCGTTAACGGGCATCGTTCAAGCAGTCTTTTATAGCACAAATGCAAGCCGATTTATCATACCGAAAAGACAGTATATCGAGCATAAGATTAAAAATATCTTTGAATAGTTTGAGTATAAATTCTAACTATAAAAAATCTGCTCGAAGTGAGTTAAGCGTATTTCGAGAACTTATGAGTTATACAGATATATTGCAAAAACCGAATTTATCTATAAAGTAATAGATTAACTTGATAGATACTGGAGCCTGAAGATGATTGCTGAATTACAAGGCAGTGAGTTAACCAAAGCAATCTTGGAAAATGTCAGCAACTATGTATGGTGTGCTGTCAGCAACGTTAGCGATGATTATGCTGTAGCAACCATAGATAATGGTTACTACGAATTATTGGTTCCTATTGTAGCCTTTAATAACGACCAGTTCGTTTGTGATAAAGGTGATCTATGGGAGTACGCTGTCTCAGTAAAGAGAGTGGCACTTACTCATGATGATGTAGGGCTATAACTCATTATCAATATAATGACTGTTGCGTTCTACATACAGATTAGTTTTACAGCCTATGCATGAAAATCTACCATCTGTCTACAACTTCTTGTTCTAGCTGACAATACATCTGTACTATCTATTTATAAGCTCATCTGTCTAACCATCAATATTTTGCAACGATAGATAAAACAGGTTCGAAGATGCTCAAGTGATTGCTGTTACAAAACCGCTTGTTTAGCTTACTAATCATTGTCATTGAATAGGAGTAACAACATGGATACGGTAATTGTTGGAAGCGAATTGACTCGTTCAATGCTTGAGGACGGTCATAAAAATATATGGTGTGCTGTAAGTGATGAGAGTGATGAGAATGCTCTAGAAGATCAGGTAGGTAATGACTTCACATCTCGCATTGTGGCTTTTGAAGATGGCCAGTTCTATTGTACGGGCGGTATGCCTTGGAAGTATGCAGTGCCAATTGAAATAATTGCATTGACGCGATATGACTTTTCTCTTTAGTGAACAACATAACTTAGATAGGTTTGAATAGTTATCGCCGAAAGTAAATCCTAATATTAAGATATTTAGTTAGATAAAATGCGCGACTGACAAGGCCATTCAAGCGATGCAATATACAGCTTGAATGGCCTTTTGTGTTTTAGAGCCATTTTGAAAGCTATTTATTATTTTAAAAATTCAGGGCGCATAAAGGCTGGGTTTGGATATGTATAAAATCCTTCACCAGTCGCGAATCCTAGTTTGTTTTGATCGATTAATTGCTCTTTTAAATATTGAGCAGCCTTGAATCTCACAGGATTTTGAGTTTTTTCAGCAGATAGTTTTGTGATGTTGTAGGCAGTGTTGATACCGATAGTGTCCAATATGGCAAAGGGGCCTGACGGCGCGCCAGTTACTATCATCCACGTTTTATCTATCGTATGTGGATCGGCAACCTCTTTTGCAACCAATTGCAAAGCTGCATCTATAAAAGGCGCCAACAAACTGTTCATGATATAGCCGGGTTGCTCTTTATCCAGCGGCATTGCCACCATACCGATGGCAGTAGCAAAAGCAACAACCTCATCAAATACGTTAGGATCTGTGCCAGGATGTCCCATGATTTCGGCGACATTATGCATCCAAATTTTATTGGCAAAGTGTAGCGCTAAAAACTGCGCAGGTCGTCCTGTTGATTCTGCAAACTGACTAGGAAGTAAGGTTGAGGTATTGGTCGCAAAGATGGTTTTCTCTGGCGCTAGTTTGGCAAGTTTTTCATAAAATTCGATTTTAATTTCAGGAATTTCGGGTATGGCCTCAATCATTAGGTCAGCATCTTTGACTGCTTCTGCTAAGTCTGAGGTGTAGCTGAGATTATCAAAAGCCTTATCCAACTGCTCTTGAGTTGCCCTCAAATCCTTTCGAAAAGCTTTACACATCAATTGAAATTTTGATTTTGCTTTTTCTAAAACCTCATCATTGATGTCATAGACACTAACATTAAAACCATGAAATGCGGCCTGAAAAGCAATTTGATAGCCTAGGATGCCGCTTCCAGCGACAGTTACATTTTTATACGTCATTGTATTTATTTCCTAATAGTAGTGGATATAAGTTGCTAGATAAATGTCTAGAACTTATAGATCTATTATTAGATGGTTTTACCTTATTATTCAACCTTCATTTTTATAAAAACATTAAAGAAAACCCAAAAATATCGCTATGCAAGTATCAAATAATTTCATACTACTTGACTTATTATATTATTAAATAATTCAATAACTTGCTGACTGTATTGCTAGCTTCATACCTAATGATTTTATGATAACTGAAGGCTAATTTAATATCATAACGACATTTTTAATGACTGTTGATGTCAAAATATTGTCGACGAGATTGTAAAGGAGGATATAAGCAGTGATGTAGGAATACTCAACAGACTCTAGGGCGTGTCCTCAATTCAATCGATAGTCATCTAAATGGGTTAAAAATAGCTAAATCTTGCCAAACGGCGTCAAATAGCTGACTAATATCTCGATATTATCTTCGCTATTTTCCTTGTTTGACTGCAATTTATCTCATTTTTATCATCATTTTTAAAATGAGGACACGCCCTAGTACGTTCTAAAAATATCAGTAGACGCGATAACCTGTTCCCTAAACCACTGATGCTTAGGGTCTTTTTGATATTTTTTGTGCCACAGCATCCGCATGGTAATCGGTGTGGGTTGATAAGGTAATGCCACGCTGTCTAGATGTTCAAATCCCAATGTATTCAATTTACTGGGGACAATCGCTATTAATTCTGACCCTTTAACGAACGTTGCCATCGTCGCAAAACTATTGGTGCGTATGACGGTATTGGCATCTATCGCTTGGATAATACGTTTATCCGTTTGACTGGCAGACGCGCCTTTGGTAAAGCTTAGCCCCACGTAGCGAGCGTTATCAAAATCTTGCTCGGTTACTGGAGGTGAGCGGTACGCAGGATCGTAATAACACCGTGCCACGTCGTCAAATAAGCGTACGCTCATAATGTCATTGTGATCAGGGGCAAAGGGGGAAAAAGCCACATCAACATTATGTTGCCGAAGTTGCTCAATATTAGGCTTGCGAGAAGGCAATATATTTAAGCGAAATGAGGCCACTTGTGCGCTAATTTGTTGCATTGCCTGTGTTAAAAACACACCCACCTGATAATCATTTGCCAAAATCGTGTAATCAAAATGAGCCAGCTTTGGCTTAAACTCTTGGGTCTGCGTTAACTCATCTAGTCGAACCAACAACGGTTTAATTTCTTGATATAAATATTCGCTTTTTTGGGTCGGCATCACGCTTCTACCCGAACGCACAAACAACTCATCGTCAAATATTAGCCTTAGTTTTTCCAAACTATGGCTAATGGTCGATTGTGTCAGATCCAGTTGTTCGGCAGTTTTAGTCACTGTGCCGACCTCGTGCAAGGTGGTGAATACCAACAAGTGCTGTCCGCTTAACGCTAAATAATCGAAATCTTTCATAATAAGTATGAACAAACCTCTGTTTTTATTCATGAGTTGGTAGCATATGATGGTTGTCATCGGGTTGCAAGAATTTAATATTCCAAAAAC
>NZ_DFQV01000002.1:41497-241267 GCF_002377945.1 Psychrobacter sp. UBA3480
CTGCTTTATCAAACATTAGGTCTTTAATAAAGCAGTCACTAACCATGGGCTTTGAATACATTCTTAATTAGGGAACACTTATGACATCTTTAACCAACGCAAAAGCATTATCTACCTTTGCTGTTTTAGGCTTATTTGCACTACCTACAGTCGCCATGGCAGATATGACAGAAGGGCTATATGGCACGGCACAACTGGGCTATAGTATTGCGGACACTGATTCAAAAGCTTACGGTAATAACATTGCAACCGATGACGATTTTCCAAGTTCATTTGAAGCTGATAATAGTATGGTCGGCGGTATAGGATTGGGTTATCAGTTTAACCGGAACCTACGTATAGAAGGTCGATTGGCAAAACGTAGCTTTGATATTGATGACTCACGCTACGGTACAGGCGCTCGTGATGGCGAGCAATACATTTTAGACGGTGAGTTTGAAAGCTTAACGATGACTCTTGAAGGGTTTTATGATTTCCCTATTAGTGCCTCATTTACCCCTTACGCTAAGGCAGGTATTGGACTCTCAAAAAATGACTATTCTGCTCGTTTGGGCGGAACTGGCGTAGCAGGGTTTGACGCATTTGATAGCAAAGCAGATGGCTATTATGACAACTACGCTGATGGCGACTCTAGCGAATTTACATGGAATATCGGAGCAGGTGCGAGCTATGCATTGACCCCAAGTACCCATTTATATGGAGAGTATCAATACATCGATTTTGGCGGCGACGTACAAACAGGGCAAGACGGCTTCAGCGATGGCTTTGAGATCAACGACGCTTCTGCTCATGAATTTAACTTAGGCTTACGCTATCAGTTTTAAGGTTTTGTAATTTATTAACTTATCTTAGGGCGTGTCCTCAATTCAAACGAGTGTCCTCTAAATGGGCTAAAAACAGCTAAATTTTGCCAAGCATCGTCAAATAGTTGGTCAATATCTCGATATTATCTGCACTATTTTCCTCGTTTGACGGCAATTTATCTCATTTTTATCACCATTTTTAAAATGAGGACACGCCCTAGTCTCGATATTTCATCTATATCTAAATACTTAAAACAAATTCTAAATCATCAATCTATCCAAAAGGTATTACTATGAAGATTTCAAAAGCTGCTTTATTAACCACTGTTGTTATTAGTACATTTGCATTGACCGCTTGCAACAACTTACAACCTGCTCATCAAGCTCAAAAGCATACACAGCATAATAGCCATCATCAAGGTGCTGACGTAGTATCAAATGCTAAAGTGATTGAGATTGCCTCTTTCAAACTTAAACCTAGTATCTCTTACGATGATTTTGCCGTTCTTGATCATAGCGTTGAGGTCAATCATGTGGCAAAACAAAAAGGCTTTGTATCTCGTGAGTCAGCAATGGGCGAAAACGGCGAATGGGTGGTTGTGGTGCATTGGGAAACGTTAGCGGATGCGGATGCTTCCATGACAAGTTTTACTAAAACACCTATGGCAGCTGAATTTATGGGCAGTATAGATTTGAAGACGATGGCAATGAATCGCTATACCTTAGTAGATTGATTTGAAATAAACAGCAATTTCAATCAATTGCAAACCAGTAGCTCGATTAGGGTTTATCTATTAACCCTAATCGACGTTCATTCTAGTTAAGAGAATCAAAGAGGTGCACTATGAAAATCGCAGTTACAGCCGCTAATGGAAAACTAGGGTCTGCCATTATTGAGAATCTACTACAGGCGCATGCCGCGACAGACATCGTGGCGCTGGCACGCACTCCTGCCAAAGCTGAGTTTTTGACCAAGCAGTATGGCATAGAGGTCAGAGCAGGTGATTATGATGATGTACAACAGCTTGAGAATTCATTACAAGGTATAGATAGCGTTTTACTGGTGTCTAGTATGGATGAGCCTGCTAAGCGTATTGGTCAGCACCGCAATGTCATTGAGTCTGCGAAAAAAAATGGTGTGACAAAAATCGTGTATACCAGTATTCAGGGTTCTAGTACTCAAACTGCGTTTGCGCCGATTGTTAAGAGTAATCAGCAAACAGAACAAGATATCAAAGATAGTGGTCTCAATTGGGTGATAGGCCGTAATGGTATCTATATCGAGCCTGATGTGGATTATATCGATAGCTATAAGGCGCAGGGTGAGATTGCCAACTGTGCAGGTGAGGGTAAGTGTGGCTATACCACTCATGAAGAATTGGCGGTCGCTTATAGCCAAATGCTAATCAATGCTAAGCACAATGCCAATACTTATAATTTAAATGGTGAATCCATTACCCAGAAGCAGCTCACTCAGTACTTGAATGACAGGTTTGGTACAACGTTTAGTTATCGTCATATGACCGTGGAGGCGTACAAACAAGACCGTATTGATGAACTAGGCGAGTTTATCGGTACAGTGATCGCTGGTATTTACGAGCAAATAGCAATAGGTGCTATGCACAACCAAAGCGATTTTGCCAAGGTAGTGGGGCGCGAACATATGAGCTGGACTGAGTACTTTAATAATTAATAAGACCGCGCATACTCAAGCTAAATATTATTTGAACGCTCTTTGATGTAATGCAAAATGTAAGGAAGACTACTATGCCTATGATTACGCCTACGAATAAATCCGTTACCAAATTCGAAGGTTTACACTTGTATCACGCGCCATTTTCCAACTGTGCTATGCGCGTAAGGATTGCATTAGCGGAGAAGCAGCTAGAGCGGACAAGCCATCTTATTGATCTATCCAAAGGTGAACAGCGTAGCAAGCAATATCTAGGAATCAATCCTAATGGTGTGGTACCAACCTTGGTAGATGAGGGTGTGGTTATTATTGATTCGACCGATATCATTGATTATTTAGACACCACCTATGAACCCAATTCGTTGCGTCCTGATAGTGAAGCTGAAATGCAGGCCATGTATGATTGGATGCATATGGCAAAAGATAATCATCTGTCCATAAAAACTTATATGTATTATAAATTAGGTGCCACGGGTCTTAGCGAAGAAGAGCTAACAGAATATCGCAAAAACCAAACTTACGACAAAGCACTGTTAGCGTTTCACGAGCATCGTAGTACACATGGTTTTAGTCAAGAGGATATTGATAAGGCTACCGCAGTTCTTGATGACTGTTTTGCAAAAATGGACGTGCGTCTCAAAGATCATGATTGGCTAGTTGGCGACGCCTTTTCATTGGCGGATATTACTTGGATTCCGCAATTGGTTGTTTTAGGTAGAGCAGGCTATCCTTTTGCTCAGTATGCACACTTTGAGCGCTGGAAAAATACAATTGTGGCACGCCCTAGTTTTAAACAAGCAGTGACTGATTGGTTGAAGTAGAGATGAGTGACGACAGCAGTAAGACTATAATAAAATGCACTTTAAAAGAGTATCTCAAACTAAAAAAATCACCCTAACTTGAACAGTGAGGGCGATTTTTTTATGTGCATCGACATAAACTTATAACGTCTGTAAATCCATCGAAGCGAGGTGCGTTCATGGTTCTTTGGACTATTAGTAGTAATCATTGCTAAAATATAAATGTGAATTAAGGCATCTATTTGATGAACATAGACATAAATTTATTAAAGACAACTCCATAAGGAGGTTGTAATAAATTCATAGCATTTATTTTGGGCTGGACCAAAATGGGTTTCATATGACTAAAGCGTTCAAAGCCAATCTTACCGTGGTAAGCTCCTATACCGGAATGTCCAACCCCGCCAAAAGGCAATTCATGCTGCAGGGCATGTAATACAATCTCATTAATACAGACACCGCCAGATACCGTATGGGAGCGAATACGCTTAATATCCTTTTCTGAATTTCCGAATATATATAACGCTAATGGTCTAGGGCGTTCATTGATAAATGCGATAGCTTCATCTAACTCTTCATAATGTATGAGTGGTAGTACTGGTGCAAATATTTCATTTTGCATTAATGCACTATCTAATGTAGGTTCAGTTACGATAATAGGAGGCATTAAGCGTGAGTTGATATCTGGTTTCACTTCAGTTGTATGGTGAACATTCTCTTTCGGTATTTCGTCTAGATACTTTTGAACTCTAACAAACTGAGCACTATTGATAATGTGGGTATAGTCCTTGTTTGTCGTGATTTTTGGGTAATGCTTTTGCATCCATTTCTTGGCTAGACTAGTAAACTGCTCATGATACTTGCGATTTAACAGTACATAGTCAGGTGCTATACAAGTTTGTCCAGCATTTAGCGCTTTACCCGTCATGATTCTATTTACAGCACTTTCTAAGTTGGCATTATCTAGTACAATCACCGGAGATTTACCACCGAGCTCAAGAGTAACTGGCGTTAGATTCGGAGCCGCTGCTGCCATGACTTTTTTGCCTACTTCTGTAGAGCCGGTATAAATCAAATGATCGAAAGGAAGCTCACTAAAAGCCACCGCGATATCAACATCACCTACAACAACATTTATCATCTCTGGTGAGAAATGTTTTTCAATAGCTTCAGCAAATGCCTGAGCAAATTTTGGCGCAGCTTCACTCATTTTGACCATAATACGGTTTCCCGCTGTAATAGCATCTATCATTGGACCAATCGCTAAATATAGTGGATAGTTCCAAGGGACCATGATACCCACTACGCCCAATGGTTGCGGTTCTATTTCATTACGAGCTGGCAAGTAAACAGCTGAAACAGGCGCCTTTCGAGTTTTCATCCAAGACTCACCATGTTTCTTTGCATGACTGATACTTGTAAAACTTGAAAATAATTCGGCAAACTTAGTTTCACCTTCACTACGTTGACCAAAATCTGCATTGATAGCACTAGTAAGTTTATCCTTATTTTTACTTAATAAGGTTTCAAGAGTTTCAAGTTGAGATTTTCTAGTATCCCAGTCAGTTATAGGTTCTTTGCGACTCAGTTTTTGCAGTCTCAAAAACTGGGTTTGTAGATCTTTCTTGTTGGTAATGATTGCGGGTGAGCTACTTACCGAAGAGCTGTTATCAATTTGAGTGCTATCCATCGTTTTCATCCTTGAAATGTTTTATGAAATTATCCTAGGAGGATGGCATATAACCATACTCCTAGGATTTTGCGTAATTGAGATATTAATCTGGTAGTACTATTGCAGTAGTCACTATCAATTCAATACGCAACGCTTACATGGCCTTTAGCCACTACCATGTCGGGCATGTTTTCATTTAATTTAACGGAATCTTCAGTTTCAATAGTTGTGCTACCGTGGCTTAGATGAAAACGCTCCATCTTTATTTCCTGAGCAATTTTTTCTGCAATGGCTATCGTTGGAGCGTTAGTATTTGCACTATTAAGGTGAGGCATAATAGAGGCGTCCACAACACGTAGTCCGATTACACCTCTCACTTTGAGATCTAGATCCACCACGGATTCAGCATCTGAGCCCATCCTACACGTGCCTACTGGATGATATATAGTGTCTGACTTATTGCGGATATAACCTAACAAGCCGTCTTTATCCAGTGCGAAAGCTGCATAGTCTTTAGTAATATATTTGGCAATAGGTTGTTCTTGCATGATTTCGCGCGTACGTTGAGCACCTGCCACCATCATTTCCACATCTTTTGGATGGTCTAAATAGTTGGGATCAATTAGTGGCGCGGCATTTGGGTCAGAGGACGCGAGCTTTACGGTGCCACGGCTTTCAGGTCTGAGATAACAGCTATGAATAGATACCGCATATCCCCACTTAACTTGACGGCCATGATCGATGACTCTAGAGATAACAAAGTGAAGCTGGGTATCTGGCCAGTCTTTAGGTGTGGCATTTGTGGCACTAAAAAAAGCAGCTCCTTCAGCAAAATTGGTTGATAGCAGTCCAGTCCCATCCTTTCTCCAATCACGAGCTCCTTTCATGAGACTGATGCCGCCAGCAAAACCTACGCCAAATACGTCTTTTGTGTTCACCTCATAGTCAAACACAACATCAAGGTGATCTTGGAGATTTTCACCAACATTAGGAGAGTCATAGACAACACGAATACCGTGCTTTTCTAACTCTTCTTTAGGACCAATGCCTGATAGCATCAAAATCTTTGGAGAGCCAAAAGCACCAGCACACAGAATGACTTCTGCATTGGCCTTAATGGTATTTTCTTGATTATCTTTGAGGTAAACCATTCCTGATGCTACTCTGTTCTCTATGAGAACGTGAGAAGCAATGGCACCTGTAATAATAGTTAGGTTGGGTCTGTCTTCTACAGGGTGTAGGTAGGCGGCAGCAGCTGAACAACGCTGCCCTTGTTTTTCACCATGGAAATGAGTTAATTGGTAAAGGCCAGCTCCATCCTGCTTATCACCATTGAAGTCGTCATTTCTATCTAAGCCATTCGCGATGCATGCATCGACAAAAGCATTAGTAATAGGCCGAGGGCTAAGAGGGTCGGCAACGTTTAACGGTCCACTGTCGCCATGAAAATGATTTGCACCACGGACATTGTTTTCTGCCTTTTTGAAATATGGTAAGAGTGAATCGTAACCCCAACCGTCACAGCCCTCATCAGCCCAGCGGTCATAATCTTTTGCACTACCACGGGTATAAACCATCGCATTAATAGCTGATGAGCCACCTAAGCACTTGCCACGAGGTTGATATCCAATACGATTGTTTAGGTGTTTTTGGGTCACAGTACTGAGACACCAGTTGTTTATCTTAATGGGCTTGTCTCTCATTTGGGCAATAACTGCCGCAGGTAAACGTACTACTAGATCTTTGCCATCACCCCCTGACTCTAAAAGGCACACTGTGACTTGAGGATCTTCACTTAATCGACTTGCCAACACGGATCCTGCAGATCCACCACCAACGATAATATAATCAAATTCCATGATTAGTTAACTCCTTCCTTGGATTATCCTAGCTACTACTAGGCTTTTTTTGCTAAAGTTAGATATTTAATCTAACGGGTCAAACAGTCAAAACACTGATAAAACTGATCAATATTTTTCATTCATGTACTTTTGTATAACCTACTATCACTTAGAAGTGTTTTAACCGTGCTGCTAAATACACTCCAAAAAGTGAACGGTAGTTTTAAATCAAGTCAAATTCAACACAGAGTAAATCTATGGAACTCAATGAATATACGGTTCATAAGCTGACAGCGCTCTGTTATAGAAAAGCCGTAGCAACATATCTAATACAGATAAATCGCTCATCTGATATACCCAAAATTATGTCACAATTTAGTGATCTCGATGATTTTGAAGGCGATAGAATGCCACTAGCTGTCGTCACGAATGAGTTCAATTTGGCTACCTATTTCTTCCAAGATGATTATATAGGGCTAAAAGTTTTTAACTATATCGAGATTGAGTCTCTTCCTTTTTATAAGGGAATAAGCCAATGTATCACTCCTCTAATAAATGCCAATATTGATATTCCTCTTATTGTTCTCTGCCGTTTGATTTCGCGTTACTTCAAAGTCATGACTGAATCAATCGAGGTTCATTTATTTGAGAGAAAAGATTTAATCCGTCTTGAGTTCAATCCAAGCGTTCCTGAACAGGTTAATAAACATCAAATTGATGGCATTATTTTTTCCGTTTATAAAATTATCTCGACATTTAGCTCCCTCAAACCTGTAGAGCTTACTTTGGCGCATCGGCAGTCTTCCCAAGGGTTTGAGCTATATAAACAGTTCTTAGGTGTTCCAGCAGAAATGTCTAAAACAGTCAATAGTTTAACGTATCGAATCGATAGGGCTGATCACATTTACTACTCATCGGAACACGCAAAAAACACTGTAGGAAGTACATTTTTTATCAACCCTTTGCATCATATGCTTGATAAGAACTTCACCGATACCAGCTATACACAACGTTGTCAGCATATACTCATAACAATCATGGGTCTGCATGAGCCGACTCGTGAGCAAGTTGCTCAGGTGCTCAATATGAGTGTTAGTAGCTTGCAAAGGCGTCTAAGAGAAGAGGGTACTTCTTTTAAAGCGTTGCTATTGGAAGTTCGAAAAAAGTTAGTTTATAAATACTTAATAGAGCAGAGGTTATCAGCTACAGATACGGCATTTTTACTTGGTTATCATTCTAATAGTCAGTTTTTTGGTGCTTTTAAAAGTTGGTTTGGGATGACGCCAAGAGCATATAAAGAATGTTATCTCAGTGACTAACAGCTCGTTATATATATGCTTTGACTATAGCAGCGAGGGCATGATCATCCTTGATTTACTAACTGTATCGTAGGATATCTTTTGAAAGTAGGCATATTCAGGTCAAGGAAAGTTAATACTGTCTTAATTCGGGTCAAGGTTTATATGGTGCTAAAAATTCAGCGATGTCAGACTCTATATAAAGACCGACATATAAAACGGTGATAAGCTATTGAGTACTTTTATGATCAAGTGATTAGCCAGTGCATCTCCCTTTGCTTGAGTTTGATATTAGTGATCAAACATAAAAAAAGCGCCCATTACAGGCGCTATTTTTTATTCTATTTAATAAGCAAAAATCATGATAGCTTTTTGGTAAAAACTATTTTTAGTAGTTGGCTTTGATTTGTGTTTCTAAAAAATTAGCCGCGACGTCATTGTACAGACTACAATAAACTTCTTCGATGTCAGGGTTAGTATTGAAATTCTCTTGGACTCCGCTTTGATTATAGAAAGCATCATATATCAAGCCGTTGTATCTAACAGCTGCCACGATTCCGCCATCTTCATCAGTATATCGAGCAGCTGGTAGCTCGTTGTCGATTCCGATGTTTTCTTTGACAAGATTGATGACAGTGTTATACGTTTTCTCGTTAGCAATCCACTCATCTATAGTCATGCTACCTTCATCTTCGTCTTCAGAAAAGGTGTAGAAATTTTGATTAGGTGTCTCTAGGA
This sequence comes from Psychrobacter sp. UBA3480, assembly GCF_002377945.1. Classification (GTDB taxonomy): domain Bacteria; phylum Pseudomonadota; class Gammaproteobacteria; order Pseudomonadales; family Moraxellaceae; genus Psychrobacter. The sequence goes on from NZ_DFQV01000002.1 coordinate 50,343, forward strand.
ATATATAGCATTGAGAGCCATTAGGAAAAACAGGGTTAACACTGCTAGGAAAAGAAGATAAATCAGTGTCAATACCTGTTTTAGCGTTGGATGGCTGTTTGCCTACGCCTTCAAGGTCAAGGGTTACAATGTCATAAGTTGAATTGACGGAAGCATTTCCTGAACGAATATTTAGCTTGAACGTATCACTATCCACAAAGCTAATCTTATAAAACTGACTATCAAAATCCTCAGGAACCGCAATGAACAAATTTTGGCCAGCGTAAAACTCTAATTCAGAGACATCACCTACGCTATCCTGATATGCAGTAGGTGAGCTTCCTACAATAGTAGATATTGTCTGCATTAAGCCGCTATTGCTAAGTCTATAAGCGAGCTTACCCCATGCATTTTTGTACTCTCCATCGTTCACATCGGTAAAAGAGTCAAAGACTGTATAGCTTAGTTCATTATTAACGATAGGACCACCATCGTCTCCATTGCTTGCGACGTACTGACCGTCACTATCTCCACCACATCCTGTAAGTACTAGAGCACTGGCCAATGCGAGGCCCGTATATAATTTATTGATTTGCATATTGTTACCTATCGTTAGCTTCCCGTAAGAAAGTAATCATAGTTAAAGCTATATTAAATTGCAAAACAAAATTTCAGTCTTAACGTTATCGCTACAATTGTAATATATTTTACTTAGTGAGGTTGTCCTGATTATTTATTAAAAATCTACAATTTATAAATTGGGTTACTTGAGCAGCTAATAGCAATGGTCTGATTTATAGCAAGATAAAAAGGCATTGATACAAGTACTATTGATAGGTAAAAAGTGAATGATTATTAATGGAAAAGATTATCGTATCGTTTTTTTAGCTAGCTTTAGGCAGGCTATTTATATTTATCATATGGAATATATTCATAGAAAATGATGAATATTTCTGCTATACCTAGTTATACTAATTAATTTGGTTAGTTTATCTAATTAAATTAATTGGCTATATGGATTTTTAATCTCACGTATCGGAGTTAAGCAAACATAAAGGACGATAACTATGAAATTAGCAAAAGCTGTACTTGCCAGCATCTGTATCTTACCGTTAGCCACCATCGCTTATGCTGAAGACGTTAATACTCAAAACTTACGTATCTCTGAAACCTCAATGATGAGCGTCAATGAAGCAGCACCAGCAACCATGAAAATGCACAATGATAATTATCATACGGGCGAAAAATCGAACGCCATTCAAGACGGCAGCGATGTAGAAGTGGACAAAGAAAGAACGTGGCGCTGGCCTTGGCAGAAGAAAAAAACAGTAGATAGACCTAAGTTTTAAGTGGATATATCAGAAATAAGGCACTATAGAGGAATACCACGATGAAACTATTTAAAGCCATCTTAACCAGTATCTGCATTTTACCGTTAGCTGCTATCGCTTATGCTGAAGACGTTGATACTCAACACTTACGCATCTCTGAAACCTCAATGATGAGTGTCAATCACGCTGCACCCTCAAGTATGCAGCAAAAAGAAGCAACGCAGATCAGTAATCAATCAAGTGCCATTAATAATTCAAATGATGTTGAAGTAGATAACGAAGAGGGATTCAGATGGCCTTGGCAAGGGTTAAGGGAAGCTCTCAAGTTTAGAAAAGACTTTAAGAACCAATCAAGACCCTAAAGAGTCTCGGGCAGATAGTCCGTCATATGGATCATTTGATGGCAAATCTACGTAGATTCTTACAGTGGTTTCAGCTGTTCACAGTGATTTATTGATATTAAATACTTTTACACAAGGATGTATATTATGAATATTTATAAGCAAATAACGATACTGACACTTAGTATGTCTCTAATAGGGCTCAGCCATGCCGCCGATGATATGGCAGGTGCCAAAAGTGGTATTACTTTAACTGAGAATAGTGATGTGAGTATCAGAAACCACAACTGGAGCACAACGAATAGAGAACCTAAGCATAAGCGTAAACGTAGTACCGTTAAAGTGAGTGCACCGATGGAAGAAACCGCCTCGCAAGTAGCTCTTACTAAGTTTGCTGAAGAAAATAACATGATTGAAAAAAGCTATGGCGACGTTTGTGGCGCTTTTATGGAAAGCCAAATGGCAGAGACTAAATCCCAAGGACATCGCTGGGGCAAGTCTGAGTCACATTGGACCAAAAAATCATTTAAGATTTTTAAAGCACGTGAATTTACGAGTGGTGAAGAGGAGCTGGCGCAAAGCGCAGGTCATCTATTTGGTAAAACTATAAAAAAACATAACTGTATTACTACTAAAGTAGGGATCAATGACGAAAACGTTGAACTTGAGTCTATGAAACTAGCAAAATAATTGAGCAATGCTATATATGCTATATATGAGTAGAACAAAGTGACAGTTAAAAATTTAGCTGTCATTTTTTATGTACTAAGCCACATTTTGGAGAGTATTCATGAAAACCTTTTGTTACCTACTGGTGAGTCTGCTTTTTTTGTATTCTGCTCAAGCCAATGCCCTAAATACTAACGAGAAAATGATCAATGAGCTGTATCAGGATACTGAGCTTGATATTGATAATGTAGATGACGTTTTTGCATACGTGTTATCACAGACTGACGATACCCTCACTATTTACCCTTCAGAGGGCTATTATTACTTTAATTTTTACCATCAGGGCAACTTAATAAAAGGCAATATGTTGGTGGGTCATAAGTTAAGACAGCAAGGCAGCTTATCCTTTATATATTTTTATGACATAGCCGGCAAAGAACGGGGTGAGTTTAAAACGCATCATAAACTATATAAGTCATCAGACATATTTAGCCTGAAAGAATATCAACCTAATTTATATCAATTAACTTTCAAAAATATCAAAAAAAACCTTGAGATTAATCAGATAGAGCTGAATGCTGATTTTGTAAAGACGCTTGAGAGTAAAGGTTTTGAAGTCAACCTACCCATGATGGACGATTCGGGAGTCACACTCTATTTGGCATTTCATCCTACTACCAATAACTTCTATTATATTAATCCTTTATCTAGAGATGATGAATTTTACTATCCTTTTAGCGACGTACTTAAAGTGGGTGCTAGGACTCAATTTGTGTACTTGCCTATGGAAAAATTTGCCATATTAGTAGGCGTTGATGCCAATAATGTTTATAAAAATAACTATTACGATGGCCCTTTTGATCAGCTCCCTGATGAGGCATTAGCCAATATAGACTATAAATCTTATTTATATCGAGTAAATCCAAGCTGGAAAGATAAAGTATATGATGACGGCTATTTTATAGATGACCCCGATGCTCGTGTTGCACTGACCAATTATTTTGAATATTTATCACTTGATGAACTCAAAAAAATCCAACCTTGTGCGTCCGATAAAAATCCGCTGCAGTGTTTAGAAGATATTGGGATGCGTTTTTGATTTTGCACGATGCTTTCTTATATAAGAACACTGCCAGTTATCGCCATACGTTGCATCATGATTGATGATAGTAGATCAGGCGAAGATATACTCTATGGGATTTCCATAGTAAAAAACTCAATAGGGCTTAACATTTATTAAAGTTTTTCTAAAGTAGAAATTGATATTATCTTCTCAATATAATAGATCTATTATTTTGTCACTACAATTTTTGAGTGAGTAACGATAAACAGTTATGACATTTAGACAGGTACATACGTATATAGCCTGACCATTACTAACTTTCAAATATCAATCCAAACGAGAGCGTGTTATGACCCTTATAAAAACGGCTCGAGCTTTCAGCTTGCTTGCTATTGTCACTGCCATACAAGTTTCATCACTGACATCTGCCTACGCCCATGATCCTAGTGCACATACCATTGCGGCCAAGGAATGGCAGATCACCGGCCAGCCTAGTGTCGCTGCTGACTTTATCAAATTAGAAGACGATACTGTTTATTTAACAGATAGCCACCATCAGCTACTTTCTTTCAACTTGTCAGACTTTTCAGCCAATGATCAAACCTATATTCTGGAAAAAAACGCACATATTCAAGCGATCAATCAGCTAGCAGTGATTGACAATCTAGTCAGTAGTAATCAATTAACGGCTATCCAAAATCCAAACGATACTACTGTTATCGCTAACGATAATGGAACGGCACTAAATAAAGCTGATGCGGCAACGTCTGCTATAACGGATAACAGTGACACACGCTCTGTTTTATTTTTCTACCTCCTGGGCGGCTTGGTCTTAGCGAGTGGTTTGGTTTGCTTTTATGTTTTGAACATACGCCACAAAAAACACCGACCGTCAAAAATGGCCTATTCAGTTTTTGGTGTAATAGGGGCAACTGCTTTGCTAATCGCCTGTAGCAGTACTGAGACGGCCCAAAATATCGGTGAAAAGACGAAAGAGGCGATTGCTCATTTACCAGTACCAGCCAATGATATTGATTTTATGACGTCAGTATTTGGCTCGTTCGATAACGTCAGTACTCATCATGATGATAAATATCTGTATGTCGAATCAAATGGTATTCCAAGCCACGAAATGATGACAGGTATCACCAGTTGGCAACAGCAAGTACCTATCGACCAGGATTATACCAATGAGAACAGTTGGGTCATTCCCTTGCAGCCTGAGCTTGCCGATGAGCCTCTAATGGCCAAAGACAATTTTATGAAAGGGGCTATCGCTATTGCAGCCAATGGCATTCCTATATTCAACCCATTAAACAATCGTGGTGAGGACGCCAAAGCATTCGGAGAATTAGACAATTGGGGCGGGCATTCTGGACGCGCTGATGACTACCATTATCATCTTGCACCAACCCACCTACAGTCACAAGTTGGTGAAGGTAAGCCCATTGCTTATGCGCTAGACGGCTTTCCTGTCTATGTTGAAACCGATGATGAGCTTGATGAATATTTAGGCAAATTCAATGAAGACGGTAGCTATGAATACCATGCTACCTCAGAGTTTCCGTATTTAATTGCAGGCTTGCGCGGTAAGGTCACTATAAACCCAGATACGACAGCGCCAGAAAATGAAATTTCACCACAAGCACATACTCATGGCGTTCGCCCAGCGCTGACGCCTTTGCGCGGAGCTGAGATCACAGATTACAAAATTATAAGCCCGACTCAATATAGTCTAACGTATACCCATGACGGTCAAGAGCATAAGCTGAATTACGGTTGGGGCGCTACTGAAGCGACTAAAGATACTTATACTTTTGAGTTTATTGATCCAGAGGGTACGACTGTACAGACTTATAAACGCTCTGATGATACACAGAAAAAATAATGTGAATCTAATGATAATGATCAGTTATAGAGACAAATAAGCTGAGTTTTAGACTATCTTATATAATGCTAAGGAATCCTAATGAAACCTATTTTAATACCTGCTTTGCTAACCACGACAATATCTGCTGTATTGCTAGCGGCGTGTAGCCAAACTCAAATAGACTCAGTAGCTACCGATGCCAATGAGCAAACCACAGCATCAATAAGTAGTGCAGATGCCAGCAGCTATACTGGCACCGCTAGCTTAACTCAAGGTCTTGCCCAGACTGATGTGACAAATGCCTATGAATGTGACCACGGTCGTCAAACCACCATCGGTAGTATCCAGTCAACTGACGGTAAAACATGGACAGTACCATCAGCGACCAATTTGCTCAATACAGATTTCCCAGTGGCATCCGACTTAAACAATCCTTGTACGGGCAACGACTATCGCACCGCCAGTGAAGCATTAGATCAACTTGATAGCTCAGACATCATTGAAGTAGATGCAGATGGTGAGGTGTATACCGCTTATATCTTTGCAGATAATTATTTTGAGATGTACGTAAATGGCGTAGCCGTCGGGCGTGACAATGTACCATTTACTCAGTTCAATTCAAACATAGTGCGTTTCAAAGCAAAAGCACCGTTTACCGTTGCTATGCATCTAGTAGATTGGGAAGAAAACTTAGGTATTGGTTCAGAAAGCAATAACGGCTCAGAATTTCATGCAGGAGATGGTGGTCTAGTCGCTGTGATCAAAGATAAAGATAACAACATCATCGCCAAGACCGATGAAAACTGGAAAGCACAAACCTTTTATACCGCGCCGATTAGAGACTTGTCCTGTGTTAGTGAGTCAGGTAGCGAGCGCCTATCTAGCAATTGTGTTACCACAGCTAATGTACAAGACGGTTCGGCAGATTATGGCCTGCATTGGGAATTGCCTACCAACTGGCAACAAGCAGACTTTGATGACTCTAGTTGGCCGAATGCTACCACCTATAGTAACCAAACCATTGGGGTAGACAACAAATCAGCTTATACCAATTTCACAGATATTTTTGATAACGAAAAAGCAAATGCTGAATTCATTTGGTCAACCAATGTAGTACTCGATAATGAAGTTATCGTACGCTATACAGTAAATGGATTATAAAACTTTATTTAGATTGGTCAGCCTTTATGAAAGCTACTAGGTAGTAAAGTTTCAGTTATCAAATGCTTATACTAATAACATCGCCTAGTACAACTGAACTTCATGCCTGAGAACTCTATAATCATAGCTAATAGTGCTCAGGCATTCTTTGCTTTGATTAAAGCGAAGTCGATATATATGACTATTATCGTCAAACACTCTCATCCATCTTTGCTTATTCATATGAAAAACAGGCTTATTACTTAGCAGTAGTAAGCCTGTTTTTGATGTAATGATTCTCGCAAATGCGCTACAAGCAGTTTCAATTTTTGGTCCGGCTGCCGTGCCTTGGGGTAAACCGCATACATGCCCATTTTCTTTCGTGTAAAGCGTTGCAAAATCTGAGTGAGCGTGTTTTGCTGCATCTCTTCATAAACAAGTGCTTGTGGTAAAAAGGCAATACCTAGGTCGCTGAGCGTGGCTTGTTTAATCGCATTAAGATGATTGCTATGAAACCGACCCTGTACAGCAAGCAGTTGCTCCGTGCCATCTATATATAGCGGCCATATACCATTCGCCGTATGATCAAACTTATAGACCAAACACTCATGACTCCGTAATTGTTCAGGGGTTTGAGGTGTGCCGTGTCGCTCTAAATAGTCTGGTGTTGCACATATGACCCATTGGCTATCTATAAGACGTCTTGCAATGAGTGATGAGTCTTCAAGCTCTGCTGTCCTTATCGCCAGATCAAACCCTTCTTCTATCAAATCAACCAATCGATTGGTAATCTGTAAATCTACTGATATTTCTGGGTGTTGTTTACAGAATTCGGCAATGGATTCGCTCAATATTAGATTTGCAGAGACCGCTGGCATGGTTATACGTATGTTGCCTTTCATGTCCTCACCATAGCCTGTAACGGCATTTTCAGCTTCCTGAAAGGCAAATTTAGCGATTTTAGCTTTGTCATAAAGCGTCCTTCCTGCATCGGTTAAGCTTAACTTTCTGGTTGTCCTATACAGTAGCTGTGCATTTAAGCTCTCTTCTAATCTTACAATACGTTTGCTTACCACTGAATTCGTTAATGACAGCTTTTCAGCGACCCGAGAAAATGATCCTTCATCAACCACTTGGACGAATAAAACCATATCGTCAGCTTTGCCCATACTTGTTCCCCAATTGGTGTAATACGTTTTGGATTATAGCAAAAAAAGAAAATAACATTATCCTTTGATGCAATATATCAATGTATCGACAAGGCGTAGAATATTTTAGGGAATTTTGAGCATTTGTTTATTTAACCATTCTATTAATCATGTCACTGACAGAGATTGTCTTCGGCTTCGTCTGACCGACAGCGTGAAGTTATAAAAACAAATGCTTAAATGAAGTTGTTCAAGGAAGATTACACGATAAAAAAAGGACTATGATTTTGAATCAAACAATATATGGACTGTTGGCATTACTGCCAATCGTTCTCTGTGGTATTTTTTTGATAGGCTTGCAATGGTCAGCCAAAAGAACCATGCCAATCGTTCTGGCGGTTACTGCCGCGCTTGCCCTCTTTGTATGGGATATGACGCTTAATCGCGTGTCTTCATCTATTATTCAGGGAATGGTCATTACCGTCTCAGTATTGTGGATCGTATTTGGTGCTATTTTTTTATTGAATACGTTAAAGCATACGGGTGCCATTGCCGTTATCCGTGCTGGGTTTACCAATGTATCGCCAGATAGGCGGGTGCAAGCCATTATTATTGCTTGGTGCTTTGGCTGCTTTCTTGAGGGAGCGGCTGGCTTTGGTACAGCGGCCGCTATTGCCGCGCCTTTACTCGTCGCGATAGGATTTCCAGCGCTAGGTGCCGTGTTAATGGGAATGATGATACAAAGTACGCCTGTGTCATTTGGTGCAGTCGGTACGCCTATCGTTATTGGAGTAAACAAGGGATTAGATACAGTAGCCATTAGCACCCAATTGGCACAACAAGGACTAGAGTGGGGCGATTTTTTACAACTAATTACCAGCCAAGTCGCCATTATGCACGGGGTCATTGGTACGTTTATGCCACTCTTTATGGTAATGATGCTGACTCGATTTTTTGGTAAAAACAAAAGCTGGAATGAAGGTTTTGCGATTTGGCCATTTGCTATTTTTGCAGGTTTGGCATTTACGCTTCCTTATACTTTGACTGGTATCTTTTTAGGACCAGAGTTTCCGTCACTGGTCGGTGGTTTGGTTAGTGTCGCCATCGTTGTTAATGCGGCAAAACGTGGATTTTTAGTGCCAAAAACTACATGGGATTTTGAGCCGCAAAAAAACTGGCCAAGTGAATGGCTTGGTAAATTAGTAGTTAGTAAGGAAGACATCACTCCTGCGTTGAGTGATAAAAAGATGTCCACGGTCATGGCATGGTTCCCTTATTTATTGGTTGCCCTTTTATTGGTGTGTTCTAGAGTATTAACAGGCTTTCAGTCTTTGCTGAACAGCGCGACAGTAGACCTAACCTCGATTTTAAGTGAGGCAGATATCAGTGCCAGTTTTAGTCCTTTATACTTACCAGGCGGCTTGTTATTAATCAGCGCCTTGGTTGCCGCTTTTTTCCAAACCAAAAAGCCAGGTAGTGCACTAAATAGTGCGTTCAAAGAGTCAAGCAAGACGGTATTGAGTGCTGGTTTTGTTCTTATATTTACGATCCCAATGGTCAGGATTTTTATCAATTCAGGCGTCAATCTATCAGATGTGGCAAGTATGCCAGTTGCGAGTGCAGAATTATTTGCAGGTGCTTTTGGTAATGTTTTCCCCTTAATCAGTGCAACGATTGGAGCACTTGGGGCCTTCATCGCAGGTTCTAATACTGTCTCTAATATGATGTTTAGCCAATTTCAGTATGAAGCTGCAATTAGCTTGCGTATTTCACCTTCTATAATCATAGCAGCACAAGCCGTTGGTGCAGCAGCTGGTAATATGATTGCGATACATAATGTGGTGGCTGCCTCAGCAACTGTAGGTTTGCTTGGTATGGAAGGCGCTACCCTCAGGCGCACGATTTTACCTACTTTATACTATGTATTGTTCTGCGGAATAATCGTTATGGCTACCATTTACATTTTCGGTTTTCAAGGTCCTTTAGCACCATGAGTGACACACAATCACCAAATAAAGAGCGTCATATGCCGTCATTAAATAGAGCTTCATCAAACCTTTTCTCATCGAATATAGCGCATCAAGACCAAGACATACTCCGTCCTGAGCAAGTATTAGACAAGCTAACCCATTTACTGGGAGCCAGTAATGTACAGGCTGATCCAGAGAAAAACGAACACTATAGAATGGGGTGGCGCTCTGGTGGCGGCAGCGCTTTGGCTGTTTTGTTTCCGCAAACGTTGCTGGAGATTTGGCGTAGTCTAGAAATATGTGTGGAAGGCGACTGCATTATTATCATGCAAGCAGCAAAAACAGGGCTGACGGAAGGCTCAACCCCGAGCGGTAATGATTACGATAGACCAGTGGTTGTGATCAATACCCTTGCAATGAATCAGTTGTATTTGGTGAATGATAACGAGCAAGTGATTAGCTTACCTGGCGCCACGTTGCACCAATTGCAAAGTCAGCTTAAAGCCGTAAATAGAGCGCCTCATTCGGTCATCGGTTCATCGACGTTGGGTGCGTCAATTATTGGCGGTGTTTCTAACAATTCAGGTGGGGCACTGGTTAAAAGAGGTCCTGCTTATACCGAACTTGCTTTGTTTGCCCAAATAGACAAGCACGGTCAGCTAGTGCTGGTTAATCACCTAGATGTAGAGTTAGGCGACACTCCAGAAGAAATACTCACTAATCTGCAAACAGGTAATTTCGATAAAAGAGCATTACCTGACACTGGTAAGATGGCATCTGACAAAGAATATATCGCCAGAGTAAAAGATGTTGATGCAAGTACGCCAAGTCGTTTTAATGCGGATAAGCGAAGACTGTATGAAGCCAGTGGCTGCGCTGGCAAGCTTGCCGTGTTTGCAGTACGTCTTGATACCTATCCAACGGCTGTAAAAGAGAAAACATTTTATATAGGTACCAATAGTGTGAGTGAGCTTGCACAGCTCAGAAGACAAATATTATCAAGCTTCGATAATATTCCTGAAGTGGGTGAGTATATGCATCGTGATATATTCGATGTATCCGCTAAGTACGGAAAGGACACGTTCCTGAGTATTAAGCATCTCGGTACCAACGCCTTACCTAGATTGTTTTCTATCAAAGGGGCTATGGACGCAAAGTTCCATAAATGGCCATGGATGCCAAAGCATTTCACTGACAAAGTCATGCAGTTCATCGCTAATATATTTCCAAAGCATTTACCGAAGCGAATGCTAGAGTACCGCGACCAATATGAGCATCATCTTATCTTAAAAATGAGTGATGCTGGCATAGCAGAAGCACAGGATTTTCTAAAGGTGTTTTTCGACGCTTCAAATACGGGTAACTATTTTGAATGTAGTCAAGAAGAGTCAGAAAGCGCCTTTTTACATCGCTTTGCCGCTGCAGGTGCCGCACTAAGATATGAAGTCATACATGAAAAAGACGTCGGCGATATATTGGCATTGGATATTGCTATACCACGTAACGAGTTAGAATGGCTCGAAACGTTACCTGAAGACATTGAACAGCATTTGGAAAAGAAACTCTATTATGGACACTTCTTTTGTTATGTATTTCATCAAGACTATATTTTGAAGAAGGGTAGTGATGCACATCTTGTTAAAAAAATGATGCTAGAGCTACTGAGCGCACGCGGAGCCAAATATCCTGCTGAGCATAATGTAGGGCATCTATACGAAGCAGAACCTGATTTGCAAAATTTCTATAAAAGCCTAGACCCAACCAATACCTTTAATCCGGGTATTGGTAAAATGTCGAAAACCAAACGCAATTGCTCGTGTTGTTTATAACTGAACTTTAAAAGTGGCATTGGCCTGATTGTTTATCAGTAGCTAAGTTGCTGAATAGTTCAGTATTTGTCCATTATAGATTGTTCAATACATCCTCAGAAGCACTGCCGATTGGTAGTGCTTTTTTATTATTTCTCGGTAAATGTATCAGCAGCCTCGAGTTCAGAAGCACATTTATTCAAAATGATTTTGTTATCTATTGTTAAATACCAGTCGATGCTATGTATAATGCAGCACTAGCATAGCTTTCACTCATATGCCTTTAATAAGAAGATTACATTATGTCAAACAAGCGTCCTTTATATATTCCTGTTGCTGGACCCGCTCTTTTAGAGACACCTTTATTGAATAAAGGTAGTGCTTTTTCATCAGAAGAACGTAGTAGCTTTAATTTAACGGGGCTATTACCTCACAATATTGAAACGATTGAGGAGCAATCATTACGTGCTTATCATCAACTTAGCTCATTCACTGACGCGATGGATAAGCATATTTACTTGCGTAACATCCAAGATACCAATGAAACCTTATTTCATCATCTCATTGAGCAGCATATCGAGGAAGTGATGCCGCTCATTTATACCCCAACCGTTGGTCAGGCGTGTGAAAAATTCTCGCAAATCTATCGTCGTAAACGGGGTTTGTTTATCTCATATCCTGAGCGTCACAAAATTGACGACATGCTACAAAATGCCACCAAACAAAACGTCAAAGTGATCGTTGTTACTGACGGTGAACGTATCTTGGGCCTAGGGGATCAGGGTATTGGCGGTATGGGCATTCCAATCGGTAAGTTGTCTTTATACACGGCTTGTGGTGGTATTAGCCCAGCCTACTGTCTACCTATTTTGCTGGATGTCGGCACCAATAACCAACAGTTGCTTGATGATCCTATGTATATGGGCTGGAGAAATCCGCGCATCTCTGGCGATGAATATAATGAATTTGTGGACTTATTTATTCAAGCCGTTAAGCGCCGTTGGCCAGAAGTGTTATTGCAATTTGAAGATTTTGCTCAGGAAAACGCGACACCATTATTGAATAAATATCGTGATCAGCTATGCTGCTTTAATGATGATATTCAAGGGACTGCTGCGGTATCGGTTGGTACTCTGATTGCAGCGTGTCTAAATAAAGGTCAAAAACTTAGCCAACAGAATATCGCATTTTTAGGCGCAGGATCTGCAGGTTGCGGTATTGCTGAGCATATTATTCGCCAAATGCAGCGTGAAGGATTGACTGAAGAGCAAGCTCGTAGTCAAGTATTCATGGTTGATCGTTATGGCCTGCTAACAGATGGCATGACAGAACTGCAAAAATTCCAAGAACCATTAGTACAAAAGGAATCAGCTATTGCCAGCTGGGATAAAAGTAAGAAACTCGGCTTAGCGCAAGTGGTTAAACAAGCAAAAATCACCGTATTATTTGGTGTTAGCGGACAAAAAGGTCTGTTCACCCAAGAAGTGATCGAATCGCTATGTGCTAATACTGAGCACCCAATTGTACTACCACTTTCAAATCCAACGTCTCGTGTGGAAGCAACGCCGCAAGAAGTCATGAATTGGAGTAAAGGTAAGGCAATTGTTGCGACGGGTAGTCCGTTTCCTCATACCACTTATAACGGTCAGTCTTTTGAGGTTTCTCAGTGTAATAACAGCTATATTTTCCCTGGTATTGGCCTGGGTGTTTTAGCAGCACGTGCGACAGGTATCAGCGATAATATGCTAACGGCAGCAAGCCAAGCCCTTGCAGATATATCCATGGAATACGAAAAAGCACCTGGTGCCATCCTACCGCCGATCAAAGTTATCAGAGAGATCAGTGAAAAAATAGCGTATGCAGTGGCATTACAAGCGGCTCAAGATAAGCTAGCACTACCTATCACATCGGAGAATTTACAACGCCGATTAAAAGCGAACTTCTGGTTACCTGAATATCGTAACTATCGCCGTACTTCTTTCTAGGTTAGATAGTTAGCTATTATCAATATTGCAAACACCATAAAAAATCACCTTAACTTGAAAAGTTAGGGTGATTTTTTTATCTATGTAGTTATATAAAACTATAAGATCTGTATGGTCGCTTAGCTTGTTTTAGTTATGTGTAAGTCCATGATTTAGACGGTATCTCATTTGGCGGTATTGGTCGATACCGTCAAAAGTAGCCAAGATATGATTTTATTATTCCTTACTAACCTTGCCTATTAACCTTTAAACATAAAAAACCCTTGTAGCACAAGTCTTACAAGGGTTTTTTGATTACTTATAATATTATTTGATGGTGCGCCCACCAGATTCCAAATTGATAATTTAAGCCAATGATTTTTATAGTTTTATTTATTTTATCAATGGCTAATACCTTGATAGATACCTTTATTAAATAAAGTGTCTGCTTTTAATCAGATGGTTCGACTCCTGTTTTTGGATTCGAACCAATGCCAAACATATCATTAATTTTCGATTTTAGCCACTTATTTGGCCGTCCTGCAATATCGGGTTCAGGAAAAGATCCATCATTGCGTTTTCGATGCAGTGTCATGTTTGACCACATAAAGATATTTTCTATATCTTTGGTCGTATAATAAATTCCCGTTACTTCACTCATTTGTCACTCTCCTTATCCAACTCACGGCCGCAAGTCTCACATACGCTTAGCAATCCTAAATCAACTTCTAGCAGCTCCGCGGCTAGGGCAGTCATCTCTTCTTCTGTACGTGCTGTCATGCTGACACCTCAGATTGGTTAGCCGGCTCATCTATCGGCTCGCAAACATCATCAATGTCAACAAAACACTTATTCGCTTCATCGAACTCAACTGATACTATAGATTTTGCCGTGCTCCATATGTCTTGTCTCATTTGGGTATAGAGCATATGGTTTTTGTTCAAAGTAGTAATTAGTTTATTGAAACTGTCTGCGTCTCCAGCACTCATGAGTTCGCTGCGCAGATCACTAAGGTCTTGGTAAGCCTTAGTTTGTTGTTCTGAAAAATTATTGATATGGTCTTTGGTAGCCTGGATGATGTTAGCTAATTGATTTGGGTTATCTGTTACTGGTGCCACGACTACGTTGCCCATGCCACCACTGTCTTTAGCCAAGAATGATGGTTGAGAAACAAAGTTGAGCACTCTGACGGTACCGCCTCGACTATGTTCTTTAGTCATGTAAGCCATCATATCCGCAATCTTATAAGCCTCTCGTTTGCTACCGCCCACCATATCAGGGCGCTTAATGATGTCGTCACCATCTTTATCTTCGGCTGTATGAGCGAGTAGTACGATATCTTTACCCATACAACGCAGTGTTTTGAGCCAGTCTGTGAAAATACTGCCTAACTTACCGTAGCCTTGTTGCGATAACTGTCCGTCCCTTCTTGTATTGTTTTTATCATTCTTTAAGCTATCAGTTATTACATCCAAAGCGCGGCCAGCAGTATCAATAATGATAGTGTCGTAATCCTTTAGATCGTGCGGTGATAAGTTAGCAACCTCATACCACTCATTGACAGGTACCAAATCTTTGCGATTAGGCGCCCTATGACCACCTTTGTCAAAATCAAAGAGAATAGGGCGTTTTGCGGTGAATGCTAACGACGTTTTCCATATACCAGGATCACCATAAATGAGCATGATGATATTGTTTATGGTCAGCGGATCAGTTGATTTAACAATATTAAGTGACATTATTTGTTTCCTCCTAACGTGCTACTGCCTGATAGCTTCCCACTATAAATCGCGTCAAGCTCTGCATCAGTAGGATCAAAAAAGATGATAGATTTTTGGCCAAGGTTGTAAGTTGGCACTGGTTTGATTTGAAGGTCGCTTGCCTTGATTGGTACAAGTGACTGAGTGCCAAGTTTTGCGAGTATCGCCATCGCTGTTCTGTGTCTGAGAGTTTTCATGCTCGGCTCCGCCCCAGTTCGCGGTGGTTGTAACGAGACCTGCCAAATGCTTTACGATCATTTTGATTTGCTGCCCAGGACATACCGCCGATTGGTCTGCTGTTTCTACCAGCCATGTATTTTTTCTTAGCAACATCAAACTGTTTTTGTAGACGCTTGGCTATGTATGGTTCGTCAGCTAAATTAAGACTCAGGATACGTAGTGGGTCTCCAATTAAGCGATATTCAACGATACTCTGACCGTTACCTAAAAGAGAGATAGCATCTTTGGATTCAAAGATTTTGTCGTCTACTTTCAATTTGTGTTTGCCACCGCTATCAGCAATAGCGACAACTGCATCAGTCCACATACCAAACTGTTTGCCGTCTCTGCCTTCAGAGACGTCTTTAGTGAATAGGTGAGCATATGACGATACAAAGCTACGCATTGAACCTGTCAGCTTTTTGGCCAATGCATCATTGACGGTAGCAGTCTGCCAGCGGCCAGCGATGAATTCATGAACATTGCTGCGATCAAGCTCTATCTCAAATGGAGCAGTGCGCTTAACTTTGCAGGCATAGAATGCTTGGTTGTCATCAGCATCCGATGTGATCACTTGAGCGCCAAACGTACCATCAGGAAACTTGCGTACTGAGTTCAGGTTTAGTTTGATGTGTAAGTTCATTGGTTGCCTCCAGCAGCGTATAAGCGCATTTCAGCGAGTTTTTGATTGGCGTAAGCGTTCTGCTTTCTGAACTCTATTAGCTCAGGGCTATCGATTGAGCTCATGCGCGGCTCAAGCGTTGATGTCGCAACGTCTTGTTCGGCTTGGCTGAGCAAATAGCTATTGCAGCCAGTGATGTTGCCGACTATTACAAGCGACATACCTGCTGCTAGGCCTGCAGCGATATGCGCACCGCCTGACTTTATTTGGTTGAGTAGTGCGAAATGTTGTGCCATAATCTTTTCACTCCTTGTTGAGTAAAGCCCCTTTAGATGTCCAGTCGAGAAGGGGCTTTTTATCGTCTAAAAATTGGTGTTACCGCTAACTTGTGATTAGCTGATAAATTAATTATGCATTAATGCATAGTATATTGCAATAGTGGATAGTATAAATTATGCAAATATGAATACTCTAATTTAAATAGTTATAAAAAAACCCGCTCAAGGCGGGCTACAGAATCATAATTGAATTAATTCTCTATAGAAGTGAACATAAGTAAGATAATCGTTGCTAATAAAATAGGGTGGTGATACATTTTAAACTTACGTCGTTACCTATTAAGGCTATTGTTATGAAGCTATTATCAGCGTTTTTCGTATCTATATTAATGATGGCGCCAGTAATGCAGGCGAATGCTCAAAACTATCCTTGTTCTAAGAGCATGGGTGGTGTATCGCATTGCAAAGACGGTAAGTTTGTTTGTAAGAATGGCAAGATTAGCCAGTCTAAGAAAGTTTGTAGTAGCTAAGAGGAACTTAGATATTATGCTAGAAAAAATATGTTGGGCCATGCTATATGGTGTTCGTGGTGCTATTTATGCAGTACCTTTAATGTTGCTTTCGCTTGCATTTACTTTTATCAATAAAAATCTGCTATCACCTACCGAGGGCAGCTCTTTTGCATTCATGATTAATTACTTATCGAATGGTCTTATGTATCTTTCATTGGGCGCGTTGACTGCTGCAGCCATAGTATGGATAGCGACTTGGGTATTAGACTATTGGACAGGATACTTACCGAATTGGATCAGAAGAGAGTTGTACTGAATAACGAAGAACCCGCTCAATGGCGGGTTATTAGCGACAAAAAAATTATTACCAAGTTTGCATATTAAATAAACGTCCAGTTTGGCCATCGTCATGCAAGACTAATACAATTTCGTCTTCGGTCAGAGGGGCAGTAAGCTCTTGCACCTGAGAATTAATTGTAGTAGCAATAATTTGGATGCCAATATCACTATACTCCCTTAAAACTTCAAGTAATAAGTCCTTTTTACGGTTATCTAAGCTGTCAAATACGCCATCAATATATATAAAAGTGGGAAAGTTTCGTCCAAAGTATGCTCGTGTTACTGCTAGGTCAAAAGCTATACATAGAAGCCTTTGATATGTATTACCTTTACTCTCGCTAGTATTTACACCGGAATTATCTTGATATTCGGCTTGAAATTCAAAATTTCCTTCTTTGTTCAAGTAAACATTGATTTCACCACGTTTATTAAGCACTTTACTGATTATCTCATTGAAATATAGGCGGATTTTAGAAAAAGTATTATCTTTAGAGTTGTTGACTTCAGCAACATTATTTTGCATTTTGTCTTCAATATCATCTAGTAATAGTCTTAATGTCCGCTGTTGTTTCTGCAATTCTAAGATTTTCTCTATCTTCTGCTTTTGATGTGTTAAATTAATAATATGAGCTTGGACTTTAGCGATTCTATTGTTACTTTCTTTAAATTTACCTATTAACTCATTTTCTTGCAAGAATTGAAGCTGCTTGGCTCTTTCTTCATTAAGCGCCTTCAATTCTTCTTGAGTACTCGCTAACTCTTGCTGATTTTCAATTAACTCTTGGGTTAGATAAGAGTTTCTTTCCTTTGTGATCGCTCTGTTGAAAGTAATGAGTTGCTCAAAGTCTTTATTTACCTGCTCTGAAAATAACACACTTACTTCATCGAAAAGCTGTCTAACCTCTTTTGGGTCAAATTTAATGTTATCTTCGGAAAAAGACTGCTGAATATGATAGATGCTATTTTTAAGAGAGTATTCTTTCATGTTTAAATGAATAATTTGCTCATCTATATCAGCAACAAGCTGTTCAATAGTCTGCTTATCTATCTCATTGAAATTAAAACCGTTTATGAATTGTTCGAGTTCCATTAGCTCTTGATTGCGTAATAATAACCTACCATCAGTTTTGCTTAGTGCTTCGCTAGCATTTTTTTCATCAAAGTCTTGGTGTTCTTTGATTTCTCTTTTAATATCATCACACTGTTTAGATACTTGATATCTTTGTCTGGCAAGTTCACCATTAAAACCTAGTAAATCCGCCATGTAAGGCTTCCAATCAGCATCTTTACCGCGTTGCTGGCTACTTAGTTGGAATACTTGTCTAAAATCGTCTTGTGTGCGAATAAGATAACTAATGAGTTTGCGATACGGCCAATCTTTAATGGCAGTTAAATTTAATTTACTATCAAGATAAGCTTTTGCTCTATCAAAAGGTAGGTCAAAATGATTCCACTCTCTATCAGGCTTACTAATATAGTTTCGGTTTGCTTCTTGATGAGTGAAAAAACTAATTTTGGAGCTATCTGAAATGCTTCTTCTTATAGTAAGATAATTATTTTCACTTAGACGAACCTCTAGAAAAAAAACAAAACTTTCAAATATATCATAGTTTGCAAACAAGAAACTCTTATTGTTCCTTTTAGCTAATAACATAAAGTCCAAAAGTCTCGCTAGAGTAGTCTTGCCCAAGTTATGAGAGTCTAATTTTCTATTCTCTGGGTATCTAACATCGCCATAGATAAAGTTAAGACCCATATTAAAAAAAATAGGCTTAAATTTTTTATCTTGATTGCTATAAATTTTAGAAAGCTTCATGGCCTATTCTCAATAAATTCTAACATGTCTGTCTTAGGTTGGTATTCGACTAAACCTAATAAGAATAAGAAGTTTAAAGCAGGAGCAAATAAATACTCACCACTTGTAATATTATCTTTAACTAAAGTTAATAGTTTACTATAGGGTACAAGTCGTTTCTTTTTTAATTCCTTGAGCATTAGAAAGCTAGCATATATTACTGTTTTATCAGGATGGCTATGCTTAGTTGGTCGGATTATCATCATTTGATTTTCCTATATCACAATTCCAATACATATAAAAAACTATAATTCTAGTTAATCTTAGGTTTTTTCTTAAGACATAGTCTTTTTCTCTTAAATATTTTACCAGTTCGTTAAATATATCATCAAAATAATCCAATTCACGTTGTTTAGGTATAATGTACTGAAGCTGAAACTCTTCTATAGATTCTTGGTAGCAGTCTTGTAATCGTTTATTTTGTGGATCATTCAGAAAATCTTTAATTTGATAAACATATTTCATGTAATTACGCTCAAGCTGCCTAGCTGTATCATCACGAAGATTGTTTAATATATTTTTTTCTTGGTAACTAGTTCTAACAACAGGTAGAAACTCTTTATGGTAATCTTTATCATTAAAAACGTTAGAAAAGTGACCAATAACTTCAGCTAAATTGTTTAAGTCTAACGCTGGTGCGTGGTTCAATGGTTGTAAATTAACATTGCTCATGTCAACAATATATTGATAGCGAGCTAAGTAATAATCTAAATCATCATTGCCTAACACAGTGATATCATCAATAGCTAAGCCTGTATTGTCAGATATATATTTCTGAATTATAGGCTTTGCCCCGCCTGTCAAGCTTCTGTTTGCAAATAAGATATAGTGGTTTATCTGACTTTTATCTACCATTTCTTTTATTTTTTCGACTTCCTTTGCAAGGATGCAGCTATTATTTCCATGAAAGTCAGAGTCGGTAAAATGCTTATTAACCCCTGTAGTATGCTTTGCTTGTATTATAGTTATACCTTGCCAAGGATTCGATTGACTTGGATGCAAATTAGCTTTCCCATGGAACTCACCATCTTTGCCACCATCAGCTCCTTTAGAAAATCCTTGTACGCCATTACCAAGTATTTCCTTGCAGATAGCGATAGCTAGATTTTCAAACCTACTATCATCCAAATCAAAATATTGATACATTATATCGCCTCTTTGTGATGTCGAAAACAAACTCTTTGTTATTGAATATATATGAACGTTAGTTTTAATTATTCATTTAAAACACGCCTTCAAACCAACCTCTACAGCCTCACTCAAGTCAGCTCCCTTCTTAATGCTATAAGGCACGTTTGGCATCAAGCCGTCTTTCTCCAGAGATTTAGCAGCGGCCTTATTAAGCGGCGTACCAATAGATGAGTCTTTACTATGGCCTGCAGGTTCAAAATATACCTCAGTCCCAAATTCTGGATAATAGACACAAGATATCTCGCCTGATGTCGTAAACGGGTAAGGCGTATTATGATCAGCACCCCAAAATATTTCATGCACGGCAACATCGCCAGAAACAAACTTATGACTATCGTCTTGAGCAGGAGAGCATGCAGCTAACGATAAGACCGCTATGCTAATTAACCACCTGGACATATTGATTCGCATGGTACACCGTCCTTGTCGCGATCTAGTCGTTTATAACCACACTTTAATGCCTGCTTAGCTTGCTCACAGTTCGCCATTTGGCCGCAGGTACTAGGCAATCCTTTGCATTGTGCTCCACCAGTACCTTTGGCAAACAGTGGGTGATCTACTTTGACAGGTTCCTTTAAAACCATATTGCCTTGAAATGGGTTGTCTATCGTAGTAACACCGGCATTGGACAATAAAGCGAGCATAGAGAATGCTGCTGCTAGTATTAATTTTTTCATAGGCGAAGTCTTTTTCTAGAAATTATTTTAATTACTATTCAACATTAGTGACTCCATAAATTCTTCGTAGCTATCAAGAAGTTCAACCTCCTTGATAGCTATAGAGGCACAAGCGTTTTCAATATTATAGCCACCAACAGTTTCAGGGAAAGCATAAGAAAAATCTGACTCAGACAACATTGTTTTTTTGAATTGTTGACTGTTAATAACTTCATCTTTAAAGCCATAATCTACAAGCGCATTGACATAATATGTTTGATCGTCACATGAAATAAACCATTGCTGCTTTGAATAATACAATCCCTTTTTACGAACTGGATTGTTATTTATATACGTATATTGAAAAATGGCAGAAATATACTTAGGCTTATCTTTAGTGCTACTAAAGCTACTGTCTCCATATACCCTAATATTCTGTCTCTTAACTGAGTCATAATCTAAGAATGTTTGCATTTGTTTATCGCCAGACTTACCTAAGTCTATCCATTCAACGGCGCTAGATACCACTGGTAAAGCCAATAAGACTGCTAACAAAACTTTATTCATAATCACATCCTTGTGTTATTCAAAGTCTATTACTTCACGATATACGCACCATCCAAATGGCAGGGTGTCGACTGGCTTGGCCAGCCTTAAGAAATGGCATATCCAATAATACTCATAGGGTTTCATACTGATCTCAGTATCTGCTTACGTTCCACTGCGACGCCGCAAATAGTAAAAGGTACAAAGCGACTATCTATAATTGGATAATTCTCATTAGAAGGTATCAGCTGTGAATACTCCTCACCAGTTTTTTCATCAAAACCACGAGGACGCCACTTTTTGAAAGTTACTTTTTTTTCACCTTTACGTAGTGCGATTACATAATCAGCAGGATTCGGCTGGATGTCTGGATCAATCAGTACTAGCTCACCAGACTTGAAGTCAGGTTCCATACTGTCACCTTCTAAAACTATCCAATATACATTTTTGCCATACCCTTCACCAAAAATTGGTAGAAATTCATCTGAAATTGCATCGTCATGGTATTCACAAAATTCACCAGCTTGAACGAAGTTCAGTAGAGGGACATACCTCACCGTTTCTTTTTTTATTACTTTGAAGTTATCGCCATCGCCTTGTAATTTTTTAATGTTATCTGATAAATCCTTAAATCTTAGATCCGCTTCATCAATATCAAAATACTTGGCGTACTTTAGTACCGTAGTGCTGCTTGGACTTTTAGTATCACCATTGATAATCCTGAATGTTGTTGATTGAGCGATATTTGATTTTTCCTGCAACTGATAAGCATTGATATTATTTTTATCTAATAAATATTGAATATTCTTCGCTAATAAAGACACCTGAAGCCCTCCCACTCAAATTTAGCAACTGCTAATTAAATATATTTTATGCAAAAACGCATATTTATGTAATAGCCTATCCATAAGTGGGTTGATATTATGCATATTTGCATTATAATACAGGTGAGAGTCCATTAAAGGAGTACGTCTCTAATGCAAGCTTCACATCAAATATCTGAACTTATCGAAGCAGGTATGACGCAAGAATTGATTGCTGATAAGGCAAAAATATATCAATCAAAAGTGTCTCGCCTTTCTACCGGTAAAACTAAAAACCCAAGATGGAGCGACGTTGAAGCGATTAAAAAACTTCATCTGTTCGTAGTTATTGAAAACCAAGACTGGGTAGATTTTGATTTAGGGAAATTAACCCATGCTCAACCAGAACCAGCCTAACCCTATATCAAAAGATACAAAAATATAGGGCTCAACAAAACGTTTTTATAGACAGGTGTAACACGATGGACGTAATAGATGCAGCACACAAAACAGTGCACAACACTCAGCATGGTGGTTCAACCGCAATTGCCGCACGCATGGGTATGTCTAGCAATGTACTGAACAGCAAGGTTAATCCTAATTGCGATACTCACCATCTGAGACTAGATGAAGCTATTACGATCATGGAATTCACTGGTGATCATTCAATCATCCAAGCGATGGCCAGCCGATTAGGTGGGGTTTACTGCGAAGTGAATGGGGAAGCGACAAAGGATGAATTGATCATGACGGCATTGTCAGCATCTGCTTGCCAAGGCGATGTCATGACAGAAATGCATAAAGCGCTGGAAGATGGACGCATAAGCTGTAATGAGCTTGACAGCCTACTGCCGAAAATACAGAAAGCGATGTCTTCACTACAGTCGCTCAAGAACCACGTTAAGCGTAAGCATGCTAAAGACAATCCACACTTGCAAAATAATCAAGGCAATAAAAAACCCTAATCAGCTGCAACTGATTAGGGCTTCAATAAAGCTGAACCTGTAATTGGAGTATAGCATTATGAATATCTTAAGGCAAAACGCTGATAAAAAAATGACTAGCCAGCAAATAGCCGACCTGGTTAATAAGCGTCACGATAACGTGAAGCGCACTATTGAATCAGTTGTCAAAACTGGCGTCATTGTCCAACCTCAAATTGAGGATGAACACACTCAGGATACTATGGGCCGTCCTCGTACAACACAGGTTTATGTTTTTACAGGTGATCAAGGTGAGCGCGATAGTCTTGTAGTCGTAGCACAGTTATCACCTGAGTTTACCGGTGCGCTTATAGATAGATGGAGAGAGCTAGAGGCGAAAGCAAATGGGCCAGTGATCCCTCAAAGTTTCGCTGAAGCTCTACAGCTAGCCGCTAACCAAGCGTTACAGATTGAGCAGAATGCGCCAAAAGTTCTGCACTATGACAACGTGGTTGAGCGTAAAGGCCTGCTTAATGCTACCCAAGTCGCTCAAAAGGTGCGTCTATCAGCTGTTGCTATGAATAAGATACTTGATGAGCTTGGTGTCTATAACAGAGCTGTGAAGCGTTCGCGTGTATTTCAGCAATGGTTTATCGATAAAGGCTTGGGTGAAGTTAAGCAGACTGATCAAGGCTACTCGCAAGCACTATTTACCAAGCGCGGTGAAGCATGGATTATCGAGCGTCTAGTAAGTGAAGGGGTGGCCTAATGCATTTCTATATGTTTAATCCTGCTGACTTCAATAACTCAGCACGTCACCTATCATTACCTGAGCGTGCTATCTATCGTGACTTGATAGATATGTACTATCACAGCGAACAAGCTATCGATACCTCAGACATGGATAGATTGGCACGTCGTCTGCTATGTACCACGCCTGAATATCGCACAATGCTTGAATACGTGCTTGATGAATTCTTTGTCAAACGTGGTAAGCGTCACCACCACCATCGTATTGATAGAGAAATCAAAAACTATAAATACCAAAACCGTAACGCCGACAGTAACGGCAAGCGTAACGCTGTAACGAACGATGTAACGCAAGGTGTAACGCCAAGTAACGATGCTTGTAACGTTACATGTAACGCTGATGACACACCAATGACCAGTGCAGAACGCACTCGTAAGTCTCGTCAAGAGCGTAAGTTGATGATTGAAAGCCTTACTAATATAGGCGTGTCGGTTGAGAAAGGTATTAAAGCTGCTGACTTAAAACATCTATATGCAACACATATTGACGATGTAACAAGTAACGTTACAACCGATGTAACGAAATCTGTAACGCACAGTAACGAGCCATGTAACGCTAGTAACGCAAAAAACGACGCTATAACTAGTAACCATGAACTAGAAACCAGTAACCAATTAAATACTCTCAACAACAACAGCGCAGCCGTGAAGGAAAAATTTGATGTTGAGTTTTGGCAACCAATGCTTACTGAGATACAGCCTATAGTATCCGCTGAGGCACCAGCAATGCCTCCAATGAATCAAGTAGATTTCGACAGCCACCTCAAGAAGTTTAGAAACTTCCGTATTGAGGAGAAGGAAAAAGGGAATCCTGTTGTCACTGAGGGTCGTTGTCTAGATATGTTCGTTGACTGGATTAAGCGTGAATATATTCATCAGCAACGATCTAAGTCTAATGCAGCAAAGTCAGCTCCAGACAGTCAAACACCTACTGTAGATTACTCAGCCATTGGTAAGGCTCCTATAGCTGGCGATAGCGATCTACCACATGTCTACCATCCTAGCCACAGTCAACCTGTTACATCAGTCAAACGTGATCCAGAAATATCGGTCATGGTTAATGGACTTTGGAAAGAGCCATTGCCCGGTATGAGCGTTGCTGAAACTTATGAGTATATAGAACAGGAGCACATGCCTGGTGAAATGCAGAATGAGGTATATGACAGGTTGTTAAACCATATGCAGGTGGCGGTATGAGCAAACGCATGTCCATGGGAGATAACTTTGAAACAAGGCTTAGTGCATTACGTCACATAGCTAACAGTCATCCAAAGTGGGTTGGGCGTACAGAGCTATCAAAAACATTAAAAGGAACGGTTAGAACGCATCAGAGGACGTTACAGGAATTGGTTGAACTGGGTTATTTGGAATGTGATAGGTGCAATCCAGCAGGGTATAGATTGGTCAAAGGCAAGTTTAAGGAGTTTCAGGGGTTATGAGTATAGCGAAAATTGGAATCGACACAGGCATTAATACTGGCATAGCTGTTTGGCAAGACGGAAAGCTGCAATCTGTGGAGTCAATGACCATCACGCAAGCCATGAGAAAGATATTAACTGCTTATCCATACCAGCACACCAAGCTCTACATTGAGGATGCAAGGTTATGGGTTGGCTTCCACGGTAAGACCAAACAGTCTGAAGCTAAGCGCCAAGGCGCAGGAAGCGTCAAGCGCGATGCAAAGATTTGGGAAGATTGGTGTAAAGAGCATGATTATGAGGTGGTATTCGTTAAGCCAAGAGGTAAGGGGCTCAAAAAGTCTGCAAAGGATTTTAAACGCATTACAGGTTGGGCAGGTAGAACGAATGGGCACGCAAGGGATGCAGCCATGATTGTGTATGGCAGATAACGCAGTATGAAAAAGTATATCGATGTTTATAAATGTTTATTGAGGATTCCAAATGAGCAACTTACTAGCTAGTAGATTTGCAACGAGTGATCGCCTAGCAATTCATGATATGGAGTGGCTGCAGCAAGGTATGGGCGTCAAGACAGTTAAGTTTGATGTTGGCGTTGGTGGGTTGCCTCCTGAAGTGAACTGGGAAGATAAGGCAGCAGCTATCGCTATGATTGATAATGAGCCAGCCAGATCTCTTGCAAGTATTTTAATATGGAGCACTGATACTAATTGGGATTGGTCACGTCACTTTGATACAGTGACCTGTCATTTAGCAGAAAATATGATACAACGTTGTAATGGAGACGGCCGGAAAGGTCCAAGGGCATGTAAACATACTTTGTCTGAGCTAGCCCAACTAATGGCGCGAATGGTGTTATATTTCGAGTTATACGAACTTTGGGATATTTATACAGTTAAAGGGCGATTAAAATTCAGCAGTATAGAAGTTAATAGTAGCACCTATACGAACATATGGTTGACTTATCAACGTCACATGATAGATGACTTGGTTAGTATGGTTAACAAGATTGATTGTTCAATTGCTCGTTACCGTAAAAATCTAAATTTTGAGAATAGTTAATAGCGCGACACTAAATGTCGTGTATAATTATCGATTACAACATAGTCATGACTATATATTGCATTTATAGCTATATACGCCCATTATATAGCTATAAACTAAATTGATGTTTAATTAGTCTATGGACTTTTATATAAATCCATAGGTTTTCTTGTCTCTAAAATAAGGAGTAGGTTATGGTTAGCGCTATTTCGGTTGCCAACGAATTTATTCGTTTAGGGAAAGAAGAAGAGAACTTTTTCACTCCGATGCAACTCTTGAAATTAGTATATATTGCTCACGGGTGGATGCTTGGTTTCTTCAATAAACCTCTAATTAATGAAGAGGTTGAGGCATGGAAATACGGGCCGGTTATTCCAGAGCTTTATCAAAAAGTGAAAAGCTATGGCAAAGATAAAATTAAGAGCGAAGTGAGTTCTTGGTCTGTTTTTACTCATACTCCATTAAGTGAAGAAGAAAAAAGTGTCATTCATTTTGTATACAAAAAGTATGGAAAGCTAGATGGCATTCGGTTATCAATGATAACTCACCAAAAGAATACGCCTTGGTCGGATATCTTTACCCATGAAGGGTGGGGAGATGTAATCCCTAATGGTTTGATAAGGGATCATTATGCTCATTTAACTAATAAAGTATTAGCTAGCCAATGAGAGTGAGTGAAGAAAATCAGGTAGGTATACCGACTATTACCGTCGCTCGCATTAACGAGCTGGCGGATGACTCAAGCTCTGCCTCAATTGATTTAGATATTGATGAAAATGTTTCTAGTTCAAACGAACAATCTTCATACTGGGCAGAACAAGAGGAAAACTTACTTAGCAAAAAAGATTTAGATAAGGTTAGTAGAGACAATCAACACAAGCGTGATGAAGATTGGAGAACTAAGTTTGATTCTACTTTCAAACGCTTATTTACACTCCTTGCGTTTCTATTTGCTTTTATGGTTACTGCATTAGTTCTGCACTGGATTATACCTGAATCATGGCAATGGTTATCAGAAAGCCAAGCAGGTCGTCTAGAGACGGTAGTGCTAGCTGTATTGGTCTCTAAGGCTGCGACAGTAATGCAAGCTAAAATTCAATAAAATGACAATTAGCTTGACCTATGCCGCCTAATCGGGTAGTATTTTGCCATAATGGCGTAATTTTTAGATAAAGCCAATCGATTCAAGCGTTTAGTTAATTCTAAGCGCTTTTTTTATGTTGTTTTTTGCCTATCAGAATAATTTAATTCTTCTAAAACAATACGTTGCATCTTCTTTAGATCTGATCTATGCTATCCCTATACAGATAGGGAGATATTGATGAATAGTATTCAGAGATTTAATTTTGACATATTTTTTACTAAAACTTTGTTCTTTATCTTGCTAATTGTTTTGCCAGGCTTAATACCTATTATGACCTATTCAAATGGTAAAACAACTGTATACATGGCTTTCGCTGCGCTTTCGTGGTCTATTTTAGGATCTCTGTACTGGATAGCTAGTGAAACTAACAATTTTAATAGTCGTATTAAAAACGTACAGCTGCATTTAGTAGGTATTGTTCTTTTGTTATCAATTATTTTACAGTTGATTTGGCACTTTACGTCTTAGCTTTTTAATTTAAAAAGTATTTTTTTTATAGAAACCACCTATTGAGGTGGTTTTTTTACGTCCAAAATTTAGCAGGGATGCTAACTATGTGTGATCTAACTAACCAGCAAGCCTATGATTATTATCATGAGGTGAAAGAGTCGTGCGCTAAGAGTTATTGGCTACAGTTTCTAAAGGATCGAGCCAATAGAGGCGTAGTAGGCGCTCAAGGTTTCGTAGATAAGATTGAGTTTTATGCTAGTTAATTTATCTAATAGAGTTTTTGGAGTTAGAGGCTTTAGTCATCAGTTCAGTTAACTCTTGAGCATATGTATTAGCTTCTTTCAGAGAAGGAAAAATAGTTCTGCACTTTATAGATCTAGCTGAATCTAATAAATTTATAGTTACTTCACAGTTACCTTCCAAATCGTTGTTCGATCCTGATGAGATAGAAATTTCTTCAGGTAGACAACTTTCGTATTTATTAACTTTATCGATAGCGAAAACGTTATAATTTTCATCGATTCTAATGTCATCAAAATAATTTTTTTCAATAGGTAGCATGATTATGACTCTCGGTTAGTTAGTTCATTGAGAATACTACCTTGTAGTTACAATAAAGTCTATTTTGGATAAAATTAAGCTACTTGATAAGTGTCACCATTAGTAGTAATTTAACTGCATACGAATCTGTAATTTGAGATTTGTAAAAATTTTCCTTGACGAAAATTATAATCTTTCTTGTTTTTTGTGTAATACCCTCGAGTTACTTACCGTTAGTATGGGCTTGTATTAGTAACATGTTAGTGGTTGAGTCTGTGTATAACAAAATGAAAGCCCGTAGTAATAGGGTAATCGTATTGCCAAAGCTTAAAACAAACAGGAGTAAATGTATGAAGCAACTATTAAGGGTCTACGGTGGGATTGCAGAGTTCTGGGGGTTACCGCTAAGATTAGATTATGATGACGTCTTTACACCAGGAGGAGAACCTGCTTAAGGTCGTACCTTAGACTCCCACCAAATATCAGTAGTTAAAACCGTCTGCAATAGGGCGGTTTTTTATTGTTCAAAATAAGTGCTTATAACTTAGTTTGTCAGAACGTAGGACTTATAATTCTCAAGTCGCAGGTTCAAATACTGCCGTCTCGTAGAGGTTTACATGTAGTGAAGCAAAGGTTTTGACATGCCCCTAAATACAAGCGCTCATGTACTACCTATCAGATTTAGCCACTGGTAGCACATGCTATAGAGAAACCCGCGAGCAGATGGCAACTGCAATATACGATGAGTTATCAACCACCATATTATTTGCATGTGATGAGGATGCTAGTTGATGACGTACTATTTACTAAGTATGGATGAAACCAATAGGTGTACGTTCTTCATCAGGATGTTGTTTCATAACAGCTTGTAGTAAAAAATTCAGTTGATTGCAATGTTGGATTAGTCGGGTAAGCCCTCCATCGGTAGTTGTTCCATGAAAGATAATAAGCGATGGTTCGTTAAATTCTATCGAGTCAACGTAGAAAGTGATAGAGCTACCAAACGAGGCAGCCATAACCATTACTTCTTGTTCTTCATTAAGACTAGATTCGAATTCTCTAACATGACGCTCTAAAGATTCTCTAATTTTAATAACAGGGTTTTTATCTTTTCTTGCTTCTTCTATAGCTTTAGCATTCAATCTATCCATTTTGTCAGTCAAATCTCTGAGTGGATCAATCATTTTGATTGGACCAGTTAATCCGTAGTCGATCATAGGGTTACCTTTTAGGTGATAAATTAGGCGTACATCTTATAGCGAATATGTAAGAAAATGGAAGGAATATATGCCACAACAAAGACCAATGCCACCAACAAATGATTTACGCCCACTAATGGCTGCACCTGAGATACATGAGTGGCTGCACGCAACCATACTTAACCCTGATCATGAATGGTTTAACGAAGACCATAGACACCTAATGGAATACTCAGTAACTGAAATAGCATTTATGTGGGCCCAAGGTGAATACGTTAAAGCTGGCAAACAAGTATTAGGCCAGTGCGAAAAAGTAATGATGATGGTTGGGGGTTGGAAGAAGACACGTCAGGAAATGTGGTTTGAAGACACGTTGGGTGATGTGCCTGAGTATTTGGTCACGCTTGATGCTAATTATTGCCGCGATTGTACAGACGCTGAGTTTGCCACACTGGTTGAGCATAAGATTTACCATATGAGGCATAAGCCGGATATGTTTGGTGACCCATCATTTAAAGCTGACGGCAGACCACAACTTGAGTTGATTACTCATGACGTTGAAGAGTTCTTTGGTGTGGTCAGGAGATATGGCGGCGATGAAGCGGTTAGACGAATGGCTGAGTTGCAAGATTGTGGGCCGCAAATAAAATACTGATTACCTTTACCTAGCGATACGAGAGAGCATTTATGGCGACCCTTAACAATAAGGTTAAGGCCTTTATTGTACAAGGGCTTGCTACCTATATGACACCTACAGAAGTAGTGGAGGCCGTCAAACAAGAATTTAGTATCGAAATTAAACGGCAACAAGTCTCATGTTACGACCCAAATCTAGCAGCCGGCATTAATTTATCGCAAAAGTGGAAGGACCTATTCAAGCAATTCCGTGATGATTTTAATAACGATATTCAGGCGATACCGATTGCTAACAAGGCTTATCGATTGAACATGCTTGACCGCATGGCGCGTGATGCTGAGAAGTCAAAGAATAGGCCATTAGCGGCAAGCTTACTCGAGCAAGCAGCTAAGGACGTGGGCGAGGTCTATACCAATAAACAAAAAGTCGATAACACATCGAGTGATGGATCAATGGCGACTAAGCCTAATGTTATTCGTTTAGTGGCTCCAAAGGTAGATGAAAATGGGCGAGTTATTAAATGAAGGTGATGAGGTTTATGCCGATGTAGTCATACCCGACAAGCTTATACCAGTATTTGAATCTAAGTCTCGCTACAAAGGCGCTTATGGTGGCCGTGGTAGTGCCAAGACACGAACATTCGCATTGATGACAGCCGTAGAGGGTTATCGACTAGCCGAAGCAGGTGCTAGCGGCATAATCCTATGCGGCCGTGAGTACATGAACTCACTTGAAGAATCGTCGCTTGAAGAGATTAAACAGGCGATACGTTCAGTTGATTGGCTTAATGATTACTATGAGATTGGCGAGAAATACGTTCGCACTAAGAATAGGCGTGTTGCTTACGCCTTTACTGGCCTGCGTCATAACTTAGATAGCATCAAAGGTAAGTCACGCATACTGCTCGCTTGGGTAGATGAAGCTGAGAACGTCAGTGAAGCTGCATGGCGCAAACTACTACCAACCGTACGTGAAGATGATTCAGAGGTTTGGATAACTTGGAACCCTGAAAACAAGGATAGTGCAACAGACAAGCGCTTCAGACAGGTTAAGCACGAGTTCATCGTAGAGATGAATTATAACGACAACCCATTCTTCCCTGATGTGCTTGAGCAAGAGCGACTTAATGATCAAGCTAACCTCGACGATGCGACATATCGTTGGATTTGGGAAGGTGCTTATCTCGAAGCGTCAGATGCTCAGATATTTAACGGTAAGTTTATTGTTAAAGAGTTCGAAAGACACCCAACATGGAATGGGCCATACAACGGCTTAGACTTTGGTTTCTCTACGGATCCAACAGGCGCCACAAACTCATGGGAACATGACGGCATACTCTATATCGAATATGAGGCATGCAAGATTGGTCTTGAGATTGACGATACGCCAGACTATTTGAAAGACAATATACCAGGTATAGAAAACTACGAGGTAATAGCTGATAACGCTCGGCCTGAATCAATTAGCTACCTGAAGCGTAACGGCATACCGAAAATCAAGGCATGCGTTAAAGGTAAGGGTAGTGTTGAGGATGGTATTGCTCATCTAAAAGGTTACAAGCAGATTGTCATTCACCCAAGGTGCACGGCAACCGCCAAAGAGTTCAGATTGTACAGCTACAAGACGGATCGATTAAGCGGTGAGATATTGCCTGATATTAGCGATAAGCATAACCATTTGATTGACTCACTGAGATATGCACATGAGCGCACTATGAAGCGCGGTGCTAACACTAAACGACATAGAGCCACTGCTGGCAAACGGACGTATAGATGAATGATATAACTGAAAAGCCGCGTTACCGTGTCACAGCAGGTAAGGCGCTAAGCCAAGAGCAAGCAACTGACCTACGAGGTAAGACTTTTTACCGTTACCTGATCCGTACTGACACTGACGAAATACTGAAAAAAGCTGGTATCAGTCGTCATGCACTTAAAACGTTGCTCACTGATCCAGACATTGACCAAGCGATTGATAGACGTGAAGAAGAATTAAGCAATGCTACTTATACGATTACGCCAAGCGAGGGTGCTGTTGCTGATTTTATCTATGGGCAGTTAGACCTGCATCTTGAGACGATATTACAAGGCTCATCGCTTAGTAAGTGGTACGGCTATGATGTGATTGAAATGCTTTGGGGTAAAGATAGTAATGGGCGTAATGCAGTCAGCTCGATGATGTCAAAACCTATTCAGTGGTTTGAGCCATTATCTGGTGGTGCACTACAGTGGTTTCCGAACGATGGTAGTCAGCCGGTCATGATTAGTGATCAAGCTGACTTTTACTATCGCTATCTATACCAACAGCATAAGCCGACCTATCTAAACCCTAAAGGCAAATCATTATTAAGCCGTGTTTACTGGCTGCATTACTTCAAAACCAATGGCTGGCGTTTTTGGTCTAAGTTCTTGGAGCGTTTCGGCTCACCATTATTGATTGGTAAGACTGACGCAACCAGTGATGCTGACGCACAGGACTTTGCTAATGCGCTACTAGCAGCGCATAACTCAGGTGTCGTGACTATCGGCGTTGATGAGGATGTGACAGCGGTAACTGGTGGCAGTAATGGCGAGGCATTTGTTAGCTATGATTCAGTGGTTAAGCAAAGCATCACTACTTACTTGCTAGGTCAGACGCTTACCAGTGGTACGGATAAAGGCGGTACTTACGGTCAAGGTGTCGTGCACCAAGAGCAGCAAGAGATTATCTTTAGCAGCGACCGTAAGCATGCGCTTAAAGCCGTTCAACGATTCATCGATGTCATCTGTACGGCTAATGGTTTTGAAGCGCCTGAGTTTAAATGGGTGGCTAAGAAGTTTATTAATCAAGACCAGTTAGACGCTGACAAGAAAGCACATGATATGGGTGTTCGTTTTACCAAGTCTTATTTTGTTGATGAGCATGGCTATAACGAGCAGCATATTGCTCATATGGATTACGGTGATAAACAAGGTGCTGTCAACTTGCCAACGTCAGCACAAGCCAATCGTTATACGTCAATGGCTAGCAAAATATGGCTGCCATTTAAAGCAGCTGACGGCGATAGTCAATTTACTGAGGAACAGCAAGAGCTTGAGCAAGTGGCAGATGATGCGTTGGAATTGAGCGTACAGCCGTTTGAAACTAAGGCGGTGATATCGGCTATAAGCAATGCTACTGACGCTGACAGCCTACGTGAGTCGCTATTTAATCTATGTGGTGAAGGGTTGGCTGATAGCGAGTTTACTCAGTTGGTTAATACCTCGTTAGCGGTCGCTGATTTACATGGTTTTGCTGATGAATCGAGAGAGATGTGAGTATAAAAGTAGCCTTCTGTTATCTATCATACTTGTCAGATAGGATGTGTAGACGTGCGTTACTAATTTGTTATTGAAGTGCGTTTTAATTATCTTTTGAATACTGATATGCAGAACGTTTAATGGATCAATATCCCAATAATTCAATAAGCAAAGTCAATAATTTGCAAGAATGACATCATTTGTATCTTGAAGAACTGATTCAAGGTTTACCTTAGATAACTTATAAGATAGTATTGTGTAACATCAATACTAACATTTGTTCTTCTTAGGTTTTTTATGAAAAATGTAGTATTGCTAAATTAACATTAAGGTCAAATAATATGGACTCTATTTATGCTTTATCTATAGCGACTTTTGGGTCGCTAATTTTGAGCACACAAGCTTACGCCCAAGATAAACTGATGCATATTGATGAATTGAGTAATTATCCATCACAAATACAGTCAGAACTGAATGAACTTGAGACAGCATGTGGAGAACTTAATTTTGACTATAATGCTGACAGTCCTAACTATCAAGCTGATACAGCAAGTTATCATGGAGAGTTTGTTCCATTATATGTAGAACCAGGTTTTATATCGAAAGCCGATATTACTGGAGATGGAATTGACGACTACATACTTGATGTAGCGAAACAAAACTGTGAATATTCTGCCTCCATGTGGGGAAACTGGCCTTATTTCAAGGTTTATCAAGGTATGCGTAACAATGGGGCTATTCTTATTCATGAGGGAGCTAGCTTCGCTTATTTTGAAGAGTCTATTTATCCTAGATTTGTATCAAACAACAAAGGTTTTTTCGATATTCAGTTTGTTGGTACGGGTGGGCAGTGTGGGCAGGAAGGAGACTATAGTTTTGCTGGTATGGAAGCATGCGAAATTACAGAACGTTGGAGTAGAAAGTATAAGGGAATGGATCTAGTGTCTGTCACAAGCATAAACAATCTCTAGCCAATGTCAGAGGTGTTTTCTAACTATTTCACCACCAGAATAAATTCAGAAAAACTAATTCAAGCAGTCTGAAAATTGATTGCTGGTATTGAGAATAAAATGCAAAAATTTGAAAGCTCATTCTAACGGATGAGCTTTTTTATTATCCAAAATAAGGTGAGCAATCAATGGCAACGATAACAGCAGCATTTGACGTAAAGTTTATCGAAGCTATTGCTTACGCGCTTAATCGTAACGTGGTACTTCCTGATGAATACTACGACCGCATGACACCTATTCAGCGTCAGCAAGCGGTTTCTATTGCAGGATTAGGGCAGACTGAGCAGATCAAGCACGTTATGGGCTTGGTTAATGACCAACTCGATAGTGGCGGTACATTCGCAGACTTTCAAAAGGCAGTGAAGGACGGTGATATTGATATTAATTTACCAAGGCATCGGCTCGATAATATCTTTAGAACGAATATCCAAGGCGCATACGGTCGTGGTCGATGGTACCAACAACAGCAGAACAAAGATGAACGCCCGTATTTGATGCGTGACGGCATCAATGACATTAGACAGCGCCCAGCTCACAAGGTGCTAGATGGCGTGGTCAGACATATTGATGATCCATTCTGGCAACAGCACTATGCTCCTGATGGGTATCGTTGTCGTTGTATTATGCGTTCGCTTACCGAGTCTCAGGCTCAAGCCAAAGGTATTACCGATGATGGTGACTTGCCCAATGTGCCAAATGATAAAGATTGGATTGGTGGTACTCCTGCACAGTACACGGGCAACATGAATAAGCTAGTCAATGACAAAATAGCCGAGCTCGCTATCACGTACTACAAGCAGTCAGATGCGATATTGGCAGCAAGACAGCGCATTGAAGCAGCAATTACAGTGATGTTGGCACAGCCAGTGCCAGAGCTTGCTTTGATGATTGACGAGGCTAAAGAGCTGATTGAGGAAGAGAGCGAATGAACAAATCAAGAATACTCAGAGCTGTTGTACTGTTGATAGATATAGCATTGGTCACGTACTCAAAAAGACGTAAAAGAAAATAACCAATAAGCCGCCGATTAGGGCGGTTTTTTAATGGGTGAAATATGAACTTACAAGCAAAGATTAAGCGCGATATTGACAGTCATGCGCTCATGAGCTGCACAGGGCTTGAGCATCAGCTTGCGTCTATCGACTTCAAAGCGCTATCACGCTATGACGACGATGATAGTGAGGCGGCTTATACGGTTGAGAATGGTGTAGCAACTATCGATGTACGTGGCTTGCTAGTACCTGAAACCTCAAGTGACTATCGTTCATGGGGCGTCACAGGCTATGCAAACTTAGCTGACTACATACAGCAAGCAAATGACGATTACACAGTAACTAGCATTGTCTTAGATATTGATAGTGGCGGTGGTTATGTCGCAGGCCTTGACGGTATCACTGAGACTATCTACCAGTCTGCAAAGCCGATTGAAACGTTTGTTAGTGGTGATATGTATTCAGCCGCTTACTGGTTAGGTGCTAGCACAAGCAAGATTACAGCGTCTAAGCAATCAGGCATTGGCAGCATCGGTGTTTATGTGGTCCACACCGAAGAGAGTGGATGGCTTGAACGCTATGGCGAAAAGGTTTCATTGTTCCGATCAGGCAAGTGGAAGGCGGCGTTCAACTCATTCATGCCACTGACAGACGATGAAAAGCAGCGCCTACAAGAAGGCGTCGATGAATCAGCCAGTGTCTTTTTTAATCATGTAGCAGCACAGCGTAATGTTGATGCTAAAACAGTTAAAGGCTGGGAAGGTGATGTTTTCACCGCCGTTAAAGCCAAAGAATTAGGTCTAATTGATGCAATTGCCGATAGCGTAGCAGTGTCAAGCAGCACCAATCAGAGCAATACAAATCCAAAAACCGAGGGGGAATCAATGGATTTACAAGAGGCGCAAGCCAAAATCAAAGAGCTAGAGGCGTCTGAGGCCAAAGCTTTACAAGAAGCTGCTGACGCAAAAGCTGATGCACTTGCTGCACAGAATAAATTAGCAGAGTCGCAAGCATCAACACGCCAAGCCGCTATCGATAAGCTAGCCGCCGATACTGGTCGTGATTTTAGTGAAACTGATATCACGGCATTCAAAGCAATGGATGAAGCGCAGTTTGCTACTTCAGTTGCATTGGCCACACCAGTTGCACCTAAAGCGCCTGAGCTGCCAGATGGTTTGGATAAAGCTCAAGCAACCAATGGCCGCGAAGGTGGCGAAAGTAAAATTCTAGCAGCTGTTGAAGCAGCTAAAGCACAAGGAGCTAAATAATGGTTGATTTCAACTATACAACTGAACAGCCGTTAACGGTCGATGTCACACCTATCACTGATAGCGTAGTGCCTACCACTGCTACAGCGTACAAACGCGGTGATTTGCTAGTAATTGCTGCTGGTACCAACGTAGCGACTCACAGTAATACTGAAACAGGCGCACAAGCTGATTGGCATGTCATCTGTCTTGCTGACGTAACCGCGGAGCAAGCAACTGCAAAGGTAGCTGCAGGTGTTGAAATGCCTGTATATGTTGCGGGTAAATTTGATGTTGATCAGGTCAAGCTGAACGGCGTGGCGCTCAATGCGACTCAGAAACTAGCGGCGCGTGCATACGCTAATCGCTCAACTAAAATCACGCTTAGCGTAGTTAAATAAGGATAAATATTTATGGCTACTTTTAATATTGAAGGCGTTGAAATTGAAACAGCATCTTTTGAAGAACTTGCCGCGGTTTATGATCTAAGCAAGCCGGTCGATACTTTTTTACGTGACCGCTACTTTAGCGATGAAGAATACTTAAACAACGAAGACCATGTACCAGTAGGTGATATCAAAACCTATATTCCGCTAGCACCTGCTGTGGTGCCAACAGCTCAAGGCCGCGTGATCAAAGATAAGGTCGTATTGAATGTTAAGCACATTCCAGCACCTTACTTTAAGCCAGCATGTGTTGTAGAGCCTAGTAGCAAAATTAAAGCGAAAATGCTCAAGCTATTGCAGAGCATGCGTGTGATTGCTACTAATGCTGCAGGTGTACCACCTACCATGCAAGATGAATGGGAAATGGCTGCTGCTGTATCGTACTGGACTATCCGCGAATCACTATCTGCTCGTATCGCTATTATGTGCCGTGATGCTTTGCTGTATGGCAAGGTTGTTGTAGAAGGTGATGACAATGCAGGTGTGACGGTTGATTATGAGCGTCATAGTGATTTGACGTTTAGTCCGCTTATTGCATGGGACCAAACAGGTGCTACACCGTATGAAGATATTCGCGGCATGGTGAAAGACTTAGTTAAGCACGGTAAGCGTCGCCCAGTTGATGCATTGATGTCCAGCCGTGTTTTCGATGCGATGGCTGACAACGAAACCTTCAATGACAAGTTCACAGCATCAAAAGACAGCACTGCTACTCGTGTGTTTGATGGCGCCTTTGGCGGTGAAACCGAAGCGACCTTACGCGGTACTTTAGATGGTATTGAGTTTTGGACGTATGACGTTGAGTTTGAAAAAGCAGATGGCACAAGCGAGCTAATGATCCCTGAAGATGGTTTCTGGTTAATCTCTGAGCGTGCTAATAAGCTGTACTTCTGCATGATTAAGCATCGTAAGAACCCTGCTAAATTAGCAATGGAATTGATGCCGTACCATGTATTTAGTGATGATCCCTCAGTTGATAAATTCATCGCTGATTCTAGCCCATTGCCTGTACCAATCAATAAAAATGGTGCGTGTGGCGGTACTGGTTTTATCACTCTTTAATATCAACTAACTTTAATAGCCCTGTCTAATCGCAGGGTTTTTTTTGGAGCAAATTATGTCTAAGTATATTGCAAAACAATCGGTAGGCCGTTTTAAGACTGGTGAAGTGGTTGAAGGCTTGACCGAAAAGCGTGCCAAATTCTTACTTGAACAAGGCGCTATCGTAGAAGCTGAAGCCGTTGAAGGCGAAGATGTTGATACTGGCGAAGGTGGTGAAGTGGTCGAACTCGACACACTCACCAACAAAGAGCTAAAAGCTTTACTTGATGAAGAAGGTATCGAGTACAACGCATCTGATGATAAGAAAACGCTAATTGCTCTATTTCCGAAGGACTGATTATGTACGCGACTCGTGATGATTTGATTAGTCACTTTAGTGAATTAGAAATTGGTCAGCTTGAGTCGTTGCATGAGGACCCTTTAGCTGCAACTGCTAAAGCACTAAAAAGCGCAAGTGGCAAAATGGATAGTTTCTTATCTACCCGTTACAACACACCCATCGCCAAAACGGATAACTTGGAGCTAGTTTGCTGCAATATCGCAAGATACTTGCTGTATAAGAACGACGCAACAGGCGAACCAGAAGACCGCTACAAAGAAGAAATTGCTTGGCTAAAGGATGTTAGTGCTGGTCGCGCCAACGTCACTTTTGCTGAGCCATTGACCGCCGATGAGCAGCAAAGCACTTACGTTAAGCCTGCTGTACCAATTGGCAGTAGTTACCCTGGTCAAATATTTGGTGATGACGTGTTTGCCAAGATGCCAGGCATTAAGTGAGGTGAGTCATGTTTGATGCAGAGCTATCAGGTGGCGATGAGATTATCAGACGGCTAGGCGACTTGTATTTTGATAGTAAAAAAATGCAGAAGTTTAGTCGTTTGGCTGGTGCCGAGATGGTCCATCAGACTGAAGAGCGTTTTGCTAATCAGCATGATCTACAGCGTCAACCGTGGCTGCCGTCTCAACGTGCAATCAGAGAGCGTGGTCAGACCTTGCGTGATACTGGTCGCTTAATGGCTTCATTAACTTGGGTAGCGCTACCTGATGGCGTGAAGTGGGGCACAGACGTTATCTATGCTCGCATGATGCACTATGGCGGTAAAAAGGCGTTATTCCCTCACTTGTGGGGCGATATATCTGCTAGACCGTTCTTAGGTATGAACGAGGATGACCGCGCATCAGTGCTGAACATTATTAATCGAATTATGGACGTGGACTTATGAGTAATTATTTCGCAGTAGGTCTTGGCCTAATCGAGCACTTAGAGGCGAAAGCCGACGAGTGGGGTGTTAAGCACATCGGTACGGTTGCAGACATCAGCAAGATTAATAAGCAGATCACACCTGCGCTCTATGTCGTCAATACAAGCAATAATCCAAACGCTATCGGCTCGATAGATAGCCGCGATATACAACAGTGGACAGTCGTTGTCGCTGTCAGCAATCAAGCTGCGCAGACAGATGTTAAAGCGCTCATGGAGTCATCAGGCGAGCTTGTGAGCAAAGTTATTAATCATGTGCAGGGTTATGAGCTAGACGACTATCACGATCCGCTAGAACGCACATCGACAAGCGGGCGCCCTGATTACTTTAGTACGTTTGCACTATATCCACTCACTTTTCAGACAACCATTACGCCATAGGAGACAGTAACATGGCAGAGAAACAACAGTCACACGCATTTATCGGTAACGGTAAGGTGTATTTAACCGCAGTCAAAGGCGGTGTAGAAGGCAAGCCCTTTTGGGTTGGTGTAGCAAATGCTGCTGCTTTTAGTCACTCAGTGGAGGATGAAAAAGAGCTGATCGAATACCATTCTGGTAAAAACCAAGTATGGGACAAAGACGATGGCAGAAAGGCTACAACATTTAGCTTAACGCTTAATGAGCGTCGTCCAAAAGCAATGCAAGCAGCGTTACAAGCAACGGTCACGGAAGTTGCGACAGGAACAGTCGCAGCAGAAGGGCACGAAATTGATGCTATTGGCGATATCATATTTTTGAAACATAAGAACGT
Source organism: Psychrobacter sp. UBA3480 (assembly GCF_002377945.1). Taxonomy (GTDB): domain Bacteria; phylum Pseudomonadota; class Gammaproteobacteria; order Pseudomonadales; family Moraxellaceae; genus Psychrobacter. Next base: position 90,622 of record NZ_DFQV01000002.1, read on the forward strand.
CAGCGATGTTGTTATCACCGACAGTACGCCTACGCCATTAGCGTTGGTCGAAGGTATTGACTACACGATTGATGAAAAGTACGGCACTCTTGAAATGACGCACGTACAGACCATCACATCACCGATCAAAGTTGCTTACAGCTACGGCACTGCTACGGTTATGAAGCCCATGACTGATGATGTTGATTATTATCGAATCCGTGTCGATGGACTAAACAAAGTTGGCCAAAAAGATAAGCAGGTGGTCACAGCTTATCGTGCCAAGCTATCACCTGCTGATACGCTTGATCTAATCAGTGATGACTTTAGTGAAATGACGCTCGAAGCTGATTTGCTATATGACGAAGCAGAAGAAGCAACTTACGAGATTGTGAAGTTGTAAATTAGCTGAAAATACTAAATAGAAGCACCTATAGATAAAACAAAAGCTCATTTTAACCGGTGAGCTTTTTTATTTAAGTAAATTATTACGCTGTGATTATTTACTTAAATAAAAAGGATTAATTATGCGTACTAATGCACAAACCAAGCTGACGAATACAGCGACCAATGAGGTTATCGTCTTATCTGATAGTCTTTATCCTGAAGGTGAACATGACTGGTCAGCTATCGTATCAAATACCAAGTACGCGTTAGATGGCACGATGATAGTTGAACAATCAGAGCGACTATCTGGTAGACCGTACACGATGCAAGCACCTAGCGGTCATGGCGTACTGTCACGAGCAACGGTTAATGCGCTCAAATCTGAGCGTGACAAGCTAGGAGCTACCTTTTGGCTAGATTATCTAGCAGATGGGGCGGTTAGGCGTGTAAAGGTCATATTTGACACTACAGGTGAAGCGATTGAAGCCAAGCCAGTAAAGAACACGACCAGCCCAGAGCTGACCGATTATTACAACGTAACGCTTAGGTTTTTAGAGATACCGAGCGTGTAAGTTACTGGAATAGCTGAGAGGGGTAGTTAGTCATGAGTGATAAAGATAAAACCCTTGCGGATAAGCTAAGAGAAAAGGACTTCAGGGTTCTTATCCTGCTTTATGTCATGGCGATAATTCTCGGCATCAACATGATTTTCGAGGCTATACAAGCCTATAAGAATATATAGAATCTACAAGCAAAACCACAGCCCACTCATTGTAGTGGGTTTTTTAATGCCTAAAATTTGACGGATGACAATAATGGCGATTACTCAAAATGATTTAGAAATTTTAAAGTCTGAGAATATGGTTGACACGCCTGATGGTGGTGGTCTGCCAACTGGTGTCGCTGTCATTGATGGCGTATCTAATAACTTATTTCCTGATGTATCAGATATTGACCGCTTAATTGGTCGTGTACGCTTGCGTAAAGTATCACTGGCAGTTAAAACGGCTGATGCTGAGCTATTGCAAGCACCTCGTATGCTATTTACTGAGTTACCTGATAACGAAAACATCAGCGTGTTTGCATTTAAAGCAACCTCATTTGCTGATAGACGCGCCGATGCTCAAAACAAAATCGAGTCTTATCTTGCTTTTGGTACAAAATGGGCAGGTCACTTGCTTGAGACACAGCTTGCAGGTCAGCGCGTTATTCAAGTATCTCTTGATACTGGCGATCAGATACCGGCAGTCGGTCAGCCACTTGTGCTTGTACAAAACGAGGGGCAGTCTGACGAGTTTTATCAATATATCCGACCGCTTAAAGTTGACACGGTAGAACGTCGTTTTCAGAAGTCAGCAAGTGAAACTGTAACGCGTATAGTCGCAACTATTGAGTTTGGCGATACGCTAAGCAAGTCTTTCAACGGCTTGACAGTCCAAGAGTTTTACTTAAACACCCCAACGACTAGACGCGCTATCTTGCGTGAAGCTCGTGTTGCTGATGCTGCTAAGTATTACAGCGCATCACGCTTGGCTGAGCCAGTAGTAGCTATGCAGAGTCGTCAGGTGAAAGTGAACTCTATCTACACGCAAGTTGTGCCAAGTACGCAAGTTGAGACACCTATTTTGCAACGTGATCCAGCCAACCAAGTTGCTACTCAAGCGCGTGGTGATGGTGTGATTAATATCAGCCAGTCGGTTAATGTGGCCCCTAACACTGCCTTTAGCTTACCAAGCGGCGTTTCAGTAGGTACGTTGAGCATGACGGTTGGTGGCCGTTCATTAACGGATAGAGACGGCCAATTGGTAGATAGTAGTAGCGTGGCATACGCCTCCATTAAGTACGGTATTGGTCAAATTACTTGGTACAGCTTGCTCAATCTTGGACAAACGACAATCACTGGTAGCTATAAACCTGCTAGTGAGTTTACCCGTGTAGCGCAGACTGATTATCAGATTGTTGGCGATAATGCAGGTTATAACTATGTGCGTGAGCTTGGGGCAGAGCCTCTACCTAACAGCCTAAAAATCGCATATACAGTAGGCGGTAACAACTACCTCGTACATGACGATGGTCGCGGCAATCTAGTTGATGATGATGGTAATGGTCGTGGCACAGTACAAGGTAAGACAGTATTGCTTACGACTGCCGCCATACCTGATGCAGAAAGTTACATTATTTACTCGTTTGGCGTCGATTTAGAGACCGTTAAGTATGCCGATCAAGCATTACCCGCTGCCTATCATGTTATTAATATCACAGACAAAGTAAGTGGTTCTATAACTGTCACATGGGCAACTGATAAAACAGCAACAGTCAGTAATGGCGTTGTCACAGGTGATGCAACAGGTACTTTCATTGATGGAAAATTGAATATCGCGCCCAATGTAACAGTGGCTAAGAATACAGCTTTCAATTTGTCTTATCAGCGTATACTGCCAGCCAATACAATAAAAATCCAAAGCTCACCTGTAGTTGATTCGACCAACGGAGAGTTTGAGACGTCTGTTGATTTTTCAGCGTCAGTAACGGACGCTAGTATTAGCTTAGTCATGGGCCTTAATAATATCTACGATGTAAAAGTTGTACTAGGTATTGATGCTAATGGCACAAAACTGATAATCAAAGACGTACTGCGCCCTGTATACCTTAGTAGTGCTGACGGCGTGGTAATTAGTGGCGGTGGTAGCGGTCAAGGGGTTGTTTCGCCCGAAGTAATTACTACGTGGCAGCCGATTACAGGGGCTACTGAAGAGCTGCGAGCATGGTCTGCTGAACTATTAAGCAGTACCGTTAATAAAACCTCTGGCACTGTGAGCTTAAAAGTAAAAATCACTCGTAAACAAAGCGGTGTGGAAGTGCTGACTCGCCCAGGCGTTTCACCAGTTTTTAAGGCAACAATGCAGACAGTGCCAATGCAGATTGACAGAGTATTTGTCAGCGCGGAAGGTTTAAAGTCAGCATCAACCGAGGCGGCAACCGCTAGCGGATCCGCGGCCACATTAAACGTCCCTTTGCCACAAGATACAGCGGCACCAGTTGTCAATGGATCACTATTTATTGATGTGCTCGGTATATCTTTAGCTGACAAAGACACCAAAATTAAGAGTGGCGAGGCTGTGGTAGGGGCGATTGATTACAGTGCTGGATTTGTGACTTTAACAACGTGGGATGTCGCTAAAGCCAACACGGTGAACCTTAAATCAATGCTACGTGAGAACGACCCAGTGCCGCTCGCTAACTTGATATTTAGAACACCAGTTGCGCCGCTTAAAGAAGCGTCTTTACAGATCAGCGCAGAGCTTGCAGACGGTACGCCTATATCGCTATCGACTGACGAGCAGGGCAGTATCACTGGTCATAGTTTTGCACATGGTACGGTTGACTTCAAAGCAGGTGTGGTTGCCTTGTACTTCTACGAACGATTAGGTGTGACAGCAAACCCTGAGATTGTTGACGAACCATGGTATGACGCAAACAACATCTATAACGATGGCGGTACAAACTACATCAATAAGCCTGTTTATGTGAAGCCTGATTCAATCCGCTACAACGCTATCGCTTACAGCTATTTGCCGCTTGATAAAGAGCTTATTGGCCTTGATCCAGTGCGCTTACCTAGTGATGGTCGTGTGCCGTTTGTGCGTAAAGGTGACAGCATTGCTATTACTGAGCTTAAGACAATGCAGCTACCGACCAATGAGCCAAACGATACGTTTGATTTAGGGTTCGAGCGACTGTCTGACGTATCAGTTGCTGATGCTAACGGCTTAAAAGTTAACACCGATTACCTTGATGTCGATTTAGATGCAGGTACTTTGCAGCTAAATGGTATGTTTGATATGTCGTTCTATACCGCGCCATTGACTGTTAAATACCGCATTATGGATATTGCATTGGTGATTGAAACGGATATATCAGGCCGTGTGACACTCTCAACGGTCATCACTCATGACTACAGCACAGCAGCAGTGTTTAGCTCGATGCTGCTCGCAGGTGATATGCAAGCGCGTGCGTATAACGTGTTTAGTCAAAAGTCATGGACCAATATATTTAGTGACAGCTTGATAGGCGACAAGGCAACGTCACAGTTGCAAGTAACTAACAACCCTATCGTGGTGACTAATCGTGATGCTATCGAGGAGCGTTGGGCACTGGTATTTACGAGTGCCACATCGTTTCGGATTATCGGCGAGACAGTTGGTGAGATTGGCTCAGGTTCAACGACCACGCTCACAATGCCTATCAACCCGATGACTGGTTACGCTTACTTCACGATACCAAGCGCAGCATGGGGTATTGGTTGGGCAGCCAATAATGTAGTCAGGATTAACACAGCAGCAGCTAAATATCCTGTATGGATAGGTAATGCTATTCAGCAGCACCAAGGCAGCAGCAGTGATAATTATGATTTCACGATTGGCTATCACGCGAACATTGACCGAGAGCGAGGTAATTCATGATATTAAGCGTCGATGCTAAAAATGCAGCTTTGCAGGGTATTGCTAATAAATTAAATGAGGGCACCAATTCGGTGCTCTCTTTGTTTATCGGCGAAACGTTAGCTGCTGAGATTGCGCTGCTTAATCCTGTGCAAGCCTCTATTGCTAATGCTGTTATGACGTTTAAGGTGCCGCCTAAAGCGCTAGCAATCGCTTCAGGCGTACCAACAGCAGCTAAGATTTTAGATGCGAGCGGCACTCTGATAGCGACACTTGATGTGGCAACCGAGCTAACACTCGATAAGGCGCAGATATATCAAGGCGGATATGTGACGCTAACGGCGTTAACTATGGGTGTGTGATATGGCAACAATCAACGGTAGGGCTAAGCGATTTAACGGTACAGCTATTGATTACGTGCTGTTGTTCGCTTGGAAAACAGGCAAATGCCTCGGAAAGTCGATACCAAATACAGCAGGAAATTGGTCGTTCGATTATACGGAAAATATGATAGTCGGCATCACTTACGTGGCAGATGGCTGCGAACCCATTACACATGGCCCATACGAATTTGTATTAAATAAATAAGGATAATTATGAGCTTTTTAAATCCAGTAAGCGAGCCTGTAAGACGCTTTAAAAGTACCGATGCAAGCGCACCCCAGATTAACTATAACGCTCGGGTAGCAGGTGATGTTTACGCAATACTAAAAGCATGCCTAGTAAACGGCTATGGTTCGGTCGCTAGCGCAGGCTGGACAGTGACTAATGAAACTGCTAATGCAGGTGAGTTTGTCAGCCCTAGCACCTCAATGAGTAGTTATAAAATAGGTATTTCTGACACAAGTGCCACCGCCACAACTTGGTATTATAAATATTTAGATGTGAGAACAGACCCAACCAACAACTCAGGTAAAAAGGTTTTTAGCTATATAGACAAGACAAGTGGTAGCAATGGCTGGCAATTACTTGTTACTGGTCGCGGCTTTTTCTTTATTGAATCAATGTATCAATCCGATATAGGCGCAATGGTTGCAAGGGTTACATATTTTGGCAGGGTTAAATCCGCAATCACAACAACTAGCGGTAAGAATATTGCTTATTGGTCTGTTGGTCACGGCGCAAGCTATCAACCCTATCAGCTGTACTCAACAACATCAGCATCACATTTCAACTTAGAGTCTTACACCAACTTAACCTTTTCGTCGGCAAATATATCAGGGATAACAGCTGGAGCGAAAACTTATGGAACGTCGGAGGCCGATGTTGTCTCTAAGTTATATCTATACAGTGGCTCTGTTTTTGCTGCGGAGCATCCTGGATTCATGGCGGTTGATAGCGCCAAGTCCGCAAACTTATTTGGCATTAGAGATACAGTGGATGATAACAATAGACCAATGATTTACGTCTGCATGGGCAGAGAGGTTAGTTCGTCAAATGTAGAAGGTAGCGCTAGGGGTGTTCTTGTGTATTTAGATTATTGGGAGTATTGAATATGTATTCAAAATCATACACTCAGATAAATACCAACTACACCGGATATATTGCTGGTCGCGATGACGGGATTGTTACCGCTACTGGTAAACCAGCGTCCAGACATATCTACCTGTTTAATGCCGATACTTTGCAAGTCATACAGCGTGTGACTTCACTTGATAACGGTCATTATATTTTTATGGGCCTTAACACATCGCAAGAGGTTTTGGTTATGGTACGTGACCACAAGCGAGAGCTTGAACCTTTTGCTTGGGATTACGTTGCCCCTGCCAATGATTTGTCACTTGATGAGCAACAAGCACTGTGGCGGTCATGGCAAACATAAGATAATACGAGGTAATTATGTCTGATGCGCTTCGCCTCATGCTTGACCGTTATATATCAGTGCAACCCAAAGCGAATAAATTGAGTTTGCCGCTTGATCGTAATCTTGGTGATATAACCCGCTACACCTATGTGTTTGCTGACTCATTACCGTTGCGTATGGAGCGTTTAGCTGTTGTTCGGCCAAGCGCTAACGTATTGACTTTATCCATAAGGCAGCCGTTAGGGACTGTAGCCCCAAAACTGTATTTTATATCAAGCAGCTTGCCACTGCCTTTGTCTGTATTATTTAGCGATCAGCCTGCACCAAACGAACTGCCACTCAATATGAGTCGTAGGCTTGGCACAGTGGTTGGAGTGCCAATAGCACCGCCTGTAGATAATGAAGACGTAGCACTAGCAGTTAATGCTACAGCAGATATGTCGCCTACAGCATCCGCTGCTGTGACAATAGATGCGGACAATGATGTAGGTGTAGCAATTGTAGCAGTCGCAAATATGGCGCCTACAGCAAGCGCTTTAATATCTGCCGAACAGATTGCTGTTGCAATTGAAATTGCTGCAACAGCGACCTTAAACCCTACAGCGAGCGCTACAGCAAGCTACGACTCTAATAACCCTAGTGTCGGTATGTTGAACGTATCTAGTAATATACAGGACGCAAAATTACAAGGTGTTGGTAGGCAGTCAGGTTTTGAGAATAACGCTAATTTAGCAAAGTCAGTTAGTGCTGATTGGCAGCAATCAAAGATAATTAGCACAAATAACCAAGCGCAATTTGAATCTAACGAGCAGTTGATATCGAGTAGGCAGCTATCATTTGAGCAATCAAAGCTGATAGGTGATAGCAGCAAGCAAGGCGCTGAATATCAAACATTTATTGCCAGTAAATCTACGCTAAAAACCGAGAACGCAAAGCGCATTAGTCATAGTAATTGGTATAGCTTTGAGGCAATGGCTAAGCGCCAGATTGATCGAACGCTGGGCGCTGAATACGCTGAGTTGATAACAGACAGGCTTGATACGTCTAGCGACTACAATCGACTGACTGCACTTAGCTATGATCTGCGTCATGAGTTTGCTCGGTTGCCGTACTCCAAACTGCGCTATGTGCCGCCGCCATTATCGCAGACCGTCATCTTAAAAGAACAAGTTATTGAGGGCTGGGAGTGCGGAACAGGCGCATTACGCCACTATGTTTACAATGATGAGCTTGCGCTACCCATGCACAGACGTATCGCTGATAGGGGCATATCTAGCAGTTTAGCTATGCCGTTATCAATGCCTCGTGGTGTTCTTGAGTTATCAGCTGAAGATGCTGATGCAATGGAAACGAGGCCATGCAAACGCAAGACACTAGGCGTCAATACTACGCTCGATGTCGTTACGTGCAAACCTAAAATGTTTGGCAAGGCGTCATCGGTTGCAGTAAACGCACAATCAATGATCAACGCGACTGCATGGCTAGAGTTACTAATTGGCGAGAAAGGCGAAGCCTATAACAAGGGAGTTATATTCGTGACAAACAGTGTGTCATTAGTGCGCTCAGACGATGGGCGTGAGATTAAGATGTTAGGCTTTAGCGTGGGCATTGATAGTAACAGTTATACATGGTCGTTTAGTGCGACTGTGCCGCTGTCTGAGCTGTCAAAAGTCAATACGGCATATGAGCAGCAGATAGGCGTAGAGTTTACCTGTAACGGCAATCTGTGGCGATTTATACTTGATAGCTGTGATGATAGCGTGTCGTTTGGTGAAAGTTCATTAACGATCAAAGGCAAGTCACGCGCCATGCTATTAGCGCACCCATACGCTACGCATCGTGGCTTTAAGTACGACACAGCTATGAGCGCAAGACAGATTGCTGAGGATGAGTTAAACCGCTTTGGCGTACCGTCAGGGTTTACGCTTGATTGGCAGCTTGCAGGGGTTAACGGTTGGAATATACCTGCCAATACTTACAGCTACTCAAATAAAACGCCTATTAATTCACTGCAGTGGATAGCCGAAGCAGCAGGTGGGTTTATCAATGCTCATATGAGTGAGGATATTATCCATGTACTGGCTCATTATCCAATACCATCATGGGAATGGGCAGCGCAGACACCTAGTATTGAGTTGCCAATGTCGCTTATCACCAGTCGCAGTCGGGGCCGTGTCAACAAGCCTGCATACAATGGGGTGACAATATACGGTGAGAATGACGGCGGTATCGCCGCTCTAATCAAGCGTACAGGTACGTCAGGCGGTTATCAGCCGCCAATGGTTACGAGCGACTTAATGACTGACCAAGACGCTGCTATTAGCCGCGGTAAGATGATACTGAGCGATACTGGTGATATTGGTAATATTGATATATCAATGCCGCTAGTTGCTGATGTAGGTGTATTATTGCCTTCCACGTTGGTTGGTGTTAATGATGGCGAGTCATGGATAGGTAAGGTTAGCGGAACGACCATTACTGGCAGACTCAATAGCAATCGAGCACTGGAAATTGAACAGGTTGCTGGGTTTGAGCGTCATTTCGATAAGGAGTCTGTCTAATGGCTAGCGGTAACCTATGGCAGTTATTCAAAAACGTGACAGAGCAAGGTGCTAAGCAATTGGCCACTGTCATTGATCGTAATGGCTCAAACTATACCGTCACCATGCAGGGCGGCGGCAACACCATCGTACAATCAAGTGCAGCTTACGAGCTGCAATCTAAAGTATTCATACGTGATGGGCAGATAGTCAGTGAAGCACCTGATTTACCCTTTGTTGAAATAGAGGTTTAGTATGACAGACAAAACAGATAAAGTGATCCGCGTCGCTGATACTGATATTACTATCAAGCGCGTCAAAGTTAAAAACTTAAACGAAGTGACACGGGCATTTACACCTTTTGTCGCTGAGTTTGAGCGTATTGTAAAAGCAAATAAGGGACTGCCTGAGAGTGAGCTACTAGCACTCATTGGCAGCTACACGGATGAAACGGTCATACTGGCATCGGTACTAACAGACCAAACGCCTACCTTTTATCGAGAGCTTGAGCCGCTTGAAATGCTCACAGTGATGCAGGAGGTCGTCGCCCATAGTGGCGATTTTTTTATGCGTCAGATTTTCATACCCCTAAAAAGTCTGGGAGCACAGTTAGCCTTACTTGGTTCGACAGCTTACTACCATTCTACAAAATCGGACTCAGAGAGCACGATGTCTTAGATATGGCGTTTGGCGAATGGTGGGAGTTATCCAAGGCGCTAGCCAAAGATAAACAGCAAAGCATTAAGGATATGGCTATTGCAATGCGAGTATCACAAGCAGACGCGAAAGGTTGGAAAGAGTTTATGAAAAGCTAGCGTAACAATGCTTAATCAACTAAAATTGAGTAAATTAATAATATGATGTAGGCGGAGAACATGGCTAAGGTTGTCGAGCAGAGTCTGGCGTTTTGTCCGAACTGTCAAAAGAAAACAATGCACTACAAAGAGACTAAGAAGTTAAGTTGGCTCATGCACCTTGTTTTAATAATTATTACGGCTGGTTTGTGGCTTGCGTTTCTTGTAATAACAATGATTTGGCATATGTTTACTAAAAAGATTGGTGGTAAGAGAACTTGCTCACAATGCGGTTTGGATCACTGAATAAAATAGAGGTAATTATGATAGACATAAACCGCATGACGTTGAAAGAATGGCCTAAAGCTCACGAAGTTTGGGGTGATGATGGCTTTGAGCGCATCAATAAATTGCTAGATAAAGCTGTGCATTTGGTTGGCAGAAAAGCACCAAATGAGGTTGCACATTATGCTGGACTATCTGAAAATAAAAGTAAGACGGGTAAAACACCAGTCGTTTTTATCGATTGCGATAGTTTGAACCGCTACCACATTAGCGAGCGTCATATTAAAGATGGCAAGCTGCCAAAACCTGATAGGGCAAGCGCCTTTAAATAACAAAACGAATAAATCAACAAGCTCACTTTAATTAGTGGGCTTTTTTTATGCCCAAAATTTGAGGTGCGCCGTATGGCAAGTGATTTAGATTTTAACGTGCAGTTGCGCGTACTCAACGAAAATTTTAACGCGGGTATTAACCAGGCGCGTGATAAGTTCACAGAATATGCCCAGTCGGTTGAGCGCAATATTTCTCAGATGGTCACCGATACTGAACGCGCTGACAAGATGCTTACTGATCTAGGTAATGTTGACGCCAGTCGCTTAACGGCTGAGCTAAAAACAACAGCCGATCAACTAAGACAGATGGGCGCAGGTGCCAATTTATCAGGTGACCAAATTGAAGCAGCAATGCGTACAGCAGCGCAGCAAGTAGGTAAACTTGATCAAGAATTGGTTAATGCAAGATTGGAAGCGACAAGGCTTGGTCAGACTGATGCATCACCTGAACAGATAGAGCAAGCAACAGCTAGCGTTGCTCGACTTGAACAAGAGCTTAACGAGGCGAAATCAGCCAGTACAAGCCTTGCAGGTGAGTTAGCAGGTGCAATGAATCGCGCTAGTACTACAGCTGACGGTGCTCGCAATGCTATCTATAAAATGGCTAACGTGCGAGTGCCCGAAACCATACGCGGTGAGATTGACCAGATTAGTCGCTCATTAACCAACTTTCAAAACAACTCTGGTCGCCCTGCCGCTGAAATTGAAAGAGTAACAAGATCCGCACAAGAGCAAATCAGACGGCTTGAGCAAGAGTTGCGCGGTGTCGACGATCAAGTACAGCGCACAGAGGCGGGAACCAAGAAGCTAAGCGGTGGTGTTAATAACCTTAAGGGTGCATTTGGTAGTTTGCAGGGGATATTGGCAGCGGCTGGGCTTGGTATCGGGGTTGCTGAAATTATTCAGGCAGCTGATGCGTTTGTATTGCTTGAAGCTCGTATCAAGATTGCTACTGGCGAGGGTGTCAACTTCATCACTGGCTTTGAGGGTGTTAAGCAGATAGCTAACGAAACATTCTCAAGCATTGCCAATACGGGTGAATTGTTTGCACGTATTACGCAAGCATCTACCACATTGGGCTTGGCTCAGGGCGAGATACTGTCAGTTACCAAGACGATTAACGAAGCAATTAAACTATCAGGTGGAACGGCTGCAAGTGCGGACGCGGCTATCATTCAGCTTGTGCAAGGTTTGCAGTCAGGCGTATTACGTGGCGAGGAATTTAACTCTATCATGGAGCAGTCACCGCGGCTTGCTCAAGCAATGGCTGATGGTCTTGGTGTGACTCGGGGCGAACTACGCAAGATGGCAGGTGAGGGCAAACTGACATCAGAGGTTGTCATTGATGCTGTACGTTCGCAGACCAAAGTTATTGAGGATGAGTTTGCGACACTGCCTGTCACGTTTGGCGACTCCATACAGCTACTTAAAAACACCATGTTTGAATTTGTTGGCAGTTTAAATGAGACCGTCAATCAATCTGGTCGAATGGCTGCAGCTGTTCAGTATATTAGCGATTCAATCAAGGATATTGACCCATCGACAATTGCAGCGGTAGAAAATCATTTTGATTCGCTATTGGTAACGCTTGGAGATACCTTTTCGGCAGTCAAAGATATTTATAGCGCTATTAGTGATATGACCAGTGCGTTAGCTGGCGGCAATGAGGATGTAGGTTTATTTACTCGACTATTAGGCATAGCCTCTGTTAGTTTGGGCATTATGAGTGACGGCTTTAAAGGCATATCTATTCTAGCTAACAGTGTTTTTGGCACTATATCTCAAATAACAGGTGGTATCTTAGAAGGTTTCTCAGCGCTCAAAGGTCAGACATCGCAACGTGCTGCTGAGTTATACCAGTTAGCCGATGAGCTGCACAAAAAGTCTGAACAGCAGATGATGGATTTTGAGTCATCGTCTAGCAAAGCATGGACTGCGATGAACAAGACCGCTCAAGAAAAATCTGAGGAGACAGTCGCAAAACTTGTCGCTGGTTACGACGAAATGCAGGCCAAAGGCTCTTATACGGCAGAAGCCCTAGAAGAGCAATTTATTAAGATTGCTGCTGCTAAGATCGCCCAAAACGATAACATCATTAGCGATGATATGCGCCTTGAGCTAGCGCAGCGCGAATTACAAGCTACATTCAGTGAGACTGGTGAGTTAATCATTGCATCAGCAAACGGTGTGCAAGCGGCATATCTTGGCGTTGGCGAGAGCTTTGCAGAGGTAGCAAGTGCAGCAATAGCTACAGGTAAGAGTGTTGCTGACTCTTTAGCGGATGCGGTGCCAAAAGCGCAGACGATAGGCGCAGTTGATGACATTATCAACTCGCTAACAGCGATGTCAGCGACAGGTAAGATCACAGGGCAAGAATTGGCGGCAGGTATCAATCTTGCTAACGAACGCTACAAAGAGATTGAAAACAACTTTGCAAGATATGCAGCTAAAAGCATCGCAGATAACGGTGGTATCGTAACGTCTGAGCTTGAGAAAGCAGCAGCATTGCAAGGCTTGGCAGTGCAAGCAGATGAAACAGGTAGCGTGTTAGTCACACAGCTTGATAGATCTACTCTTGCAAGTAGTCGCACCAAAGAGCAGATTGACGAATTAGCAGGTGCGGTGGGTATTGGTCTATCTAAGGAGTTTATAAAATCCAGTGCTGGACTTGACGAGCTGATCGATGGCTTTGATGACTTAACCGATGCGGGTTATGACGCAGGCGATGCGCTAGTTGGTGCACTGACTGAAATGTCTAACAAGGCTAGCAATACAGCCGAGATAGAGTATGTCATTGAAAAATGGAATGAGCTAGGCAAAGAAGGCAAGATAACTGGTCAAGAGCTTGCAGACGGCCTTGACCTATCGCGCAATAAGCTTGATGAACTGACCGATGGTATTAACAGCGTTGCAGAAGCTTATGGTGTACTAGGGCTGAAAACTCGTGAGGAGCTGGCTAAGCAAGCAGGTGCCTTCACTGAGTCATACGATATCATCAAGAAAGATGGTAAGGCCACAGCGCAGCAGTTAGAAGAAGCTTTTGAGAAAACAGCGAAATCAAACATTGCTGCCAATGGCAACGTAGTTGATGCTGTCACTAAGCGTATGGCAGCTGAGCGCGGTGTTACTGTTGCAGTTGACGAGCAAGGCCGCGTCACATTTGAAAAAATGGGGCAGGCAAAGACGGCAAACGATAATGTCACTCGCTCAGTCAACAACATTCGTACAGCCTATGACGGCATATCTAGCAGTGCAGGAGGCGCAGGTAATACCATGGTGCGTGCTGCAAATGAAGCAGCGTCCGCTTATGACAAGCTACAACAGAAAATCAAAGACGTTAAAGAGGCGCAAGCGGTTGCCAATGCTGATGAAACATTAAACAACCTCCGTATTTATGGCCAAGAGGAAGCACCAGTTGAGGGCAATCAATTTGGTAGTCGTTTAAGTGTTGAGAACTTCTTGAAGTCGCAAGGGTTGTCAGAAGCTCAAGCGATTGAAGAGGCAAGAAAACTGTACTCCAAACAAGGAGCATCAAGCGGTGCTCTAGACTTCGGCAAATTACAAGGTTTTACTGAAGGTCAAACACTGACAACAGCCGACCTTAATCGCTATAAGTCAGCATCAATGTATTTAGCTGAGATTGCTGAAAAGGCCCGTCAAGTCGGCCGTCAACAGGACGGTTATGAAGCGGCAAGGACAGCGACGGCTCAAATCACAACGCAAGAGTACAATCGTTTTGATAGCCAACCGAGCTCAAGCAAAACAATTCATGTTAATTTTCAACTTGGCGGTGCAACGGCATCGATGAGTATGCCAGAGAGCCAAGAAGCATCACTTACAGCTCTACTGCAACAACTACAAGACAGCAAAGCAATAGCAGGTTACTAGCCACTCACTGAGTGGTTTTTTTATGTCAAAAATTTGAGGAGGCGTTATGCCACAGAACACACCGTTTCTAGAACTAATCATACTAAAGCTGATGGTATTCCTTCCAAAGGTATTCGCAGCTGTCATCGGTGCAATATTTGGATTGATGCTGTCAGGCGACATCGGCAAAGACGGCAAGATACAAGTAAATATGTCAGTGATAGTCAAGTTTACTATCGCTGTTACAATCTCACTATTCGGTGGGGCAGCGCATATTGAATTTATGGGCTATCAAGATTATAGCGTGATGACGCAAGGCGCAATCATGCTAGTCTGGGCAGTGTTTGGGATGTTGGCAATCGGCATTGTTTATCAAGCGATTGCGCTATGGCAGGGCAAGACACTTACAGAAGTGATCAGAGAAGTAAAAGACGCAGCGTTTGCAATCTTCGGTAAATAATAATCAACACTAAATACGGCCCCAATTTGGGGCTTTTTTAATGTCTGAAATAAGGTGAGATACATGCAAGAATCTACAATCAAAAACCTACAAGCGACAATGAAACTGCACGGTTTCTATAACGGTGACGTTGATGGCACATGGAGCAATCAAGCTCATGCAGGATTTTATGCCATGGCGGAAGCTGCTATTCATTGTAAAGCTCATAGCGATAAAGACGCTGTGAACAAAGAGGATAAGCCAGTTGAGCCGACAGGTAAATACAATTTGTCTGCAAATTCACTAGATCGATTAATAGGCTTGCATCCTGATTTGGTAAAAATCGTTGAACGAGCTATCGAAATTACAGATATTGATTTTAGTGTAGGTGAAGGTCTGCGCTCAATCACACGGCAAAAAGAGCTATATCAGCAAGGTGCTACCACGACAATGAATAGCCGTCATTTAACTGGACACGCTGTAGACTTAATTGCACTTGATGAAGACGGCAAAGTTTCGTGGAATTGGAAATACTATCATCTGTTAGCCGTGGCAATGAAACAAGCTGCCAAAGATGTAGGCGTGTCGATCGAGTGGGGTGGCGATTGGAAGACTTTTAAAGATGGTCCGCACTACCAACTACCGTGGTCAAAATATCCAAAGTAATCATATATAAGCCCCGTCATTAATTTGGCGGGGTGTTCTTTTGTGTCTATAGTTAGCACATTACACCATAGCTTGTGATAAGAGGTTGAAACAACTCAGCGCCACAGAAATTACTGATCATAAAAAGGACTGTTAGTATAATGATTGATAGACATACAGCCCACATAGTTAAAGTTAATGGCCAATTTGTTAAATCTGAATGTCCGCAGCGCCTACAACTTAAATCAGAGCGTCTTACCCTAGTGTCGCACTTTGGACATTTTTTATAATCAATAAACAATTTAGCCTCCCTTTTAAATACTTATTTCATGATAGTATATACGGGTTATTTTAAGTAGACAAATGTTTGTTTAAAGTATATATGGTACTAATGGCTGGATTCGAATTAAAGAATTAAAAATATAGTATTAATGCTATTTATCGTATCTAGCCTTTTTTGAGACTATCTAAATAATCAGCCCACGCCTGCATCATTTCACGACGCTCATCTAGAAAGATGGTCCTATTATAAGCCCGACCATGCATGTCTCTGACATTGTGACCTAACTGCATCTCAACCAGGTTCTCAGGATATTTGAGTTTCTCAACAATCAGCGTCCGCGCAGTTGCCCTAAATCCATGTATCGTCTGCTTGGTCCCGTCATACCCCAGTCGCTTTAAAGCCTGATTCATTGTATTTTCGCTCATCGGTTGTACGGTTGTATGAATAGCAGGGAATAGATATTTACTGCGAGCGTGTAGTGATAGATCGTGTATTATCTCAATGGCTTGTGCCGGCAATGGCACTATTAAGGATAGACCAGTTCGTCTTTGAGTTTTACGAGGTGTAAAAGTCCAAGTCCCTTCATCAAGATCGAAGTCATCCCATAGCGCATAACGTAACTCGCCAGCGCGCACAAATAGCATCGGCATTAATTTGATGGCTGTGCGTACTTCAAAGCTACCCTCATAAATATCAATGGCGTTCAGCAAAATTCCTAATTCTTTTGGATCAATAATAGTAGGGTGGTGCTTTGTTGTTGGAGCCTGTAATGCTCCTATTAAGTCTTGAGTTATATCACGCTCACATCTGGCAGTCTGCACACCATACCTAAACACTTGGCCCGCAATAGTTCGCATCTTAATTGCTGTCTCATAGTACCCTTGCGCCTCTGCGGTTCTACATGCCTTCAATACGTCAATCGGCTTGATATCAGTGATAGGTATTTCACCAATGTGCTTATTCAGACGTTTAAGCTGTCTATTGTTATTTGTGATAGTGGCAGGGCTTACGTTACGCTTACGGCTCATATAGTCCTCTGCTACGGCCGCAAACGTATTATTAGATAGCAATTCTTGCTCGCGTTCATCATCAATTTTCTGTTGCTGCGGATCGATACCTTGTGCCAATAGTGCGCGTATTTCTGATCGTTGCTGTCTCGCTTGTGCCAAGGTAACGTCAGGATAAAGTCCTAGCGTCATAGTCGCGTGTTTCTTGGTAATTGGCCTAACATAGTTCATTCGCCAAGATTTAGCCCCTAGCTTTGTGACATACAAATACATGCCGCCACCATCTGCAAGCTTGTAAGCTTTGTCTTGTGTTTTCGCTTGCTTGACTTGCGTATCAGTCAAAGCCTTAATGGTTTTGGCCATTTTAAAGGTATCCTGTTTAAAGGTATTTTCGGATACCTGCTAGAATACCTTTAAAACAGTGTTATGGAAAGGTATCCTACGTTGTGTAAGGTTATGATGTGATATGTTGAGACATCAAAAAACCCCACAGCGTATAGGCTATGGGGTTATATGATAACTTATGATAATAATTGATGGTGCGCCCACCAAGACTCGAACTCGGATCGATCGCTTAGGAGGCAACTGCTCTATCCTGTTGAGCTATAGGCGCATTATGGAGTGACATTGTAGAAAAAAGCAGTCATAAAAGCAATCAACAAAAGATAAATAAAGACAATTTCTTCTTACTCACCATTGCTAAGCGCGTCAGTGACATCTACAGCATGATCGCCTGATGCATTTTTCGCCTGTGAGGTTGGTTTAAATAAGTCATTTACACTGTTCTTATAACCACTAATGTTCTGATAATCATATTTTTTTAGTATATCTTGACCTGTGCTCGATAGTAAAAAATTACGGAAGTTAATAGCAGTTGTATCGTCTGTCAGGATGACACCTTCAAGCGCTTGTTCATCTTTTAGCGCATAGTTAAAGGGATTTAGAGTGTGTATCTTTTTATCTTTGTTATGCGCACTATTATCACTATTTTTATCAGAGGCGTCATTTGTACCAGCATCCTCAGTACTTTTTTGACTTTGACCATTTCTATCTTGTGCCTGTTGCAATTCTGACTGTAGGAGTGATACCCGTTCTGTAGATAGGCTATCGTCATTGGTAATAATCATATCTGTATCAAAGACAAAGTCAGAGAGTTTGTCTTTGGTAGAAACACTACTTGGTACTGTAAGAAGGTCGTGAGAGGGGACATAGCTCGCTAGCACTTGCACGTGCGGATAACGAGATTCAAAGCTCACAATGATATCGTCCAAAGGTATCTGTAACTTCTCCTCTGCTCGAATGTATAAAACACTGTCAGCAATCTCTCTTGATTCATCACCTTTCGTACTAGGGTCTGCTTCACTTTCACTTGCCATGATTGGCAATGGGTCTGTGTTTTTTCGATTACTGGTCCACAACCAAATAAAGACCGCGATAAAGATTGTGAGCAGTAGCATGATTAGCCCAGCCAGCAGTAGTTTGTAGTCTTTCATATATTACTGCTCTTTTATTATTAGTTGATTCATAGCAAAGTTTATATACAGGGTGGTATCTAGTTTTTAAAGCTTTTGTTCTAGTACTTCATCGGTTAATTCAGCCAACATGTCTGCAAAGATATCCGTGTCTGCAGAAGGGGTAGATACTTGTTCTTCATCGACTTCACCATTTTCATCAGTATGACCACTGGTTTGGCGATCTGTTAGAAGATCAGATTGGTCGTTTAATACCTTTGCAGCAGGTGTAGTAGTTTGATGCGCTGCTAACGGCGATTCACCGGTTAATAATCTGTCTTTTAACCATCTAAACCCATGTGCCTCCCACCATGCTTCGAAACGTGGCAACGTGCTACCACGTACTGCTACAGGTAGATCTAGCGTTCTCAGTTTCTGCGCAAGGATAGGGTCGCTGATAGCTTGATGGATGCTCAAATAAAGTGAGCTGCTATCATCCGTATAGGGTCGTCTGTTTTGCCATGATCTGTCATCGATTTTCATACGTGGCAGTTGCCACAACTCACCGCGATAATACACGACGTACAAGCGTTGTTTTGGATGGACAAAAATGGCATCAATGGGACGCAAGGGCATAATATTAAGTAATCCCGTCAATAGAAAGTATTATTTAGATACAGGTTGTAAAGGCCAATTTAAAAACCACAATGAGATTATTTCATAGTAAATATGAATGATAGTATAAAACGACACTAAATGTCGCAAGCTTATTATAATATCGGCATTTACACTAGTAAACGATAACCATCAATGGCACACTGATAGCAAATTTGGCAAGTCAACGTTATCAATGGATATGCAGAGTTTGCTACTATAATTGTTTTTGTTTACGGCCCTCATGCTAGCAGAAATGCATCATAGTAACGACCATCAAACATGGATTGATGAGTATCGATTTTTGTTTTGTATTGACGTTTTATAGCGTTTTTGACATTGGATACAGACATCTCATCTATAAGTGAAGCCTTTTTTATCAATCCTAATATCTCACCTTTATTGCAATCAGATTATTGTCTATGTTCACTATTATTCAGTCGCACCGTACCGAAAACCTCGTTGATCAATTGCTTGTACAATACCAGTCCAAGGATCAGCCGGTTTTTGAACCCTTTATTGTCATTGTACCGTCGATGGTATTGGGCGATTGGTTGGACAAAACTATTGCTAGCCGTGCTGGTATTAGTACCTTGGTGCGTACTAAATTTTGGGGTCAGTATCAATGGACACTGATGCAAGATGTATTGACCCGCCATAATGCATACTTACTGGCGCAAAACCCTGAAGCGACAACTCTAAATGTACCCGAAGTGGCGGTGTTATCACCGACAGTAATGCAGTGGCGATTATTTGGGTATTTGACTTATTATCAGGAGTCGATTGTTGCAGATGAAAAGCATCCAGTTCATCCGTTGTTAGCGTCTTTGATTGATGACCCACAGGCAATTGCTCAACAAGACAGTTTACAACAGGATAAGGCGCAACAAGATGCTCGTATTTGGCAGATGGCAAGCGATTTGGCTAGGGTGTTTAACCGCTATTTGACTCACCGTGAGGATTGGTTGGCATTATGGTCGCAAAATAAGCCGTTGAACGTAAGTGAGTTGATAGCGGATAAAGATGCATTGTCACTGCGCTTTGATAAGTATGCGCGCGGCACACCTGAGTGGTTGGTCGACCATTATGTTGAGTTGGAAATTGCCCAACGATTCTTGTGGTCGCATTTGTTTGCCGATGTCCATCTACACCGTGTAGCACTAGAGCGTGCGTTTTGGTCAGCTTTAAAAGGTAATAAGGCGAACGAACGTGCTCAGTTGCCAACCATACTGCGTATTTTTACCATCCAGCAACTGCCACAGACCGAGTTAGACTTTCTACAGAGTCTGTCGCAATACATGAATATCACGCTATTGCATTACAATCCATCAAAGCTGTTTTGGGCGGATATCGTCGATAAATCTTGGTTACAGCGTCAGCAGATTATCAACCCTGAAAGCGTGTTTTTGCGTGATTATGGTCATAGTTTGCTATCGCGTTTGGGCAAGCAGTCGCGCGATGCGTTTGCCATGCTTGCCAACTTATCAGGTAATGAGCAATACGACGATGCGCTAGTCGAATGGCAAGATAACTTTGATAATGGTGTAGATAATGTGCTCGGTCATTACGAGTATGAAAGCGTAGATGCTGCTGATGACGCTGTTAGTACTCAAGATTCGCAAGGCAACCTGAGCTTATTAAAACGTTTGCAAAATGATGTGTTGATGCTTGATGAGCAATCGACCCAGCAAGCAACGGCCGCTACAGTCTCGCAAGCAGTAAGTAAGCAGATAGAGTCAAGCTTTGATGAAGAAAAGCCAGAAACGGCTTGGTATGAAGATGAAGCATTAGAGAATAAGCGCTTTGAGAAAGACCGTTTTTGGGCAATCTCTTCTCAAGATAATAGCCTAAGCATTCATTCGTGTCATAGTTTGCAGCGTCAGCTTGAAGTATTGCGTATTATGATTGGTCGTTGGCTAAATGAACCTATCAAACTAGGTGAAAAGAAACGCCATATCTCTGACATTGTGGTGCTGCTACCTGATGTTGAACGTCATCATGCATTGATTGGGTCTATCTTCGTCAATGGTAAGGGTCAAGACGGTTTGACTTTGCCTGCTAAAGTGACTGGTGTTGTTGACGCCGATATTCGCCAGTTATGGGAAGCGATTATCGGTTTTTACAAACTATTGGGTAGCCATAGTGCCCGTTTTGAAGCAGCTGAAGTCTTAGACTGGCTCATGTTACCGCCTTTATTTGAAAGCTTTGGACTGACTCATGAGCAAATGAGCCGTGGCTGTGATTTATTGGTAGAGGCGGGCTTTATTCGCGGCTTTGACGAGCTTCATCTTAAGCAAACTTTAGACAGCAATGATTACGACTATCGCTTTAGCTTTGCACAGGCATTAGACAGATTAACTTTAGGTCTGGTCATGCCAGAGGCTGAATTGAGCGACTGCTTATATGATCTAAATGACGATGAATGGCCAAGTACAGCTTTACCAGAAATGACCTTGCCGTTACCACAAGTGAGCCTGAATGATGCGCTGATTGTTGAAGCGCTTTGCCGCATTTATACTGGTTTGGTTGCACGACGTGATGATCATATACAAAAAATGAAAGCGGAAGATTGGCTCGACCAGATTGAGACACAAGTTATCCATCGCTACTTTGGCGATGTGGATCAAACACGTACCATGCGCGCCATTTACAATGCGATGAATGGTTTTAAATCAAGTCTACGAGCCAATCGTCATTATAGGCAGTACGCTAGTGGTGATATCGATAACAGAGAAGTAGAGCAGAGGCTGGCGGGTGTGGAGCAATTGCCGCTCAAGCTGAGCTTTATGCTAGACAGTATCGAAAACGAGCTTGAAAGTCAGCAAGTCAGTGCGGAGCCGACGGGGGTGATTACCTTTGGTCGATTCGGTGCACTAAGAAACGTGCCGTTTGAGCTGGTGGTGATGCTCAATATGGATCTTTCTGAGTTTCCTGGGCGTGACCGAGATAACCGCTATGATTTGATGAAAGCGACCAATGCACGCCGCGGTGACAGAGTTAGTGAAGATGATGACAACGGCGCATTTTTAGATGCGCTACTGTGCGCGCGCAGTGCATGCTGGATGTTCTACAATGGCCAAAGCTTGACGGACACCCATGAGCATTTGCCAGCCAATCCAGTGAGTGAGCTATTGCAGTTTTTGCAAGGCGAGGTGCAATGGCAGGTGAACTCGCTTGAGACATTACCCGAGAATATTGATCCTACCACGGAAAGCCTTAAGCGCTATTTGCCGAAATTGATTAAGCAGTGGTTGGTGACTGAGCATCCTGCACTACCTTTTCATGAGAGTCTGTTTGAGACAGAAATCGAAGGCACTGATGTTTCTGAGCAAGCGTCTCCTGATATTGATGACAATGCTAATGTTAACATCAATGCTCAGGATACCAGCCCTGTCGATATGATTGATGAGCTGGATACTTTACTAAGTACAGCCATGCGCAAAACCAAACTGGCTCAGAAAAAGCAGTTTCCGCCTGCGCCGCTTTGGCAAGCGGTGTTTGACACATTAAAAGGCCGAATATCTAGTGAGCATAAAGAGTTGGTGGGCTTACCCACGAAGGCGCAGTATGAGTCAATCGCTCAGGTGTTGGGTCAAGGCTTAGGTCAGCTAGGTCAAGTAGACAATCAAACCTTGTATGCATTGGCTAATATGCTAGCGTTAGCTACATTTGTTGATGCTAACGATGTCAATGGCATGACAGAGGTGCTATCTGATAGCATATTTAACATAGGAGAGATAGATATTGAAGGGGCGTTGGCTTACCAAGTGCGCCATCCTGCCAAAGCATTCTTACGGTCTCAAAAGGTGCATGTGGTACAAGGTGAAGAAGCACTATCGCATCAAGAGCCGCTATTCTTAGACAGTTTAACTACCTATCAAATTAAAGATCATTTGATTAAACAGTTGGTTACTGATGAGAATAAGAAAAATGGTAGTAGTGCAGTGACTGAAACTACTACTCCAATCCTAATGTATCAAAAAATTATGCCTGCTGGTGTCGCTCGCCAAACCACGCTACCCAATCAACAGAAAAAACTACAACAGCAATGTCTAGAGTTTAAAGAGCAGTTAATGGCTAATGGCTTTGACGAAAGCAGTATTCTCAACGAGAGTACGGCAGATATCAGCAGTGTATTACAGCTACTGACCCCAACCGCCGAATATCCTGTTCAGATAGAGCTAAAAAATATACTGAATAATACTGATAATGATTCAAAAGACCAGACAGATATAGAGGGTATAGAAACACTGCTTAAGCTGATGCCGAAAATCATTAAGATCAAAGGCTCAGTACCAATATTAGCCCCCATATCAATTATTCAGGCGGGCGTGCCTTATGCTCAGCAATCACCCAAGCAGTGGTTAAACATATTGCCCAATTCTGCCAGTCCTAGGCATTTACTCAAGTTTTGGTTGTCACATTTATATTGGCAAGTGGCTAGACGTACCACTGCCGAGCAAGTAGCATTAAATGATGGCGTAAGTATTTGGCGTTTTAATAAGCCTAGCTCACAAGTCAAAAAGTATGACAAGGTCATCGCATTTACACTAAGCCCAATCGTGTATGAAGACGCAGTCATTGAGCTGATAAAATGGGCAGTTTTTGGCAAGTTAACGGGTCAAGTACCCATTACGTTACTGCCAGAATATGCACTGAATTACCTTGATAAGTATCTAACCGCTGAAGAAGGTGACAGCAACCGCTACTGGCCAAAACGAGCCGATTTCTCGGACTGGTTAAGGCCTAACTATAACTCAGACACGGTATACGATACTTGCTCGCAGCATGCTATTTGGCAGTACGTGCTACGTGACCAAGATGCATTCAAAGCGCTATCGGCAGCGTTGACTACATTAGCCCAGCCATTATATGAGCCGATGTTTAATGCGTTAACTAACTTAGATGGTTAGCCCATTATCTAGAACAGCCTCTAATTAGTTTTTGCTATTTTGTTTTGATAAATAATAATTAAAAGTATGCGCCCATATGACAGACCTTACCGACCCAACCAATACCATTGACTCGTCTACACAACCGAATTTACTTGATGAATATTCAGATGAACTGACTTTATCTGCTGTGTCTGAACGTAAAAATGATGTCATACCGGCAGTCGATGTTGATCTAACGGGTAAACACCTAATCGAAGCTTCAGCGGGCACGGGTAAGACTTGGACGTTGACCGGTATTGTACTGCGCCTACTGATCGAAGCGCGACGTGCGCCAGAGCAGATCATTGCCACGACCTTTACTCGAGCTGCCGCTGCCGAAATGCGTCAGCGTATCCATGATCGTTTGGTAGATTTCTATCAGCTATTACAATGGGTCAATAGCCTAAGTGCTGATACTGGCAATAAAGAAAGTCTCTATTCCAACATACTACAAGTCATGCCTGAGAGTAATAAAGACGCACAAGTAGGCAGTAATCCAGATGTAGATGCAAACGTTGAGACAGGCATTGACGATTTAAATCAAGACCTTGCTGCTGATAAGCAAGCGGCGGCTGAGCAACGTAAACAAGCAAAAAAAGATCGTGAGGACTGGCTGGTGAATCAGGCCAAATATGTGCGTTTAGACGGCATTATGCAAGATCCTATTAACTTGCATCTCGTCGGTTATTTGCTGGATCACGTGTACAGTTACCCCATGGCGGAAGCTATCAGGCGTACGGCACTGGTACTCACCACATTGGATAAGCTATTTGTAGGTACGCTCGATAGCTTGGCGCAAAAATGGTTGACGGAGTACAGCAGCGAGACTGGTCACCAGCAGGGTATGGGGATTATTGAAGACAGCAGTATTGAGCAGGTTACTGATAGTATTATCCATGATGAGCTGCGTCAGTTTCAAAGCCGTTTGTATTATGAGCAGCCTAAACTTTACGCGCTAATGGATCAGCAAGGTAAGCTGTCTGCGGTAGGCGATCATAAGAAATATGTGACACGATCGCTTAATTTTATCTCTGCGCCGATTGATGAGATAAGGATTGAGAAAGGCTTTGACTTTGATGCATACGAAAAGCTAATCAATGAGTTCTCTCAGTTAGATTTAGTAGATATCCAGCCTTACTTAAATCCTGACTATAGAAAGTCTCAAGGGTTTCGTGGTGGTTCTAATCTAACCAAACAGTTTGATGCCATTATTGAGGTTCATCAAAAGATATCAGAGTATCAGCTGACGTTTAATAGCTATTTGAATGAGAGCGAGAATAAGATTTTGACATCATTGCAAGATGCCAGATATCCAGATGAAGATGGCAAAATTAAGAATTTTAATAAGAATAAAGAAAAAGAGCATCAGACGCTTTTTGAGCTAGAAACCATTAGTAAGTTAATGGCTCTCTTAGACATGCTTGATAGTTTAAATCAGCATATATTGTTGGTATTGGCCGATCTTAACCGCCATATTGTGTTGGCTGTGCGTAATAGGCTGCCAGTTATTTTAGAAGAGCGTGGCGAGACGACTTTTAGTTTACAAATGGTACGCTTAAATCAAGCGCTAACTGGTCGCCAAGGAGATAAGCTGGCGCGTTATATTCGTCATCACTATCCTGTGGCATTGATTGACGAGTCGCAAGATATCAATGGCGAGCAAGCCATTATGATTGAAAGTATTTATTTGCCAAAGAATAAGCGTAAACAGTCGGACAGTGATAAGCAGTCAACCACTAAGAAAACCAATCATGAGTTTCTGCTATTGGTTGGTGATCCCAAACAGGCTATTTATGGGTTTCGCGGTGGCGATGTGGCCAACTATAACTATATGAAAGCCCAGTTTGATAAAAGCGCCCTTTGGACGCTTGATATCAACCGCCGTTCTAATGCCGGTGTGATTAACGCATTGAACTGTTGGTTTGGTATGGCGAGTGCAACAACTACTGAGAACAAACTGTCGCAATTGGGTACTGGTATTCATTACCAACATATCAAAGCAGCAAAACCGGAATATGAGCTGTCTTGGTTTAATGCGTCAGATAGTCTGGATGATGTGCTGGTGACAGAGGTGCTTTCTGCTCAGCCAGTGAGCTTATTGCACCTGCCTTATGACAAGGACAAAGAGTTTGATTATGATGAACATGAGATAACAGCTCGCCATATAGCCACTTTGCTTAATAGTGGTCAGACACTTAAAGGTAAGCCGATTCAGCCCAGTGATATTGGGGTGCTGGCACGTGCCAAAAAAGATCTGAAAAGGGTCGAAGATGAGCTGGTAAAACTTAATGTGCCGACCTTGACTACCAGTGATGTCAGCATCTTTGAGACTATTATGGCAGAAGATGTGGCGGCGCTACTAAGTGCCATGCTATACCCGTATCGTCATGACATGATTAATCGGGTGTTGACCAGTCACCTATATGGACTGAGTATCAAAAACATCAAAGCCATGATGACGGACCATGAGTCAGGCATTACCGAGGGTAGCAGTACGCCAAGCGCCCGTTCAAATAATTCTAATTCGAAAGACTTCTCAACTAATGAAGCTACTGATATTAAAAAGAGCTATCAAGACTTTATTACTTATCTAAAAGAAGGTGCACAGCGTTGGCAGCACTTTGGCATCTTATCGGCGCTACATTATTTATTAGATAAAAGCCCTGTACAGCCGCAAGGCGTTTGGCAAGCCCTAGCTGCGCATCCGGAAGGTGACCGTCATATTATGGACTTGCGTCATGTAATGGACATCTTGGCGCAGTATGGTCTAGGTATGGGTGAGCATGAGCTACTGGCGTGGTTCAGGCAGCATATAGATGCAGCGCCTAACAGTGACTGGGCTAAGCAATATCCGCTACCGACAGAGTCTGGTGTGCAATTGATGACTATTCATAAGTCAAAAGGGCTTGAGTTCCCTATTGTCTATGTATTGGGAATGGGTGATGCCAGTAGGAAGTCTGGTAATAAGGAAGACTATGGGTTGTACCTATATAACGCGCAACAAGCGCCTTCAGCGCTAGTGCGGCAGTCGATAGAAGTACAGCAGTCGACAGATAATCAATCGACGGGAAATCAGCGCCGCTTCTCACCATTGCAAGGCTCTGCCACGGATGAGGGTTACTATACGAATATCGAGACACAAGAAGGTTTTGATGAGATAAGACGGCTTGGCTATGTGGCATTTACTCGAGCCAGTGAGCAGCTTTATGTTGTGCTACGAGATCCGAGTAACAAAACAGGGTTTGAGCTAAAGCCAGTGTTTTATTGGTTTGAATCGCCAGAAGCAAAGTTCGAGCTACCTGACAGGCTCAAAGGTATCGTAGGCATGCTTAGAGGTCATAAAGTTAATGAGTTCTATGACAATAATTACGCAAGCAATTATGCTAACTCAGCAGGCGTAAATGATAGTGCTCAGCTAGCCGCAACCAAATCAAGTGCTCATAAGCCTACAAGAGAGGCTATTGAGTACGCGCCCTTTGCCGAGGTGATGAAAACCAATTATTTTTATGGTTGGGCCAAGACCAGTTTTACCGCCTTAGCGCGTCAGCTCGATGAATCTACACAAGCAATGGCGATAGTGGATGAGCGTATTGATGATGCGATAGACATTGATATGACAGAGTCCTCTGTTTCAGACCTCTCTTTACTTAATAACGACGAGTCTCTCGAACAAGACAGTGAACTAAACCTCAAGGTAGAAGATGATATCCGCTTTACCTTTGTAAAGGGTGCCAATGCCGGTACGTTTTTGCATGAGATATTTGAACAAATAGACTTTACCAATAAAGCCCAGTGGCCTCAGGTTATTGATAGAGCGATTAATAGCTATCAGTTGCCGCTGATATATAGCAGTGCTGAACAGCAGAGCCGCAGATCCCAAGGCAAAAAACAAAGAGATAGCGATGGGTTTGATCTTGAGTCAATAGATACAACCAAGCATGAGGCGTTAGTTAATTGGATTGAAGAAGTGCTGCATGCGCCACTACTGGCTTCCAATCAACCCTTGATTGCTCTTGACAAAGGTAAGCGATTTGCCGAGTTAGAGTTCAACATGGGATTGTCAGAGAATTTCAAAGCACAGGATATTAGTAAGCTTTTCCAACAGTATTTACCTGACGAGACAGATAAACACGTCACCCTAGTGCCACAAAATAAAGCGCATCTGTATCGTTATTTGCGTGGTGAGATTGACTTGGTGTATGAGTATGCTGGCAAGTATTATGTGGTTGACTATAAGAGTAACTTTCTAGGAAATAGCCTAAGCGATTACAATGAAGATACCCTCAAGAAAGCAATGTCCAAGGCGGGGTACTGGCTACAAGCAGCAATCTATCAAGTAGCATTACATCGGTTCCTTGCTATGAGAATCAGTGATTATACGGGTAACGAAGATAAGTACTTAGGCGCTGTAGAGTACGTGTTTTTACGCGGTGTGTATGATCCGAATGCTCAAGCAGCTACTATGCCTACATCGCAAGATAGGGCTCAGTCTAACCACGATAGCTTGAGCAGTAATAGCTGCTATGGATTGGTTACTTGGGATATTCCCATCGCCTTTATTAAAGGTCTAGATGCCTTGTTTGGCCTGCCGGATTAATAAACTTTATATAATACTTAAATGGACAAACATTGTTATAACATTTAATCAGATTAAAAAGAGACCAGCACACGATGAGTAATAATAACAACAAGAGCAAGTCAGCCATTAGTTTACAAGAGAGCTGGGCAAGTAATCTCAGTGATTATATTTTGCTGCGCCGTCAGCAAACACATGTAGCATATGACGCGGCAGATGCAAAGACAAACGATGAAAATAGAAGAATCGATAAGTCAAAAGATAGCGATTTATTTACGGCTCTATTCGTTATTTTAGCGGCTCATTTGGAAGAAGGGCATACTGTATTAACCATTAATGCAGCCGATCATGAAGCTCCCATGCAAGGTCAGATTAATGGGGAAGTGGTCACGTTATATGCATGGCAGCAGCAATTATTGGGGATACTGGCAACACCAATTTTTGCGCTGATTGATACTCAGATAAAAACACAAATAGACACGCAACTAGACGATGACACTATAACGGAGACATCGCTATTTGTATTACTGGACACTTTGTTTGGTCAGCGAGATTACCTATGGGCGCAGCTAGCACTGAGTAATCATGGAAAAGAGACGTTGATCAAACGTTTTGATGCGATAACCACGTTATATCATCGCTTGAAGAATAGCGACTTAAATACTTTCGTTCATTCAATCCATGAGCATGCTTTATTTTCTAATATTGAGGCGAATAGTGATAGTAATAACTATCAAAATAGCCTAAGCAAAGATAATCAACCAATTATTTATAACATAACTAAGAATAAAAAGACCCAAAGTTCGAAAATCACATTTTGGCTACACCGCACATGGCAAGCAGAATTTAACTTAGCGCAGCATATTAATCATATTTTGAATCAGCAGATAGTACCTTTAGACATTACCATGCCTGAGAACTTAAATAACCAACAGATAGCCGCTATCAATGTGGCGAACAGTAATGCATTTAGTATCATTACTGGTGGCCCAGGTACAGGTAAAACCTACACCGTTGCTCAGTTAGTTATCGCGTTACAACAGACGACAGAGAGTAGAGGGGATGAGTCTGAACATATTAGGTTTAGCACAGACAGTGCTAGTCTAGCATTAGCAGCGCCAACAGGTAAGGCAGCCCAACGTATGCAAGAGTCTCTGCAGGCGGCTTTAGACGACGCAAATGTAGAGCTGCAGTTGCAAGAGGCAAAAACCATCCATCGTCTACTAGGCATCGGTCGAACGGGTAGACCGCGCTACGATGCCAACAACCCTCTAGGTGAAGATATTATCATCGTTGATGAGGCATCTATGCTCGGAGTTGAGTTGGCCAATTACCTTGTAAGCGCTGTAAAGCCAGGTGCAAGGCTAATATTATTAGGCGATGCTAATCAGTTAGCAGCCGTCGATGCAGGAGCAGTATTGGCTGATCTCTGTCGCATTCCACTATTGCAACCTATTCACGCAGAGCTAACCGAGAGCCGCCGATTTAGCGCTAAGTCAGGTATCGGTAAACTGGCCACTCAAATCAATAAAGCAGAGACAAATATTCAAGCTATTTGGCAATTATTAAGGCATGACGCTGCCTTGAGTTTTCAATATGTTAATACGTTACAAGCAGAGTCCCTATCAAATAACAAGATAGAAAATAGCCTAAGCAGAGGGAAAATTGTTTCAAGAATCTCCAGTAATTACCAATCATACGTAAATAAAGTTAAAAATTTACTGAAAAATCCGATAGAAAAATCCGTGCCAGAATCAGTTAAAAATACTACCACTTCGTTAATGGAAGTATTTAATCAATTTAGAATCCTCACTGCTGGCCATAATGGTGAATGGGGCGACCACTATATCAATAACTACCTTACTCAATGGTATCTTGCTGAGTTAAAGTTACCATTGGGTCAAAATACATGGTTCCATGGACGTCCTGTTATGGTGCTACAAAATAACTATGAGCTTGGGCTATTTAATGGGGATATTGGTTTCTGCTTACAAACATCAGATGAAAGGAGTCAGTTAGAGGTATTCTTTGAAAATAAGACACAAGGGATAGCTGTTAATTTGCTAAATGAAGAGGTGATAGCCACGGCATATGCAATGACCATTCACAAGTCACAAGGATCTGAATTTAATCATGTTGCTATTACTTTTGATAATAGTCATGCACGGTTACTGAGCAAAGAGCTTATCTATACGGCAGTGACTCGTGCTAAGAAGCAGGTAACGATATATAGTACCAAGCACGCCTTAGAAAAAGCAGTTCAAACACCAACTGAGCGGCATACTGGTTTGGCATTACAGTTTTAACGATTCATTCAAGTTGTTGTCGGCGCAATAAGTCAGCGCAATAAAAAAGCATCCAAATTGGATGCTTTTTTAGGACTTAACTATTTCAATCAATTAAGTCTAGAATTAAACTTTGTCTTCTTTGATTGCATAGATACCTGGTAGGTGACGCAAGTAACCATGGAAATCCATACCACAACCGTAAACATAGCGATCTGCAACATCAATACCCACAAAATCTACGTCAAAATCTGCAACTTTGCGATCATGTTGCTTGTTAAGCAAGACACAAGACTCAAGTGATAGAGGCTTTTCTTTGCTTAATTCTTCAACAACTGCTTTTAGGGTAATACCTTCGTCAAAAATGTCGTCGATTAACAATACGTGCTCACCTTCGATACTAACATCAGGCTTGAATTTCCAATCAAGCTCGTTAGTACCTTCGTTATCGCGATAACGAGTCGCATGGATATAATGCATGCGATGGTAGAACGTAAGATGTGTCAGTAGTTGACCAGCTGGGATCAAGCCGCCGTTCATCACGACCATAACAATTGGGTTTAGACCAGCATAATGTAGATTGAGCTGAGCGGCCAAACGCTCATAAGCAGCAGCTACTTCGATACTGCTAATAAGGCACTCTGAGTTGCGTAAAGTTTTTTCAATTTCTTGGTTACTGATTTGGGTCATCGGGTGCGCCTTTGGTAAAAAGTGCCGCTTATTTTAGCAAATTTTAGTGAATTTGCCCAACGTCATATGACTTTTGGGACAAAATTAATCCAACTTTTGGGGTTATTCTGGCTTTTCTATAATAAATGGACGGTAATAATTGGCCAATCTATTCAATGAGTCATTTGGTAGGTCAGGTAATAGCTTATTAAGTGCCATACTCATGCCTTTATCAATTACCGATTTGGCAACTGGAACTGACTTACGTTTGATCATGCCTAGCTTTAATGTCTCGGCATAACGACTGATAAAATGGGTCAATGTTTCTTCGTTCATGGTTTCGAGTGCTGTTTTAAATTTGGCTCTATCTACATGTTCAGGCGTGATAGCAGCAAACCCTTCAGTGATGGTATTGGCATCTTTTTCTGACAGTTTAAAGCCGACACGTTTAACGCCTTCGTTATCAATAAAGGTTGCATGATCTCTTAGAAAATGAAAACTTGGTAATACGTCTTTGTTGTTTTCTTTACCCAGTAAGATATTGAGCAAAGTATCTGTCGCGCGTTCAATCGTTCCAACAATTTTACGCATAGAAGCTTGGCGCTCAGGGTTAGGAATAATCTCTACCAAACCAACCAATAAATTATCAGTAAGATCGCGCGCCGTCTGATGCGTAAGAGCATCGCGATAAGGGTAGTACTCTACATTCTCATTTGAAGCAACGACTTGTTCGGCCTCACTGATTAAAGCTTTTAGTTTATCTGAGGGTACGAATCCAAAATAATGTGCCATTGCACTTCCTTTATTTGTTGTTTTTTATGTCTTACTTGCGTTACATTGATCACCAAATCGGTTATTATTTAAACAAAGTTTTAGTCTCAGGCTCATCACACCAAATGTTGATTAGTGACATGCCCTAGTTATAAGATAAATGACTTTGTTGATTGGTAATAATTTTGCAAATTGCTAGAATTTACCTAAACGATAGATGAGCTGAGTCACTCATCGCACACTAATTTAGCATATTTTTTATATTTTAATTCAAAAAGCTTGAACTTATAAGGCTATTGACTACTTGTCTAGGGAGAGATGAGATGAATAGTGCTATCGTACTACTATTCGCCGTTGCCGCTATGCTCTGCGGCTACGTGTTTTATTCAAAATTTATCGCCACCAAAATTTTAGCATTGGACAACAGCCGTCCTACACCCGCACATACGATGAAAGATGGGATCGATTATGTCCCTACCAATAAGTATGTATTGTGGGGGCATCACTTTACGTCAGTGGCAGGGGCTGCACCAATTATCGGTCCTGCCATTGCGGTTATTTGGGGCTGGGTGCCTGCCATTATTTGGGTAGTGGTAGGTACTATCTTTATGGCTGGCGTACATGATATGTCTGCTATTTGGGCAAGTATGCGTAATAGAGGTCAGTCGATTGGCTCTATCGCTGGTACTGTCATGGGCACACGTGTCCGCAGCTTGATGATGGTTGTTATCTTCTTATTACTACTGATGGTCAATGCTGTGTTTGGCGTAGCTATTGCCAATATGATGATCAAGACGCCATCTGCGGTATTGCCAGTTTGGGGTGCCTTGGTGGTTGCCTTTATCATCGGACAGTGTATCTATCGCTACAACATGAATTTGGTCTGGGTGTCCATTATCGGGGTAACTGCCTTGTACGGGCTTATCTATCTCGGCCCTATGTTCCCGATTGTGTTACCTGAAACCGTGATGGGCTTGCCTGATAACGCAGTATGGATCTTGATATTGTTCGCCTATGCGGCGATTGCGTCGTTGTTGCCTGTATGGATGCTACTTCAACCTCGTGATTATATTAATGGCTTACAGTTATTTGTCGGTTTGATTTTATTATATGCCGCTATTTTTATTGGCACGCCTAATATTGTCGCGCCAGCCGTTAACACTGCATTACCAGCGGATACACCGTCACTGCTGCCATTGTTGTTTGTGACAATTGCTTGTGGTGCTATATCAGGTTTCCATGGTTTAGTGGCCACAGGGACTACTTCTAAGCAGATTGATAAAGAAGAAGACGTTCGTTTCGTTGGTTACTTCGGTGCATTGGGTGAGGGTATGCTAGCGCTTGGGGCAATCCTTGCAGCAACCGCAGGTTTTGCGACTCTTGGTGATTGGCAAGCGGTCTATCAAAAGTTTGGTGATGGCTCTATTGGTGCGTTCATCGACGGCGGTGCAACCATATTGAATGCTGGCGTTGGTATCGACATGGTGCTATCACAGACCATGCTTACGGTAATGGCCGCATTGTTTGCTGGTACGACGATGGATACTGGCGTACGTTTACAACGTTATATTTTCCAAGAATTTGGTGAATTTTATAATTTACCCGTACTGAATAAGAGTGTCGTTGCAACGTTACTTGCTGTTGGAAGCTGTTTGTTATTAGCGTTCGGTGCTGGTGGTATCGATGGCGCGGGTGGTATGATTATTTGGCCGCTATTTGGTACAACCAACCAGTTAATGGCCGCCTTAACCTTGATGATCGTTACCATTATCTTGTTACGTAAGGGCAAGCCAGTTTGGTACACCTTAGCACCATTGTCGTTCTTGTTGGTTATGACTGTCTTTGCACTATTGATTCAGCTCAAAACCTTCTTTACTGATGGTAATTGGCTACTTATTATTATGGATATTATTATCTTAATCGCGACCATTTTGGTGACGTTTGAGAGTTTGTCTGTACTACGAAAAGAGTGGTCACTACATAAAGGTAAAAGCGGTGAAGTTTAAACATTAACCCATATTGAGTGTCTGTTTAATAAAAAACGCTAGCAGCAATTGCTGGCGTTTTTTGTATCATATAGGCATGATAGATCATAAGAATTAAGTAAAATACGAGCACATTATGGAAAATGAAAACACATCGAATGATATAGAAAACGTTCAACCATTAGAGAACACTCAACCATGGTGGCAACGGTTTAAGAGTGGATTAAATGAGTTTTATCATGCGCCTTATCGTCAGACGATGGCACGCGCGGCACGTGATGAAGAAGATTTTTTTATGTTGCTCATGTTTGCTGAGAGCTTGGGTATTGATAATCCCGCCAGCTTTTATACATTAGAGCTACAGCCATTATTTTTAGAGAACTTTCATGAGTGGCATACACGTATGGGGATGGATAGATGTCCATTTGACCATGTTGGCTGCTGCTAACAGTAGTGGATTGACTATATAAAAAAGTAACTAAGCATTTATTAGATAATGAGACAAAATACGAGATAACAATATGGCATTACACCCTTTACATGGATTGGTAGAGCAGTTGGAGACACAGCCGATTATATTTATCGGCGGCAAAGGCGGTGTAGGGAAGACCACAACTGCTGCAGCCCTAGCCAGCTACTATGCAAGCCAGCAGCAAAAAACCTTGATTGTCTCAACCGATCCGGCACATAGTTTGGGCGATGTATTGAATGTACGACTCAATAATGAGACAACGGTAATATCACCTTATCTAGATGCGATTGAGTTAAATCCTGACGTGATTGTCGATGAACATTTTGCTCAAGTTGAACGTACAATTAAAGCTTATGCCAACCCAGATATGATGCCAAAAATTCGTGAGCATCTGAGGTTATCGAAGTCGGCACCTGGCGCTCAAGAAGCTGCGATGCTCGAATCCATGTGTCACCATTTAGTCGAAGCGGCAGATGCTGGGTATGAACACATCATCTTTGATACCGCACCGACAGGTCATACTTTGCGATTATTGGTATTACCAGAAATGATGGGGGCGTGGACGGATGGGCTGCTTGCACAGCAGCGACGACAGGCCAAACTACGTTCGGTGGCGACACACTTGGATAGTCACAATCAGCAAAACAGCGCTCAAAAGAACGATGTAGCCAATCCCTTTGCAGCAAAAAAATCAGATCGCTGGGAACAAGCTGTATCCGTATTAGAAAGACGTAAGCAATTGTTCCGCCAAGCAGGGTTGCTACTACATGACCGTACACAAACAGCGATTGTGTTGGTGATGACCGCTGATGTTTTACCATTGGCTGAGACCAAGCGCGCTATCGAGCAATTAGAAGACAGTAAACTCATGCCAGCAGCAATCGTCATCAATCAATTGATATCAACCAACCAGTCGGATGAGTTTTGGCGACGCCGTGCTGAGCGTCAGCAGCATCTGCTGCAGGATATCGAACAAAGCTTTACCAAGTACCCGCTGTATCCAATCTATCTGCAACAGACAGATGTACGTGGTACTGATGCATTGAGTGCGTTGTTAAGTGCATAGGGTGCATAGATAGTTAGCTAGTAATTTATGACTCACGCTTATACGACTGTAGTTTACCTGACAGCGACCATGCCATGTCTGTGCGTAATAACTGAGCTTGTTCAGACTTGCCGCTGCTAAGCGACGACCATTGCGGTTTACCACGCGCTTTTTTGAGCTCACTTGGTAGTTTGTGTGCTGGCCATACCGTAATTGGATTATTGTCTTCATCTGCATGGTCACTGTCGTCAGTTAACGACGTTCCAAGACTACTGTTTTCGCCCTTATATAATAACTGAGTGGCATCTGTAGCAGCATGACCACGATGACGTAAGGCCGTAAGTAAGTCTAATGCTCGCGTGGCTAGCAATGTTAATGTTGCAGGATCGATATATAAGCGTTTTACCCCAGTAATCCTATCGGCAATACTGCTGGTGTTTGATAGCAACCCGCCTGCGATACCACCTATTGCGGCACCCAATCCCAGTGTCGTACCTAGGGCTGCTGCATCGATACCTAATCCTAGAAGCGCACCAGCTGCTGCACCAGAAGTGGTACGAATACCGTAGCTCTTGAGAAGTTCAGGGTCAAAAGGGTCTTGTTGATAGGCTTGTAGTTCAAGCGGCGTTGCTGCGACGGCATTGTCATAAAACTTATAAAGGTTAAGTAAGTTATGCTGCATCGCACGCTCACTTTGCCTAACCGCTTCTTGCATTTGCTGTAACACAGGAAGTGGGTCGTCATCTTCATTGATCTCGCGTACAAAAGCAGCAACATTCAATAAAAAATCAGCGATGATGATATTGGCCTCATCATACAGCTGCGCCCAGTCTTCCGTTCGACGTTGCATCAGCTGCTCAAGCATCTCAGAGTGGGTGAGCATGGTGGCTAGGTTTTTCCATAGGCGCATCTCATCCTCAAACTCAAACGCGACCGAATCAAAACGCGTTGAGATATGCAGATTGCGTCTTGCCAGCATCGTTTGCCAGTCGTCGATATTGGCATTCTGACTGTCGGTAAAATTAAAAACAGGCATCACAGGAATCGCAGCCCAAGACAAAATCGCTAGCTCGTCTTTATATTTACCCAATACAGGCTCACGAGCATCTACCACGTAAATGGCCATATCACTTGTCAGTAGCTGACGAATTACTTTGGCTTCTTGACTATAATCATAGGGCAAGTCATAGCTGTCTGAACCTTGAGCAATATCCGCCGCCAAAAACTGCTGTAATCGTTCAATACCATCACGGCGACTGGCAGTGTTGTCCTCTAGCCAGTCCATAAGCCCTGAGGCGTCTTCCAGACCAGGTGTGTCGTATAATGCCACTAGCACTTCACCAGTTCGACTGTCTGTCAGCTGTGCTTGCTCGACGTGACGCGTGGTTGCCGCTTCGTTTTTGACTTCGCCAAAATATACGTCTCGCAATAACGTGCGCAATATAGAGGTCTTGCCCGTATTAGTATGACCGACGACCGCCAATTTGAGCGGTTCGCCACTGGCGATGGTTTTCTTTGTCATTCTTGGTGCTGGTGTTGATGGCTCAGTTGATACAGGTTGATTATCCTGAGTAGCTATTGACTGAGCTACTGTGGATTTTGAGGTGTTGTCTGAAGGATGATTTGAGACATCAGGGGTCGGCTCATAAGCCTTGTCCGCAAAGAGACCCGCAGGCTTGTCATTCTGGTGATTATTTTTATTGTCATTATTCATAGTAACGTCTTATATTTATTAATGGCCAAAAAATACAGTAGCCATTTATTGTAAAACAAATCTGATTGAGTATCGGTTATCAATGCGTATTGTCCCTATCATAAATCGTAGTCCACGCATTTTTGATCATGCTATAGTCGGTTCGATATACTTTGGATAACTTGGATACAAGGCAGCCGAGTGAAAGTACGACAAGTAGTAGGCTAAGCAAGACTGACACCGTATCCAATTTATAGAGGATTGACTATATTAGACTGCGCTAGGTGGACGCAGCAGTACCTTTAGCTTTTTCTTAAACCCTTTAGCACGAAAAAACCGCTGCCACATACGGTAAAAGACGCCAAATATCAGGCTGATGATATTGTCATGGCTGGTTTCACCAACGGCACCATATTTGACAGGGTTGTTGACCGTATCTTCTTCTACATAAGTGCCAAACCAGCGATCAAAAATAATGAGTACGCCGCCATAGTTTTGGTCAATGTATTCGTCGTTGGTACCATGATGGGCACGGTGATTGGATGGGGTATCAAAGGCATACTCAACCCATTTGGGAAATTTGCCCACGGTTTCAGTATGAATAAAGAACTGGTAAATCAAATCTAACGCATAAAAGAAGAATACCCAGACAGGATGAACCCCTAGCATCATAAGCGGCACAAAGAACAACCACCAACCCGTCACTGAGTACAGTAGGCTTTGGCGCATGGCGGTGGACAGATTCATATGGTCATCTGAATGATGCACGACATGCGCTGACCAAAACCAATTCATACGGTGTGACGCACGATGGAACCAATAATAGCTAAACTCAACCGCGACGAATATAGGGATGGCGGTAAGCCATGTCACCTCAATAGTAAATAGGCGATATTGATATAACCATAAGCAGATAGGTATGACGATAAGCGCTTGGACAATCAATTCAAACCCTAGATAAGAGCCGCCCAAGCTAAAATTGGTCATCGCACGGCGCCAACTAAAGCTTCTACTATTGCCACGCTTGGACTGATACAGCCATTCTGCCAAAAATAACAAGAAAAATGGACCGCCAGCCAGCGGTAGCAGCCACTCTTGCCAATACGCAGGCAGAATGCTCGCCAGCATTGGCTGCCACGCCTCTGGCGCAGCCGTTAAGATACTTTGGTTTAACGCCTCTCGGTAACCATCCAATAGTTGACCATACTGACCTAGGGTCATGAGGGAATTGTCTGCTGCCATCTTGGGCTCCTAGCCACTATAAAACATCCTTGTCGTCTTGATATGACGTCACAGCTATTAAAACGTATCTTAACAACTGTTATATCAATAAGTCTTTAGACCTGCTTAAGGTGATAGACCTATAATATTTATTTATTGTATATCATGCGAGTCATAATGATAAGTTCATACTTGAGTAACAGGTTAAAAATTAGAATGTATTAAGCATCTATATCAACCAAGCCAATTTTTCGTGCAGAGAGCGCTGTTTGCCACTGCTGATAGCGAACTGCTTGTTTGTCTAATAGCTCATCATCGGTACGTGCATCAGTCAAGCCTGTAGAAACGCTGTTATCACCCAGCAGTTGTACGATAAGCCCATCTTTGGCGTGAGCAGCGATTTGATCGAGCTTACGTAGCGTACCGCGGTCAGGTAGCGCTTTGCTATGAATGCCAAGCAAGACCTGTACAGGATGCGCATCTAAATAGTTTTTGAGTCGTGCCATATCATCACGGTCATCGACGATACCAAAATTCTCAATCTCGCTTAATTTTTCAAGACTATGGCTGCTGCCATCAAGCCCTGACTGCCACCATTTGTCCTGATCTGCAGGGTATTCAAGTAGAGCAACTAACTTCTTGCCCGCACTGACCGTCGCTTTTGGAGCGATAAGGGCTGGTGCCTCAGTAAAGTCATCAGCATCCACCACGTGCCGCTGCCAAAAGTTTAGGATTTTTTGATAATAGGGCTGTTTGATATCCAAACGCATTTTTTTGCGGCGGAACATCAATGCACAGAATGCCCATGCTATCGCTCGCGGTACAATGCCGTACATCAGCAAGCTACCGACTAGTAACCCCGCCCATTGCCGTGCAACAGACAGCGGCATGGCTTCGGTGACAAGCCTGCTCTGTGCGATCGCTGTACTGTCTGGCACACCAAATCCCAACATATTAGGTAGCCAGCCTAATACTTGAGTCAAGCTCACAAGCGCTTGATCAGAGAGTAAGGTTGACTCCCAGCTAAAGCTATACTGACGTACAACCAACAAGAATATAATCGCAAGCAGCATACCGGTCAATGTCGCGAGCCACAACTGATGGCTAAACCGCCCCAAATACCAACGCATGCCGCTATGCTGCAACTGGCGCTCATACAGATCGACGGCCGCCTTGGTCACATCATCCTTACCACGTATGAGATAACTCGGACTGACAAAGCTCGCAAACCAACTGGGCGATTGCTGATCTCGATTGATAAGGGTCATGACGAGCCACCCACCAAGCATAATGGTATGAAAACCAAGTAGGCAGACCAACACATAAAAGAAATTCACAACATTAGACTGCAATAGCGTGAACAGTCCCAAAAATCCGGAGATACACCACACCACGCTCATAACAATCATAATGCCCTTTATACGGCCGTCAATCTTACCCAGTACACGCGCAAGCGCCCCGTTGCTGTCTATACGTGACGCTCGTCGATGCAGCTTTTGGATAGGCGTACCGTCCTCGCCCTGTAGCTTTTCCGTGATTAATAACGGGTCAGTGGCAAAGACGTGCTGATCGGTCTCTAAGGCTCGTACCAGCTCGGTCAGTTGATCTTGGGGTGATAGCATAATGCGATAATATCCGTATGAAGGCGTCAATATAATAAATAGCAATCTAAAAACAGTCGCTTTAATCGTTATAGATTATTGTAGCGTATATAGAATGAGGATGACTTGTATTATTTTTATCATAGTAAACGCTTATAAAGTCAGCCAAAATGAATAAATGAGACCCAATCGTGTCAAAAAACGTATCAAAAAAAGGAAAATGCCATATGAATAACGAAATGAATAATAAAACCTATCTTATCATCGGTGGAACAGGCGGCATTGGTCAAGCCATGGTACAACAGCTAATACAAAAAACGACTACTAATCAAACGGACAGTCAATCTAATCAAAGCCATCGCACACAAGTATTTGCTACTTATCATCGAAATAAGCCGAATATTGAAACGGAAAACCTGCACTGGCTACCGATGAATGTCAGCGATGAGGATAGTATCAAAAAAGCTGCCGATACCATTAAGCAGACAGTCGGTCATGTGGATTGGGTAATCAACTGTGTGGGATTACTACATACGGAGACAGCGCAGCCGGAAAAGGCCTTGCGACAGATGGAAACGGAGTTCTTTTTGCAAAACATGCAAATCAATGCGCTAGCCAGTTTGCTGATAGCCAAACACATCAAACCGTTACTCGCCAAAGCTAATCGCAGCGCCAACCATCCTGCTATTTTTGCGACCGTATCAGCCCGCGTCGGTAGTATCACTGACAATCAGCTAGGCGGCTGGTATAGCTATAGAATGAGTAAGGCGGCGCTCAATATGGGGATGAAAAACCTTAGTATTGAATGGGACAGATCACTTAAAGATGTGTGTGTGGTGGTCATGCAACCAGGCACTGTCAACACTCAGCTGTCCGTGCCATTTCAAGGCAATGTCGCTGAAGGACATCTATTCTCGCCAGCGTATAGCGCGGAATGCTTATTGGAGGTTCTCTCAGGTATGACTGCAGCCCAATCAGGCAGTTTTGTCGATTGGTCTGGAGAGTCAATACCTTGGTAATATAATAAGTGATGCTATGATAACGTCAAAATACTAGACTAGTGAGCCATAAATAGCGCCATAAACTCGTTAACGGGCGTCTGCTCCAGTCTTTCTTGATCGTCGCATAACTCAATGATCTGCTGACAGCGACTTTCGATAAAACGAGTGGCTAGACTGGCGTGGAACTTGGCTTCCAGTACAGGGATGCCCTCAGCGCGGCGGCGTTTATGCCCGATAGGATATTCAACAGCCACTTTTTCTGTACTGGTGCCATCGTTAAAAAATACTTGAATGGCATTAGCGATAGAGCGCTTGCTTGGGTCATGATAGTCTTTTGAATACTGCGCGTTTTCTTCTACAAACATCTTGCTGCGCAGCTCATCGATTGACAAATGCTGTTCGTGATAGTCATCCTCGTAGTTCTCTGCCATCAGATCGCCTGTCAACAACGGCACAGCCACCATATACTGCAAACAGTGATCTCGATCGGCTGGATTGGCAAGTGCGCCTTCTTTTGAGATGATGCGAATCGCTGAGTCATGGGTAGTTAGGACAATTCTCTCAATATCGTCGATTCTGTCTTCGATGTGTGGGTGCAGAATCACAGCGGCTTCACAAGCAGTCTGCGCATGAAATTCAGCTGGAAAGCTTATTTTAAATAAGATATTTTCCATCACGTAACTACCAAAATCCCGCTGGAATTTAAAACGACGTTCGCCTTCAGGCTTTGTCGCTAGATCCTTGTTGGTATGGCTAAATAGCACATCATAAAACCCCCACTGCGGTGCAGTTAATGCGCCAGGGATGCCCATTTCACCACGCGCCGTTATATCGACCAGACGTACCGCACGACTGGTCGCATCGCCTGCTGCCCATGATTTTCGGCTGCCAGCATTGGGTGCATGCCGATAGGTGCGCAGTGCTTGACCATCGACGATGGCTTGTGAAATCGCTGCCATGATGCGCTCACGGGACAGCTGATATAGCTTGGCGACGACGGCTGTTGATGCCAACTTGACCAAAAATACATGATCGAGCCCCACACGGTTAAATGAGTTTTCGAGTGCCAGTACGCCTTGAATTTCATGCGCCATGATCATGGCTTCAAGCACTGCTCTCATGGTTAATGGTGCTTGTCCTTGGCTGATATTTTTTTGACTAATATAGTCGGCGACTGCCAAGATACCACCCAGATTATCAGAAGGATGGCCCCATTCAGCAGCAAGCCACGTATCGTTATAGTCAAGCCAGCGCACCATGCAGCCAATATCAAAAGCGGCCTTAATGGGGTCTAGTCTATAGGAGGTGCCAGGGACGCGAGCGCCATGCGGCGTTATTTGATCGGGGCAATCAGGCCCCAAGTGCTTGGTGCACTCAGGGAAGCGCAGCGCCAATAGACCGCAGCCAAGCGTATCCATTAGACAGTGGCGCGCGGTATTCCACGCATCAGTAGGGTTTGGGGATTGCTCGTCTATTGAATAGTTGAGAACGTAATCGGCGATTTTTTGAATTTCATTGTCATATTCTGGACGGACATTACTCTCTACCGTCGCATCGTTTGTATTTGAATTGGTATTTGACATGGTTGGTTCCTCATCCTGAGTGTACTACTTCCTTGACTGATTATCTCAGCCATCCTTTTAAAGGAATCATCATTTAAAAGTAGCATACTCAATATGGAACAACCAATTTGAATTATGTTAAGAATTAAGACGTTAGCAACGGTCTAAATCATTAAGTACAACAGACCTAAAACAAACAAAGCGGCCATGATAAACAGCAAGAAACTTAAAACTTTGGTCGTGGTTGACGCATTGTCCGTACTCTCTTTTTTGATTTTGTTTTTCTTAGCAACGTATAGCACCATTTTTACATGCTCGATATTGTCCTCGAGATAATGCTCGCCTTCAGGTACAAAACCTAACGACTCATAAAAACTCAGTAAGTAAACCTGTGCCGAGATGATAATCGGACGCTTTTTACCATACTTTTTGCGGCACTGTGCAATAGCCTGATTCATCATTTGCCGTGCTAGACCATCACCTCTATGCTCTGATAGCACAAGCACTCTACCGATAGCAGGCATCGCAGTGTGGTTGGTCTTAATCGCAGGATCAGCTACTGATAGGTTGGATTTTAGCTTATTAAACTCAGGTGGAATGATACGGCAATAGCCCACCAATGCTGCATTTTGATGAGCGATTAGGTGCAAGCAATCAAAATCCACTTCATCCATATCTTGATAGGCACAGTTTTGTTCGACGACAAACACTTGCGAGCGCGCCTTTAAAATATGGTACAAATCAACTGAGGTCAGCTCGTCAAAGGTTTTTAAAGAAAATTCACAAGTCATAGTGGGCTAGCTTCTGGCAATAGGCAGTAAAAGATTGGCATTATAACGATTTAGGCAGGCATTAACCATTCCTAACCGTTTAGGGTCTGGCTGATTTTATCTAAGTTTAGGCTATCAGACATAGCGCTAAAGATTTCAAAGTATTTGCCGCGTTGGGCATAAAGTACCTCATGTGTACCTGTCTCAACCACTTCGCCATTTTCTATCACCA
Organism: Psychrobacter sp. UBA3480; assembly: GCF_002377945.1. Classification (GTDB taxonomy): domain Bacteria; phylum Pseudomonadota; class Gammaproteobacteria; order Pseudomonadales; family Moraxellaceae; genus Psychrobacter. Next base: position 134,348 of record NZ_DFQV01000002.1, read on the forward strand.
CGAGATCGTCGGCATCGATAATTTGGGCGATATTGTGCGAGACCATAATGACGGTACGGTCTTTTTTGATCAGATCTAGGCTTTTTTTGACCTGTTGACTGGCTATAGCATCTAGACTGGCTGTCGGCTCGTCCAAAAACACAATAGGTGGGTCTTTTAAAAACATCCTTGCCAGCGCAATCCGCTGCTGTTGACCACCTGATAGGGATTTGGCAGTACTCTCATAGCCATCAGCTAACCCTATGATCTGCTCGTGGATAGAGGCTTTTTTTGCAGCCACGATGATGTCATCTTCGCTGGCATTCATGTCCCCATAGCGGATGTTTTCACTAATCGTACCCGAAAAAATATGATTGCTCTGTAGTACTAACCCGATGCGCTGACGCAATTCGTGGGTATCACAGTTAGCCAAATCATGCCCATCTAGGCAGATCGTGCCAGCATCTGGGGCATAGAACTTGACCAATAGATTGATAATTGTGCTCTTGCCCGCGCCAGAAAGGCCAACCAACGCGGTGATACGATTGGGCTTGATAGTAAAGCTGACGTTTTTTAGCGCTTGCGTACCATTAGGATAGGTAAAATCGACATTTTTAAGCTCGATATGACCCTTTAGATTGTTGCTACTGATGCCATCGATGTTTTCGACTTGTTTATCATCTTCTAAAATATCAAAAAACCCTTCGGCATAGGTCAATGCATTATTTATCTGGTCGTAGATGCGGTGTAATTGACGGATAGGCGCGGCGACGTTCTGAAACAGCATGACATGAAATAAAATCATGCCAATGGTCATCTCACCTTGTAGGACAAAATAAGCGGTGAGAAGGATGATAACCACCACACCAATCTGCTCGATAAAGGTTTTGATGGCATCATAAATAAAGCCAATACTACGAATGCGCAGTTGATTGTCCGTCATTTCCTTTTGAATGGCTAGGTGTTTCTCAGCCTCAATGGACTCACGGACAAAGGATTTCACCACGCTGATCGAATTAATCAAAGAGATCACCAAACCGCTTTTGGCTTCTCGAAACCCACGCATCTGCCGACGAAACCCTTGCAAACGGCGTGCTTGCTTTTGGCTGATAAAGAAGTAAATGGGTATGATAATAAGACCGACCATGCCAACCCAAAAATTGGTCGAAAACATGATAATAAGTGCCACAATTGCATTGGCAAATAGCGGTAGCATGTCGATAAAGAAGTTTTGCACGAGGCTGGTTAAACTGCTGACCCCGTAATCAATACGGGTTTGCAATTTACCACTGTCGTTCTCACTACTGGTATAAAACGCCATGCGATAGGTAAGGATGCGCTCAATGATTTTTTGGGACAAGTCACGAGATAAGTTGATACGAATCTTTTCACCAAAAAAACGCTGACCAAAAGAGATGAATATCGACAGGATCTCTTTGGTCAGGAGGACCGCGCTAATAATACCTAACATACGCAGACCTGCTTGCCATGGCTCGGCAAGCGTAGCAATTTCGGTTAACGTATCAACGGTATAACGTAGTACAAACGCATTGACCTGCGCGGTAAAGGAGCCTAGGGCGGTCAGCACTAAGGTAGCAATAATAAGCAGGCGATAAGGTTTAGCAAATACCGCCAGTTTTTTTAATATATCCCACAGCAGTGCCCGCCGTTCTTTCTTTTCGACTGGAGGCTTTTTGTCTAATTGCACACGGCGTGGCTGGGGAGATGTTGGCATAAAACTCTATCGCAAATTGAAATAAGCCATGGCTACGCTTAAAATGCATCCGCTGGCACAAAAACTTCACCAACCATAATACGCCTTGCTGAGCGGCTCATCGACACTTTTTTGGCTTGCCAGCGCCCATCGACCAGTTCGGTTTTTCCGCCGACGAGCAATGTGCCTGATGGGTGGCCAAAACGCACCTCTGTCAGCTCGCCAGCGCCTGCTGCTTGATTGACGAGCGTGCCTTGTGTGGTTGCTGCAGCGGCAATAGCGACGGCTGCTGTACCCATCATGGCATGATGCAGTTGACCCATACTCATGGCACGTACCACTAAATCAATCTCATTTGCATCGACCGACTTACCACTAGAGGCGGTATAGCTCTGTGCTGCGCCAACCCAAGCGACTTTAGGAATGTGTTGGCTGGTCTGTGCCTCGCTCACGTCTTTAAATAATCCCATCGCAACACCGCCTGTGGCACGGATTTTCTCAAGTTTGGCAAGTAGCTCACCGTCGCTATTGATGTCGCCTTGTAATTCAGTACCGGTAAAACCTAAATCTTCTGCTTTCATAAAGATGGTTGGGATGCCTGCGCTAATAAAGGTCGCTTTGACGCTATCGGTATTTAAACCGCAGCCAGTTACATCGAAGTCATCGACCAAGTTGCCAGTAGGGAACATGTCGCTGGTGGCATCTACAGGATCGATAAACTCAATTTTGACTTCAGCCGCTGGGAAGGTTACACCGTCTAATTCAAAATCGCCCGTCTCTTGAACCTGTACTTTATCATCTGCATCTTTATAGACTGGGACATAGGCAATAATCGTTTTACCGATATTTTCTTGCCAAATGCGTACTTCACAAATACCGCTATCTGCATTGTCATCGATGCTATGAGCAATCTTGTCAGCATCGACCAAACCCATATTAATGGCACAGGCACCGACGGCCGCGGTTAAGTTGCCACAGTTACCCGCCCAGTCAATCATAGGTTTGGCGATATTAGCTTGTCCAAACAGATAATTCACATCGTGGTCTGGTCTGTCAGAGGCCGATAAAATAACCGTTTTTGACGTGCTAGAGCTACCATTGCCCAAACCATCAATCTGCTTGCCGTAAGGATCTGGACTACCGATGACCCGTAATAGGAAGTTATCACGTGACTCGCCAGCGACTTGGCAACGCTCAGGTAATTCAGATAATTTAAAGAAAGTGCCTTTTGAAGTACCACCGCGCATATAGGTAGCAGATACGGATAGTTGCGGGGCGAAAGAGAGTTTTGATTTAGTATTGGTTTGGGCCACTGTATTAAGTCCTTTTTATATTGTTATAAGAATAGGTATGGTGCCATCAGCAAGTAAATATGCATGATTAAGAGCGCTCGTTAATAATGATAGCGGCAAGAGATAATCGTCAGATAGTTATCATCGACGGCATATACCAAACGATTGGCGTCGTCGATACGTCTTGACCAAAATCCGGATAGGTTTTCTTTTAGGGGTTCAGGTTTGCCAATGCCTTCAAACGGATTACGCTTACATTCGGTGATGAGTTTGTTAATACGTTTGAGTGTTTTTTTGTCTTGCGTTTGCCAGTACAGGTAGTCTTTCCACGCAGCATCTGTCCATGCTAGTTGTTCACTCATTGTTAGACCCTTTTCCTTTGGATGGATTACAGTCTTTGAGTTCAAGCACTTTCAATATCGCCATCCGTATGCTCATTATTATCGTTGCTACCATCACCTTTATCACTATCTTCTACCGTATCTATTAGCTCACGCGTAACCGTCTTGCCAGCTTTATATTGGGCAATAGAGTCCGCTAAGTGCGCTGCATTGGCAGGAGATTTTAGCAGATAGACGGTTTCCATCAGGCTATTGTAATAATCAAGTGACATAACGACTGCATCATCAGCGTCACGGCGGGTCACGATAGTGGCATTGGCATCATCGTTTACCGTGTCTAGGACAGATTTTAGGTGCTTTCTGGCTTCTGAAAAACTCACGACTCTCATGGATTACTCCTTTCATGATATTCTGCATGACTTGTACAATATATAGTACATATTACGCCATTGGTTAAGTAAACTCAATATTTAGCTACTATCTAGTACTTAGGAATAAGTCACAAAAATCAGTGTATAGAACGTAAAAGCAAATAAAAGCCGATGTCATATAAAGTTATACAACATCGGCGACTTTTATACTTTATTGCTTATCACGCTAAAACCTACAGGATAGCCTTAGACAATATCTAAAGTCCCTTCGATAAACTCTTTAGCAAAGCGTTGTAGCATACCGCCAGCATTATACATTTTAACCTCATCAGCCGTATCTAAGCGGCAGATAATCGGCGTCTCAGTGGTACTACCATCGGCACGATGGATCACTAAAGTCATCAACCCGCCAGCCGAGACTTCACCTGTGACATCAAAGGTTTCCGTACCATCGATATTTAGCGTATGGCGAGTCGTGCCTTCTTCAAACTGTAAAGGCAGCGCGCCCATACCAACTAAGTTTTGACGATGAATACGCTCAAAGTCCTCAGCGACGACGGCTTCTACGCCAGCGAGACGCACACCTTTGGCAGCCCAATCTCGGCTTGAGCCTTGACCATAGCCATCACCTGCGATGATGATAAGCGGCTGCTCACGGTTCATGTAGGTTTCAATCGCTTCCCACATGCGCATGACTTGACCTTCTGGTTCGACGCGCGCCAGTGAGCCTTGGACAACTTCGCCATCTTCATCGCGTACCATTTCGTTCAATAGTTTAGGGTTGGCAAAGGTGGCGCGTTGCGCGGTTAAATGGTCGCCGCGATGGGTTGCGTATGAGTTATAGTCCTCAGCAGGCAAGCCCATAGTATCGAGATACTCGCCAGCTGCTGATGAGCCAAGAATAGCGTTTGATGGTGACATATGGTCGGTTGTGATGTTATCACCAAGGACTGCAAGCGGACGTAAGCCTGTCAGTTTATTTTTCTTGGCCATTTTTCCTTCCCAATACGGCGGACGGCGAATATAGGTCGTCATTTCACGCCAGTCATACAATGGGCTTAGTGCCTTACCTGTGTCTTTTTTGGCTTCATCAAACATTGGGATATATACCGCATTGAATTGCTCAGGCTTAACAGCCGCTGCAACAATGGCATCCACTTCTTCATCATCAAACCAGATGTCTTTTAGATAGACGTCATTGCCGTCTTGGTCTTTACCCAATGAGTCTTTTTCGATATCAAAGCGGATGTTACCAGCGATGGCATAGGCGATAACCAATGGCGGCGATGCCAAAAATGCTTGCTTGGCATACGGATGGATACGGCCGTCGAAGTTACGGTTACCAGATAGAACTGCTGTGGTAAATAAATCATTATCGATGATTTCTTTTTCGATATCAGGGTCGAGCGCACCGCTCATGCCATTACACGTGGTACAAGCGAAGCCGACCACATCAAAGCCAATTTCTTGCAATTCTGGCATCAGACCTGCTTCTTCTAGGTACATTTTGACCGTTTTTGAGCCAGGTGCTAAGGATGACTTCACCCAAGGTTTACGTAATAATCCTTTGGCATTGGCGTTACGAGCAACTAAGCCTGCGGCAACCATGTTGCGTGGGTTTGAAGTGTTGGTACAGCTGGTGATCGCAGCGATAATCACTGCGCCATCTGGCATTAGACCATCTTTTGGCTCTGGTAGTTTTTGATCGGGCGCATGGGCGATACCTTTGGCAACCAAATCATCAGTTGATACGCGGGCATGTGGACGCGACGGGCCTGCCATATTACGACCTACTGACGACAAATCAAACTCAAGCACACGTGCGTACTCGGCTTTTTCCATGCCGTCAGCCCATAAGCCAGTTTGCTTGGCATACTGCTCAACCAATTTGATTTGTTCTTCAGAGCGACCAGTCAGTCGTAGATAGTCAGTGGTTTGCTCATCGATATAGAACATCGCGGCAGTGGCACCATATTCAGGCGTCATATTAGAGATTGAGGCACGGTCACCAACGGTCAGCTGACGGGCACCTTCACCAAAGAACTCAATATAAGTAGAGACCACACCTGCATCACGTAAGAATTCAGTCATCGCCAGTACCAAGTCCGTACCGGTAATGCCTTTTTGTAATTTACCCGTTAATTTAACACCAACGTAATCAGGCAGACGCATATATGATGGGTTGCCTAGCATGACGCTTTCAGCTTCTAGACCGCCGACACCGATTGAGATCACACCTAGGGCGTCGACCATCGGCGTGTGACTATCAGTACCAACTAGCGTATCGGCAAACGCGACTTCTTCACCTGCTTTATTGTGCACAACTTGTACGACAGGTGACATTTTCTCTAGGTTGATCTGATGCATGATGCCGTTACCAGGCGGTACGACGTTTACATTGTCAAAAGCATACTGACACCAGTTAATAAAGTGAAAACGGTCATCGTTGCGGCGCTCTTCAATCGCACGGTTTTTCTCAAACGCATCTTCTTCAAAGCCTGCATGCTCAACGGCCAAAGAATGATCAACGATGAGCTGAGTTGGCACAATAGGGTTTACTTTAGACGGATCACCACCTTGCTCAGCGATGGCGTCACGCAAGCCTGCCAAATCAACAAAGGCCGTCTGACCCAAGATATCATGACAGACTACGCGGGCAGGGTACCAAGGAAAGTCTAAATCTTGCTTACCCTCGATATGCTGTTTTAGGGCATCGGTTAACTCTTCTGGTGGGCAACGGCGTACTAGGTTTTCACACAATACTTTTGAGCAGAATGGTAGCTTGTCATAAGCACCTTCTTCGATACGCTCGACCGCTTCACGGGTGTCAAAGTAGTAAAGGTCAGTATCGGGAAGTGGTTTTTTGAATTCATCGTTCATGGGTTGTACGAGGGCGTTGTCCATAAGTCACCTTTGGCTGTTGGCTAATTTTCATAAATAGTTAAGCGTTAATATCAGGTAAAAATTCATTCCTTTAGCAAAATCATCGTTCGTTATTGCAGGCTTTGCTAAAGAAGCGATATTGAAAGTTAAGATGGCATGATCTATAAAAAATAGCGTATGACGATTAAACCTAAAAAGATCATAGTAAGGCTCAATCGACATACCTGTATCAGCTAGCACTGCCGCTAGCTGATGGTAAGTACATAACAATAGCTACTTAAAAAACCAACTTAACGCGCACTCATATCTGGTACAGGGCGTAGATCTTCACCCGTATATTCTGCGCTTGGACGAATGATACGGTTATTGGCACGTTGCTCAAACACGTGAGCTGCCCAGCCAGTCAAGCGTGAACAGACAAAGATTGGTGTAAATAGCTTGGTTGGGATGCCCATGAAGTGATAGGCAGATGCATGGAAAAAGTCAGCATTACAGAATAGCTTTTTCTCACGCCACATCACTTCTTCACAGCGTACCGATACGGGGTATAACACTTCGTCGCCAACATCAGCAGCCAGCTTCTCAGCCCAGCCTTTGATGACTACGTTACGTGGATCTGATTCACTATAGATGGCATGACCAAAGCCCATAATTTTGTCTTTACGAGCCAGCATGCCCATCATCTCGGTTTCGGCTTCATCAGGTGAGCTAAAGTCTTCAATCATATCCATCGCCGCTTCATTCGCGCCGCCATGCAATGGACCACGTAGTGAACCGATTGCGCCCGTGATACAAGAATGAATATCAGATAAGGTAGAGGCACAGACACGAGCAGTAAAGGTCGAAGCATTGAACTCATGCTCTGCATACAAGATAAGCGAGACGTTCATGACTTTTTCGTGTAGCTCGTTTGGTTTTTCGCCTTTGAGTAAATGCAGGAAGTGTCCGCCAATAGTGGCATCATCTGTATCAGTATCGATACGCACATTATCATGGCTAAAACGATACCAATAGTTGATGATCGACGGGAACGCTGCCAGCATGCGGTCAGTTTGATCATTTTGCTGAGCAAAATCAGTCTCAGTCTCAAGGTTACCGAGCATAGAGCAACCAGTACGTAGTACATCCATTGGATGCGCGTCGCTTGGAATGCGCTCAAGCACATCTTTTAATGCTTGTGGTAGCCCGCGTAGTTTTTTTAGCTTGGCTTGATAGGCATCAAGCTCGCTCTGAGTAGGCAAGTTACCGTATAGCAACAGGTACGCTACTTCTTCAAAAATACACTTGTCGGCTAGCTCTGATACGTCATAGCCGCGATAGGTCAGACCAGAGCCTGATTTGCCGACGGTAGATAGAGCGGTTTTACCAGCGACTTGTCCGCGTAGACCTGCGCCTGAAAGTTCTTTCTGTGCTGCCATGGTTACATTCCTTTTGTAGGTAGCTTTTTTGGGTGAAAACGGTGTTTCTAACAATGTTTCTGATGAGAAATTTATTGATTAATGACTGACTATAGCGCCAGTTGAGCGTTATGCAGGCTGTTCAGGCTGTGGACCGTCTAAGTCGACATTACAGCGCTTAAACTCAGCTTCAATAGGGCCATTCAAGACCTCCATTGCGCTGCCTTCGCCTTCTGCATTGTTGATCTTCATATATTTGGCACCCAGTGGTGACTCCATGAAGGTCTGGATTTCAGTCATTTCTTCTGGGGTAGGGTCAGCCATCGGGGTTGCGACTTCTTCGCCATTCATGACACGCAATTGCTCATTGCCAAAAGCAAGCAGCTTTTTGCCAACGTCTGACGTATAAAAGCTATCTAGCTCTTTTAACTCTGCATCGGTGAATTGACCTCTATAAAAGCTATCAACTTCGGCTTTACCCAAGTCCTTATCACGCGATTCAAGGCAGCTGACTTGCTCTTCACTGAGCGCACCACTATTGATAATTGGCGCAAACAGTAGACTGTTAACGGTATCTAACGTAATTGTCGTCATGACCAAGTCGTCTTGAGAGACAGCATCTGATGGCACAGCTTGGGTCGCAACTGTATCGGTTGCTTCACTGGTAGTCGTGTCAACGTTATCGACGGTTTCTGGCGTGTTATCACAGCCAGTTATGAGTAGTAGTGCCGCCAGCGTACTACTGAGTAGTGACGCTCTAAAAGCAGTATGAGAAGTAAGCAATGACATAAATAACCTAAAGGTAAATAAAGACGGGTTTTGAAACAATAAAGTCCACAGAGATGGTTTATCGTTTCGGCGTTGCTACTTGGCAATTATTAGTTATTAACTACTTATTATCAGCAAATAGCTTGTCTAGTGTCTGCTCAAACTCATGGTAGTTCAAGAAATCATAGAGCTCCATGCGAGTCTGCATGGTATCGACGACTTTATCTTGTGTACCATCATCTAACAAATGCTGATAAACGTTCAATGCCGCTTTGTTCATAGCGCGGAAGGCAGATAGTGGATATAGCACCATCTCGACACCCACACTATACAACTGATCAGTGGTATATAGATCTGTCTGACCAAACTCTGTCATGTTTGCTAGTACTGGAATATCCAATACATCAGTGAACTTACGATACATCTCGATATCGGTTAGCGCTTCTGCAAAGATCATATCTGCGCCCGCTTCTTGGAAGGCAACGGCACGTTCCACAGCAGCGTCCAAACCTTCTACTGATAGGGCATCTGTACGAGCCATCACTACAAAGTCAGGGTCAGTTTTTGCGTCCAATGCCGCCTTCAGACGGTCGACCATCTCTGAGATACTAACGATTTCTTTGTTAGGGCGATGACCACAACGTTTTTGTGCTACTTGGTCTTCGATATGTACTGCCGCGACGCCTGCTTTTTCCATTTTTCTGATGGTCTGGGCGATGTTAAACGCACCACCAAAGCCCGTATCGATATCAACCAATAATGGTGTATCAACGGCATCGGTGATACGGCGAGCATCTTCTAGTACGTTATCAAGGCTGGTCATACCGAGATCAGGCAAGCCAAATGACGCATTGGCCACGCCAGCACCAGAGAGATACAACGCTTGATGACCAACTTGGGTCGCCATCATCGCTGTATAGGCATTGATAGCGCCTGCAATCTGTAATGGCTGGTTGTTATCATTTTTTTGAGTGAGAGCACTGCGAAAGCGCGCGCCTGCTGAAGATGAAGTCATGTGATTGTCCTTACATGGAGGGAAAATATTCTAATTGTTGTAGTTGATTATACTCAATTATTCATGCCTGAAAAGTTTGGGTTCTTAATTAGTAGTTAAAAATAATAATAACTAAATGTAGTATTTTTGATAGTATTCATAATTCAAATAGCATTATGCAATTATTGGTAATTTCCTATGATAAGTATTCATATTGCTTAAAATTACAGCTTTTAGAATCGTCTATTTTTTACATTTAGTTACAATTACTAAAGTTGCCTTGCTTTATTGATATAGTTACACCTATTAAAAAGCCCCAACAGCTAGGCTATTAGGGCTTCATTCTATTCGAATAGAATGATTAAGTGCTGAGTTTTAAATTAAGCAAAAGCTTAAGCAAATAAACCTGCCATATTGGCCAAGAACAATAACGCGAAACCTGCCAAGAATATCAAGCCCGCGATAGACAGAGCATTCATACCTGCTGACAGTTTTTTATGCTTTTTAACCAATGAGTAGTTTAACCAACCGAAAATAGGCGCAGAGACGAACGCCGATATCATGGCAAACTTAAGCATAGCGCCTAATTGTCCTGTGAAGAAAGTGATAATTACTAGCCCACCACCGATAGCATAGGTAGTCCAAAAAGCGATCTGCTTTTTATTGATTTCGCTTTCACCTTTTAGCAGGCGCCAGCATTCAGCATTAGCGCGTCCATAACCATCAGCACAGGTAATGGTCGTGCCAAACATACACATAAAGGCGACGAAAGCGACCAGCAATCTCGACCATTCACCAATGGTTGCGGTATACATATTGATCAACTGGTTGATATAAGCACCGCCGACCAACTCAATCTCTTGTCCTGATCCGTACTGGACAAACACACCTAACGATAAGAAGAACAACGCCAATATCGCTGAGACGGCATAGCCAACATTAAAATCTAACAAGCCTTGGCTATGCGTGGTGTGATCTGCTTTGACTTTGGCAGAGGTCCACATAGAGGTAATCGCTGCAAACTCTAGCGGTGCTGGCATCCAGCCCATGAGTGCTACGATAAAGCCCAACGTGGCTAGGTTCCAAGGAGAGGCCGCCACAAAATCTACTGCCATAACGGTTGGCTTGCCAGCAGCAATGATAACTGCAGCAACGGTGGCCGTGGTAAGCGCAATCATAATCCACTTAGTCACACCATCGAGCAATTTATAATGCCCTGCAATCAAAAAGAACCAAGAGACCGCGACGATAATGAGAGATAACGCCATTGTCGACAGACCAAGTGAGGCTGGCAACATAAAGCCCAAAATTACGGCAGCGATAAGTGAAACCGCACCCGTACTAATAACCGCTGACAAGATAGAAAGAATAAAATATACCCAAAGATATACCTTTGAGCGTTTGGCATAGCCTGCAATCAAACTCTCGCCAGTATCGTAGACGTAGTCAGTTGCAAAGCGAAAAAACGGATACTTAAACACGTTGGCCAATACAATCATAATAGCCAATTGCCAACCATAGATAGCACCCGCCTGTGTTGATGAAATCAAATGCGAACCACCAATGGCAGCAGTCGCCATCAAAATACCTGGGCCAAAGATGCGCCAGCTAAAGCCCTCTTGTTGCGAGGCAATGCTATCGTCAGGGGCACTTGGGTTGTTGAGTTGTTGTGTGGACATGAATACCTCGAAATGGTTAAAACAGCAAATTATCACTTACCTGTGTCAGCTTGCCAATGATCAGAAAAGAACGTCCTATAAACCGTCTAAATATAAAACGATTTACATCGTATCGACTTTATCACACCAACACTGTCTAGGAGAATGATTATTCTAGTTATTATTACTATTTGTTTGCATTGCTATTCTTGTTAGTTAGCATACTTATAAAATAATATCAATATTTAAAATGAATTATTTTTGGCGGTTCTTTATAACACAATATTCAACGGATATCTGCCCATTTAGGCCTGTGACACAAAATTTTGCTGCCGATAAGTAATGCCGCGCTGCTCGTAGACGTGATAAATGGCTGTGAGCAAGTCAGGTATTTTGGGATGTACAAAGTCTTTGAGGGTGTGTAAATAAATAGGGGAGGTGACATTTTCATGAACCAAACGTTGGTAGCTGATCTGTTCCGTACGTACGGTTTGCAAGCTGGCAGGCACCAATGTAATGCCTTCTCCTGCCGCGACCAGTCCCAATGCTACCTGCAAATCGCTGACTGTCGTGGTCATAAAAGGTGAGATGCCATACTGGGCAAAAAGATGTAGTAAAGGCTCAGTAATAGGCTCGCTAGCGCTAGATGATGCTTCATGAGTAGCAGCACGGTTGACTCTATTTGTAGATAACTTGTCGCTCGATTGGGTTCCTGTCTCTGTCGTCACCGTGGACGATACTGGCAAATGTGTTTGATGATATAAAATTAAGCGATTGTTCGCTAGATCTATCAAGCGCTGCTTACGTACATTGGCAAGCGGATGTGATTTTGGCAATGCCACCACGTAGCGTTCATGACGTAGCAGAATCTGCTGAATCCATGGGTCTTGATGGGCAAATCGGCCAAAACCAATATCAATCTCACCAGACTTGAGTGCATCTATTTGTTGATATGAGCTAATGTCTTTTAAATTAACGTCGATATCAGGGCTGAACTGTTTAAGCGTGGCAATGATTTCAGGCAACAGGCCATATAGTACTGAGGGCACAAAACCTATATTTAAAACGCTGCTAGGTGCTGATAGACGCTGAGTCATACTAGTCACGGTATCAATCTCGGTAAGGATGGTGCTTATTTTATCGTAGAAGAAACTGCCCGCTTCAGTCAGATGTAGTGGCCTGTGGTAGCGATCAATAAGCACCACGCCCATGTCAGTCTCTAACTGTTTTAGTAATCGACTCAGGCTTGGCTGTGACAGTCCTGTCTTGGTGGCGGCCGCGCTAAAGCTGCGCAAGTCGGCAACCGCAATAAACGCATTAAGCTGTTTTAAATCCATACTATTGAGCCTGTCATAGTCTATGTTGTCTTCATGATGTTTGTTTTTACTTCTTATTTATCCTGCAGTTGAAGACAATTTGCACAAATATTCATGACATTAAAAAAATTGTGCTTGAAGATAATGGTATGAGCAACTATATTGAGTGCTGATAACACTGTTACACTCTAGCAAGAAAAATCAAAACTTCATCTTAGCAGTCATTTAACGCCAGTAGAACAAACTGGTTTGGTATTATTCTATGAGCGACGAAAAAGAAGACATCGGTACTGATTTTGACGAAAAATTGGCTAAAATCGTTCACCAGAAGTCGCGTAAGCGTAACAACAATGATATCTATGAACGTTTTATTAGTCGTGTTCATAGCTCTGAAGATAGTAACAGAAAAAATTCGAAACCATTGGAAGGCGCACAAAAACTTCCTGCTTTTGAACCATTAAGTACAGAAGAGTTACAGCTGTTTGAAGATCAAAATATCGACGAAGGATCAAAAGTAAATGCAACTTTTGATTTTTCAAATCAAAATGTATCACAAACTCATATACCGAGCATAGAGGATTACGACTATAGTAGTGTTAGTGATGTCGGCTCACATACTGCAGATTCAGAATACACAGAAAATAGTAACGATACGGACTTGCCTGCTGCTACCGCCCATTACAGTGAACCTACGACAGGTATCATGTCTAACAATGACTCTATAAATATTGAAGACTTAGTAGAATCAACCTCTGTTGAGGAAGTAGTAACCAAAAGCAATGTAAAGAGTAACAAAAAACCTATCGTTATTGGTATAGTTGTTGGCTCAATAGTATTGGCTACTATCATAGTGATGCTTATATTTTCAGGAATATTATCAACTTCTGCTGTTGACGATAAAGGTAACAGTGCTGATACTCATGTAGAGAAAGACAGTACACCAGTTATTGACACTGAGACAATAACACCTGTCGAAAGCCAAACAGTTACTGATGACATTGACCTTATAAGTGAGCAACCAGCATCCATCCAGCAGAGTGCTTCAGATAATAGCAGACCAGACATGCCAGCTGCTAATGAACTAGAGTTGAATCCTGAAAACTCTACAACAGGAGACGATGTTGCTGTTTCGGAAACTGAGGAAGCTGCTATTACCTATGATGATTTTAGGCAAGAGTCACAAACCACATTGTATAGAGAAACTAACGATTAGAATGGTGATGTTTCGTTTAGTTTAACCCATTAGACAACACATAGGATACACGGTCATGTACCGTTGATAACGTGAGTTGAACTGGTACGTAGCTATGAGTAATTTAAATAACATTAGTAGCGGTAGTGCTACTAAATCAAAAAACATTAGACCACGCAGGCGTTTTTTCTTTATCGCCAGCATGGTCTTTATTGTTCTACTAGCTATGTATCTATTTGACCGTACTGCTTCTACGCTATCTCAAGCATCGTTCACCAATAACGGTTTAACGGCAAGCAATATTGCGACAAAAAGCAGTTTTAATAACATTCCATCACAATCGTATAGCCAAAGCGACTATGTAATCTCTGATATTTATCAAGAGAATGATATCATTAGTTATGATGACTTCAAACAAGAAGCTCAAAATGTACTATTTCGTGATGAAGGACAGTTTAAACAAGCTACCTATAGCACACATGGTATTACGCCTACCATTAGCATTGAAGACTTTAGAGTAGAAGCGCATAAAACCTTATATCGTGAATCCAGTTATTAGGGCTGCTATTAGCGCTATAAGATTATAATGATAACTATAAGTCAGTAAGTGAATAATATTAAGCCCCATTTTTCTATAAACCAGACGAATGGGGCTTTTTTGTGGGCTCAGTGCTCCATGCTTTGCTGTATGTCATCTGTCGCGCTCAACGCAACCGCTACGAAAGCGGCAGCCGTTGCACTGTGATTGGTCTGCTTGTATTGGATATGCACGGGTATGTGTGTGCTGACGTTGTTTAGCATCATAAAGTGACAGCCATCGCTATACAGTTTGCGTACGCAATAAGGCGCAATCGCTACTCCTAAACCGGTCGCTACCTCGGTTACCAATGTCTGCATGTGCTTGGGTTGACTGATGATATTGGGCGAAAACCCAGCTTGTCTGCATAGCATGATGGTTTCATCAAATAGACCAACTGCTTCATCACGGTTAAAAATAATAAACCTATCATCTTTCAGCTGCGCCAAATCAATGGTTTTTTGATTGGCTAATGCATGGCTCTGGTTCACAATCGCCACCAATTTGTCGATATAAATACTGTGGCTAACAAAGTCATTAGCAATAGCGCTCGGCAATGGTCTTGAGAAAGCAATATCGATGCGATCATTGTTAAACGCTTCTATCTGTTCGGTCACCGTCATCTCAAACAATGACACATGTACGTGCGGAAATTGGGCTTTATAACTGCGTACCAACGTGGCCATAAAGGTCAAACAAGCTGAGCTTAGATGCGCAATATTGAGTGTGCCGACTTGTCCATCATGGGCTCGTTTGACTTGTGTCTTCGCTTGCTCTGTCAAGGTCAAAATAGTGGCAGCGTCTTTCAGCAGTTGCTCGCCAGCTGGCGTGATAGTTACCTCACGAGAAGTACGATTAAACAGCACAACACCCAATTCTGTTTCTAATGATGAAATATGACGACTGATAGCAGGTTGTACGGTATACAGCTCACGCGCCGCTTCCGAAAAACTCTGGTGCTTGGCCACGGCCATAAAGCTTTTGAGTGTTTTTATATCCATACCATCAATCCCTTTTATTAACATCTTTCATCAAAATCTTGCTCAGTCTTATTTTTTATCTATACAGTATTTATATGGATTCAATCATATACTATCATTTTTGTTATGGTTTGATAGGTTCTATACTTGCGGCATGATTTATTAAGTCGAGATAACAATGGATAAGCCAGTACCAGTACTAAACCAATCGTCAAGCCAGTCATTAAGCAGATTTATTTTACTGTTAATGACCGCCGCTATTGCCGCAACCGCCGCCAACCTTTATTACAATCAGCCGATTTTACCGCTCATCGGTCATGAGTTTCATTTGACCAACTCACAACTGGGTAGTATTCCGGCATTGACACAGTTTGGTTATGCGTTTGCTTTACTGTTCCTCTCACCATTGGGCGATTCGATTGCGCGTAGACGCCTGATTGGTATTCTGTCGTGCTTATTAGTAGCTGCTTGTGTTTTTGCAGCGATATCACCCAGTTTACCCGTACTACTGCTATCGGTGTTTTTGATTGGTGTCAGCGCCAATATTACCCAGCAGCTCATTCCTTTTGCCACATCCATGGTATCTCCTGAAAACAAAGGTGCAACCCTTGGTACTCTGATGATGGGATTGACCATAGGTATTCTATTGTCCCGAACTTTAAGTGGATTTATAGGGGAGCAATTCGGTTGGCGCAGTGTATTTGTGATGTCTGCCGTATTTGCTGCCATATTTGGGATATTGTTACGGGTGTTTTTGCCAACCAATACGCCGCATACCACACTGCGTTACTTTCCACTTATCAAAAGTAGCTTAGCACTGTTTATAAAACATAAATCCCTGCAAAAATTTACCCTTGCTGGCGCATTTTGGTTTGCCTCATTCAATGTACTGTGGGCAACACTGGCGATTTATGTCAGCGATGCGCCTTTTAATTACAATGCACAGCAAGCAGGATTGTTTGGTGTGGTTGCGCTGGCAGGCGTGATAGGGGCCAGATCCTCTGGCAAATGGGTCAATAGATTAGGCTCTAAAACCTTGGTGATGATGGCATTGGCACTGGCTGCCACAGGCTTTGCTATTACAGGATTGTTCGCAGGTAATTTGGTGTCGCTGATTGTCGGTATTATCTTAATCGACTTTGCTGTATTTAGTGCGCAAGTGGCCAATCAGGTTTGCGTCTTTAGTATCGATCCCGCCGCCCAAAGTCGCATCAACGGTATTTATATGTTGGGTTACTACACAGGCGGGGCACTGGGGTCTATGGCGGGTGTCAAAGCTTTTGCCCTATACCAATGGCCAGGAGTGGTGGTGGTCAGCATCGTCTTTATTATAATCAGTGCAATATTCAATGCATTCGCCAAAAAATAAGTGATATCAGTACAGTTATATCCGTAATAGATATCGAAACGACTAGGGACACATATGAACCAATTAAAAACCGCAGGTAGTTTTACCTTACTGTGTATTGCCAGTTTGACCATTATGGTTGGCACGTTACTGGCACCTGGCTTGGTCAGCATTTCGGCAGGCTTGGGTATTACCGGCAACAGCGTGCTATTAATCACTTTGCCGTCATTGGGTGCGGTGGTATTTGCGCCACTAGCTGGCAAGTTAATCGATAAATATGGCGCGTACAAACTCTTGATGATTGGTTTGTTTTTATACGGACTTGCAGGTGCCAGTGCTTATCTTCTACATGGACCAGCACAGGTGTTTAGCAATCGGTTTTTATTGGGCGGTATAACGGCGGGCGTCATGGCGAGCTGTACGGTACTAATCTCTACATGGTATCAGGGGGAGGCTCGCTTAAAGATGATTGCCAAGCAAGGCATGTCCATTGAGCTGGGCGGGGTCATATTCTTATTTTTAGGTGGCTTGCTGGCCTCACAGTTTTGGGCATTACCGCTATCGATTTATTTGATTGCGTGGGTGTTTTTAGCCATGCTACTACTGTTTGTACCACGGCATCATGCAACTGCTGTAAACCATGAGCAGATTACCAAGGACGATAGTAAAACCATCATTAGTGGCTTATCGCTAAAAAATGTGTATCTTATCTCAACCTTAGCGATGACCATATTTTTCACCTCAACCGTGTTATTGCCCATCACTATGCATGAGTTGAGCTATAACGAATCACAAATTGGTCAACTGCTGGCCTTTATCTCTTTGGTGGCGGTCGTTACTGCAGGCTTTATGCCAAAAATAATCAAATGGTTGAATGAACCTAAAGTATTGGCACTGGCATTTTTAGCGTTTGCGTTGTCGTATATTTGCTTTACGCAAGCCAGCTCCCTGCTATTAGTATTAGGCGCACTATTGATCGGCATTGGCTTTGGTTTTAGTATTCCGCTGTTGAACCATATGACCGTCGAGCTAAGCGCTGCTAAAGTACGTGGCCGTAACTTATCTTACTTTACGATGGCGGTGTTTTCGGGTCAGTTCTTCACATCATTTATGGAGTACATGCCGGGCGGTGCGCACAACGTGTTTATTATGTGCAGCGTGTTCAGTGTCATCATTAGCATGGTTTTATTTGTGAAAGGTCGTAAAGCTGCTTGATAGAGCGTTTATACTTTCCATAAGAAAACATGAAGGAAGTAGCTTAGAGTCATCAACAGACACTGAGCCAAACACTGTTGCTGTTGCTCTTGCTCTTTATATTACAATCACAATCACAGCATCAGTTAGCTTGTGGGTCGTGTTAAGCCAGTTGCTTTTTAAGCGTTCTTAAACGGCTTTTAAATTCTGAGCGGTCAACATAACAGCCTTTGAGACGACGCTCACCGACGTTTTCATCAAATGCGTTACGCCCATGCAGGACTCGGCGGTTATCAAAAACCACCATTTGACCAGCCGCTAGTTTTAACTCAATCTTATAGCGACTGTCTTTTAGTCGAGCCATCAGCTCTCGATAAGCAAGATAGTAGTCGTACATAACGTCACTTGGCAAATCAAAAATATCTGCAAGATGGGCGTTGTATTTGATTTCCACAATATTGCCAAAGTTATCTAGATTGATGACGGGGTGGTGCTCACGGATATCATGGTCAGTGTCATGAAAACGAAAGGGGATGGCATATTCGGCCAGCAAGCGAAAATACTCAGGCTGCTCTTCTCGTAACCCTTCTAACACCTTTAATCCATCTACGAAAGTAGATTCACCGCCTATGCTTTCATTACTCAAAAAATGCAAAAATTGATAGCCTGGAGGCAACTCCTGATTTGGCAAGTCGGTATGCAACGGTAATGATAGCGAGGTATAAGCTAAATTAATCGGCGACTTTTCTGATATCACATCAAAGGTCATACCGAAATTAGTCTGACGTAAATAATCGACTCGCATAGCGGTCTGTACACCAGCTTCAGAGTCGTCTGGCATATTATCAATGATGGTAAGCCCATATTTATCCAGCGTACTCATCCACTCATATAAAGCGCTGTCACTGGTCATGATGCTCTGCTGATCATACATCGGAATGTGGTCAATAAACGTGCCATCCCAGCTTTCATAAGGACTGCTATGATCCTTGGCCAATGCACTAGAATACCCAAACTCACGTAACCAACTCTGATCAAAGTGGCTGATATGCGCTTGTTCTGACCATTCAATCGTTAGCGTTGTATCATCAAAAGAGACAGAGAGTGGATGGATATCTTTTGAGACACTCAGCAAATCAAAGCTACGCTCGCCAGTGTGCGGATGAAAAGCCGATGGGCAGTTATCACGCAGCCAGATATAGTGATACGTACTGTCGATACCATCATTCCAGCGTATTTGAATGGCGTGATCAATGAGCGCAACGGATTCTATTTGATAGTCAGTTGCTACGGCGATGTCTAGAGATGGTGTTGCTTGAGGCGTTTCCATTGGAGCAGACCCTACATATACATGAAGTAAAAATATATTTTACGGTATCTTGTTAGGATCGGTTATTCAAACAATGAATTACGAATCACCTAATGGGCAATATCAATCAACGCAGTACTAAACTGCGATTGATATCTGGCGAGATATTTTCTGAAGGGTTTTAAATAATATTAAGGCTTCGCGAACGAAGCCCTAATATTTGCGATGATTGGTATAAGCTTTTTGTTTATTCGAAAGCTACTTATCGAAAAGCTACCCTAACCAGTATTTCGTAACCCTGCAGCCAGCGCATTGATACTACGGATCAATGGATCTTCTACATTAAGGTCGCCATGTGCCAAATCGTTCGGGGTGTCCTGTTGTCTGGCACGCTTTAACAGCTCAATCTGGATATAGTTGATCGGATCTAGATAAGCGTCTCGCCACTGCAGGGATGAAGCAAGATTCTGCTGATTGGATAATAAAGAGTCTTGCTCAAGCAGAGAGTTTAATCCTGAATTGGTCAGCGTGTATTCATCGGTGACCGCTGTCATAATTTTTTCGCGTAACGGCTCATCATCACATAGTTGGCTATAGGCCTCGGCAATATTCATATTGGCTTTGGTAAAGGCCATCTCGATATTACTGATAAACACGCTAAAAAACGGCCAGTGCTTATTCATCTCTTTCATCAATGCTTCGTCTTTTTTGACGCTATCTAGCGCACTACCAACGCCATACCAAGCAGGTAAGGTAAAACGTGCCAGTGACCAGCCAAATACCCAAGGAATCGCTCGCAAGGTGGTCTTACTTGGCAGGCCTTTTTTGCGATGGGCTGGACGTGAGCCAATATTTAATAACGAGATTTCTTGTACTGGGGTGACCTCGGAGTAGAATTTATAAAACCCTTCAGTATGATCGGTCAGCTCGCGATAACGCTGTTCGCCAGCATCTGCCAGCTGTGCAAACAAGGATTCATACTCTGGCAACTCAGTCGGTTGCACCACAAACCTTGAAGAGCAGGCTTTGAGTGTACCCGTGATTGCCATGGTCAGCTCAAACACAGCAGTATCTGTATTGGCATACTTGGCATAGAGCACTTCGCCTTGCTCAGTTACTTTAATCTGACCATGTAGCGTGCCAGCTGGCTGTGCAGCAATGGCTTTGTGTGTTGATCCACCACCACGGCTCACAGAACCGCCACGACCATGGAACAAGCGTGTTTTTATACCATATTGCTCAGCAATGTTATTAATGGTTTGCTGTGCACTATAAAGCTGCCATGCAGAGGTGATAATACCGCCGTCTTTTGATGAGTCTGAATAACCCAGCATAATCTCTTGCGTGTTATCCGTGTTCCGTAGCAGTCCACGATATAGTGGATTATCTAATACGGCAGGCAAGATTTTATCGATATTTTTGAGATCTTCGATGGTTTCGAACAACGGCGCAACTGGCAAATCAGCAGACAATTGACCTTCGTCATCAATTCTGCATAAGCCTGCAAACCGCATGAGCAGCAATACTTCTAGTAGCTGGCTAGCATTATTGGTCATCGAGATCACATAGCTACCAAAAGTAGCCTGTCCCACCAGTTTGCGTAGAGTGGCGACCGAATTCATCAGTGACAATTGCTCACGCGTTTTGTCTGTCAGGTTATCAGTATAGATAAGCGGCGTGCCTGGTTTTTCTAGCAAGCGCGTCAACCACTCTTGACGTTCGGTTTCGCTTAGCGTTTGATAATCAGGCAGGTTGGAGGCACTAGCAAAGATATCGGCAATCACTTCGCCATGATATGACGACTCTTGACGGATATCGAGCGCCGCCAAATGAAAGCCGCAAGTTTTGACCAAACGAATGACATCTAGTAGTAATCCTTCTGCGTGTGCCGTATCGTGTGTATTGACACTTTGGCGGATAATGCGCAGATCTTCTAGTAACTCTTCTGGATTGGCATAGGCATCCTTTTCGGCTTCGATATCCGTACCTTTACTTTGGATGCGGCGATTGGTGGCTTTAACTTTAGTCAGAATGATAGAGAGCAGGCGACGATATGGCTCATTGCCATAGTCATCGAGGTTATAGTCAAACACACGCTGATCGAGCTCATCATAACTTTTGATTTTGGCATATACGTCAGGTGAGACGGTGACAATGGTGTCACTATGAATCAGCTGTCGGCGCAGTTTTTTGAGTAGTACTTGATAGTGACGCAGCACGGTATCCGCATGCATCAATACAGCAAGTTCTGTGGTCTCAAAAGTCACAAAAGGATTGCCATCTCTATCGCCGCCAATCCATGAACCAAAGCTCATAAATGCAGGCAGTGGATAGTCTGTGAGCTCTGGATAGATATCGACAATGGCTTTTTTGATATTACGATATACTTTAGGAATGGCATTGAACAAACTGGCGTTAAAATAATGCAGACCGTTATTAATCTCATCATATACCAATGGCTTACGGGTGCGCACTTCATCAGAAGACCATAATAGATCAATCGTTTGCGCCGTTTGCTCTTTGGCTTGTTCATAGGCAAAGCTGTTTTCAGACACGTTGTTTAAAGCATCACTATGTGTGAATAGACTTTGTAAGATATTCATCGTGGTACGGCGACGCGCTTCGGTAGGATGCGCCGTAAATACAGGTGTAAATTTTAGCTGATCAATCAGCTCTTGCATTTGAGCAGGCTCAATATTGCGTTCACGACACTCAAGTAAGGTACGACGAAATGATCCTTCCCAGCTTTGCTCAGACTGCATACGCTGCGCATGACGCTGCTCACGCAAGTAGTTCTCTTCACTTAGATTGGCAAGGAAAAAATAGATAGAAAAGCCGCGTATGACATTCTTTAAGGTTTGATTGTCCAAAGAAGCAATAAAATCGATAAGCTGCTGTTTATGCGCTTCATTCGGCTCACGGCGCTGTTGAATAAAGCCTTTGCGCAGCGTCTCAATCGTATCTAGCGTCTGCTCACCAGATTGGCGAGAAATAGCATCACCTAATAATGAACCCAACAAGCTGGTGCGTTTACGTAGTACGTTGTTATCTAGTGTCATCTTCAACCTTCCTATCAAATGAGTGGATACAATACTATGGTTATCTTATACGTAATATCCTTATAGTTTTTTGCAATTTAACATAAATAGGTGAGACCTGCTTGATGTTGATAGCAACTTTTTTTGCTAGCAGATACTAGCAGACCTCTAATGCACTATTATTAGAGCGATTTTTTGTGACCATGCTCATTGCTATATTCTATCCAAAAGTCCGCATTATCCACTCCAGCCTTTCTAGGGTCAAAGACAGGGTTTATACCTAATTTCATCTGCTCGTCGTAGTCTTTTAGAACTTTTAGAGCAACTTTACTTAGCAGTAAAATGGCAATGAAGTTTAAGTAGCACATACTACCAAACCCTATATCACCTAATGCCCACATCATACCGATCGACTGGACACTACCCGTGAAACAAACGATTAAAAAGACCAGTTTGAGTACATGCTTGAGAATGGGGTAGCGCAGTTTATTGTCCAAATAGACCAACGTAGTTTCGGCAATATAGTAATAAGCAACCAAGCAGGTGAAGGCGAATAAGAAGATAGCAATCGCAACAAAGCCACTTCCATACTGGTTGAAGACAGTAGATACAGCCGCTTGGGTAAATGCCGTGCCAGCTTCAATACCCGGCATATTATCAACTAGGGTTATACCTTCAGGGGTCACCACGTTATACATGCCAGTTGATAGAATCATCAACGCTGTTGCAGTACAGACAAGCACCGTATCGATGTAGATAGAGAAGCTTTGCACTAAGCCTTGTTTAGCAGGATGTGATACTTCGGCTGCCGCTGAGCTAAAGGTCGCCTCACCAGCACCCGCAACGTTTGAGAAAACAGCACGGCGTACGCCCCAAGAGATAGCGGTCCCAACCATACCACCAAACACTGCATCCATGCCAAAAGCGCTCTTAAAGATAAGTGCAAACATTGCAGGGATATTTTGAGCGTTAAATGCCAATACAATCACCATCATGAGGATATAACCAATTGCCATGACAGGTACGACTTTTCCTGCAAAATTAGCAATACGCTTCACACCGCCAAATATAATGATACCTAAGAGTACGACTAGGATAATCCCTGTTATAACAGGCGGTATATTAAATGCTGTATTAAAAGAGTCCGCAATGGTATTAGCCTGAACGCCAGGCACTAACACGCCGTAAGATAGACAGGTCACGATAGCGACGATGATAGCAAAAGGTTTTAGCTTCAATCCTCTTTCAATATAAAAAGGGGAGCCGCCACGATATTGATCACCGACCTTATGTTTGTATACCTGCGCTAAGGTAGACTCAATAAAAGCACTAGCACCACCTAACACACCCATGAAAATCATCCAAAATACTGCCCCAGGGCCACCTGCTGCAATTGCTGTTGCAACCCCAGCAATATTACCCACACCAATACGTCCTGATAGCGCCATACAGAAAGCTTGGAAGGAGCTAATCCCTGCTGATGAGCTTTGTTTGTCGAACAACAGCCTAATCATTTCTTTGAAATAACGGATTTGTACGGCACGAGTCATAATCGTAAAATATATGCCGACGCCTAACGCAAGATAGACTAGGGCGTCACTCCAAATATACCCGACGATAGTATTGATGATATTTTCCATAACTTTACTTCCTTGTAGTGTTTTCGGTTATGCTGACTTGGGCATGGATAGCGGACAATGTCAGTTTTTAGTTCACCAACCAGATAGTTTTGGTTTGGGTATACTGGGACAACGCCTCTAAGCCATTGTCACGACCGCCGAAGCCAGATTGTTTATAACCACCAAAAGGTGTCGTAATATCACCCTCAGAGAAACCATTAATCGAGACGGTACCAGCTTTAATAGCGGATGCCACGCGGAATGCGCGATGGATGTTTTGTGTATAAAAGGAAGCGGCAAGACCGTAATTACTCTGATTGGCGAGCTGAATAGCTTCCTCTTCGGTTTCAAAACTAGTGACAGCTAAAAGTGGGCCAAAAACCTCTTCTTTAAACAGCGTCATATCCGGGCTGACATTATCAAAGACGGTAGGCTCGATATACCAGCCACTACCGAGTTCATCGTGGATACGTCCACCTGCGATCAAACGAGCACCCTCCGTTTTGGCAGTATTGAGATGTGATATTACTTTCTCAAAATGCGCTTTTTCGATCATTGGGCCAATAGCGACCTCGGGATCGTAAGGGTGACCAACCTTCCAAGACTGAAGACCTTTTTTTAATAGCGTTAACAAGGCTTCTTTTTGGCTAGAGTGGACAAGTAGACGTGAACCACAGCTACAGTTTTCGCTCATATTCCAAAACGCAGCGGATAAAATATGCTCGATGGTTTGTTCATTGATAATGGCATCCGCAAAAACGATTTGAGGGCTTTTGCCACCACACTCTAAGACCACTTCCTTGAGGTTGCTTTGTGCAGAGTACTGTAGAAATAGTCGACCGACCTCAGTTGATCCTGTAAAAGAAACCATATCAACATCCATATGCTGACCGAGTGCCGCACCTACTTCTTCACCAAGCCCACAGACTAACTGTAACGCCGCTTTTGGCACGCCAGCCTCGTACGCCAATTGTGTTAATCGATATGCTGAGAGCGAGGTCAATTCAGCCGGTTTAACAATGACTGAGTTGCCAGTTATTAATGCGGGTGCAACTTTCCATGCATACATTTGTGCTGGAAAGTTCCATGGTAGTACTGCACCCACTACACCGATAGGTTCTTGTACCACAAGGCCTAGCGCATCAGCGCCAGTAGGAGCAACCTTGCCAAAAACTTTATCAGCCGTTTCGGCGTACCATTCAAAGGTTTCAATCGTAGCGGGCAGGTCAGTGTTGAGACATTCCGTAATAGGCTTGCCTGCATCGACGCAATCTAAGGCAGCTAACTCATCCATATACTCATGCATCAATTGACACCAGCGCTGCATGATAGCTTTGCGCTCTGCAGGAGACATCCGTCGCCACTCACCATGTTCAAAAGCGTCTCGGGCTGCCGCGACCGCCGTATTAACATCTTGCCGACTCCCATTAGCAGTGCTACCTATGCAGGTATTATCAATAGGGCTGTAGTTAGGGAGTGTTGTCTCGGATACTGGTACTGTAGTATCTATTAAATGGCCTGCCCAAAGCTGTTGGTTGCTGGCGAGTTCGAAGACTTGCGCTGTGGTCATACTCATTAGATTGTCCTTTTCTATACAATGGTAGGAACGATAAGAATGGTGCGATGTATCAAGACAGAAGTGCTAAAAATGACTGAGTCTCTTCTTTTGACATATCAGTCAAAGGTAGTCGTACTGACCCAACATTGATGCTCCCGTTAATGCAGCCTGCTTTGGCTTTTTGGTTATAGTTTCCAGACTCCATAGAGTGGATAGCAGGATACATGGCTGTCATCAGCTCTTTAGCACGGTTCCAATCGCCTTTTTGTGTGGCTTCAAACAATGCGACTTGTTCTGCTGGGAATACGTTAGCCGCACCAGCGATCCAGCTCTTAGCACCCCAAAAGAAGAAATCTACTGGTTGGTCGTCACAACCACAAACCACTTCAAAGTTTTCAAAATTAGCCTGTAGCATACGTAATGCATGACTAAAATCGCCGCTGCTTTCTTTGACACCTACAATATTGGGATGTTTGGATAAATGCGCGACGGTTTCAAACTCAATGCTTACACCGACGCGTGCTGGAAAGTTGTACATAATGATAGGTAGGTTAGTGGCATCAGCGACGGTTTCAAAATGCGCAATAATACCGTCTTGGTCTGGTAAGCTATACGGATTGGCTGATAACATTAAGCCGTCGTAGCCCAAATTGTTGGCTTGGTGCGCAAGTTCGATAGAATGATTGGTCGATAAACTGTTGATACCTGCAATCAGAGTGACTTTGCCTTTGGCAGCATCAGCGATAGTGGTCAAAACCAGTTCACGCTCTGCAGGCGAGAACGTGTAGTATTCACCCGTTGTACCGCAAGCTACGATTCCGGTAACGCCTTTTTCTATGAATACATTGACCAGTTCGGTTAGCTTTTGAGTATCGATATCTCCATTAACATCGAAAGGAGTAACGATAGGGACTAAAACGCCATGAATGTTCATATAAATATCCTTATTTGGAATTAAAAGCCGTTAGTAAGCCATGAGCTGTTAGCGACGTTGTTGGTTCTATGAGTTGTCATAGAGATGAGAGGTTTGATTATTTAAAAGACTTGAGTTTAAAGCGATCTAGACGATAAGCAGTAGGATCTACCATGGCAGTATCGCCAAAATATAATGCTGCGATCATCTGTGCGCTTACCACAGCTTGGGTCAGACCTAGATGCTGATGACCAAAGTTTAAAAAGACAGAATTACGTCTATCTATAATGGGTAGAGAGTCTGCTGTAGAAGGTCTAAACCCCATCCATTGCGTATTGCTGTCGCTATCCAATGGGGTCTTTAGCATTGCTTGAGCTTGTTTCAATAGCATGTCCGCACGGTTCATATTGGCGGGTGCCTCAAGTCCTGCATACTCAACAGTGCCAGCCAAGCGCAGCCCTTTTTCCATTGGTGTCATAATAAAGCGGCGATCCATGCTAGAAACAGGCAGGTTGAGGCGCTGACTTTCGTTAGGAAGCATCAGGTGGTAGCCTCGCTCTGTATCCATTGGTACTGAGACATCTGTGAGCTGTTTGGCTAGGGGTTTAGAGTGCGCCCCTGCTGCGAGCATAACTTTGCTGGCATGAAGCTGCTTTTGTGTCGTCGTCAAACGAATACCATCAGTTATTACTTCCGCGCTCAGAACACGGCAATTCTCATAAATTTGACCACCAAGCGATCTAAAAATAGTGCTTAATTTATGGGTAATGGCTTCTATATTGGTGATATGACCTGTCTCTGGAAAAAACAAAGCACCCAGTTGATTGTCTTTTAACGCAGGCTCAAGATCTGTCAGTGCTGATTGTGAGAGTAGGTTGTTAGAGACCCCTAAACTGTTTAAGCATTGACCGTGTTCAGTCAGCATTTTTAGACTGTTGGGTTTCTCTGCGGTCAATACGGATCCTTGTACTTGTATCCAAGAATGTAACTGCCACTCTTTGGCAAAATCTTGCCAAGCTTGAAGGCTCTGTGCATTTAATGCCAAAAGCGCTTGGTGACTGCGTGCAAATGGTTCGGTACGCATATTAAGTAATAGCTGAAACGCCCATGGTGCTAAGCGTGGAAGGTAGCGCCAATCTATACGCAGAGGCCCTTCGGGGTTGAGTAGCATGGCAGGAACATGTCGTAAGATACTGGCATCAGCAATAGGAAAAACCTGTTCAGTGGCTATGTGACCTGCGTTACCATAAGTTGCGCCGCGAGCGATTTTGTCCGCTTCCAAAATTGCAACTTTTACCCCGCGAGATTGTAGAGTAACTGCAGCACATAGCCCGATAATGCCACCACCGATGATATGTATATCAAACACTTGTGTGTCCATGAGAGTCTCGCTTTTCTGATCTTACTTAGCAATAATTGGTTATTTCCTAAAAGCCATACAAACTGGTATTTATAAAGAGATACCCCATTTGAACGGATCGCTGTCTTGAACGATGAGAGAGGTCTCTGCACATACGTAGGCGTACCCTCGGATTGTGGGGATAATAGTATTGATAGGGTGGTTATGAAGAGAGCTATGATTACTAAGTACATCAATAGGCTGATAGCTGGCACTAAAGACACTGCCAATAATGCTTTGCTGATACCAAGTCTCACCAGGTGCGAGTACATTGTCTGCGGCTAAGCAAGCCAATTTGGCACTGGTTCCAGTACCACAAGGAGAGCGATCGTAGGCAGATCCAGGGCATAATACGAAGTTTTTGCTGTTAGTGCCGGCGAGATCGCTCTTGCCAAACAGTTCTATATGATCAATTTCGCCATTGTCAGCACCCGTGATTCCAGACTTATGAAGTGCTTCCTTAATCTGTATGCTAAATTGAGTAAGCGCCTTAACATTACTGGCTTCAATAGCTTGCTTATGATCGTTGACTAGGAAAAACCAATTACCACCCCAAGCGATATCTCCATAGATAGGACCGATATCAGGTACTTGAACTTCTACTTGTTTTTGGTAGCGATAAGAAGGGACATTCTGGACGCTACAACTACCATCATCATGTAAGGTTGCTTTAACTAGGCCTACGCTTGTTTCTAGATAGTGATCACCAGTGGTTATTTTTTGTTGATAAGCTAGAGATGCAATAACGCCGATAGTGCCATGGCCACACATACCTAAATAGCCATGATTATTAAAGAAGATCACGCCAGCCGTGGCACGAGGATCAGAAGGCGGGCACAAAAGCGCTCCGACAAGCACGTCATTACCACGAGGTTCTAGGATAATACTTTGACGTAAATGATCGAAATTCTGTTTGAAGTCCTGAAGTTTTTCTTGAATAGATTGCCCACTAAGCTCAGGAAATCCTTCATATACCATACGAGTAGGTTCACCGCCAGTATGCGAATCAATAATCTTAAGAGTAAAAAGCGTATCAAACATGACTGCCTACCTGATTCATCCGTGAGTTAATATACTGTTAGCGTTATTCATAAATGAACAAGGCGTAAATATAGAATGACGTTTTTCAGAAAAGCAGTCTTGATGTTTTTATATGAATAAATGCGCATTTCTGCACAGGTTATAAAGATATTTAGGAGTATAAATATGGTGTAGCACTCTAAAATACCTGAAAAGCTCAACGACAAGCTTGAGATGCTATATGGGAATATACCGATGCGGCCGTTAGTACTAGAAGCACCTACAAAACAACTGTCAAAACACCTAAAAACTTATCAACCAGCCAATTTTGATGAGTTTGTTGGCAATATATCGTTATTGATGCCTTTGTTTGATACTATGAAAAATGTGGTGTTTTTTGTTAAAGATGACCAAGCATGCTATCGATTAGTCAGCAAAACGCTCATTAAACGTAGCGGGCTTAAAAACAAAAAAGCACTAATAGGACTAACTACAGAGCAAGTGTTTTTGAAGTCTCAAGGCAAGGATTATCTCAATCAGGATCTGAGAGTGTTAAGGGAAGGCAGGGAGATTGTTGATAAGTTAGAACTTCATAGCTATGCATCAGGACAGCTAGGATGGTGTATCACGCAAAAAATCCCCGTCTATGATGTAGAAAATCATATTGTAGCAATGGTAGGTATATCAGTAGATATTGATGAAGATAACGAGCGGATATTACGCAAACACGCTCGATTGGCAAGCGTAGATCAATACGTACGAGACAATCTTGATCAAAAAATCAATATTGGTCAATTGGCGAAATTGGCAAATCTTAGTCAATCGCAATTGGAGCGTACCTTCAAAGCAGTGCTCAATATGTCACCCATTCAGTTTGTACAAAAAATGCGCCTAGAGCATGCCATTCGACTACTAGCGAATCATAAGCTAACAGTAACTCAAGTCTCCTTAAACTGTGGATACGGTGATCATAGTGCCTTTAGTCGACAGTTCAAACAATTTACTGGGATGTCTCCTGTGAACTTCCGTAAAGTACATTTTAAAGAGCCATAAATAAAAGCAAAAAATATGGTTCTTGATTCTAAAATAACTCTCTAACGACTCCGAAGCTCATCTATATAATCTGCCCAATCTTGCATCATCTGTACCCTAGTATCGATTTCATCGAGTCTATTGTAAGCCCCGCCATGTGTGTCTTTGATACGATGACCTAGTTGTAATTCTGTGACGATGTCAGAATAGCGTAGCTCAGGCTGTTCCATGAGCAAGGTTTTAGCCGATGCTCGAAATCCATGCGCACACTGCACATCTTTGTATCCAAGCCGGTGGAATATCTGTACCAACGTCGCTTTACTGATATAAGCATTGCTTGAACCGCGCATCGAGGCAAATACATATTCCTTATGCCCAGTAATTGACTGGATGTTTCGTAATCGCGCAATTACTTGCGTGGCTAAGGGAACAACTAAGTGCGAGACCATATCGTCACGACCTTCGCCTTTAGTAGGGGAGAACGCCCATATATTATTGTCCCAATCGATGTCATCCCAACGCATCGAGCGCAGATCGATACTACGTACAAACACATAAGGTAATAAGTTCATCGCCTCTAATGTAATCTTACTTGCACCTCTAAAATCAGACATATCTTTTAGAAGCGTCGCAAATTTATCTGGTTTGGTGATGGCTGGCAGGTGATTGCCTGAATTGGCAGGGGCAAGCTCACCACGGGTATCAATTGCCACATTTCTATCGCACAACCCTCGAGCAACAGCGAATGAAAACACTTTTTCAGTATACAGACGAGTGCTCGCACCAACGAAAGTCGCTTGATTATCATTATTCTGAATCGATTCACACACACTCAGTATCATCTCGCTAGTGATATCGTCCATTCTTAAATCACCAATTTCTTGGCACATATATCCTAGACATAAATCCCAGAACTTGAGGGTTGACTCACTGTATGACGGTTTTTTAGATTTACTTTGAGTGCGACCTGCTGTTTTGTGTTCTCGCCATGCTTTGGCAATCTCAGAAAATGGTGCGTTTTTTAGGTGAGTATATTTATTGGTTTGCTCTTTTTGCTGAATGGCTTTTGGGTCAGAGCCTTTGGCAACCATATCAAGAATGGTGTCTGCTTTATACTTAACCTCATGGAGACTGACATCCTCAATCTTACCCAACATCATCCTAGGGCGTTTGCCCTCGATATGCGGATGGGAATAACGTAAGTAGTATTCCTTTTTGCCATTTGGATAAATACGCAGACTTAAGCCAGCCACACCCGAGACGCTGACAGAATAATCTTTGTCGCGGCATTCGAGCTTATTGATATCGTTTGCAGTGTCGATAGCCATAATGTATATCAGCCATATGATAATTAAGGTTAATGATAGGTTTATGATTGATGACTTATAAAAAGTCTATTCTGTAGAAAAATACAGAAGTATTGGACACTGTCATGGACACTGGTATTCATTAGTATTTTTAGTAAAACCTTTTAAGTAAAGGTTTTTAAGACATAATTATCCCCAAGTTTCACTTGGGGATAATTATAGCATAGTGACCAAATAGTGAGTAGGCCATACGCTGAATAGGTTACACGGCATTTGTACCAACTATCCCGATACATAATTAAATGCGATTATGGTGTCCATGATTGATTCGGTAAGGAGTTGAGTATATTTTTTATAAAATACATGCTCCTGTACTCGCACAGAATATAAAAAGTAGGGTCATAGTACTGTTTTGTGCAAATTTGGAATGTACCAATTTTGAGTGGTATATAGAAAATATATAACTACAAGTTAAATATATTAAAAAATATCAATAGGTAGCTCATTCCTCTTAAAAATAGCTTGATAACGATAAATAGAGCGCTACTGTTTGTGGGTAGATAAAATTTATCGCTACGCAAAAGAAAATAGAGTCAATTCTAATGATTTAACAATCTGTCTATGATTTAAATTTAAAAGGTTATACGTGATGACTTAGGCATAGCGTTTAAAGACTAGATAAGATTAGAAATATTCGAAGGAGTTACAACGTCTGGCTGATTTTTTGCAATTAGATATAGGTTGGTGATATTGAGCGATGTCTAGCCACACAAACAATAGTTGTTGAAAATAGGCGATTAGCATATCTATATTGAAGACTTAGTCAACAGATACAGATACAGATACAGATACAGATACAGATAATAAATAAACTATCGCAGACGAATGGCCATGATTATATCGAATGAAAAGATAAGAACGTATTTGGACGTAACCAGTAGTATTTTAGCAAAGCATAGAACACTAACGGTCAATCATATAGAACATTCAAATCTCAATGCCTAATAAATCGTTAGATGACCGATGTAATAATATGCCTGCGAGAGATGCTTAGAAGTAAAACTAATCAAGCGTGAGCTATCATCCAAAAGATTCGGTTGAATTAACAGGACAGAGTTAGTCGGTGAGCGCTAAATAGTTTGGTAGGATGTTTATACCTAGCAGTATCAGAAATGTATGATCGTCATGATTCTATAGTTAGTAAGGCTTAAACCTACTACTTAATAGGCTTTATTTAACTTATGCGTACCTAAAGTTAGGTTCACGAGTTAAAAGAGGTAATTTCGTAGTAAAAACAATACCCTATAATGCAGAGAAAATTAAATGGTTCATGAACCTTAATGTGTAACATATTCTGAGTACAACAACCCTTATTTAAACTGTTGGGATTCTTAACTGAGACACCTATAAGCTTTAGCATTAAAAGTCAAGTCATCAAGTTACTACGACTGGACAAATCGTCACATTAGTGAGCAGTAGTTCCATCGCAATTAGGTTGAATTAATTATTAGAGTAGCTCATGATGAGACGAGTCAGTGCTATGGTGCATATTCATAATTAGTCCGATATTTTTACATATTAGAGATATTAACGATAGTCAGCACCTTCGATATTCTGTAAGTAGGGTCTGGACTAAAACTTTTTTACCTTACTATTCATAGGGACTTCATTCAGTTTTCTTGTATTCAAGCTATATTAAGCCAAATATATGACGAACTGAACCACTAATGAGAAGGTTTAGACTTTATACATGATTGATCGTAGGGCTCTTATACTTTCAAGTCTTAAATTCTACAATATGTAAAGCATCCATATACATTACATATTAAATCGAATGAGTCCGCCATCCTTACATGTTGCATATATTAATTTAAATAAATTCAAATACTTAGAGAGTAACCCGTAATTATTTTAGGGTTTTTAGTACAAGCTATTAGTTAGCTTTGTAATAAATATCACATAGTTCTATGATGCGTAGCGCAATAGATAAGCTAGTTCAGCAGTTTGTTATAAGTAGTTTCATTATATCAGTCTGTTTTAAGTGATCTGTTAATAGGTTTAAGGGCTGAAATAGATAGTTCCGCTAGGGTATACCTCAGCACAACCAGCCAGGTGCTTTTACTGGTTCGGTTCCCTAGTGAGGACTTGAGTCTTTGGTTGTGTGCTAATAATATCAACGGTTTTCCTACCTCAAATAGTCTCAGTGTGCTTCATAGTGTGCTTCATGGTGTACTTACCATTCATACTCTACTTGTAACTGGTGCGCTATACAGACACTGAACTAGCAAATGTATAAGGATGGTTTAGTCATGAAATTTAATCATGTTGGTATTCCAACGCAAGATAATTTTGAAGGTGAAATTGATTTGCCTCACCTAAAAATGACAGTTTCGGACCACGAAAATAATCCATATGGTATCCAATGGCAACGCTACTGGCAGGGAGCGCCTTATCCTGATGTGGTTAAAACCATACCCCACGTAGCGTTTGTAGTAGATGATCTAAATAAAGAGTTAGAGGGTAAAAAAGTGATCATTGAACCCAACTCACCAAGTGAGGGGCTAATAGTGGCTTTTATCGAAGTAAATGGCGCACCTATCGAACTTATGCAATATTTATGAGCTAATCCGAGTTTGTCAGAGTTAGGCTGGTTACTGAAGTGAAAGCATTAAAAAGGTGTTGATAGAATGAATAATTACTTTAAAAGTCCCTTTAAAGGCAAATCCCTTAAAGAGCAAGTCACTAACCCTAATATTATCGTGGGTGAGCACAGTTACTATTCAGGGTACTATCATGGACATAGTTTTGATGATTGCGCCCGATATTTATCACCAGATCGAACGGACGTAGATAAATTAATTATTGGGCGTTATTGCTCCATAGGTTCAGGTGCCGTGTTTATGATGGCAGGTAATCAGGGGCATCAAAATTCTTGGATAAGCTCTTTTCCGTTTTTTATCAAAGTGAGGATAAGTTTTTTGGAGCGAAGGATGGGTTTGAGCGTTCAGGAGATACTGTTATTGGAATGATGTTTGGATTGGTTCAGAGGCCATGATTATGAGTGGCGTTACTATTTGTGATGGCGCTGTTATTGCTAGTCGTGCTGTCGTTACTAAAGATGTCGAGCCGTATTCAATTGTAGGTTCAAACCCAGCTAAACATATCCGCTATCGTTTTACAGAGGTTGAAATAGCTCAATTGTTAGAAATGCAGTAGTAGCTATGGAGTACAGATCAATTAAAGTCAGCTATGAAACTATTATGTTCTTCACAAGTCAATGCTCTTTACGATTATTGGAAAAGCCTACCGAAAGATGACTATTTAAAATAGTTCACTGCGGTGATCATTTAAAAAGTATGCTCTATACTCTATGTCCTATTCTCGATTGAGTCTTTATGTCTAATAAACTATGTAATGAACCTATAATACAATACGAACCACAGAAATTACGTCCAATAGTAGCTACTATTGGAGTGCTTTTTAAAGATGGAAAGGTGCTTTTAGTCCGCCGTGCTAACCCACCCGATGTAGGTCGATGGGGTTTTCCCGGTGGTAAAATTGAACGTGGGGAAACGGTTAAAGATGCGGCTATTCGTGAACTTTATGAAGAGACAAGCATTGTATCAAATGCCTTCAATACATTTAACGCTGTAGACGCGTTTGACTTTGATAGTAGTGGTAAGCTTCGTCACCATTTTGTTCTGGTAGCCGCACTTTGTATTTGGGTTTCTGGTGATCCTCTAGCAGGTGATGACGCCCTAGAAGCTAGATTTTTCGATATTGAAGATTTGATCAATACAGATTTAGCCCTTAGCTTAGATGTTAAAGAGATAGCATTACAAGCAGCTGAGTTACTCTAAAAAGTAAGAATGTTCGATATCCTATACCCAAAGCCAATAAATAATTATTCTACAATCACATTTTCAATCAGGGTCATCTCTTCGCCCACTTTAAACGTCAGGTCGTGAAAACTGGATCTGACATTTTTATTTTGGTCAGTCTCTGTTGGGTACTGACGTATGTTGATATTAACAGTATCTTGTCCATCATAGCTTATCGCAGTCAGAGTGCTGTACTTGCCTAGGAGCTGTTGATCGTATTGAGTAATATTATTGGTAATATAATCTAGCTCGAAAAATCCTAAATACAGTGAGTTGCTGGGTAGGTTTGGATTATCTAGAGTAGACAGTGTTTCATCTGACACAGCGTTACTATTGGTTAATGTATAAGGAACGATGAACTTAACAATATTTTGATTTTTTGAGCCATTTAATGCGGTGATATTTCTATAGTCCAGTGACACTGAATAATTTTTATTATCTGCTAATACACCTCTCACATACGGTTTGCTATCTTGGCTGTCATTGGCACTGACAAACTCAGTTAACGCCACTTGATTCTTGTGGTCAGGAAAAGTGATATAAAACTGTCTATCAGTTTCGATACTAAACAGTTTCTGCATGACTTCAGATGGCTCTTTCTTTAATTGACTTTCTAGTCTTGTATTAGCGTACTGGCAGCCACTTAGCGTGACTAATGTCACTAACGAGATGATTGAGCCAGATTTCAAAACATTCATGATATTTTCCTAGAATTTAAGGCAGGTGATTATAATCAATCTCTGACTCTAACTTGTAACTGACGCGGCTGGTCCAAATCTCCTTGATACTCAAGACTGGTATTCTGGATTAAATAGTAGACTCGAGCGATAATGAAAGTATCTGTAATAAGCTGCTCACTTAACCCCAGAACACGGCCAACCAATGTCACCATTAATACAAAATTTCCTTGACCTTGACCTTGTTCTTGGCATCGCATCAGTATTTGTTTATCAAAATAATCTTCACCAACAGATTTGACTTCGTTGCTCTCAAAAATTCGCAATAAGCTATCAGGTCGCTTCGAGGACTTAACGAGCGTTTGCCATAATTGTGAATATTGCACGCAATCTACGGGATAGATCTTTTTTTCTTGATTATGCAGGAAGTCTAACATTTCAAGAGAACAGGCACCCACTCCACGTAGCATATGAGTAGAGAGGTTATAGTCGTTAATACTGATATGGTAGAGTTTATGCTCATCAATTATATGGCAACACAAATAGAGTAACGACCGTTCAGGCGCATTATCTCCATGCCATATAACCACTTTGTGGTAATGAGTAAAGTTAAAGTGACATAATTTACTGATGTCTTTAGTAATATCTATTAACCATTGATCTTCAATAGTTGCGTCAGCGAATTCTTCGAGATGCGCTATTTGTAACATATCAAATAGATAGTTGGCTCGTTGGTTTAACAATTGATGATCATTGACTTTATTACCGTCATATAAAGGGCCAATGGCCAAATAGTCATCAAAGCACAATACTTGGTTTGTACCATCAAGCTTATTTTGTTCGAAATAATGTTTTAAAGTGCCAGAAGCTGATGCACCGTTAACAATATGAAGGGTAAGCATGACGTATGTCCTGTTTGCAAAAATGAGCATCAAAAAGAAAAGTTTAATTTTTCATCGAGCACTGTTCTTAAGCTTCTTTATCTATGATTGCTTCGCTTATCCTTTATATATTGTTTGACTGAAATAATAATTAGAGCGATCAAAATTGGATAAATAATGAATATATCTACTCTTATTATCGCTCCAACTTGTGTTCTAGACCATATACCTATATAAATTTCCCATACAATACAAAAGACTATGGCGATTATCGTTGCCATTTGCACTTTGGTAATTTTTTTCACAGGTTTTCTCTCTTATTTACTCTCAAGATAGGTTGAAAATGCAGAAGTATGTGCAAATATTTTAGATTGCTCATCCCATCTCCAGTATTTTCGCGTTTCTTCAGTATCGCCTGTTGGGGTCGGAATTACCCATACTGACGTTAAAATATTGCTTTCCTGTTTAAATGTAACATATGTGCCATTACCACCCCATTCTTTATCTTCTGGTAAAGAGTAAACCGTTCCATTTCGGCTATCGACCATCGCACCACTGACACAGCCTGAACCACAGCCCCATGTTATTACTACGTAATGGTTTGCAAAATTTACTTCCTGTTTTGCATATTCCCCACTAATCACAGTTCTATAACGTTTTGCAATTGGATGACTGTCAAAATTTATATTCGATTTTTCGATAGCTATTGGTTTAGCTTTTACCAGCGCCGTCTCTTCAAATACAGTATTAATAGCTGTAGTTTGAACAAGGTCCATATTTGTACAGGCACTAGTTAATACAGTTAATGCTAAAATTAACTGTATTTTAAAGTTTTTATATAGCACTTGCTTTATCCTATTATCCAGTAAACTTTTAAGAGGTGCTTAAAACTCATTAACCGCGTCAACCACAAACTGACGAGAAGCTTCACCCTCGATCATACGATACTGGATTTGGCGTGTTTTACCTTGTGGATTGGCATTGCTATCGTTTTCTAAATAGAGTGGGAAACGTCTAACTAACACATTCTCAACTAGCAAAAATTCATCATGCCCCATATAACCTTGTTTGAATTTATCAGTCAGCTCTGGATAAGAGACTTCACTCCATGACAGCCCTTTATTGCTCGAATAAGCAATCACGTCACCATATGAGCCACTACCCACACTTTGAGTGAATACCAGAATTTCATGATATCCATCGCCATTCATATCACCCACATCAGCACTAACAACAGGATCGCTAATTGGTCGCTCGATAATGTCTTCGCCCATTGGTTGGATTTTTAAGACATAACCACCATTGCCGTCAGAGGTACTGGTCACTTGAGTAGAAAAATCACCATAGTTGAGTGAGGTAGCGTATTGCGAGTTATCCACTTGTCGAGTATCCAGCGTATCGCTTAATTTTTGATATACGCCACCAAGCGTTGCACCGCCGCTACAATAAAAAGCTGTTTTTTGTAGATAGGCTTCTTCACCTTCAATGGATAAGCTATTGTCATTAAAACGCAAATAAACGGGGTTATTATCTACCCAAAACTGATACCGTCCATCATGAGCTTTATGAAGTACGGTGTCTAATGTACAAGTAGGTTTCTTTTTGTCTATGCGAGAACGAATAGACACACTAATAGCATCTTGACCAGCATCACGTACGCTGATTGCAAACCAGTCATAACCCTCGTTACGCTTTGTATAGCCATCTGTGACGTAATCGCCCGTTATATTGTTAGTATACTTATCGGTTGAGGTTGTCGTCGGTAGGTCGTTATGTAAAACCGTTGTTGTCTCAAGGCCCTGTGTATTAGTGTTCTGGCAAGCAGTCAGACTTAATAACAGAATGCTGGGCAGTAACGTTTTTCTCATCATAATTTTTATTCCTTCAGAAGTTCGTTATATGGGCCATTCATAGTAAATTCATGACAGCCCACATCATTTAGCAATTTAAAAAACCATTATCCATTCTTGGCGTGGAATATTGGTTTGTACCTATTTCTATCAATGAGGTCTAAGTCAGGGCACTAGGATAGTGGAGTTCAAAGCCTGTGACCATGTGTATTCAGTAATTTTTTTACTTGTTTATGAAAATTTGACGCTTACGCATAAGCCGCGATTTATGCTTGGGAAAAGCAGTGCTTTTGCATATAAAGTGACAATAACGTTGCATTCTTTTTTGCTTTCCCGTTG
The DNA here is from genome assembly GCF_002377945.1 of Psychrobacter sp. UBA3480. Taxonomy (GTDB): domain Bacteria; phylum Pseudomonadota; class Gammaproteobacteria; order Pseudomonadales; family Moraxellaceae; genus Psychrobacter. The sequence continues at coordinate 173,175 of NZ_DFQV01000002.1, forward strand.
CTAGAATAGAGTAGTACTAGATGCTTTCAAAACGATTCAAATTATCATTCGTAATACACCAGTTTTATCTTTACAATCTCACATCATTTACACTATCAGATAGATTTAAGGTGAGTATTCCATGCTTTTGAGTATAGTTTACATTATTGGTATTACAGCAGAGGCAATGACGGGGGCACTAAGCGCGGGACGACAAAATATGGATTGGTTTGGGGTTATGCTTATCGCGAGTGTAACAGCGATAGGCGGTGGTAGTGTCAGAGATATCCTACTTGGTAACTACCCCTTAACTTGGGTAGAACATCCTAAATATTTATTAATCGTTTGTGTGGCTGGTCTTATAACGACTTGGTTGGCTAAATGGGTTGTTAAATTTAATGGCGTTTTCATACGTTTGGATGCTTTAGGACTAGCGGCCTTTAGTATCATTGGTTGTCAAGTAGGGCTTAACATGGGACTCCATTACGGTGTTTGTATAGTTGCGGCCATTGCAACAGGTGTATTTGGTGGATTGCTGCGTGATTTAATATGTCGCCAAACCCCATTGGTTTTACATCATGAGTTATACGCTTCAGTTTCTTTGATCGTTGCGTGTTTATATTTAACACTTCAGCATTTTGCTGTTAGTAGTAATATCAGCGTCATTATTAGTTTAGTTGCTGGTTACTTAATCCGTATGGCAGCGGTTAGAGCAAAGTGGCGATTACCCGTATTCCATTTGTTGGAAACTTCTAAATAAAATAGTGAACCCACCGTCATAAGAATGTCTACGAGCGGGCTGGGTTATTTTAGAGAGTCGTTAAGGCTCTCTATTTTTTTACCATCATACTGACTTAACGCCACTAATATGACGATCTAGCTAAGTTTTAACATGTTCATAAGCCTCATTAGGGCTTAGTAAGTATGGTATGTATAGCCTATTAGATGCTCACAAGACCTCTGAGATCTATTTTATGATCTAGTACATTTATTCAAAAAAGTCCAAACGAATACTTTAAAAAATACTGGTTATTTTTGAGTAAATCCATTAACCTACTAAAGGTAACCTACCTTAAGTAGGTTGACTTAGTAACAGGTTTCTTTAGTGAAATAAGTTTTGGTATAAAAGGGTTCTTTTATGAGCATAAGTGACTATAGTAAATCCAAATTGTTATACGACCTAGTGGTCATTGGTGCAGGGGCTGGTGGCTTGAACGCAGCATTGACTGCTATGGAATATGGGAAAAAAGTGGCTTTAGTAGAGCGTAATCAGCCAGGAGGAGAGTGTACATGGTCTGGCTGCATTCCTAGTAAAGCGATGATACAAATGGCAAAAGAGATTAAAATCTCAAAAAAATATGGTTCTATAGAGATAAACTCTGCTGACGTTTTATCAAAAGTACGAGCATTAATTCAGAAGGCACATCAAGCAGAAGCTGTACCTGTTTTAGAAGCTGCTGGAATCGAATATTTCTACGGTGAAGCCGTATTTTTGGATAAAGATACTGTTCAAGTAGGTACAAATACTTTGCAAGCAGAGAATATAATGATTGCCACAGGCTCATCGCCTGTCGTTCCAGATATCTTTGGTATTAACACAGTTGATTATCTAACAAATGAAAATATTTTTCTTTTGACAAACCTGCCTAGTAGCATCATTGTGTTGGGCGCTGGGGCTATTGGTGTTGAGCTGTCACAAGCAATGCAAGCGCTGGGCGTAGAAGTTAAACTGGTAGAAATGGCTTCTCATATTCTTTATCGAGAAGAAGTAGAGCTTTCTAAGTTACTACAGGAAGTCTTAGAAAAAGATGGGGTAGATATTCTTCTAAATCAACGTGCTATTGCTGTCTCAGAGGATGCTACAGGTATTCAGCTAACACTTTCTTCGCCTGAGGGAGAAGCCATCGTTTGTGCGGAAAAAATCTTGTTTGCTTTAGGACGGCAACCTAATCTGACGACGCTAAATATAGCCGATATTGGCATTAAAGCTACCTCGCAAGGAATCACGGTGAATGACTACTGTCAAACCAACGTCTCTAATATTTATGCAACTGGAGATGTGGTAGGGCCTTACCTTTTTTCTCATATGGCTGGGTATCAAGCACGAAATGTAATCCATAATTTATATGGTGTAGGAGCACAGCCTATTGACTTATCAGGTGTCGCTTGGTGTACGTTCTCAGACCCCGAGTTTGCTCGTTGTGGCTTAACTGAAGTTGAAGCAAGCACGGAGCATAATGATATCAAGACTTTTACGTTTGACTATGAAGATTTAGATCGTGCCGTTGTGGATCAAAAAACAATAGGTAAAGCAAAAGTAATTTGTGACAACAAAGGATTAATACTAGGGGCTTCTATTTTAGGAGAACGGGCGTGTGAATTGTTGGGTGAGTTACAGCTATTAAAGCAGAATCAAATCCCCCTACAGAAACTGCAGGAGAGCATACATCCCTATCCGGGATACAGCGAGTTACTTTTTTATTTAAGCATGGATGCAAAAGCATGTTTCATCGCTTAAAGTGTTAATCAATACGTATGAATAAAAGAAGGAGAGAGAGGTGGGTAAGCGTATGACAAAAGAAGAACGTCGTATTCAGTTATTGGCCATGGCTGATCAAATTGTTCAGGAGTCAGGTACAGAGGCTTTAACATTAATTTCATTAGCTGATTACGCAGGAGTTAGCAAGCCCATCACATATGAACACTTCGGCTCAAGAGAAGCGTTACTTTCAGCCCTCTATCAAAGCTATGATCAACGTGTAATTGAAGCTATTGAGCAAGCGGTGGCTGAGCAACCGCTCTCTCTCGAAGCCACCATCGATAGTGTTGTTAAGTCATATCTTGCTTGCGTAGTACATTGCGGATCTCAATACGAGGAAATTATTGCCGCTTTACAAGCTTACCCTGGTTACCGAAACCTCAAAGCTGATATTCGATACTACTTTTCTAAAGCCTATTGGCAGATTTTACAGCCTCATTTAACAGGGTCTTTCCAAGAAAACAAGGGGGTGTTATACGCTATCCACGGTACAATCGATGCTATTTCAGATGCAGTAATGATGGAGGGGTTAAGTTATGAAGCTGCTGAAAGCCTTTTACGAAAATTAATTCTTACTGTAGTTAGGTCGCTATAAAAAATTACAGTGAGTCTGGAGTAAAGTCTTCGGAGTACCTGTTGGTATACTTCCTAAAGTGTTAGAAACTTCTAAATAAAATATGACCCTACCGTTATAAGGATGTCTACGAGCGAGCTGTGTTATTTTAGAGAGTCGTTATTATCTGTGAACACCTCATTTTTAACACAGCTATTTGACGCAGTTATTTAATACAGTCTGGCTGCAATTTATCTCATTTTTATCGTCATGTTCAAAATGAGGACACGTCCGAATACTACTATACAGTGAGCGTAATCTTACCCACTGCTTTACCTGATTCAAGGTGATCATGTGCCCGTGCTACTTCCCAAATAGAGTAGTTACTATCATCTATGATAGGCGTGATTTTGCCACTATCAACCAGATCCGCAATCATTGTCAGGATACGACCGTGCGATTCATGGTTGACGCCATGAAATAATGGAATGAGCACCAAAACACCGTGAAAGGATAAGGCTTTGAGAGCAACTTGCAATGGATCAGCAATCGGTAAAATAGTGGCGACATGGCCATTGAATCTAACGGCTTGAAAAGATTTTTGAATATTATCACCAGCCACCGTATCGAAAATTTTGTCAAAACCCACACCGTCAGTATACGTCGCCACATAGTCATCAACTTCCGCTGTTGTATAATCCACTAGATGATCCGCGCCTAGTGTTTGTGCTAGTGCACGATTAGCAGGAGAGTAGGTAGCGGTGACTGTCGCGCCAAGTACTTTTGCTAGCTGAACGGCAAGATGACCAACGCCCCCTGTTGCACCATGAATCAAGACATTATCGCCTTCTTTGACATTCATCTTTTGTACGAGCGCCTCATAAGAAGTGAGTGCGACCAACGGCAGGGCTGCGGCTTGCTTCATGCTGAGTGTTTTAGGCTTTTTAGCCATCAAACGCACATCAACTAACATGAATTCAGCAAGTGCACCATCAATACCGTTAAGGCCACCAGCCATACCATAAACTTCGTCACCAACACTAAATTCAGTGACGTCGGCACCTAACTCGCTCACAATGCCAGCTACATCACCGTGTAATATCTCTGGCAAATTATCCGACCAAGGCAGCTCGACTGAGCGCAGCATGGTATCAATAGGGTTCACACTAGTGGCTTTCACTTCCACAACCATATGACCTAGTGTTGCCGTTGGTTTTGGTTTTTCTGCCAATTGGAAAACTGCAGTTGTACCGATTTCTTTAATGATCATCGCTTTCATATTATTACCCTTTACTGTTGTGGATGTCTTATTGTCTGTTTCAGAACACTCAGTTTAATCATTGCTAATCCAGCAAACCATTACCCAGTAAACAAATTACTTTTGCTTTTTGAGCAAATCATGGTTACAGTTAAGTTGAATCCTTATCAATTTAATAGAGGAGTGGCAATGAGCTCAATAAATCGATTGGCGTATTTCAATAGTGTTGTCGAAACTGGTAGCATTTCAGAGGCTAGCCGCATCTTTGATGTACAGCCGTCTTCTATTTCACGGCAGTTAGCGGTGCTTGAAAAGGAGCTGGGCGTACGTCTGCTCAATAAAACGACCAGAAACACCAGTTTGACTGAAGCGGGGCACAAATATTACGAATACTCTCAGCGAATTGTGTCAGATTTTGATAACGCCAAAAGAGTCGTTAATGACTTACAAATAACGCCGCAAGGTAAGCTGAAAATCAGCATGACAGTCGGTTTTGGTGAAAGTATGGTATTACCATTAATACCAAAATTTATGTCGTTATATCCAGATATTGATATAAAAATTGAGTTAACAGAGCGGGTTGTAGATCTTATAGAAGAAAATATTGACGTGGCTATTCGAAGTGGACGCTTATCTGATTCGACCATGATTGCCCGACGCTTGGTATTTAATGATTTTCTACTGTGTGCAAGCCCCCAATATTTAAAAAATAATGGCACGCCTCGTAGGATTGATGATCTAGCTAATCACCAATGTATCCGATATGGTTATAACGGTTGGAAAGAGTGGTTTTTGATAGCAGAAGATCGTAAAAAGTTGATGATTAATAGTCAGGTTTCAGTGAATTCGGTGAATGGTCAAAAGCAGCTGGTATTGAATCATACAGGTCTGACGCTAATCCCACTGTGGGCTGTTAAAGATGAATTGGCGAAAGGGTCATTGGTTCAAGTCATGCCAGATCATATTTTTAGTCCCTATGAAGAACTGAGTGCTACTTACGCTATTTATTTAAAGCGAGATATGGTCTCTCCAAAAACGCGCGTTTTTTTAGATTTTTTGATAGAACAGATGATAGCGATCTGAGTTTGGGTCTGCAGCTTGATCGTACAAATTGTTGTATTCGATGTCTGCTAAATACACTTTCATGAATATTGATGTTCTTAAAGACCGAGTATGAATAGTTTATGAAAAAATAGAAGAGCACCCAATCTGCGTATTATTTCATATACGATATGTGCCTAGGCATTCATTAGTTGATAAACGTACTCATTGGTTAGGATATTTATATGAATACTAAGATGATGATAATCATTATTATCACTGCCATTCTTGCGTTCTGGCTAGGCATCAAAGCCCATGAATTCTATTACAATGATATTTGTTTGGATCTAGGCGGTGGTCAGAATCCAGGAAACCACCATATTTGCGTCATTCAGCAATAACTATACTGCAATAACTTTCGAATAAAAATAAATTATTATTGCTAATTCTTATATAACGGAGATTTCATGACATCTAAATTATTTATCAGTGGCTCAATTATGCTGACCCTCGCTGCATTGTCTGGACTGATGGAGAGCTTATTTTACGGTGACATTGCTTCTGATGGCGTGCTCCAAGAAAGCTTGTTTTTACCTTTGGCTTTTATTTTTTTAGCCTTAGCAATCATCCTTTATGGCTTATCATTAATCATGGAGGTAAAAACAAGAGTGACAGGTACTCACATTAGCTAAACACTTATTCCCCAACTACATTATCAACCAGCATCACCTCTTCGCTCACTGTAAACGTTAGATCATGAACACTAGATCTGACGTTTTTATTTTGGTCAGTCTTTGTTGGGTATACTCAATGAAATCAGACAAGCAGCCTTACTGAACATTTTTCGATACAGTACAGTTATAAAGTTCAATGCTAGGTACATATAATCATTTAGGGCGAGTCATCAATTAGCACATTAATGCATTTAGTGGCCTTAAAATGGCTAAATTTTGCTAAACATTTTCAGTAATCTTGTCTATCTACCATTTTTCTCATTTTAAGCCTCACAATCTAATTGATGACACGCCCTAGGTTTCACTTTTTTAATAATTGTACGGCCATTTTTATAAATGCCTGTGCTGCAGGAGAAGCTTGCCGGGTACTGTGCAGTGCTAAACCAATCGTTCGTTTGTATTGCGGCGCTACTTGCCGAACCACATAGCCATCAGTTGGCAAAGCTTGAGGGAGTGCTAATTCAGCAACAAGGGCAACACCTTCTCCTTTTGCAACCAAGACAATTGTCGTCATCAATTGGGTCGTTCTGTAGCGAATATCGGGGATCAGATCCTCGGATGCAAATAGCTTGGAAATGAGTTGCGCTGAACCAGCTTCAGTCAGAATAAAAGGAACATGACATAAATCTTGAAGTACAATTTCATCTTTATTCGCCAATGAATGTGTTTTAGGAATAAGAGCAACCATTTGATCTTCAATCAATGCAAAGGTATCAAAATGCTCATCAGGAAGTACCACAAAGCCAACATCAACACGCCGCTCTTGTAACCATTGTACGACCTGCTGATCATTTCCTTCATCAATACGCACCTCAATATTGGGAAATTGCTTACGGTAACTCTCTAGAATCTCAGGAAGTAAGCGTAAAGAAGAAGTAGGGCCGAAAGAACCAATACACAGGCTACCTAGTTGCAATCCCTTAATATCAGCAGCTTCTTGGCGTATGGTCTCAGCCAACCCCAGTATTTCTCGAGCGCGGGGTAGTAATCGAGTGCCAGCGACAGTCAGTTCAGCTTGTGACTTATTGCGCTCGATAAGGCTTACTCCTAAATCTTCTTCGAGTTTTTTCAGTGTGTGCGAAACAGCTGACTGACTAATACCTAACTGTTGGGCTGCCAAGGTAAATCCACACAGCTCTGCAACGACCACAAATATTTCAAGTTGGCTAAACGTCATGACCTTTTGCTCATTTTACTATGACTTAACATTAGTGAAATACTATAGCACATATCAGGTTAACTCTTATATTGAGCGACATCATGCAACCAACTACCAGTACCTCTAACGACTTAGCTTTACCCTCTATCTGGCCAATATATTTCAAACTTGTCCTAGTCGCCTTACTGTGGGGAGGGACTTTTATCGCAGGGCGTTTACTTGCCGAATCGCTTTCACCGTTAATGTCAGCGATAGGCCGTTTTGGTCTGGCGGTATTTATACTCATTTTACTCACTATAAAACTAGAAGGTAGGCTACCAACGCTATCGCTCAGACAGGTTGCGATCACCTTCGCTCTCGGTCTTACTGGGATATTTACCTACAATCTGTTCTTTTTTACTGCGCTCTCTGAAATGGCAGCCTCCCGAACGGCTCTATTTGTCGCGTTTAATCCTATCGCGACGGCGGTACTATTTTCCCTCTTATACCGAGAAAAAATTTCATTGCAGATGTTGCTTGGGATAACTGTGGCGGTATTGGGCGCATTGACCGTGATCAGTAATGGTCATCTACTGACTGTGATCCAAGGCAGTGGTCAGGCTTTTGGCCATGGTGAATTTTCAATGCTCTGCGCGGTAATCAGTTGGGCCATCTATACCGTCGTGGGACGGAAAGCGCTGCTTGGTTTATCACCTTTAGTGTCAACGACTTATGCTGCTATCTGGGGATTGCTACTGCTGTTAATGATGTGGTTGTTCAGTCCAAACGTACAAGTGCTATCAGAGTTAAACTGGAAGGTTTGTGCAGCTATTGGCTATTTAGCGATATTTGGCACCGTTATTCCTTTTATTTGGTATTACCAAGGAATCAAAAAGATTGGCGCAGCGCAAACGTCCGTTTTTACTAACTTTGTTCCGTTATTTGGTGTGTTGCTCGGCGCTTTGCTACTCAATGAGCAGATATCCTCTGCGATGTTGCTTGGTGGAGCGCTGGTGATCACTGGAGTCATTCTGACAAATCGGCATTAATAAAAGTGAGCGGTGGTGAAGAAACCTTACAACTAAACTTGGTAAACTTGAGCATGTCATTAATTGGCGCATTAGTACATTTATTGGCCTTAAAATGGCTAAATCTTGCTAAACATCGTCAGTAATTTTGCCAATATGTTCATGTTAACAGCAATTTCTTCCTTGTTTATCTACAATTTTTCTCATTTCAAATCTTACAATCTAATTGATGATACGCCCTAGATCGCTTAAAAAAGTATTTAACTTTTGAAATGGACTTGCTAGATTAGGGTTTTTTAATAAAAATAGGAGTGTAAGCTATGTCGCATATAGAAATCAAACTAGCACGACCTCGAGTGGATGAAGTCTTTGCACGTTATAAGCATCTGATTGGTAAAGACTTCCCAGGCTATCGTAACTATGTTTATCGTACCATTACTTATGTCATGCATTTTTTGGACAATGAACCTGAGTATGAGGCCTTAATTGAAACCATATGTGCTTATTTTGCTTATCATGACATAGGACTATGGACAGATCATACACTGGCTTATTTGGAACCCTCTGAAGCAGTTGCACTTGCAGATAATGAAAAATATGACTGGGGATTTGATCCTCAACTACTTCGCAACGCAATTCACTGGCATCAAAAAATCACCCCTTATTCCGGTAAAAGTAAGGAAGTTATTGAAGCTTGTCAAAAAGCAGACTGGGTTGATATATCAAAAGACCATATTCGTAAGGGTATGAGTAAAGCTGTTATTAGAAAGGTCGAAGCAGCCTTTTCCAATTTGGGTTTCCAAAACACATTGCTACGATTAACTAAAGATTACGAAGGTTAAACACTTGTTGGTAATGTTAAGGTGACACGAGGTATTATGAAATGGTGATTAACTCAATGTGTCATCTTTGAATAATTTCTTAAAATAAAGTAAGATAATCCCGGATTTTATGTGCTCGCCTAAAAAAACACTGCGACTATTTAGATCACTCGAACCACCTTTAGTTAATATTTATATTCGAATAGCTCAATTTGTGTACACCACGAAGTACACTGTCATTATTTTAATAGATTTATTTATTAGCGCATATAGCCTACAGCCTAGTGTTCAAGTCCTGACTAGGGAACCGAACCAGTAAAAGCACTTGATTGGTCCGCTATAGGTATAGAGTATCGAACATTCTTACTTTTTAGAGTAACTCAGCTGCTTGTAATGCTATCTCTTTAACATCTAAGCTAAGGGCTAAATCTGTATTGATCAAATCTTCAATATTGAAAAATCTAGCTTCTACGGCATCATCACCTGCTAGAGGATCACTAGAAACCCAAATACAAAGTACGGCTACAGCGTTAAATATCTTGAAAGCATTTGATACAATGCTTGTCTCTTCACAAAGTTCACGAACAGCAGCATCTTTAACCGTTTCCCCACGTTCAATTTTACCACCGGGAAAACCCCATCGACCTACATCGGGTGGGTTAGCACGGCGGACTAAAAGCACCTTTCCATCTTTAAAAAGCACTCCAATAGTAGCTACTATTGGACGTAATTTCTGTGGTTCGTATTGTATTATAGGTTCATTACATAGTTTATTAGACATAAAGACTCAATTGAGAATAGGACATAGAGGATAGCTGAATATTCAGGTCCTCACTAGGGAACCGCATCTTCAGAATGTGATGAATATTTTTGTTGACAATGGTTATCACTAACATTAATATTCAACCTCTTAAATAAACATACGTTCATTTATTAGGATTTTTGATGCGGAAATTTGTCCTAGATTACCCAAAGGGGAGTTACCGCAAGTTTTTTATTGTGTCTTTAATCCTAAGTTTTGGTTTTTTCATAAATTCTTCTATAAATAAAGACATACCAAGCATCTTAATATGGCTAGGAATATTTTTATCAGTATTGAAGCAAGTTGTCATACCTATAGATCTAGATCAAAAACTATCTTTATCGAAAAAAAGGTACTCTATAAGTGATGATGATTTCATAAGCCATTACAACAGTAGTTCTATTACTCATAATAACAACAAGGATAAAACTTGGCATAAATTAATAATACTGGGTGATGATATTTCGTCTCTTTTGCTTATTGCTGTCATAATCTATAGCATATTTGGTTAACTGAATTATATTAGTAAGCCATAAAAAAACTGTTATAGATTACTAATATGATGAAAGGCTTACCACTTAAAACTGGGCGTTCTAAGTAGCGGACTCAAATCTGTTCAGCTTCTAACTTAGTTACTATACTTTCAAAAACTTCTTCAAAGTGCTGGCTATCAGTACATCTTTTAAACGCATTACCATTCCAAAATCCTAAATGAAATGTGATTGTAAGTCGCTTTTTATCCGCAGTTATCCTTTTTATTTCCGATAGGTTAACAATTTCATTGTCTACAACTATAAAACTTGGCATCTAAATCTCTTTCTGTGGTGTTTATCAATAATAGGTAGCTATAAATCTTACTTGCTCTATTTAGTTTCAGTATCAGAGTCGGGCAGGGATGTACGAATAATAAAGCGATAGATATCACAACATAGAGTCCAGAAAAACCAAAGCAATATAGCAGCACATGCACCCAAGCCGATAACAATAGTGCCTATTCTAATACCGCCATCCAGACCCCCATTCCAAATATGAGGTGCAATAGGTGGACCCATCGTTGCAACAAACGCCAAGAAGAACCCTAACATTACTATAAATCCTGTAATTGTAAGGCGTATCACTATTACTAATATATTATCAACCCATGTATCATTCTTCTTATGCTCTAGAAACTTAAACATGACCATCCTTTTTTTAGCTACCTAACTCTCAATTGCTTTAAATCCCTTTACTAAATCAGCCATTAAATCCTTATCCGTCTGTCTGGTCAAAAAATCCAATAGATGGTCAGCGGTATATCCAGCATCATCCATTTTTAGCTTTTCGAATTCTTGCCATCTGATAGGCATTGATATACTCGCCGTTGCGATAAGCATAATCCACCATCTCACCTTCTATCACAAAGCCCAAGCTTTTCGGCCAGTCGCGTGCGCCATAGGGTCTTTGACGGCATAGGCAATTGCAAAGTATTAGCATATAAGGCCTCATCGGTATAAATGGCTTGCAATGCCTCTGCATCTTCTGGCTCAGCATGACGTATTCCGATTTTCATTATATTTATCCTTAAATACGAATCGTTATTTGATTTACATGTTGACTTTGGCAGCGACCTACCATTTTTTTAGCGCCACGAACTCACCCTTACCAATGGGAGCTAAGTAGGTGTGAAACTGTGAATTACCATTGAAATAATTAAAAACGTCTGTCATTTCCTCCTTATGAGAGACTGCATTATCAAATACAATGACGCCTTTTGTCCTAGTTAACCGTATTACATCCTCCAAGATATCTAAATACAATTTTCTATCCATATCAACAAAAACTAAGTCAAAGCTTTTACTCATTTCTGATAAGATCATGGGTGCGTCACCCTCAATAATCTTAATCCTATCCACTAAGCCTGTACTTAAAAAATTCTCCCTTGCAGCGCTAACCTTCTTAGAATCGTTTTCTATTGTGGTGATTTGAACGTCTTCGTCAGTACATAATGCTAACCAAGCAGCAGAATAACCATTTGAAGTACCTACTTCTAATATTCTTTCTGCTGACGTGATTTGAGCCAGCAGACCTAGGAACTTACCTGTCTCTGGCATTATATTAAGGTACTTATCAATTTTGTTGATAGATTTTGAGTCGTTAATCTGACCTTCCATATATAGTTCACTTAAAAAACTTTCAATATCTATGTCTTCAATATCTATGTCATTCATTTAAGTAAAACTCCTCACTTATTAAGTCAATTCAAAATCCGTTTTAGCCTCAATCTTACCCCAAGTCCTTTTACTAATTCTACTATTAAATCTTTATCTCCCTGTCTGGTCAAAAAGCCTAATAAACTATTAATTGTGACCCCTGCCGTCAAATCCGTACACCTAAAATTAGTAAACTAACGACTCAATGAGGAGTTTACCATGACTAAGAAAATCAGAACTTACAGCACAGAATTCAAAGTCGAAGCCGTCAAGAAGACAGCAGACAATAACGGCAATATTTCAGCGACTTCAAAGCAACTCGGCATCGCCATGCAAACGCTATCGAACTGGCATAACAAAGCCAACCAAGGCAAGCTTAAATTGGCTGAAAAGGAACGAGATATATTAAAAAATGCGACGGCGTACTTCGCCAATGAGGAACGTTAAGAAACAGTCTGGTAGACTATTTTAGTGACGCAAAACGTAGGGCTATACCCGCAGTGACAGCTCGTAAGGTACGCCTTTATACAAACTAATAGACAGGTCTTTAGTATCGTCTCTATGTGCCGTGTACTAAGTGTTAAGCCGTCAAGCTACTACGACTGGATCAATCGTGATATCAGCGACCAACAGATACATCGTAACCATTGTGAGCTACTAGTTAAGCCGCTCACAGTGAAAGTAAAGAACGTTATTGTTATAAGCGTTTGCATGCAAATCTGACAGAGCAAGGTTTTGACATTAGCACATACATGGTTAGAAGTATCAAAGAAGAACACGGCATCAAATGCCGTCGCCACAAACGCTTTAAAGTCACTACGGACTCAAACCATTATAAAATGGTTTATCTAAACGTGTTGGATCAGCTGTTTGATGCTAAGCGTCCTGATGAGTCTTGGGTCAGTTACATCACCTATATCTGGACAGATGAGGGCTGTACTTGGCAGGCGTTAAAGACTTATATACTAAAGAGATGGTCGGCTATGCCATCAACAAACGTATGACCGCCGATCTAGTATGCAAAGCATTGAACATGGCCATCAAGAATAAACGTCCAAGCCAAGGGCTGATTGTACATTCAGATAGAGGCAGTCTGTACTGTAGCCATGCCTACCACAAGATTATCAAACAGCATCAGTTTACAGGCTCAATGAGTGGTAAGTGCAACTGCTTTGATAATGCTTCGATAGAAAGCTTCTGGTGCATTTTGAAGAATGAGCTGGTATATCACCAAGACTATAAAACAAGGTTTGTAGCGATCAGCGATATCATTGGCTATATTGAGCTGTACTACAACCAAACGAGGATTCAAAAGAGTTTAGGCTATAGATCGCCAAGACAGGTGTGGTTTAACTTTTACCGTCAAGCTGCGTAACTAAAATCTCCCAAGTTTAACTGTACGGATTTGACGGCAGGGGTCAGTAATCGAATACTTTATGAGAGTTATTACTGTTCTTCATGATATCTATTACATACTCTGTATTATCTGCAGAAATACCAACAATAGCTGACCACTACAGATTAACTATAAGATACTGAACCCTCAATATTGAAGTGAAATTTTACAATTAAGAAGTGTTAACTTTATTGTGGAAATACCTAATTTAGTCGATAATAATCTATTAATATAGTTATAACCAGATTTTTTGATTGTGCTTTATAAAAATTCTAATTTATTGATATCTTTTACAGGAAAAGCTAAATGTCCAACCTCAAATTGGCAACAGTAGGATTTGCCTCAATTATATTTATAAGTATAGGTTGCAGCAATGAAGAGTTCAATAGCGTTAATGAAGTGAAAGAAAACCCATCAGAAGCCATAACGAAGCAAACTCCAGAAGAGGTAGAAGTGCGTGGAACCTTTAAAAGAAGCTTTGAAATACATGAGCTAGATGCGAATGGGAAAGTTTACTATGTGTCAGATCCCAAACAGCTTTTGATGGAAGACTCAAATCAAATTGGTCAAGACGGTTATTACAAGTTGTTTGAAACTTGCGTGGTCGGAGTGATCGGCTCTGAAGGTGGTTACGGACCTACTGGTAAGTACGAAAATGAAATTACTGTTCGCGAAATTTGTGTATGAAGAGGGGAATAGTCTAAAAAACTCTGAAAGTTAATCAGCAGGTTATACGTTAGCAAGAAGCCATTATTTGCTAAATTGATGAGTTTCTATTTTAAGGAATATCAAAAATCTTAATCTATAAAATTATCTCAAACAAGCATCTGCGTATGGCACTGCTATTTTTGCTGATTCAGCAAATTATTGTGGCGTCATCGACATACTTTATTGCTCGCCTTGCACAAAGCTTAACCGAGGATAGTATCTCAATTTTGTATATGCTGTTATTTGCCGCCTCTTTAATAGCAGTTTACGTGCCTGCGTATTTTTGTGTTACCAATACAGAACGCGCTAAGTACGATGCTCATAAGCTTTACAATGATGATTTTCATGCTGTCTTTTTAGGTAAGACTTATTTGTTATCTAGCGACGAGTTACAGAGTACGGCAACGACAACGCTCGCTCAAGAAAGTAACTATACCCTTGAGACAGTTATTGATAGTATTTTTGATATTTCAGCGTTGGTACTCAATGTCTTATTTAACGTGTTGGTCATTGCTTGGTTTTTAGATGGCACATTACTGCTTGGTTATGCAGTAGGTATTATTTTCGCCTCCATGTTTGTGCATTTTAGACGACATGCTTTAAAAATGGCTGCCAAAACAGATCAGAAATCACGGCTGAATTTAACCGCTAAGCTTTTCGACAGTTGGGATAACGTCGTTATTTTCAATAAGCATAATTTCAAGATTTATAATAATATTGTTCAAAAAAGCTTTGCGACAGCTAAGAATAATAGCGTTAAATCTACATCGATTCAGCACATCAATTCAAGCTTAGGCATGATAATATTGATGCTGCCGGTCTTTGTGGTCACTGCTTTTATTTTTAATAAAAATTGGCATGATGCTACGACGATGGCGGTACTAATTGCCACGCTGCCAAGACAAATTCAGCTATTGCAAATGTGCTATGCCTTGATTGGCTACCATACCAGTATTGGCGTTATTAAAACGATGCTAGATGGCATTTTAGAGGTTTTACAACCTACCACTGTGGATTTAGATACCTACATTCAGGCAAACCAAATACGGGTGAAGCAAACAGGGGAAATTTTTGATTCAACACAACTACCCAAGCAAGGTAGAGTAACGTTGGTTGGTAATAATGGTGTTGGTAAATCTTGTATATTACTCAAGCTCAAAGACCACTACCAAGAACAGGCCTACTATTTACCTGCTAAGCATAATTTATATTTCAATTACAAAACTGACAAAGCCCATAGAGGTTCAACAGGACAACAACTCATCAAGCAAATTCAAGAAATTAGAGAGGACGACCAAAGTAGGATTGTCATGCTTGATGAGTGGGATGCCCATTTAGATAAAAAGAATACTCAAATTATAGATCAATATCTTGATGAGCTTGCCCAAACAAGACTTGTAGTGGATGTTAGACATTGATTTGAAAAGCGCTTAATCTAATATTATTGCTGATATCCAAACTCGTTTTTTATATGTTACTTACTGATTCGATCAAACGGGTGCGTCTCCCAAATAGGGAATTAGAATTTAGTTGTAGGCTGATAGTATGCTTTGAACACCAGACAAGTCACTATGCTCAATATTTTGCTAACAAACTTTTGTGGCAAGTTGATTACCAAGAGATGGGCAGTCATGACCAAGTGTTCTATAGACAAAGCACTACTGGACATTAATGATTTGATAGAGAAGGGGGTGCTGAAAAATTCTGAGGCTTCAGGGCGTAGCACGAGCTAGGAATTAGCTTTGTGATAAACAAAGATCGCATGGTTTGTATTTTACTGCAAAGCAGCGTAACTAAAATCTCCCAAATTTAAGTTTACAAAGTTGAAGGTAGGGGTCAGTTCGCTTTGGAAATACGTTCTTGTACTCTTTTTATATGATAAACAACGATATATATTTAATAAAAAATGATTTTTTATTAGTGCATCACTGGCGTTGCTTGCGTATTGAAAGCAAAAGCTTTATTACTAAAATTACCAATCATTACCGCCTCAATCACTGGTTTAACCGTATCATCTAAAGCTTCAACCTCAATGATAAAGTCTGCACCAGGACCCCCTTTATTTTCTTCTTTTTCAACGATATAGTTGAGGGTTGCCATAGGTGGCAGCTTAATTGAGTTCTCGATATATGACTTTATTAGCTCTCCGTTAGTACCGTAATAATCAATTTTATTGATATAAAGCGATTTGTTTAATGTGATGTTACGAATACTCAAAGTCGCTGATAGCAATACTTTTTGATTGTACCTATCAATATAAATGTCTGAATAAATGGGCACATAAAAGGTTTGTTTATAACTTAATTGACGGGGATCGACGGCTGAGGTTATTTCAAGCTCTTTCATAGGATCTTTATTATTTTCTGAAAATACTATATTGGGATCTTCTATTGATTTATCACAACCTGATAACAGCACCAATATAGCAATGGCTATGGCGGACATATTGAGCTTGTTCATGATGTTTCCCTCTTTTTTTGCATCTTACCATCGGCTTAATATTCTAGTTAGGAGACTAAATACATTCATGTATTGTCAGTCTTTAGGGATATGTAGCTTGTAGCCGACACCGATTTCGGTTAAGAAGAAATTTGGTCGAGAAGGATTATCTTCTAGTTTCTGGCGTAAATTTGACATAAATATGCGAACATAATGTTCTTGATGGTTATGACCTTTACCCCAAACTTCATTAAGCAGTTGTTTATGGGTCAGTACTTTTTCCGCATAACGGATCAGGACAGTCAGCAAGCGATACTCAATAGGTGTTAAATGGACGTCTTTACCATTTTTCTTGACTTGTCTCTGCGTCAGATCGATGCTGACATTGCCAAGCTCTATCTGACTAGGTGCTTCGTAGCCAACCTGCCAGCGGCGCATATGGGCATTAACACGCGCAACCAATTCGCCCATACTAAAAGGTTTCACTAAATAATCATCTGCACCTAAATTGAGCGCTTTTATTTTATCCTGCTCATCACTGCGAGCTGATAATACTAAAATAGGTAATGAAGACCATGTCCTAATATCTGCAATAACGTCACAGCCATCACCATCAGGTAAGCCAAGATCTAATATCAGTAAGTCAGGACGGCGCGTCGCAGCTTCTATTAAGCCTCTGTGCGAGCTATCCGCGGTAAAAATTTGATAGCCTTCTTGCTCCATCGCTGTTTTAATAAATCGTGCAATATGGGCTTCATCTTCGATGATTAGTATGGTCTTCATAAGTATGTTTTTCGCTATTAGTGTTGACCTTATGATATAGCACTTATCGTGCTAAGTTTGCTGAATCAATATTTGGGCTGCTTGCTATAAAGTCGTCACTCAATAAATCCTGTTCAGGTAAAGGTTGCCAAGGTAGCGTTATGATAAATTGTGCACCGTGAGGTTGTATATTGTTAGCGCTTAACGTGCCACCCAGATGCTCAACTAAATCTCTGCTCAAAGCTAAGCCTAAACCCAATCCCGTTGTGATACTTTCCGAATTCCCTCGAGTGAAGCGCTCAAATATTTGTGTCTCCATACCTTCAGGTAGACCTTCTCCTGTGTCTGTTACCGTTATCAGGTACTGCTTATTGTCATCAAGCATTGTTTTAATGCAAACACAGGCATCGTCTGGGGTATAATTGATGGCATTGGTGAGTAAGTTATTTAAAATGCGAGACAATATCAATTCGTCAGTATAAACAAAGTCAATATTATGAGGGATGTCTATTTCTATCTGGCGCTCTTTTAAATAGTGCTCAAGTTGACGTATATTACTGCCAACAATTTCCTCCAAGCTCACCCATTGCTTATTTAGTTTCATACCACCAGATTGTAGTGAAACGTAATCTAAAATATTAATGACCAAGCGCTGAATAACGTTTGCTTGCTGCTCGATATCAACTGCCAGTTGTTTTTGCTCACTTACCGTTAAACTCTGTATAGCAAGAGAAGACGCTAAACCAGATAATACAGTTATCGGCGTTCGGATATCATGAGACAGCGCTGATAATAGCGTTCCACGAAGCCTCTCTGACTCTACCTTTATAAGTGCGGTTTGAGCCACTTTTGCATAATATACCCTCTCCAAGGCTAGCGTTATTTGGGCAATAGCCACATCAAGCGTTCGTTGTTGTTCGGGTTGATTAAAACTCTCACTATCTGTCGGCATTAACGCTAGTACACCAAGCACTTTACTGGAAGTCGAAAGCGCTCGATAGTGCATCGTGTTAGCGTTGAGTGTATTTGTGCCTAATCCAGCGCTCTCATTGTGATCAAGCACCCACCGAGTCACTACCCAATTGAACTCTGCAGGTATGCTACTATCTGTCATAACAACGAGTTTATTGTCCGCATCTGGCATCACTATGATTGCAGTGCTAGCAATATGCTGTGTTAGCCATGCTGCAGCTTGGCTGATGATGTCATTGTTTTTACGAGCAGCACTTAGGCTTTGAGCAAGATAGCTCATGGATATTGCCTGCTGTTCACGTTTACGGGCAGCTTGTGCCTGAAATCGCAGGCCAACTGCTAGGTTGTTAATGATTAAAGAGACAACGAGCATAACGGCAAAGGTCACTAAATATTGGACATCACTGACATTAAATGACAGCTTAGGTTCAACAAAAAACAAATCAAAGCTCAGTACGCTCAAAAATGCAGCCAATATGCCGGGAGCGCGTCCAAAGCGTACCGAGATAAAGACAATTACTAATAAGTACAGCATGACCACGTTGGCTAAATCAAACCAGCGTGTCAGGGCAACTAGGGTAACAGTTACTAATCCGCATCCCAAAACTGCCATAAGATAGCCATTATGGTTATCTACCGATGATAATTCTGCCACGTTCCAAGACGGTAATTGACGCTCATTAATAGTTTTGCTTAACTGCTTAGTTTGATTAACCAATATCAAATCTAAATTAACGTCTTGCTGTGAGATGAGCTTGACCAGCGACTGACCCCAGTGATACGGTCTAGAGCGGTTAGCATGGTTTTGTCCAATAATAATACGGCCAATATTGAATTGATGGGCATAGCTGGTCAAACCCTCTGCCACGGTAATGGCACTAATCACTTCGGTTTTTGCACCCAAATCATCCGCTAAACGCAATGCCTCCAAAACTTTCTGCTTATTATTAACTGAACGATTTAAACCGCGTGGTGTATTGACATGTACCACATACCACTGTGAATGTAGACTACTGGCCAGCCTAGCAGCATGACGAATGAGGCGTTCGCTGTGCGCCCCCGTACTGATTCCTACCAATAGCTGATCTGCGGTATTCCAAATAGGTGAAATTCGAGCTTGGTTACGATAATCTTGCATATCTGCATCGACCAAGTCTGCGGTTCGGCGTAATGCCAGCTCTCGCAGCGCGATCAAATTACCTTTACGAAAGAAGTTATTAATAGCGTGTTTGGCTTGGCTTGGAATGTATACTTTACCTTCGTGAAGACGCGCCAATAATTCATCTGCCGGTAAATCAACCAATACCACTTCATTTGCCTGATCAAAAAACCAGTCGGGCAAGGTTTCTTGAACCACCACTCCGGTAATTTGATTGACAACATCATTTAAGCTTTCTAAATGCTGAACGTTTAGGGTCGTGTAAACACTGATACCTGCTTTTAGTAACTCTTCAACATCATGCCAACGTTTAGGATGGCGAGATCCTGGAATATTACTATGTGCCAGCTCATCAACCAGCAAAATATCTGGATGACTGGCGAGAGCGGCATCAATGTCAAACTCTTGTAGCATCTGTCCACGATATTCAATCTCGCGTAGCGGCAATACTGATAGCCCTTGTACTAGTGCTGCTGTCTCACTGCGACCATGTGTCTCTACAATACCAACCAATACATTACGTCCATGCGCTTTTGCTTGGTGTGCAGAGGTCAGCATGTCATACGTTTTACCAACCCCGGCCGACGCTCCAAAAAATATCTTTAATTTACCTCTATTGACCGTATACTCTTGCTGCTTGATTTGCTGCAATAACGCATCTGGGCTAGGGCGGTTAATATTCATTATGACCCTCGATAGCTCTTAAATAAAAGTAAATTAAAGTGGCGGCTTTTGGTTAATCCGGTAGTGTTGTTTAATACTGTCTTACTATTTAACTGGGAGAGTAGATATCTGGTCTAAAGCTAAGTTAACGGCCAGCACATTGACACGCGGCTCTCCAAAGATATTAAACTGCTTACTATCGGTATTATCGTCGATTGCTTTTTGTACTTGTTCAGCACTTATTCCGCGTATGTTTGCCACTCTATTTGCTTGCCACTGGGCAGCCGCAGGTGAGATATGTGGATCCAAGCCACTTCCCGACATGGTTACCAAATCAATCGGAATCGGCGCTTTATTCTGTGGATCAGCAGCCTTAAGCTTTTGCACTTGCGCCTCAACATTGCTGGTAAGTTCAGGATTTAAAGGTCCCAAATTACTACCTGAAGATTGGGTGGCATCATAACCGTCACCAGCAGCAGAAGGTCGTGTCCATATATATTGTGGTTGATCAAACTGTTGGCCGATAAGCGCAGAGCCAACTAATTGTCCCTCTTTTTCTATTAAGCTACCATTTGCCTGATTGGGCATAGTCACTTGCCCGACGCCCGTCATTAGTAATGGATAGCATAAACCTAAAATGATACCTAATAATATAAATAGCAATATAGCAGGTTTGAGCATTGGCATATGAGTAGCAGCGTCATTTAATGCGTTGCTGCTATCTGTTGCATCTTGCACTGATGGCTTAGTGTTGGTATCTGGGTGAGAATGAGTGTGCATAGTAATATTCCTTGTGAATGGTTAGACCAGGTGCAATACGTTAATGAGTATATCGATAAGTTTAATACCCACAAAGGGTAGCAGTAGTCCGCCCAATCCATATATCAAGAGGTTCCGGCGCAATAGGTTAATAGCAGAGTCTGGACGATACTTTACCCCTCGCAGCGCTAGTGGAATTAGAAATACAATGATTAAAGCATTAAAAATAACCGCTGATAAAATAGCACTCTTTGGGCTGCCCAAATGCATAATATTTAAAACGTTTAAGGCGGGATAAGTACCAGCAAAAGCTGCTGGAATAATCGCAAAGTATTTAGCGACGTCATTAGCCAAACTAAAAGTCGTCAGCGCCCCACGGGTCATCAGCATCTGCTTGCCGGTTTGCACCACTTCAATAAGCTTGGTCGGGTTTGAGTCCAAATCCACCATGTTTGCCGCTTCTTTGGCCGCTTGAGTCCCACTATTCATAGCAACGGCAACATCAGCCTGGGCAAGTGCTGGCGCGTCATTGGTACCATCACCAGTCATCGCCACCAGCTTACCTTGGCGCTGATAACTACGAATCAATTCAAGTTTTTGTTCTGGGGTAGCCTCCGCCATAAAGTCATCAACCCCAGCTTCAGCAGCGATAGCAGCAGCCGTTAAAGGGTTGTCACCAGTAATCATCACGGTAGTAATACCGATTTTTCGCAATTCAGCAAAGCGCTCTTTGATACCAGATTTGACCACGTCTTTGAGCTCGATAACGCCTAATATCTGCTGACCATCTGCAACTAATAATGGTGTACTACCACGGCGCGCCACTTCTTCTACTTGTTGCTCCAAATTACTCGGTAGCGCACCGCCTTGTTCTGTCACCCAATTTACAATGGCATCATAAGCGCCCTTACGGATGCGGCGTTGCTCAATATCGGTACCACTCATGCGAGTTTGTGCGGTAAATTCGATAGTTTTAAATGGCTTTGATTTCCAGACATTCTCATCGATATCAAAACGGCTTTGGGCCAGTTTGACGATACTGCGACCTTCGGGCGTCTCATCGGTTAGCGAGCTAATCAATGCCACTTCAGCTAGCAAGTTCTCGTTAATACCGTTAGAAGGCAGAAATAAAGAAGCTTGACGGTTACCATAAGTAATAGTGCCGGTCTTATCGAGCAATAGTACATCGACGTCGCCAGCAGCTTCTACCGCACGTCCAGAGGTCGCAATGACATTGGCTTGCATCATACGGCTCATACCTGCTACGCCAATAGCCGATAATAAACCGCCAATCGTTGTTGGAATAAGGCAGACCAGTAATGCGACTAAAATAACAATAGAGATGGGTTCGCCTTGACCTGATGCGAGCACTGCAAACTGAGAGAATGGCAACAGGGTGACGCAAACCATTAGAAATATCAGGGTTAATGCAATAAGCAAAATAGTCAGGGCAATCTCATTGGGCGTTTTAGTACGTTTGGCACCTTCTACCAAGGCAATCATACGATCTAAAAATCCTTGCCCTGGCGCTTGGGTAATACGAATCACTAGCCAGTCAGACAAGACTTTAGTACCGCCAGTGACGGCATTAAAATCACCGCCACTTTCACGGATTACGGGAGCGGATTCACCGGTGATGGCTGATTCATCAACTGAGGCAAGACCTTCTATCACCTCACCATCCGCTGGAATAATTTCTCCCATTTGCACTAAGACAATATCATCTTGATTAAGTTCAGTCGCCTGCACCATAGTAGCAGCGGATAATCGGTCGCTACCAGCAAGCTTACGTGCTTGCACATCTTGACGTGCTTGCTTAAGACTCGATGCTTGCGCTTTACTGCGACCTTCTGCTAAGGCTTCAGCAAAGTTGGCAAACAATAAGGTAAACCATAGCCAAAATGTAATTAATAAGGTAAAGACCAGTCCCGTTTGACCTTGGATTAACATGTTAATGGCCAATATGGTCGTCAACCATGAGCCGATATAAACGACGAACATCACGGGATTACGCCACTGAACGCGAGGATCAAGCTTGAGTAACGCATCTTTTAGCGCCGGTTTAATCAACGCCGGATTTAGGAGGCCTTGGGAAGGTTTTTCGGGTAAATCAGAGTTATCAGGCTCTTGTTGAGGCGGCACATCTAAGGTTTTATTATTAGTATCTATTGAAACATTCATGGTCTTTATTCCTAACATAATCATAAAAAGGGGGCAATTCACCACTAACAAGGTAAGTGCCTATTTATCAAATCTATCAACTTTGCCAAATTTGCTAAAGTCTAGATAAATAGGCAGCGGCTAACCTTTCATCATCCATATATGCTCTACAATAGGTCCAAGCGCTAACGCAGGAATGAAAGTCAATGCGCCAATCATCAGCACGGTTCCGACTAATAGACCCACAAATAATGGCGTAGTCGTCGGTAAAGTACCGCTATTGACTTCAAGCCTTGGTTTTTTCGCCAACGATCCTGCCAAAGCCAATACTGGAATGATGACCCCAAAACGCCCAACCACCATCGCAAGCCCAAGCATAGTGTTATAAAAGACCGAATTGGCCCCCAATCCTGCAAAAGCAGAACCATTATTATTGGCAGCAGAGCTAAAGGCATACAGCACTTCACTAAAACCATGAGCGCCAGGATTAAAAATCCCTGCTTGACCGCTTGCAGTCATCACA
Organism: Psychrobacter sp. UBA3480; assembly: GCF_002377945.1. GTDB lineage: Bacteria > Pseudomonadota > Gammaproteobacteria > Pseudomonadales > Moraxellaceae > Psychrobacter. The sequence goes on from NZ_DFQV01000002.1 coordinate 196,798, forward strand.
CTAATCGCCGTTCCCATTAGCACCATAGTGGGTGCTGCCAGTAATGCTAATACCACCATTTTCATCTCAAATGGTTCAATTTTTTTACCGAGATATTCTGGCGTCCGTCCAATCATGAGTCCTGATACGAATACCGCCAATATTGCAAATAGCAACATGCCATATAATCCTGCTCCAACACCGCCAAATACCACTTCACCTAACTGCATCTGTAACATCAAACCAAAGCCGCCCATCGGCGTAAATGAGTCATGCATTGCATTTACCGCACCACATGATGCCGCAGTAGTGATGGTGGCAAATAACGATGAAGCCACAATACCAAAGCGCACTTCTTTACCCTCCATATTGCCATTAACATCCGCGGCGGTTAGCCCTGACACTTGTGATGTTAACCAAGGATTACCAGCAAGCTCACTACTCACCGTTAATGAATACATACCAACGAACAATAGGGTCATGGCTGCTAATATCGCCACCCCTTGCTTCAGGTTGCCGCTCATCTTACCGAGACAAAAACACATTGAGGTAGGAATAAGAAAAATAGCGAGCATCTGAATTAAATTAGAAAAAGGCGTTGGATTTTCAAAGGGGTGGGCAGAGTTGGCATTAAAGAAACCACCACCGTTAGTACCCAACATTTTAATCGCTTCTTGTGACGCGACTGGCCCTAGCGCGATAGTTTGGATGTCACCTTGTAGCGTTTGCACGTCCATATAAATCGATAGGGTTTGTACGACGCCTTGGCTCATTAATAAAAGCGCGATAATGGTCGCAACTGGTAGTAGGATATAAATATTACAGCGCCATAAATCGATCCACGCATTACCAAGGTGAGCGCTTTTCTTAAATACCAAGCCACGCATTAAGGCAAAAGCGACGGCAATACCTGTTGCTGCTGACAAAAAGTTTTGTAGTGACATACCTAGCATTTGGGTGAGGTAGCTCATCGTGCTTTCGCCACCATAAGCTTGCCAGTTGGTATTAGTCATAAAACTGATGGCCGTATTCATGGCCAAGTCCCAAGTGACGCCGGTCATCGCTTGCGGATTGAGCGGTAGATTGCCTTGCACCAGTTGCAATATAAATAGCGCCAAAAAGCCAATGATGTTAAATAAGACAATAGCCAGTACATACTGTTTCCAGTTCATCCCCGACGCAACATTACCTTTGCTATCTCGTCCAAGCATACCGAGTGCAGTAAAACCGCGTGATTCAAGACGGGATATTGGTGCCTGCATACGCTGCAGGATATAACCGGATAAAAAATAGCCCAAAGTAAATAAAATGAGAAGATAAATAATCAACTGAGATAAAGCCTGGATGGTCATTAGAACGCCTCCGGTTTAATCAGTACGTATAGCAAATAGACAAATAAACCTAGGGCGATAAGCCCTGAAAATACTTCCATAGCACTCTCCTAACACCAAGATCAGTCAATTAATTGCCGCAAGATTACTAAGACCTTGCTGCTCATTGGATAATGTCATTAGTATGCTGAGAGAAGTATAAAAGTGTTATTAAGATAAATAGGCAGGATATAAAGAAAGTATAAAGATGAGAGTTAGCTAGTAGATAGGCAGATAATACTGAAGTTTACGCAGAGAGTGTTGGCGCAAAGCGAGGATAGCACCCGACGTTTTTATAGTATGTCAGCGCAGATTTTAAAGCAGCGCAATGACTATCAACTATGCTGAATAATTTACTCACAGAATTATATGACATGCTTACTGAGTAATGATAAAGAAACTGTAGAGATAAACTTGGTAAACTAGTGACTCAATGAGGAGTTTATCATGACTAAGAAAATCGGAATATAGTGCATCACTCAAAGCTGACTCTTGCTGTCAAATCCGTACAAACAAACTTGGGTTATTTTGATTAGGCGGCTTAACAATAATGCCTGTTGTTCCTATGAAGGTGCATTATGGTAAATGGATTTGAGGCGGTTTTAGCCAGCTGAATTAGTAACGAAAAAAGCCCCTCATTGAGTGGCTCTTCTAAGAAGATATTCTCGAATAGATAAATATATATATTTTATTCTTTAAGTTTCCTAGCTTTATATTTAGCGACCATGAGCTGTGCTAATAGTATACCCGTAAGCATTATTATGGCACCTATCACTTGAATTACAGATAAGTTCTCGCTTAAAAGTAAAGCTGCGAAAACAGTAGCAAAAATAACTTCTAAGGTCGCAATTTGACTTACAACTGCTGGCGCTAGGTACTGCTGCGCAGTTATGCCTGCTAGATAGGCAAAAACAGTAGATACTACAGACAGCCAGATTAGTAATACCCATAATGGTACATATAGGTTACCAATCATAGCAGCATCATGTACAACAGATCGCCAAGGAAAGCTGGTTATAGGACTCAAAATGTTGAGAGCAATTGAACCTATAGACGTACCTAAAGCTATTAGTACAAGAGGTTTATGAGTTTTTAGACCATGTTCCGATAGTAAGAACCTTGCAGCTAAAGCAATTGCTGTCCCTAATCCTGCGACGGCACCAATTACGTCTAAATGAAACCCTGACCAAGCTTCGCCTACCATGAACAAGCCTATCAAAACAGACGCCACGCCTATCCATATAGCTGGTGGAAAAGATATATTTCGAACAAACCTTATCCATAAAATGATTAGTACTGGAGCAAGGTATTCTAATAATAGGGCAATACCTACGGGTACTCTTGAAACTGCGACTGTATAAAGAAATTGATTAATACAAAAGGCAAGTAGACCGAAGCTTATTAGCATAAGCCACTCTGAACGAGCTACTAGTAATTGTTTAGGGTATTTAAATAGGACTAGTAATAGTAATAATAATGCAGCTACTGTCATTCTAGCTTGCTTAATCTGTAATGCAGTCATATCAGCAGAAGCTAGGGCTTTCGTGACTGGAGCACCAATGCCAAAAAATAATGCTGAGCTTGCTGCTAGTAAGATACCAAAAATTGTAGGATTGATAACTTTCGGCGATGTAGATTTCTGTATATCAGGTGCTTTACTTTGCATATCTACGCTACGTCTTTTTAAAAGTTATTTATAAAAATAAGGGTGGCATCCTAGTGGAGACCTGAAATTTTGGTTGTAGGCTGATAGTATCAGCTGTCTCTCAGAATGTTGAGTCTCCGATAATTCCCAGGTGGTTCGATTAAAACTAATAACATTTATTCAGAGATAATAGACTGCCACCTAAATTTATCAATAGACATATTAATAGTCGTCCATTGCTTACCATCAACCATTATATGTTGATCTATCAGCGGGTTTTTGACAAAGCCAACTTGCTCATAGCATTTAATAGCCCCCACATTCCAATCATATACATTCAAATGCACGTATTCACACGCCATATCATTGAAAGCCTTGTTCAATAATAGCCGTATGATTTCTTTACCTAAACCTTGACCTCGCATATCAGGATGACCAATCAGCACTCTACATAGCTTAGAAGTCTTATTATCTTCATGATAAATTTCTGCCATCCCTATAATTTGGGTGTTTAGTAACCCATTATCATGACTTTCTGTGAAAGTAACTTTAAATGAATACCTTCGGCTATCGTTTAAATATTCTTTTATTTGCTCTTTATCAATAGGGTGTTGAAAAATACCACCGCTAAATTGAATCAATTCATGTTTATTACTAATCCAGCTATTTAAAAAAGCATAGTCATCAGGTATAAATGGTTCCAAATATATCATCACTAATCCTTATTTAAATTAACCGCTCATCATATTAGCAGAACGCTAAAGTAAGGGTATACAACTAATAGTTTATTAGGATTTTTGACCAGACAGGGTGATAAAGATTTGATAGTGGGATTAGTAAAAGGGCCTGGAGTAAGATCGAGACTAAAACGGATTCTGAACTGTCTTAATAATTGAGGAGTTTTACTTAAATGAATGACATAGATATTGAAAGCTTTTTAAATGAACTATACATGAAAGGTCAGATTAACGACTCAAAATCTATCAATAAAATTGATAAGTACCTCAATATAACGCCAGATACAGGTAAGTTCTTAGGACTGCTGGCTCAAATCACATCAGCAGAAAGAATATTAGAGGTAGGTACTTCAAATGGTTATTCTGCTGCTTGGTTAGCATTATGTACTGATGAAGCCGTTCAGATCACCACAATAGAAAACGATTCTAAGAAGGTTAGCGCTGCAAGGGAGAATTTTTTAAGTACAGGCTTAGTAGATAGGATTAAGATTATTGAGGGTGATGCACCCATGATCTTATCAGAAATGAATAAAAGCTTTGACTTGGTTTTTGTTGATATGGATCGAAAATTGTATTTAGATATCTTGGAGGATGTAATACGGTTAACTAGGACAAAAGGCATCATTGTATTTGATAATGCAGTCTCTCATAAGGAGGAAATGACAGGCGTTTTTAATTATTTCAATGGTAATTCACAGTTTCACACCTACTTAGCTCCCATTGGTAAGGGTGAGTTCGTGGCGCTAAAAAAATGGTAGGACGCTGCCAATTGGTCTAAATTAAAAGTTAAATATTTGAAAATGTTCGCGGCACTACTAAAGTCGACACGCTAATCACACAATGATTCATATTTAAGGATAAGTATAATGAAAATCGAAATCCGTCATGCTGAGCCAGAAGATGCAGAAGCGTTGCAAGCCATTCATACCGATGACGCCGTATATGCAAACACTTTGCAATTGCCTATGCCATCAAAGACCCTATGGCGAAAACGGCTGGCGGATATACCTGACAATATGCATATATTGGTGGCTGCGATTGGAAATGAAGTAGTGGGAGTTCTGGGGCTTGAAACCATGATATCAAAACGTCGACGTCATGTAGCAAGCTTTGGGGTCAGCGTAAAAGCCACATCACAAGGAAAGGGTGTGGGACGAGCGCTTATAACCGCAGCGCTAGATTTGGCCGATAATTGGCTGGATATAAGACGTATTGAGATTACTGCTTATACTGATAACACTGGAGCCATTGCCTTATATAAAAGTTTGGGTTTTCTGATAGAAGGTGAAATGGTGGATTATGCTTATCGTAATGGCGAGTATGTTAATGTTTATCAAATGGCAAGAGTTCGAAAAACTAAAAATGGATGATGCTGAGTATAACTATGGCGAACCAACCAAGAGCTTTTACTGGTTCGGTTCCCTAGTGAGGACTTGAACCTTCGGCTGCAAGCTATATATGCCAATAGGTTAAATTATTAAGATAATGACGGTGTACTTAGCATATATATTCTATCGTATTTGAATTGCTGGCTACCTACTGTTTTTACCCATTAAAAAGTTCATATGTTAATTCAATACCAAAAAAAATTTTGGTCTTGCGTCTGTCAATGCTTCTAAGAGGTACAAATCTTGAAAATTTCTTTCTCCCCATTCAACTAGTTGTAATTCCCCTGAAAGACTTTTAATGTAGGAGTTCACAAAAGAAGACAACATATATTGCGAAAAAATAGGATGTTTATCAGTAAAGTACTTCCATCCAATAATGTAAACTTCTTTCCATTTTAACCAGTTTTCAATCAGATAATCTGATACTACATCTGTAAGCGCATCTAGGCTTTTACCTGTAACTAGCTTAGGGCTGTAAGATCCGTACAATACCTTCCCTATTGTCAAAGTGAAATCTTCTTTACTCTTACAGCCCGTTAAGTCTATAACAACTATGCCAGGGTCATCCAATCTTTGCTGACCAAATTGAACCCAAGACTCGTTATCTCGAAAATAAATCATTTAATTCTCCCAAAAGCTTTACTGCCATTAATACTAGTTTAAAACTCAGCTGCTGGACTAAATACGCAAACCTTATCCAGATCAGTACATACAAAGGGTATGCTCTTTCGTTTTTCGGAATGACTGTCCTTTCTAAAATAAGTATAGTTTAAAATATCAATTAAATGCTAGAATGCCAACAAAAGCTTACTCTGGTAGTCGTATTTTAATGAATAACATTGCCCTATATATCCTTATAGCCTCTGCCACTATTGCTAGCCCAGGCCCCGGTGTCATTCTAAGTATTACAAACTCCCTCACGCATGGTCGAAAAAAGACCGCTTATGGCATCTTAGGTATCTCTCTAGGAATGCTAGGCGTGGCTATTGTCTCAGCTACTAGTATTGGACTAGTGATCGCAACATCAAAGAAAATGTTCTTGGCCATTCAATTGTTGGGCGCAATGTATATATTTTACTTGGGTTTTAAAATGGCCTTTGGAAAAAGAAAATTATTTGTCCTAGATTCTGGCAACACGTTAGATGTGAGTAGTACAAGTGCTGGTAGGTTATTCAAAGAAGGTTTGCTAACCTCTCTTTCCAACCCAAAACCTATCTTATTTTTTATGGCTGTATTTCCGCAATTTATCGATACTGAGCAAACCTATCTTTCTCAATTTCTGATTTTAGCTTCAGCTTTTTGCCTGTTGGTCTTACTGATCCATTTTTGCTACGCAGAAGCATTTGCTTTAGCCAGTCGATATCTATGGAAAGCTCAAGATAACCTATACTTAATTACAAAAATCGGCGGCGTAACATTAATGTTCATTTCTGTTCTATTGTTTGCAAGTGTGATGTTCACTGTCTAGAAGATACTCTCTAGTAAATATGAAATGGTAATAATTGATATTTTCGAGACTGTTGCTAGCAAATATGAAAATAAAGCTGGGGAAAAACGCCAGACAATATATCGCTAGCTATGCCAGTTAGCCAAACTATTAATACCATTAGCCTACAAGAAAAATTTCAGCTCTTCACTAAGAGGCCACCCTTATTTTTATAAATAACTTTTTAAAAGACGTAGAGTAGATATGCAAAAAATAATAGAAACAGACCGCCTTTATTTAAGACAGTGGCAAAAAACTGACTTTAAACCATTTGCTGAAATGAATGCTAATAAAGAGGTCATGGAGTATTTTCCTAAGTTACTGTCAGTAAAAGAAAGTGATGCTATGGCTCTCAAGTGCCAAGCTCTTATAGAGGAAAAAGGTTGGGGGTTTTGGGCAGCGAGCTTAAAAGATAATGATATGTTTATTGGCTTTGTGGGCTTACACCAACCCCAATACGACTTCCCATTCAACCCTTGCGTTGAAATAGGTTGGAGATTACGTAAGAAGTTTTGGGGCTATGGCTATGCAACGGAAGCTGCAAATGCCGCCTTAAAGTTTGCCTTCGAAGAACTAAAGCTTAAGGAAGTAGTATCAATAACTTCTTGTACAAACAGACGTTCACAGCTAGTCATGGAACGTTTAGGCATGAGAGATACAGGAAAGAACTGGCTTCATCCCGCTATAGATTTTTCACATCCACTCGCCGAACATGTGTTATATAAAATAACTCAAAAAGACTGGATAGAAGACAGAAGATAATTAGTGTATGAAAAAACCTCATTCATTGATTCCCATAACAGGTCTTATGGCAAATAATTGTTGCGTGCTTAGATCATAAGACAAGCCACTAATACAAGTACTAGTTTGGATATACATACAGAAGTTCAACCACTAGGATGTATTAAAAGAACCTAACCACAACTAGGACAGTCAATACAAAAATTAGACTACTAACTCATAAAGCACGTAAAAAAAACTTCTTATTTTCCATGGCTGCATTCTCAAAACTCATCATAAGTTGATATTTTATACATAAATTATTTTTTAATGCAAAACAAAAATCCTCGAAATTTAATCAATAATTAAAATGTGATGTAAATTGACATTAACTACCTATAAGCAATTATATAAATATTAATTGCTTGAATATTGGTTTCAAACCCTCCTTAGGAAGCTGAACCACTGAGAGCATCTATTTACTTCACCATAGATATTCAAATACGCTCAGCTTCTAACTTAGTTACTATACTTTCAAAAACTTCTTCAAAGTGCTGGCTATCAGTACATCTTTTGAACGCATTACCATTCCAAAACCCTAAATGAAATGTGATTGTAAGTCGCTTTTTATCCGCAGTTATCTGTTTAACTTCCGATAGATTAACAATTCCATTATCTACAACTATAAAGGTTGGCATATCAATCTCTTCTTATGATTTTTATTAATAATAGGTAGCTATAAGCTTTACTTAATCTATTTAGTTTCAGTGCCAGAGCCAGAGCCAGAGCCAGGGTACTCTATCACTAAACCGTCCCAAGATAGTTTGAGACAGTATAGGAAAAGGTATGCTTAAAATAACAGATATTACAGTGTTTTTATCATTCTGACATCTGTTATTTTGGTGCCCTCGTATAGCTCTTCATGACATTGGCTATCAGACTCAAAACCAAATTTTTTATAGAAACTAATCGCAGATAGATTGGTTTGTAAAACCCATAAAGATAGACTAGAGCATATATTACACTGAAAAGCATCAATCAAAGCTGCATTAATTAACTTAGTACCTATACCTAAATTCTGATATTGAGGTAAAAGATATAGAGTGGTTATTTCACACTCATGATCTTTCTTAAAGTAAGAAATAAACCCTACAGTGGTATTCTCAGTATCATATGCTACCCATGTGTTCACACCAGGGCTAGGTAATATTTTTCCCCACATCTCCATTTTTTGAGATAAGTTATTTTCTTTGTTTTTATACGTTTCGGGTAAAAGGTTCGAATACGTAGCACTCCAACTTTCAAAGTGTATATGGGCAATATCTGATGCATCATTCTGGTCTGCTTTCCGTATAAAAAACATGTGGCACTCCATAGTTAAATATTAGGGTAATACCACAGCGTAGCAAAATGCATCATCTGAGGTCTCTAAATAGTTTTGAGATTATCAAAGACTAAAGCTTATTCATCGAATCGGATACAGTTAGTTTCTGGCAAATCTATTTTGGTAGTGACTTTTTGCATATTAGGCCTCATGCTGAAGTAAGCTACCTTGACATAACCACCGTTATGGGAACAGCAAGCACTATCACTTTCTATCATCACTATAATCGACAAAATGATTATCTGACAACCTTACTCCTAAGAGTCAATTAAAATTTATTTAAAAAATCTAGTATAGTAAGGTTAAAATGGGGCATAAGTAAGATACAATTATTGTTTATTTTTCTTATGCTAGATAAAAATCATGTCATTTGCGAATCATCTAAAACCTGTTTTGATAACAAGCATTCAATTATGTAGCCTAGGTGGTATTACCTGTCACGCCTACGCCCAATCTGATCTGAATCAAATAGAGCAGCAGCAATACAATCAATATCAACAGCGACTTGAGAGTTTCGAAGATAAAACCTCCAAGCCTTTTGTGAATCTAAGTGAGTCGACGCCAGACACTAGTTTGAAACAACCACCGCTCGGTGAAAGCCCTTGCTTTAATATCTACCAGGTTAATCTACAACTGCCTGACGACCCTAGACTCAAAAGAGAATTCTCTACTATTTTAGGTCCTATAAAATATGGGCAAGGATCCATATTAGGTCATTGTATTGGTCAGAAGGGCTTAAATTATGCGATGCGTAACGTACAAAATGAGCTAATCAAGCAAGGTTTTATCACCACTCAAGCGGCTATTGAGCCTCAAGACTTGACGAGTGGTGTGCTTAATATCACGATCATACCAGGGCGACTCAATAAGGTATGGCGATCTGAAGACGGTCACCCAAAAACGAATATTAGCAATGCGCTCACGCTTTCAGAAGGCGATCTCATCAATTTAAGAGATATTGAAACCAGCTTAGAGAACTTTCGCTTGCCTCAATCGGCAATCACCAACATCGATATCATACCAAGTGTTAGTACGATTGATAATGAGCAATACGGTAGTAGTGATTTGGTCGTCGCGCAAAAACGCACCACGCCCATACAATGGCAACTTAGTATAGATGACTCAGGAAGCGTGGACACTGGAAAATACCAAGGCACAGTGACAACTAGCATCGATAACCCTCTGAGTGCCAATGATGCGTTAAGCCTGTCTTATACTCACTCTATTGATCCTTGGAACAATACAGACAAGCTTTCTAATAATAGTAGTTTGTATATCAATTATCGTTATCCTTACAAAAAATGGCAATTGCAATTGCTCTACAGTGATTATGACTTTAATCAAACTTTGGCTGGTCTAAATCAAGACATTATTTATAAGGGTAAATCTAATCAAAGCTCAGTTGAGCTACAAAGGCTGATCCATAGAGATCATTACTCTAAAACTAGTGCCAGCTTAGAGGGTTATCATAAAAACTCAAAAAATTACTTTGACGATCAAGAAATTGAAGTACAAAGACGTCGTACTTCTGGATGGAAAGCAGGTATTGATCACCAGCGCCAAACATCTTTAGGAGATATAACGGCAAGCTTGCAGTATCAAAAAGGTACGGGAGCGTTCTCAGCTATAAAAGCACCTGAGAGTTTTATCAGCGAGGCTGAATCTCAACCAAGCATCTGGAGTGCGCAGGTAAGCTTAAGACACCCATTCAACATAGATAAATCCTCCTACCAGTATGCGCTTCAATGGCGTGGACAATATAGTCCTCAATCATTAACGCCTCAAGATCGATTTATAGTTGGTGGACGATACACTACTAAGGGACTGAGCGATGAGCAAAGCTTGTCAGGCGAAAACGGTATGTTGCTACAGCAAGAAATGGCTCGGATCGTACCACTCACAGGACAAGTTACCTTGATGCCCTATATGACACTAGACCAAGGCTGGGTAGGTGGTGATAGTACCGAATACTTAGCAGGGAACTATCTTATGAGTACCAGTGTCGGGGCTCGTTTATATGCAAGCAATATAAGTATAGATGGCTTTATTGGTAAAGGTATTCAAGCACCTCGATCAATCGATAAAGACGCAACCGGCGGCTTTAGAGTGACGATATACAACTAGATTTTTGCTAGGCAATCCTTAGTAAACTTTCTTTAAACTCTAATGTAAATAAAGAACTGGCTATCATAAGATAACCAGTTCTTTATTTTTGCCAACGGTACTTGTAGGATTGCTTAGTCATCAACCACTCTTTTTTGTTAAATGCACTAATTTGATTAATATCAATATTTTATAGCCAACCTACTTACTAAATCAGGATTTAGAATACCTATTTTTTATTAAGAAAACCGCTTTTATTAGTTCTAGAAAATTTATAAAAATAACGCTAGTCTTTACAATAGTTTGTAGATACAATTGCTTACATTTTTTGACATTTATCAACTTTCAAGGATGATTCCTGAGATGAATAAGCAATGCTATAGAGTAGTGTTTAACAAAGCCCGTGGCATGATGATGGTTGTTAGTGAAGTGACCAAGAGTCAAAATAAAAAAGCAGGTAATAGTAATGGCAAAAAATCTCCTGCCGCAAAGTCAGAGTCTCACTCGGGTATCAACGTCTCCTATCATCGTTTGGCCATGGCGATTCTATGCTGTCAAAGCATGGTCTATACGCAAGTACAAGCGGCAACCTCTGCCATACAAAATACGGCCAGTAGTGTTCCTGTCAACCAACGAGCAGCGCTTTTAAAAGCAGCCAATGGTACGCCTATTGTTAATATCCGCACGCCTAACAGCAACGGCTTATCTCATAATACCTATAACCAATTCGATATTGGCAGTAACGGTGCCATCCTGAACAACAGTATAGGTGGTGCTACCACTCAGTTAGCTGGAGCTATCGCAGGCAACCAGTATCTAGCGAAAAATGCTGCCAATACGATTCTGAACGAAGTCCGTAGCAATGCGCCAGCCAAGTTTCAAGGCAATCTTGAGATTGCTGGACAACGCGCAGACGTCATCATTGCAAGTCCATCGGGTTTGCAGATACAAGGTGGTGGGTTCATCAATGCTAATCGTGCGACGTTGACGACTGGTACACCTAAGATTGATAGTGCAGGAAATCTAATGGGCTTTGATGTCAAGCAAGGACAAATTCAATTTGATAATGCGGCGACAGGTAATGCACTAGGCGGTGACCTCTATGATGGCAAAAACAAGAACCAAGCCAACTATATAGATGTCCTAGCACGCGCCGTCACTATCAATGGCCAGATTCATGCCAATCAAGATGTTGATATGGTTATTGGCAGCAACACTGTCGATTATGATACGGGCGCAGCGACTAAGATCACTGGGACAGGAACTGCCCCAACCTTGGCAGTCGACGTCAGTACGCTTGGTGGTATCTACGCAAATTCTATTAACCTTGTCGGTACGGAGGACGGCTTGGGCGTTAGAAACGCTGGTAATATACAAGCCAATCAGCAGATTGTACTCACCAACTCGGGAAAAATTGAGAACACAGGTGCTATACAGACAACCAAAGCCCAAACCAGTTTATTGAGTATTAATGCCACAGGCACGACAGGTAGTATTGAACACAGCGGTACTATTGGTAGCTATGGCATGATTGATATGCAAGCCGATAAAGATATTACCCTTAATAAAGGCCTTATTAGAAAGAATAGTGCAGGAGCAGCTGTACAATTGATGCCAGATATCATAAATATCGATGCTGGGGGTAGTCTAAAAGTATCAAACATCTCAGATATTCGTAATAAAAATGTTGATGATCAAACTAGTATCTATACGCATTCAACCCTAGATACGATAGTCGATAGCAAAAGCGCTATCGCATCAAACGGTGGGGTCTCTATTGATGCCGATCGTTATGTACGTCTTTTGGACACTAGTAGCACTAGTGTAGGCGTTGCCGCATTAAACATTAGCTCAAAAAGTGGTACTACGGTTGACAATGCGACGGTCGCTGGGAGCGGTGATGTCACTATTAATTCTCGTACCGCTGATACGACCGTTAGTAACAACAGTAAAGTAAGTGCTGTAAAAAACTTGACCATTAGTGCTAATCGTAATGCCACCGTTAGCTCAGGCACCACTATATCAAAAGCTGAGAATCTTATCTTACAAGCAGGTGGTAATGCTCTTATCGACAACAGCGGTAGCATTAACGTTACTAACGACGCTATTGTGCAAGCGGGAGAGCTGGCGTACCTAAAAGACAGTATTCAGCCTATCACAATCGGTAAGCAGCTGACGATTAAAGGCAAACAAGCGACCGTCTTAAATAGCACTGCCAATGCTAATGACGGTATCTATATCACAAGTCAAGGCAAAGCCACTACGATCACCAACAGCACTCTTAATAGCACTAAAGGCGCGGTATCGGCTATCGCCAATCAATCAGCCCTAAACGTCAATAAGCTAACCACTAATGCCAACAGCACTATCTTGGCAGCTGGTAATAACGTGGGTATTACAGCAAGTAACCTTAAAGCAGATAACATAGTTATCGAGTCAGGGGCGACTACCACAATCAATGATTTGACGACGGCTGCTAAAGAGATTGCACAGATAGGTGGCACTAGTATATCTTCAAAAGTAAATACTAGCGTTATTAATAGCACGCTAAATAGCACTGGTAATACCGTCATGCGCAGTGATAAAAGCCTGACGCTGACCAATAATGATATTCAGTCTCAAGGCATTGTACTAAAGACCAATACTGCTAGTACGCTAAAAAACACTGCTGGTATTAATAATACCTTTGGTGACGGTGACATCACGTTGATTAAGAACACACTATCTACTAACGGCACTAATGATAACAGTAACGGTATCATCGTTGATGCTGCCAATTATCTTACTGTCATAGACAGTCAAACTAAATCAACGGGCTCAACCAGTTTGAAGTCTGGCAATCTCATGCGGGTCAACAACAGTACCGTAGATGCTGATAAGCACCTAAACATTAATAGTGGCAATCAGCTTGTCTTTAACGGTGCTCGTACTGCAAATAGCAATACAGCTCTCACTCATACAGTGGGTAATACCACGCTAAAAGCAGGTCAAATAGTCTCTATTGACAGTAATGCTACTCAAAGCCATCAAAATACGAGTGTTTCAGGTGGGGCTGTCATAATAAATTCTGATGCTGATATTGCTTTTAATATTAATAGTAGATTGAATACTATTGGTAATGCAGAACTTGCTGCAAATACAGAAAAGTCCTTGGAGGGTAATTCAATGAATACTCTTAATGGAGACCTAACTGTTAGTAGTAAATCAAATCTAACCATCGATCCTAAGCTAGTAATTTTTAATACAACTGGAAATTTATCTCTGAACTCTAGTAATGGTAGACTTTGGCTAAAAGGACACCCAGAGCAAAACGGTAGCGTCTTCAATACAAATAGGGTTAATTTAACTACTGATGGTAACATTAATCTAACTGGCAAAGAGGTACTGATTGAAGGAAGTATAATACAACGCAAATATCCAGTTTATGATATGTTTGCAGGCATTCCAGAACTTATGGGCATCGCTAAACCAGTAGATTATACAAAAAAAGAAGGTAATATAAATATAACTTCTACTGATGGTAGTGTGGAGTTAAAAGCTTTTAAAAATGAAGTGGCGCCATATACTTCCAAGGTAGAATGTCCATTATTGTGTTCTGGACCTTATACATCTTGGTATAGGTATCACAGTATTCTTAATCAAATTAAGCAAGCTAATAGCGAAGTATTGAGGGTCAAGTCAGACAACAGCTTGACAGTGCAAAGTAAAAATATTCAACTTAGTAAATTACAGAATATATTGACTGATTTAAATAATATTTTAGAAACATCTAAAAAACCAAGTTCAGGCTATGAGCATGATACTGTATATATAGACGCTAATAATACCATTAATATTACTGCTAAAAACGGTGGCGTTTTGATGGAGGGTACTGATGTTATAAGTCGCAATGGTAATATAAGTATATTAGCAGAAGGCAACCTTGCTTCTACTACTATCGTAGGTACTGATCCAACTACTAATATTAGTAAAACTGAGATTAATAACGATAGTATCCGTATCACTGGACTGGCTAATATTTATCAACAAGGAAGTATAAGCAATGGCAATGTCACAGGGACCAACTATTCCTATCATCAGCTTATTAATCAACCTACCCTTGTTGCAAAAGGTGATATAAAAATATCGGCTCAAGGTAAGCTAGCTCAAGCTTCAGATACTTATAACAGTGCATTAAAGGCTTATACCACGAATAATGCCGTCATCTTAAACAGCGCTGATATAAAATCTACTAATGGTAATGTCCGTATTGATGCTGCACTTGGTGATGTCAATCTTGAGTCTGCTCAAGCCGCCTTTATGGATGGCTCACAAACCACTAGCACGTCACGGTCCTGGTATGGTAAGAAAAAAGTAAAGACCACGACTAAGACGTCTAATAACAGCAATGCAGTCACTACTGATATTCAAGCAAAAAACATCAGTTTAACTGCAGATGGTAATATTAATATCTATGGTTCAGAGTTGACAGCAGCATCTACTGGTAATATCAATCTATCAGCGGGTAAAGGGCTATATTTATACGCCATTGATGATGTTGATGAGAGTACGACTGATATTAAGAAAAAATCTAGCTTCTTAGGTGTCCGTTATAATAAAGACCATACCAATGATACTAGACAAGAGTTATCGCAATTGCCTACTACTTTGATAGGCGGCAAGGCTTACACTCAATCAGGTAGTAATACTTTATTGCAAGGTACAGTATTTGACACATTGAAGCCAGCTGACATTAAAGTTGGTGTTGGCAAGTATGCAGACGATGCCGCTAAAGTAATCTTAGCGCCTATTACCAATCAAATCACAACCACTCATACTCAAGAAAGAGAAAGTACGGTTTGGATGAAGACGGTAGACCAAGGCAGCGTAGTCACTACAGCCTCGTTACCTAAATTTAATCAAGTACCAACCATCACTTCACCAGGTGGTGTGACAGTAGCTGTGCCTGTTGATGTTACTGTTGACGCTAATAATAAAGCCAAGACAAATATACAAAAAAGCCAAGAAGACTTAGGGAGAATCGCGCTCAATCTATCTAAGCAACCGGGTTATGAGTATTTGGCAGCACTTGATAAAACTAATGACATCAACTGGGCACAAGTAGAACTGATTCAAAAGAATTGGAACTATACACAAGAAGGGTTGACGCCAGGAGCGGCGGCTTTGATCGCTATTGCAATCGCTGTCGCCGCAGGTCCAGCAGGTAGCAGTCTCAGTGCATCCATGATAGCTACTAATGCCGCTGGTATTGCGCTACAGACGCAAGCCGTTATTACACTCATTAATAACAAGGGTGATATTAGTAAAACGCTAAAAGATATGGCGAGTAGCGATACCATACGCAATATAGCAACCGCTGCATTGACGGCTGGATTGACGGCTAAGCTCAATTTACCGCAAATGGCTAGTAATGATTTTGCTAATAAGTTGGTAAATGGCGTTGCCGAAGGTGCGACTGGTGCATTTGTTAATGCTGCGGTCAACGGTGTGAGCTTGGAAGATGCTCTAAAGGATAGTTTGCGTAGCTCCTTAGTTGATGTTTTTTCGGTTGAAGTTTATAGTGAGTTTGTAAAAGATTTTGATTCCAACGACTTTGCCGACAATCTCGCACACAAACTAGTAGCAGCTGGTGTTGGATGTGTAACAGCAAGTGCTAAACAACAGGAATGTAATGCAGGTGCTATTGGTGCAGCAGTTGGAGAAATGCTTGGCGATTACCTGGTTGATGATTCAAGACTACTAACTGCTGATGAAGAGAGGAAAGTTCTAGATTATTCTAAGATGCTCGCAGGATCTTTAGCTTTATTAACTAATGTAGACGTAGATGTCGCAGCTAATAGTGCCAGAATAGCAGTTGAAAACAATGCCTTAAAAACACCTAAGAACAACTCTAAGTTTTTAAATGGTGCAGTTGTTTTGCTTGAGCAAGCGGCGGGTGGTTTAGTTGGTGCTGCTGTAAGTGTGGGTAAAATTGGTGAACCCTTTATACACCCACTTGATACTTACGCAGGTTTAAAGCAATTCGCTAGTCAAGATGACAAAATGCTCGCTGTTCAGTTAGCCATTGCTTATGACTTACAGACTAGAGCAGATAACTACAATATGCATGCGGCTAATAGTAATAACTATGGTATGGGCATGGAGTCCGCTATAAATACGCTGGACGCTGTATTTATAGGAACAAGTATAGTTAAAGCGCCTTCTGGACTATTGAGTATATTGCCAGCTTTAAAAACAGGAGCAAGAGTATCCTATAAAGGCGCGACGTACATTCTAAAAAATGGCAGTATTACAGCAGTTAAACCAATTGCGACAGCTCCAAAACCCTACAGTGTTATGAATTCGCAACGTGGGTCAATGGATCTTTCTGCTTTTGATTTAAAAGGAATTATGAAAGGAGTTGTAGTAGGTAAACCTCATCCTAGTACTGGCAATATAGTTCTTGCTTCTGTTTCTCGTGTAATAAGACCAGCAGATGATTTAGTGGCATCAACTAAACCTTCGACAAAGAACATAATATATAAAACCGACTATTATGAAGATCCAGGTCATCATAACCCAAAAGGAGGAGTTAATAAATATGACCAAAACAAAAGCGTATTACCTCCTAATCATATAGAGCTTTTCAAGACAAGTAGGCAGTATAAGGGAGTCCGATATGCCAAAGATGCTAACAATAATATACACCAGTTTCAGGATACTCCTGGCGATGGAACTGGCTATCATTGGGCTGGTTCTCAAGACGGAAAAACACTAAGTGGAAAAAAGGTTCCACTTGTAATACCTAGTGGAGTTAAATCAAATGATTTTTGGAAATAAAGAAGAGATTGCTTTCGATGTACATAAAAAAGAGGGAAACTTCATTATTATGAATATCATAGTAAATTCAGTAAATATTAGTTATCGAGATAACTCCTATTATATTCTACCCTTAATTAAAAATATAAAAAGAGAAATTGAATTTGTTAGTACTAATGAATTGTTTTTACGTAAAGATATGACTGGTAAAAATCTAACAGAACTTCATAGCCTGTTTTATGATCATGAGACAAAGGTTTATGAGAATGACGTAGAAGAGTTAGATGTCCTTTTCTACGATTTATCAAATCAAAATGCACTCTTCTATGTGTATCAAGAAAAGGATGTTTTAGTATTCTTCGGAAAATTTATTGAGAATGAGGAAATTATAAGAGCTACAGTTAGTAAAAGTAGATTTTTGAGCACTTTGTCTAATTTATTAGATGCGATTGAGTCTATGTAATAAATATACTGCATCATATAATTTATTGAAAGCTCATAACATTAAATCGATAGATGACTTAAGTTTTTATGCTCAAAGGTCAAAACTTTTTAAAGAACTCTGGGTATATACTAGAGTTCTTTAAAATCAATTATTAATAATAATCGGATAGGAAATAACCCTCGGCTCAGGTGGTGGCGCAGTTTGCACTACCTCGGTCACGGGCTTTTCTGTTGCTTTATCTTTTATCCAAAAGTCAACATAGCTGTTTTTACTAAACCATGCAGTACCAATATCAGTAGCGAAATCTAACTGATAGTTAATGTTGGCTTTGGCATCAAACATAATCTTAGTCGGCTGCGTATAGTGCCCAGCCATACGGTAAGTGACTGTCAAGGTATGCTCACCCGTTGTAATCGGGTAGACATTATCCCAAGTGTCGCTGTAAGCCTCTTTTTTATCTTTAGGTACGCGCTTACCATCAATCTCCATTATATAAGCAATACGATCACCAACGAGCTTAGTATGTCGTGGCTCCATTTTACCCATGACAGTTGCGCTCGCACCTGATATAGGTGGCTGATAGAGCAGCTCGCTTGGTAATTCTTTTACATTTTTCATGCTCATACAAGCGGTCAATAACGGTAACGCACACACCAATACAATCCACTTCATCGGTTATTCTCTATAGAATTAGGTCAATTAATAGTATTTGCCTTTTAACATTGTCTAAAATACTGGTCAGTAAAAATGCAACATCTATAGTTTACCGATTTCTTCTTTAAACAGTAAATTTTTTATTATGAATTAGAGTAATAAATAGTGTGCGATGAGGTGTTGATTTTATATAATTACTATTATTAGTTAAATTTTAGAGTATGCCTATGGCTAACAGAAATCAGTGGCGGCCTTAATACTGATCGACTAGCCTTGATTGATCTATCAGAGGCCACTTCAGTAAATTTGTTTAACGGACAGGTAAGCGTAAAATCCAAAAATGTTCCAGTGCATATAAACTTTAAAAAACTATCAAGCCTGGTAACCAGTAGTTCATGTTTCGTTGAGCTTAGCATGACATCTACTTCGAAAAGTGTTAATGATCAGGACTTACTTTATCTGACTGATGACACGGTGGCTAAAGTCAACGTGGAGGGTAGCCATGAGATTGAGTCATTAATGAGTGAGAATGCAGTTTTAGTCCTAAGCGGTAACGTGGTGAGCGGTAGTGCGCAAATTGAGGATCAAAGCCGCTTAATAGCACTCGATTTTAAAACTGATAATTTTTTCACCTGTCATCAATTAGACGATGACTCACGGGTTTTTGCCAATAAAGTCGCCGATGAATGCTGTGATGAACATATCGGTTATCTCAGAAAACAGCACTGAAGGAATAACGATTATACCCGCCAGCATCAAAAAAACAGCCGCTTATAGCGGCTGTTTTTTATTTAGGGTATTACATACGACTAAACCGGACTAACAACGCTCCTAGAGCCGATTAACACGCTTATCTATTAGTTGTGGCTGGTACGTTGGGCTGTTCCAAAATTATTTTTGGTAATTGATAGCATCAGTTTAAATTTAAAGACTTCTAAATACTTTAATAAAATCTTTAGCTGTAACTATCCCCTAAACTAACACAGCTCAAACGTAGAATTTCTTATAAAATACCCATAAGGAGTTTTGATATGAGCAAACGAATGACTGAGATGCAAATCGTATCGATATTAAAAGAAGCAGAAGCTAGGATACCTGCTAAAGAGCTGTGCCGTAAATACGGTATTGCTAGTTCGACATTTTATAAATGGCGGTCGAAGTATGGAGGCATGGAAGCGTCTGACGTCAAACGCTTAAAAGAGCTTGAAAAAGAAAACCGTAGGCTTAAACAGATGTATGCAGATCTAAGCCTCAAAGCGCAGATGCAGGAAGAGATTATAAAAAAGCTATAGCGCCTGTACCCGAACGCAAAGTCTGGGCGTAAGAGTTACAGGCGCAGTATGATGTCAGTATTGCGGTGAGCTGTCAGGTAGTCTGTATGAGTCGAACCGCTTACCATTATAAGCCTAAACTATCTGATGATTTTGATGGTATTAGCTTGTTTTAAAGGTCATAAGCATTTTAACGTCATCACCATTGCCGAGCAGCAAGCACCAATATCTGCTAGAAATGGTTTAACTATTATTCCTGATTATAGCTTCGACAATCATCCTGATATTGACGTATTGGTTGTTCCGGGTGGTTATGGTGCCGAGAATGTTGAGATAAATAATCCAGTGGTTATTGATTGGATCATCTCTCAAGCCAAGCTTACCGAGTTAACGCTTTCAGTATGTACCGGTGCATTGCTGTTAGCAAAAGCTGGATTACTGGCTGGCAAGTCTGCAACCACCCATTGGATGGATTTGGATAATTTAGCTACCTATCCTAATATTGAAGTAATCGCTAACACCCGCTTTGTCGATGCTAGCGATAAGACGACTAACCTTGTCACATCAGCAGGAATAAGTGCGGGTATTCATGCCAGTTTTTATTGTGTGAAGAAATTGGTAGATACGCAAACCATGCAAGTGACAGCACGACGGATGGAGTTTGATATTGACTAAGATACTAAACCTTCATTGAATCGCTAGTTTACCAAGCTTGCTTCTATAATTTTTTAAATCATAGCTAGAATGGGGATAAATCAGGCATTTCACAACTTAGCAAATAAGAGCTGATAAACCTTATTTAAATTTTTAACAGCTGACTGTGCACACCGCCAAGTCGTAATTAAATCTACCAATGCTTGTAACTCTTTATATTCCTCCTCTGTCCGTTCCGGATTCTTCTTAGTCCTGAGGTACTCTTTCCTATTCTTTTTTTCATCTATTGGTATAGATAATAGTTCTGATAAGCTAATGTCTAGCTCAGACAGTCTTCGGTAAAAGATATTATGCTCAATAGCCGCATTGGTATCATAAGATATTTTAAGTTCGTCTAAATGTGATAAAAGGTATTCAAATTTATTATCTATGTTTTCTGTAGATTTTATATTATTGAATATCACCTTAATAGAGTTAGGTAAAACTCCAAGTTTTAAGAGAGCTTTGATTGTATTTAAGCTATCTTCCAACTCCTTTGCACTTTCTACTACTGGCACTAAAAAGTAATTGAATACTTCATGAGAGTTACTACTGTGCTTCATGATATCTATTACATACTCTGTATTATCTGCAGCAATATCGACAATAGCTGACTCTATATCATTTAAGGCTTTCAAAGCTTCATCAAAATTTTCTCCAGATAATATAATTTCATCAGAATACGTTTTACTATACATACTCATATTATTTATCACATAATGACGCTGCAAATCCATATTCGGCCTAAGCATGTAGTTGCTAACGAGAGATTTACCAGTATTCCCTGAAGAGTTGATTACTACGATGCGATATCCAGCCTGTTTTGTCATACTTACATCTGCCGATTCATGTTTTTCAGAACTAATCATTACTTTTGTTTCCTTTTGAGGGTATATTGTTTATTCCATGATTGTGTTAATGCATACACTATCCCAGGATGTACTGATGTACTAATGCAATTTTTTTATACCTTATCATTTTTCACTAATTGCCAGTGGAAAAATCCATCAAGAGATTTAATGCTAGACATACAAGAGAGTAAAGGTGAAGGATATTATTACGGTTGAACAATTGAATTTTAATTTCATTGGTAAGATTTTTGGCAAAAAAGGAATACTTCTAACAGAGCTAGCCTTGTCTTTAGATACCAAGAAAGGATCAGCAGAACTTGCCTCATTCTCTCAAGTTAAAAGATTTGCTTATATTGAAAAGGGATTCTTTGGTGCAACCCTATTTATTCATAACGGTCAATCGTTCGAAGAGTATAAGTTTTTATCAAAGACGAACTCTATAGCATTTTTAGAGTCTATCAACAGGAAAATCGCTCACTCCCTACAGCCCTATATGAGTAGCTTAATTGAAGAGTTTAATATTCAGGTTTTGAGTAATTACCCTAGGGACTCGAAATTAGATCAAATTAAATTAGTCGCAAATGAGCTGGCTACATACTATGAAGATGACAACGTGCCATGGGATTACTTCAGTGACTCCAAACTATATAGCGAAGTTGGGAAAATATACAGTCTTTATCCTATCAAACAAGAAGCCTTAGGCGCATATCATGAAAAAATCAACCTGGCGCTAAGAAAGGATTTCTTTGATAACGTAGAATCAAATCCTTTAACTGATGAACAGAGACTTGGTGTGCTCCGTTCTAATGATAAAAACATGGTACTGGCTGCTGCTGGTACGGGTAAAACCTCTGTCATGGTCGCTAAGGCTCTCGATCTTGTCGATAGAGGGTTGGCATCACCTCAAGAGATTTTAGTTCTAGCCTACAACAAATCAGCCGCTGAAGAGCTAAAAAATAGGCTTGCTGATAAAGCTGAGAATTCAGGCATCGTACTAACAGAGACACCTCAGATCTCAACATTCCACGCTTTAGGTAGAAAGATCTTAGAGGAATCTAACATCTCAACTTATATGAGCGTCTTCACTGAAGACAGCTTAAAGCTAGGTGTGTGGGTAACAGAGTGGTTGATAGAATATTTAACACAAGATCCCAAAAGAATGGTCGATTTTATATCACTATTCCCAGAACCTGTGAATCCTTTCGACTTTAAGACTCAAGAAGAGTATGAGCGACATATCAGAGACAATGAGTTTAGAACTCTTCAAGGCGAGTTGGTCAAAGGGTATCAAGAACTTAGGATAGCTAATTGGCTAGCTATTCATAAGATCCCATACGAATACGAAGCTCGTTACATCAGTAAGCGAAGAATTGACATAGGATTCGACTACCAGCCTGACTTTCATATATCTGACTCTAATATTTACATCGAGCACTTTGGTATCGATAGACAGGGTAATACTCGCCCCGATATAGATAAGCGAGCATACAACGAATCTATTGATAGCAAACGTAAACTGCATAAAGAGCTTGAAACAGTTTTAGTGGAAACATTCCATTATGACTGGACCGAAGATGCACTCGAAGCTCGTCTTGAAGAACGACTGGCTACCGTGGGAGTTATTCCCGATAAAAATTCGGTTGAAGACGCTTCAAAAGAGTTACTCTCTAAGCTTAAGGAAGGTAATCAAATTGCCACTTGGAGCAAAATGCTTATCAAGGCCTTACAAGCCACTCGATTTGAGAGATTGGATGAAGACTCAATTCTAGATAGGCTAGAGAAAGCTAGTATCTCACAAGCAAAGAAGAAGACACGTATTCTAACTGACTTGCACAACGCGTATGTTGAAGAGCTTGCAGCTACTGATTCAATTGACTTTGACGATATGATTATCCGTGCAATTGCAGTCGTAGATAATGGTCAATATAAACCTCACTGGAAATATATTCTTGTTGACGAGTTTCAAGACATATCTGCCTCTCGGATGGAGTTTGTTAACAGCATTATCGAAAAAGGGCCTGACCCCTCATTAACGGTTGTCGGTGATGATTGGCAGTCTATCTATCGATTCTCAGGTGGTAAACTTGAGCTCACCACTAGATTCAATGATCTGGTTGGACCGCATACACTGACAAAGCTCCAGAAAACATTCCGCTATAATAATAGCATTGCTGATACTGCTGGAACGTTCATCATGGAGAATCCTGAACAGTATCAGAAACACATCAAAACACACGACGTGGTTGATGAATCACAAGTATATTTATTAGATGATAAGACTAATGAAGAGAATGGTGTCTATAGCAGAGTCGCTGAGGTTGTCAGCAAGATTAGAGCAAATGACCCCGAAGGCTCGATAGCAATTATTGCTAGATATAACTATCTATTAAAAGATTCACGTGATTTTCTAGGTAAAGAAAAGTCTAAAGGTATCTACTTTTGGAGCTTTCATAAATCTAAAGGACTTGAAGCTGACTACTGCATCTTGATTGGTTTTTTCCAAGGAAAAAGTGGCTTCCCTAATGGAAATCGTGAAGATGCTATACCTGAGGCACTACTCCCAACATTAGACTCATTCCCTCATTCTGAAGAGCGACGCTTGCTGTATGTCGGCATAACGCGTTGTAAAAAGAAATCATATATTATTGCGAGTCCAACAGCCCCATCAGAGTTTGTTCTTGAACTACTGGCCCCTAAATATGACATCAATATCTTCTCTAAATCCTTCCAAGAACGCCACAGAAAAATATTTAAATGTCCTAACTGCGTAAACGGCTACCTACGCTTAATCAAAGGGCCGTATGGCAGTTTCTATGGCTGTAGCTCTGGTAGAGGTTGTTCGGTAGGTAAGGCACGTGTCTGCACTAAGTGCGAGGCACCCTCTGTCGATAGAGAACATGATAGCTTATGCAACAATAAAGACTGTGGTAATTCAATGAAAATCTGTAATAAATGTGGGCGTCCTATGAAGATGCGAGAAAGCAAATTTGGTAAGTTCTGGGGTTGTAGCGGATATGGTATCCCAGATGATCAATGTAAGAATACAATAAAGATTCGCTAATCGATATCGACTAAAGCAAATCACACTGTTCTTAGAATGAGCTCTTAAACCAATTGAAAAAATGTAGACTAACTTGTTGTGGTTTAAGTCAGCGGCGACTTTAAAACGTTTATTATTAACGGAATATTTATTTAAAAGGATGTTAGTAAAGATGTATATATCTCAATTAAAAATAACTAACTATAGAAGCTTTAAAGACATAACAGTTGAGTTTAACGACGGTATTAACGCTATCATTGGTTCTAACAACTCTGGAAAGTCAAATCTTCTTAGAGCACTTTCTATAATCTTCGATAAAAAATCAACCAAAAAACTTGGAATTGATGATTTCTGTAAATTTATAGATGAACAATATCTAATAGATGTACCACCTAAAATTACTATTGAAGCAACTATAAAAAAAGGAGATGACGATACTGCTACAGAAGATGATATTTCAGTGTTAGCGAATTGGCTCACTATTCTTGATGATAACTACGAAGCAGTACTAACTTATGAATTTTTCTTACCTGAGAAGCATGAATATACGTATAAAACCTTTATTGAAGAAATAGTAAATCGAGGAGAGGATGAGGATCAAAATAATGAAGATATAAGTAATAAAATCTGGAAGATGATACAGAAAAATTTCCTAAGGTTTTATAAACACAAGATTTGGGTCGGTGATGTAAAGAATCAATCTACACTTGATCCAGAAACGCTTGATAGATTTGACTATCAATTTCTTGATGCGATAAGAGATGTAGAGAGAGATATGTTGTCAGGCAAGAATTCCTTGCTTAAAGAAGTTATAGACTTCTTTATGGATTATGATATTAAGAGTGATAGTACGTTAGACAAAAAAGCACAAAATGTAGCTATAAACACTAGAAGAGACGACTTTGCGATAAAATCAAATGATTTATTGAATGATATCCATGCGCGTATCAAACATGGCAAAAAAGAAATATTATCATACGCAACACAGACAGGGGCTTCATTTAACAACGCACTACCTAACTTTGAAGGCGCTTTATCAGAGCTTGAGATATATAGCGTTCTACAACTTATTGTTGAGTATGAAACAGGTATAAAGATACCTGCTAGGAACAATGGGTTAGGATACAACAACTTAATCTATATGTCTCTTCTTCTTGCCAAGATGCAGGTGAACGCTAACGTCGAACATCTCGACAGCAATGCTAAAGTCTTCTCCATGCTCATTATAGAAGAGCCTGAATCACACTTACATCCATCAATGCAATTTAAACTTCTTAAGTTCTTAGAAAATAATCGTAAGGCTAAAAAAGTAAGACAAATATTTGTTACTACTCATTCTACGCATATAACCAGTGCAGTTACTTTAGATAATATAATTTGTCTATATGAGAAAAACGACGGCACAGATGTAGCGTACCCTGCTAAAACCTTTACAGATGAACATGGCAATGAAGTCATTAGTAGTAAGCAATATATTGAAAGATTTTTAGATGCAGTTAAGTCTGATATTTTATTCAGTGATAGAGTCTTATTTGTTGAAGGTATTGCTGAACAGCTTTTAATATCTATATTTTCTAGGTATTTAGATAAATCATTGGAAGACTACCACATTAGTATAGTAAATATTGGCGGAAGATATTTTAATCATTTTTTCTACCTTTTTAATGAAGCGAATGAATACGCAATACCAAAGAAAATCGTATGTTTAACCGATAAAGACCCCGTGAGAAGGGATAAGAATAAAGATCGAAATTTCAAAACTTGTTATCCCTACGAGTTCAATATAGATAATGAGACATATGATTATGATTCTAATAATGTTGCCCACGCGTCTAGTAATATATTAATATTTAAACAAGATGACATACATGGTAAAACCTTAGAATACGAATTAGCTTATCTTAATCCCTCATTAAAAACACTTATAACAGAAAGTACTAAAAACAAACCTGAACTAAATAAGCTTATGGATCTATACGACGACCAAGAATCTACAGTTCAACAGTTGATAGATGTGCTTCGTGGTAGTGTAGAAAACACTCGTATTGAGACAGGAATAAATAGTTGTAGTTTGACAGATGATGAGAAAAAGCGCTCTATTATAGCTACAAGGTATTTAAATTCAGTCAGTAAGGGAGAGAATGCATTAGAATTAGCAATCGCTTTGCAAAGTAATTTATTTAATAAGGGAAATGATCTCTATGTTGACGTCGTAATCCCACCTTATATACAGGAGGCTTTAGAAGTATTATGTCAATAACAACTATTGAATCAGATGAGCTTATTGATATTGACTCACCTTTTAGAGTTTCGGCAGGTCCTGGAGCAGGTAAAACCTATTGGCTAACTCAACATATCCATAATGTTGTTAGAACTTCAGACAAATTGTTTATAACGAAAAAGGTTTTATGCCTAACCTACACAAATAATGCCGTTAAAACGATTCGCTTAAGACTTGGTAACGCTAATTCAAGGGTAGAGGTTATGACAATACATAGCTTCTTTTACCATCATATTGTCAAACCATATATTTCAGTGATAGCAGAAGAGTTCAACTTGGATGTCACGAAGATAGATGGACATGATGACAAAATACTATCGAATTATACTTTTCTTAAAGAATTGTCAGAGAAGCCCAAAGTAAGTTACGTTTCTCTGGAAAATAAACCTAAAATGGTAGATGCGATTAAAAGGTGTTACTGGCACTTCGATTCAAATAATAATTTAGTTATTAAGCCAAGTCATCCTGTAAAAATAGGTAGGTATAACCTAAGCAATACAACTTATTCAGAATACAAAAAACTAGCTTGGGAAAAAGGAGTGTACCATCACGACGATATAATTTTTTTCGCCTATCAAATTATAAATCAAGCTCCGTTTATTATAAAAATTATATCCGAGAAGTTTCCGTATGTATTTATTGATGAGTTTCAGGATTCTACACCACTACAAATTCATATATTCAAGGATATAGCTGAATATTCAACAATAGGAGTGATTGGCGACCAAGCTCAATCGATTTATGGTTTTCAAGGTGCAAAACCTACAGATTTCCATGATCTAGTTATTGATAATATACAGAACTTCCAGATAACAAATAATCGTAGATGCTCTAATGAAATTGTTAGTTTTTTGAATTTTATCAGACATGATTTAATGCAAATTCCTATTAGAAATATCTCTGATTTAAAACCAATTATACTAGTCGGAGATATGGTAAACGCTTACAATTATGCTTACAGAATCAATAAGAATATAACGACTTTATCACGTAGTAATATCGTATTAAACTTAGCTAAAGCAGAGTTAGGCTTGGGCGGTTTTAATAAAAAATTACTGGAAAAATTAGTTGAAGAAGATTCGAATCAAGTACGTTCTAAACTGATATCCAGCTCTATTAAAAGTCTTTTTTTATTACAGAATGGCGACTTTAAAGAGGCTATAAAGGAGTTGCAGAGAAGTTATCCGAATAAGGACTTACAGACAAAGAAGCTGATTCTAAATTATCTGACTAAGCTTTCAGCTAACTTTGAGACCATTGAGAAACAGTCTTTATTAGAGTTTTCTATATTTATAGTTGGTTTGACAGGCTTATCGTTTCCTAAAGTTACGCGAGGGAGAATTAGAAGATTTTATGAAGAAAATGATTTTATTAGCCTTTATCTTTGTGTGAAAGCGGTAAATGAAGATAGTCGTCATTTAACTATTCATAAAGCGAAGGGAAATGAATTCGATAATGTATTACTTTTATTGTCAGATCCGAAACACTTAGCTTTTATAACCCATCCAGACCTTACTAAAGAAGAACAACGAATTAACTATGTAGCAGTAAGTAGAGCTAGGAATAAGTTATTCATTTCGGTACCTATATTAGAAGATTCGCTTAAACAACAGCTCCTTGGCACAGGCATACTCGAAGTAGTAGAGATATAGCGTTACTACTTTCTTTGAAGGTTTTAGTTTAAGATCTACTATTAGAGTATTTTCTGTAACGGATGTAGAGGTAAGGAAAAGAATAGAAGATTATTGTAGAGAACAAGAACCAATCATAGGTTATAACCACCGAGAAATAGTCCTTTAAGCTTCTCCTTTCCACGTTAGCAATGCATCCAAAAATTCTAGTGGCAGTATAGTAGCTAAGCAATAAGCCGCGCCTCCTTGATTAGCTACTATATTACTTCCTCAAATGATTCTTCAATATAAGTGACATCAAATAGCTCATGCAGCCTTTTTCTTAGAAGTTGTTTCCGACTTGCAAAGAAGCCTTCGAAGTCTTCTAGCTCTAATGACTGCTCATCTAATATATAATTTCGCTTTAGATAATAAGTTGCATTGTCAGCTTTACTATTAACCCACTTAGATAGGTTAGTAGCCTGTTTTACAGTATTTTCGCGACCTTCGAGTAACTGCAAGTTAGGTACCTGATCTCGCATATCCTGCCACTGTTTGATAGTTTCTCCGTCTATTCCAATTTCTTTCAATATAGATGGCTTAAATTTGCTGTGTGGATGCATATGATCTTGATGGAATGAGATCTGATCTAACTTTAAGTCTGGATAAAGCGTTGAAAGTAATAAGAAGCTAAATGCTCCTTTTTTGTACTCTAAGAAGTTTTCAATGTCCGTGGTATCAATTGTTAGCTTCTTCCCGCCCGACATTCTGGTATTTTTATATTCGGAAAAATCAAACTTAATGGCTTTTAGTATGTATGTATCACCACCATCAGACTTTGTTCTTAACCCATCTCGCAAACCACTTAGAGCGGTATCTGCCTGACCGCTATAAACCTGCTTCAAGAGACTGTGCACAATCAACTTTCTTAGTTCTTGTTTAGTCGTAGGGTCAACCTTTCCGCCTTTATATAAATAATAGGCCAATGGAGTTGCAGCATAGTTGGAGGATAATCGCTTCTTATTAAAGCCAAACTCTCTTAGCATTGCTGCCGCATCTATTAAGGCCTTGCGAATTTGGTTCCAATTATCTTTTATCTTATTGATGTTCGTAGAGTTAAAGGTCTGCACCTTAAAGTTCATTGGAGCATCTACAAGAAATAAGCATGTCCGCATCAAAAAATCGGTATTGAAATTAAAGAGACCATCTTCGCCATTCATATCAGATATAAGTTTCTCAATTTGGTCACGACCATCCTCCCAATGTGCTACTAAGGTAGAGAATAGAAGATCAGATTTTGATAGTATCGTCCCGCCGCTATTGACGCGTACAAAAATGTCTAAGATATCATCTAAGTCTTTATTAATGATCTTGAAGTAACTCACTAACTGGTCATCGTTAAATTTATTGAGTAAACGATTAATTATCTTTTTTGCTTGTCTTCTATTCTCTATTAACAGCTCTGATCTACTAGGATCAGTCTCAATTAGCTTATCAACAATATTGTCAGAGTCAGCATCCGAATCTTCAAGCTCATTTAAGATATTTCTAACAAGATAAAAGTAACCGCTTTTGCTATTCTGAGCATCTTTTTCAGTTAAAAATTTAAACTCATAATCCTCATTCAATAAGTTGATATACATTTTACGTTCGGGATATGCGCTATTGTTCGTGCTCTTTGCATATTTCTTCTTAGTGCAATACACACCTTGCAGAGCAATATACATTGAACTAATACGCTGCTGTCCATCCAATACTCCACGAATCTCAAAATAGTTCTTAAGAAATTCATAAAAAGTATATTCATTGGCCTTCTGAGCTGTCAACTCCCAAAATAAGAAAGTTCCAATCGGGTAGTCCTGCATAATAGAATTAAACAATTTGCATATTTTTTCCTCGCCCCAAACAAATTTTCTTTGGATTGCAGGCAGGTAATACTTATTAGAATTGATGTCTATAATTAGTTGCCTAATAGATAAGCTCGAATATGCCATTATGAAAAATCCTTTAATATCATCTTGAATTGCTCTTTAGCTTCAAAGCTGGCTTGCCATTTTGGCATAATTTTTATGTCTGGAGATACAGACAATATTATCAGATTTTTACAAACCCTATGCCGTTTCCATAATTATGATAAAACTATTGTGTTTGAGTGTTTACAGGTAAGTAGTTGTAGTTTTTAACATGGAGCTAAGCTACATTGTATTGTCAATACATTTGCCGGTTAGCAATGCTTTGAGAGCTTGATAATATTCCAATTAGGTTACCTATCTTTTTTAGTCATCAAGATATGGGTTGATAACCTGGCTTTATATTAGAACTTTTAAGGATGAGCTTACCATAGTCAGTTGGCGCTAATATTTATACTTAATATCAGTGCAGGTAGCTGAAATTTAAGCTTTCGAACGATTAAATCCAAAAAAGCACTTATTAGACTTGATAATCCATACTAGACAGCGTGCTTATGCCTTATCAGAATACATTAGCTAGTTGATGAAAACTGCTATGCCAAGATATTCAATCTTTTTGAGCAATAAAGTTAATGCGATTGTCTGCTGGCAAGCAAGTTATCAAAGGCAGCTTCTAGTTTGTAGTAATCAACTTTGATTATTGATATTATCGGTATAACTATTTTTCTAATTAGGTATATCAACATTTATGCTAGCAAATACTCTTGATTGGAAAGATATAAAAAGCTATGAGCATTCACAAAATACAGCTTTTGAAGAAGTTGTTTGCCAATTAGCTTACAACGAGAACAAAGAAAATGGTCAATATATCAGAGTCAAAGCTCCCGACGGTGGCGTTGAATCTTATCTAACCTTAGACAATGGTAACGAAATTGGCTGGCAGGCTAAGTATTTCTTTGATATTCACGATAGTCAATTCAAGCAGATTAAGAAATCGTTTGAGACAGCTATCACAAAGCACCCAAAACTGGTGAAGTATTATGTTTGTTGTCCTCTTGATAGAGCAGACCCAAGAATAAAAGATAAAAAATACCTTCAGGACAGATGGAGTGACTTCGTAGAAGAGTGTAAAGCGCTTGCCTCAGGTAAAGGTATGACTATTGAGGTCGAGTTTTGGGGTGCTTTTGAGCTTAATAATAAACTTCAAAAACCTGAAAATGCTGGTATGGTTCAATTCTGGTTTGGTGGAGATAATTTTTCTGAAACATGGTTTACCGAACAAGTTAATATGTCTATCAGAAATTTAGGACCAAGGTTCACGCCCGAACTCAACGTAGAAATAAATGAAATCAATCATTATTTTGATGCATTATTAAAGAATGAACAGGCAAGAACCTATATTTTTGAGAAACTTAACTCACTCTATAAGGTAGCTGAAAGCTTAAAACAATCATGCGATAAGCACGAACTAGCTATAGAAGATGATGTTAGTAAACTATTATGTTGCTTAGTAAATAGTTGGCAAAATATATCAAAGGAAGATGCCAACGTCATACTAATCGATAATACTAATTATATAGAATTTAAAGAAATAGTAAGGTTGTCTGGGAGTATTCGCGGGAAAATTAGTAAAAAAATCAGCAACATTGAAGATGAAAGAGCTAGACAAAATTTTCAAAATGACTTGTACGAACTTAGAAACGTTATCGATGATTTTGAAGTCGAGTCACAAGCATTTAATTTATTTAATAACCCCTGTCTAATCGTTTATGGCGACGCTGGTATTGGTAAGTCCCATCTATTAGGTGATTTTTCGAACAAGTTGATCAAAGACAAAAAGCCGAGTATTTTCGTGCTCGGTCAAACATTGACAGATACCACGAACCCTTGGACGCAAATCTTAAAAGATGAGCTAAGACTTGGTTGTAACGAGGATGTATTTTTAGGCGTTTTAAATACTATAGGCCATGCTCAACAAGAAAGAGTTCCTGTTGTTATTGATGCATTGAACGAAGGTAAAGGACGTTCATTTTGGAAAAATACCCTTGCAGGCTTTATTGAAAAGTTTAAAAAATATCCTTGGGTGGCATTGATACTATCAGTTCGAAGTGAATATAAAGAAGGGATTTTAAGTAACGTACAACAAGATATCGAGGATGGTATAGTCAGTGAAATTCATCATCTTGGGTTTCAGTCTAACGTTTTTGAAGCGGTTCGGTCATTCTTTGAGTATTATCAGTTAGCTTTGCCAAAAGAGCCGTTACTAACGCAAGAATTTGCAAATCCTTTGTTTCTTAAAATTTATTGTGAGTATAAAAAACACACGCAAACCGATGACTTCGCAATGGTATTAACAGAGGTTTTCGACAATTATTTCTCATCAATCAATGCCAAGATAGCTGATGAGTTTGGATATAGATCTGCTTTAAATTATGTGCAAAAAATACTAAATAAGTTAGCTGAAGAAATTTTCCGTAATAGCACTCAATCGTTAACTTATGAAGATGCAATGCAAGTTGTCGATGCTCATACTTATTCTTTAAATGCAGATGCATTTTTGCAAGCGTTGATTGACGAGAACCTACTGACTTCTTATCAAAATCAAAGAGACAATAGCGAAGTACTGTACTTTTCGTATGAGCGTTTTTATGACTATCAGACCGCTAAATTTATTTGTGATGATAATGCGACACTGAATGATCTAGAAACTTACTTAAGTTGTGATATATCAAGCATAACGTATAAAAGCCAATATCTATCACAAGGTACATTGAGCATCTTAACCGTGCTTATTCCTAGCAAATTTGAAGTTGAGCTGTTTGAGTTGTTAGACAAGGATAAAGTTCATCAAAACTATTCTTTTGGCTCTGCTTTCATTGACGGTTTGTACTGGCGCGACTGTAGTAATTTTGATTTGAGCAGCTGTAAAGATTATATAAATAAAAGTCTTTCGAGAACTAGAGGACTGTTTTCAAAATTTATAAACCTACAATACAAGGTGGCAGGTAAAGAAAGTCATCCATTAAATGCCAAAAAATTGCACGAGTGGCTCTCAAAGCATAATTTAGCTGATAGAGATTCAGTTTGGACAACTCACATAAGTAGTCATCATCTCGATGAAGAATCTGCTCTTTTTACATTAATTGATTGGGCAAAGAAACAAGGTTTCTCGGAAAACCTAACAGATAATAGCCGGTATCTAGTTGCTGTTGCTCTCAGTTGGATTCTTACCACTACAAATATCAAATTACGAGACAACGCCACAATAGCACTGACTCGCCTTTTACAAAACCACATTCATATTTCAGTTGAATTGTTATCAGCTTTTCACAAGGTAGATGACTCTTATGTATTTGAACGTATTTTAGCTTCAGTTTATGGCGCAATCTTATCGTCGCAGAACCATGACGCAATAGTTGAAATATCCAGCTTTATCCTTAGTAATATTTTCACTAAAGAAGAGGTTTATCCTAATGTTCTTGTGAGAGACTTTGCTCGAAACATTATTGAATATGCTAATAATCATAATTTGGTAAGCTTTAGCGAAAGTGAGCTGACATTAGCTAGACCACCATATAAAAGTGTGTTTCCTAAAACCTTTCCTAGTAATGAGGATATTGACAATAAGTACTCGAATGATTATGAAGATAAAGGTGTTCCTAAATATCGTTTTTCTCAAGATAAAATTATAGACTCAATGACGACAGAATACGGTAGAGGTACAGGTTGGTACGGTGATTTTGGCCGTTATACCTTTCAGTCAAGTTTAGATGATTGGGAAGACGTACAGATTGATAAGCTTAGTAATTATGCCATAGAAATAGTCTTTGATAAATTTGGCTATGATGCAGAAAAACACGGTGAATTTGATAACAATATCCCATATACAGGTCGTAGTGAAAATAGTGTAGAACGAATTGGTAAGAAATATCAGTGGATGGCAATGTATGAAGTAGTAGCTAGAGTAGCAGATAACTTTAAAATGGCAGACCAATCAACACGTTGGAAAGATGATAAGAAATACATATGGTACAACGGTTCTATAGAGCCTTCTTTTAGAGATATTGATCCTACGTTTATACCTCCTGATTCAACTAATATCCGTCTTATAACTTCTCCTAAGTACAATGGGTGGAGTGATGACTTCGAAGAATGGGTAATTTCGAAAGATAATTTAATTGATTCAAAAGAAGTAATTTTAAACGATTTCCAAAATGAAGAATGGTTGTCTTTACATAGACACATTGAATTTAAGCCTAATAAAAAGTTGGGTGATGGCAATTATTCTGGCTCATATCAAAGTATGTGGTATATGGTCAAAGCATACTTAGTAAAAAATGAAGATTTTAATTCAGTCGTATCAAAAATAAAGAATAAAAACTTTATGGGTCAATGGATGCCTGAGCCTATAAAAAGATATAACGACTTATTTAATTTAGAGTATTACTGGTCTCCTTTGCTCAAGGTCTATGAAAATGAATATTATGGCAACTATGAGTGGCAAGACATATATGAACGGCGTACTAATTCAGAAAGAAATAGCTTAGGTGAGGTTTATATTTGTTCAGAAAGTCATATTTCAGAAGGGGTAAAAAATCGTGATTTAGGCTATAACATCAGTGCACCTGCTAAGTTGCTATTTGAAACATTAGATTTAAAAAACGATAATTTTTCTGGTTCATGGGTTAATGAGCATGATGAATTAGTCATGTTCGACGCTTCTCTTTATGGTAATGAATCTAGTAACAACCTAATGGTAAAAAAGGACGCATTAGAAGAACTGCAAAATAGTACTGGATGTAAGGTGATTTGGACAATATTGTCTGAGAAGATTGCGATGTACGGAGGTACTGAATCAACTGAAAAAAGGTTGAATATCTCAGGTGTGTATTATCTGGCAGATGGTAATCTCGTTGGTGAAGACTTTTTCTTCATAAATTAATTTCCATAAGTACATATGCTATTAATTTCGAGAAATAGGGCTATTACTCCTCATTTCGCCCAACTACCCTTATAAAAGTATTTAAGGTGTT
The DNA here is from genome assembly GCF_002377945.1 of Psychrobacter sp. UBA3480. Taxonomy (GTDB): domain Bacteria; phylum Pseudomonadota; class Gammaproteobacteria; order Pseudomonadales; family Moraxellaceae; genus Psychrobacter. The sequence continues at coordinate 232,196 of NZ_DFQV01000002.1, forward strand.
TTGCGCCGCGCAATTTTGTCTATAAATGAAAACCCTAACTTAGACTAAGCACCTTCACTTTCTGATATCTACATGCTGAGCAGATCTTTTTTACCCTTAGTCTTTACACATAGAGGAAGAATATGTGACTGACGATTTCTGCTTATCTTGATGAAATTTAACCGCAGTATAGTCCAGATAGACGATAGGGTAGATAGTAATCAAAAGCCGCTTAATATTCTCATGTTGTAGATACCTTTGATAGTATTGGGGATTTTAGTACTACTTTGATATTCTGCGTAAAATTAGGTACTATAATTACTAAGGCAGCTAATATGAGTTTAGTTCTTACTTACCGTATTCTTTATATCAGTTTGATTGGTTATTGAATTAAATGCAGTTATACGGAGTTCAGGAAATCCCTTAGTTTTAGATAATAATAGCATCAATTCAGATCTTTAAAACTTTTAATAAAATAAAGTTAAGCTAATCAACTATCGAGAGTTTATTAATTTTTTCATAGTTTGGAATCAAGTGTGGTGCAAGTAATATATCAACATCCACTTTACCCTTTAGTTTTACTTCTTGAATAATATTCATCAGCGTCTCAGTATTAGCATTCAATAAACACTCTAATTCTTGAACACGCTTTTCAAGTCTTTTATTTTTCTCTAATAGTGCTTTATTGCTTTTTCCAGTAATATAGATTTGCTTTTCTCTTTCAGTAAAACCGTTTGACTCAATTTGTTCAGTCATGTATTTGCTAATTAATTCTTTACGTGAGCTAAGAGTACTTACCTTACCCTTAATGTATCCATTATTTTTTAAACGATCATATAGGTTCTTGTGAGTTATCGGACTTATATCGTATCCTTCATCAAGCATTAGCTGCAATTCAGACTCAATAGCTTTATCTAATTCTTTACCTCTCAATATAGGCTTCTCAATACTCTCGTGAAACATTAGAGTTCCTCCTTATTCTTAGATTTATCATATTCAATCGTAAATAACTCACTAACCGTTTTTGGTAGTCTTTTAACACCTTTATCATCTTCATATATACTAACTTTAGTTAGCCCTTGCTGTCGTTCAATCATCCTATCTTCTATAATTTGTAAATTTTCTAATTGAGTCTTGGTCTTTTTCAATATCTCCTTAGAGTGCAAGTTACTACTGCTGTTACCAATAAATTCATACTGTTCCATCAAGCTCTTTTTAACTTCTATCAGATTGCTTAATTCACCCAAGCGTCCTGTAATAGTAAAATCGCTACATGGACTCCCTGTTTGGCATGCTAAACGCTTGGGGCACCCATTGGACCCTATATTGCGTGTACAAGAACCAAAGGGTAGAGGGTATAAATAAGCATGTCTCTTGATTAGTTCGTCAGCTAAAACTTCGCTATTAATAAGTTGATTCTGATAAGCTTGATCCAAACCTTCGATAAAGTCATTGAATAAAACATCAGATGATGAAGGTTTGAAAAATTCAGCTATTTCGTCTTTATTGTCAAAAGTATGTAAGTTACTTCTAATATTGTTTTCTAATGATTGATCGGGGGAGGTGTATAGACTTAGGTCTTCCAGCAGATTATCAATAGGAGTTTTTATATGGGGTTCTTGATTTATTAAAGCGTTATTTTCTGACGAAGAAACCGAATATACCTTACTCGCTGCTCTTTTAGAAGATAAATCAGCTTTGAAGCTTTTTTGTCTTAAGCTAAGGTGCTGATAGCTTTGATTTTGAACGGGGTTTGTACGACCCATGAGCATTGCTTGTAAATGTTCTGAAACTTCAGCAATTGCTAAGAAAGTGTTGATATTATGTCTAGGAATATGACTTGTAATTTGGGAATATTTATTGCTTTTGTCCTTTAAATTAAATTTCTCAAACACTGATATATTTCTTGTAGCGCCTAAAAAACCATTAACAAGTATATTAGTCAAGGGTATGACATTAGTCTTGTTATAAAAGTCTCTTTTTAAATTTGTTGATCTGTATTCGTGTATAAAAAGAAGCTCTTCAAAAGGAATGATTTCTTGTGTACCGCTATAGTTGAAAATATAATCTATAGGGTTAGGTTTATCATAGTTTGTTAGTGATTTTATAAAGTCATTAATAGTGTTTTTTGAATAAAATCTGAGAATGCTTTTACCGCTAGGTAGCTTTTTATCTGGAATTACACCAGCTGATTTGAAAGATGATAATGCCATGTCTCTTTTTCCTGCACGACCTAACTTACTTTCTTTCAAATGAAAAAGTATATTCATTAAATCATCAAGCTCAATTAAATCTGATTTAATATCATCAATGGCTTTGGGTAAAAAATCGATAAGATTTTTACTTCTCAAATACCTTAATGTATTCCTAGACTCCTCTGTCAGATCGATAGTACTTAGAACTAATCTTTCTATTAAAGCAGACGAAGATGGTTCAACCCAATGAATCTTCTCGCCAGCACCTTTAGCGCCATAGTAGCGAATACCAAGGGAATATTGTTCTATGCCATTATGCTTCACAGCACTCCGAGTTGAAGGATCAAGCAAAGGTTTCTTAACTAAACAATTCTTCTTCAGTAGAATTGCTTCAGTAGAGCGAAATCCAGTAATTATTAAAATAGTTAAAAAGTTTAATAATAGCTTCTCACCGTTTGTTTGACACAATCCTTTCAACGACGCGATATTAATAAAAGTTTGAATCGATATAAGTTTTTTTGTGTTAACTTCATCTTCATCTATGTCAAGTTTATCTATCAATTCTTTCGTCTTTCTTGCATTAGGTGTTCTATTTACCTTACTGAGATAGTTATAATCATTTTCAAATTCTAATTTATTACTCAGGTTCATATGCTTGTTAATTAGTTCTTGAAGTCTCACATATGTACCAGCAATATCAGGTAAATTTTGAGGGTTACTGTTTCTAACTTGGATTTTAAAAGCATCAACCAATGCTTCGGTACACATCCTTTGTGGTGAGTTACAGCTAGTTAAGGTAACTAAAGAATAATACCAACGTTTGAGAACTAATAGTTCAGCATGTAGTTTTTGTGGTGATGCTTTGGAATTAGATTTTCTATAGCTAAGTACTAATATTGATCTAAAGAAATCATAAAAATTTTCTGAGATATCAAACGCAGGTAAGCCTTTTAATCTTTTGCCTTCATTAAATACTAGGTTTACATCTTTACTTCTACAGTGCAACCAACCAGATCCTTTCTCTCCACCTTGCCAATACTCATCATTCCACGTCTGATTAAAGCCTGAACCTAAATGTTGTTCAAAATAGTCTTTCTGCTCATTTATAAAATCGACATAAGCTTGATTTGTCATAATACATCCTCTATTAGGTTGCATCGCACTATTACAGATTCAACTTCAAACTTTGTACTTTCGTGCACTAGTAGCAACGGGCTTCTCGAACATTGTGTAGAATCAGAGATAGTAATAATGTCATTAACTTCCGACTGTATACTATCTAATACTTCTGAGTGATCCTTATTTTTAAATGGGTGAAAATATAAGCATCCATAACAACTCCTAACTTGCTCAAATGGGCAGATATCATCATATGCACAACCACCTATTTCATGATGAAAATCTTTGTGAATGAATCCGCTAACTTTTTTCCCTATCCATTCAGATTTTTTAACAATAGTACTTGTCATAAACATAGCGATCATTTGTTTATATGCAGCATTCCCCCCTAATGCTTTAGCTCTAATAATCGCAGTTTCGGGCGATGAGTATATGTAATGCCTTGCAACGACAAGACTTGAGTGACCTAAAATGTAAGCGATTTCTTCAGCACTAGCTCCCGACATTGCCATGCTATGTCCAACATGGTGTCTAAATTGAGACATAGAGTATTTTATTTGAAGAATATCTCCACTCAAAACTTGAGTCCTATATCCAATGGGTGAAAAGTTGAAAAGTTGACTATTTATAGCTTTCGAGCATGTGAAAGCAGCTCTCTCTCCTAAATTAAACAACTTATCTTCAACTGATAATTCGAATCGATGAATGTAGGCCAGTATAATAAGGGCAGCCTCTTCTGGTAGCTTTATGGCTATTTTTTTGTGGGTAAAGCGCGCTTGTTTCGCATAAGGTACTAAAAGGCTGTATCGTGCTACACCTAGCGAATCTTCTGGTATATCTTCTTTTAGGTCTCCAGCTGAAAGTTTCGACATTTGAACAGGGCGCATACCAGTAGTGAAAGCTAACGCCAATATCGAGGCATCTTTTAGTTCTGAACTGCTTATCGAATCTTTTTCTGCCGATTTTAGTATATTGTTAAGCTTTATAAATCCCTTTTGTATTATATTGACAACTGGCAAGTCTATATCGTCCTCATACTCTTCATAATAAAGACTATTTCTTCTGGGGTTCGGCTTTTTTATTATTTCTAGATCATATTCATCGTTAAGTGAAAATCCTGGAAATTCTTCCAAAATAAGAATGGTTATTACGAATTTACTTGAAAAGTAAAGTGGGCCGTTATTAACCAAACCAACTAATATTTTTTTAGACTCCTTGAAATTAAGTGCTATTTTAGATATATGAAAATATTCAAAGAATATTTTTAGGTTTCTAAATCTATCTCCTAGGTGAGAAGGGGAGTTCTTATATATATACTTAATCAATAAGAACTTTATTATTTTTACATCTATATAGTTCATATTTTTAAATGAAATTCTTTCAGAATTCCCTGAGTATTTAAAATCCCAAACATCTTTTGAAGGATTTAAAAAATCATCATCAAATTTATCTGCACGTATAAATCTTACAATCCTAGGAAGTTTCATTTCATTAATAAAATGTAATTGCTTATTTGAAAATATTGATTGACCAGTTTTTATATCATGCTTATAGTTCATTTCAATAGATAGGTTCATACGACATTTCCATGATTTATAATTCTACTAATATTTATAGTGTTAGCGCGCGCTGATAAATATCTATCAGCATATCTACTTACCATTAAACTATTTGAACTCCAACCTCCAGCTTTTTTCAAACTTTCCACTGCTTGACTCATTGCAGCCTCCTGACTAGATAAATTATTCACAGCTGTAATGTACGCATATTTTAGGGTCAGCGTAGCCCAGGTATGACGACAGGTATGTGCACTCAGCTTGTCAATTGAATCAGTGTACTTAGAGTCATAATAATCTGGATACAATTTTTTAAATTGTTTATCTAATACATTGAACATCTTATTTATAGATGAATAGCTCAGGGGTGAGAACGGATATTGTGAAGATAAGAACAGTAAATCAGACTTTGCATTCTTGGATCTATAATTATTGACATAATAAGATATCAGTTTGTCATCATCCTGTGAAAGCTGAAGAGTCCTATTTGACTGCTCATTTTTAATATTAGGCTTGGGGGATCTATAATCTTTGGTATCTTGAGTATCACATATAACTAAGGACTTACTGCTTGAATTTACATTTGGTTTTATTGATTTTAAAGATAGTAGTAATAGTTCACTCGCTCTTAATCCATAATTTATAAGTAAACGAGCTATAAGAAAATTACGAAATTGAGTTGCGTTATCCTTAAAGACATTTTTAGGATTACTTCTAGTTGGAGTAGATGGTAGTATGATTTCATAAAAACTATCTTGCATATATTCAGTTAAACTTTTAAATTGGTTGGTGTTACTATTTCTAGAATTTATTTTATTATATTGTGCTGATTTATTGTTAAGGATTAATAGCGCCCTTTTAACCGAGTTGTGTTTTACAATATTATTATCGGCAACTTTCCATGAAAAGTTATCAATTAAAAATATTAAGTATTTTGTAGTGTCTTGTATTTTTTTCGATATTGTATTGTAGTTTATTTTTATATGATTTTTTACTCTTATTAGATTGTCATCATGTTTTCTACTATTTTCGAGGTATATAAAAAAACTATCAATTTCTTCAAAAAATATTTTAGCGTCATAATTGCTTTTATAGAAAGATAGACAAAAATTTTCATTAAATTTCTCCATCCAAAAGTCATACCAAAATTTTAATGAGTTTAAATTACTCTGTTGAGTTGAAAGGCTTTTAAGTCTCAATTTTGACATGGTATACAGGAGAGGATAGAGGCATGGAGATTGTGTTTCTTCATTAATTAAAACATATCTTCGATTGTCAGATGGATTCGATAGTTTTACTAGACGAACTAAAAACATGTAGGCATATCCTTATTCGATATCTATTTAAGATAGTTAGGTAAAGTTCTTATATGAATTGAGAACGTCTGGTACAATTCGCTAGACATCTTTTACTTTTAAACGTCGAAGGTTGTTATCGATAACTTTTGCAAGAATACTATTATGAAGTTATGATTAACTTGGAAAATTATTTAAAGCTTATAAGGTATAGTACACCCCTATAAGTTAATCGTATAGTTAACTATTGTAATTAGGAAATTAATCAATTGGATAACATATTTTTAGCTGAAGAACGTATCCGGCTCGGATTTAAAGCAAAAGAAGTTGCTGATTTTGCTGGGGTCGCGGTACCAACTCAATCTAATTACGAGAAAGGCAAGCGAAGTCCTGACACAAAATATTTGTATGAAATATCAAAATTAGGTTTTGATATTCATTATGTAGTTACAGGGGAACGTAGTGTTGACGGAATATCCAAAACCGATAGGTATTTACTGGATTTATTTAAAAGTACACCTAAAAGTATCCAAAGCTTCATAATTTCAGGTCTTCAAGTCCATGTAGATAAATCTTATCAGCAACAAACTATTAAAGAAGATAAAATAATTAATACGTTTGAAAAAATTGAAAATCATTCCGATCAAAAGCTAATTGAGAATGACTGAATTTATAGCTGAGTATAAATATATACCGATCCTAGTTTTGAGCTCAATGATTGCTCATTTGAAATGACCTCGAAGCTCATCTATATAATCTGCCCAATCTTGCATCATCTGTACCCTAGTATCGATTTCATCGAGTCTGTTGTAAGCCCCGCCATGTGTGTCTTTTATCCTGTGACCCAGCTGTAATTCTGTGACGATATCTGAATAGCGTAGCTCAGGCTGTTCCATAAGCAAGGTTTTAGCGGATGCTCGAAATCCATGCGAACACTGCACATCTTTGTATCCAAGCCGGTGGAATATCTGTACCAACGTCGCTTTACTAATATAAGCATTGCTTGAACCGCGCATCGACGCAAATACATATTCCTTATGCCCAGTAATTGACTGAAGGTTTCGTAATCGAGAAATCACTTGCGCGGCCAAGGGAACAACTAAGTGCGAGACCATATCGTCACGACCTTCGCCTTTAGTCGGGGAGAATGCCCATGTATTATTGTCCCAATCGATGTCATCCCAACGCATCGAGCGCAGATCGATACTACGCACAAACACGTAAGGCAATAAATTCATAGCCTCTAACGTGGTCTTGCTTGCACCTCTAAAATTCGACATATCCTTTAAGAGAGTCGCAAATTGCTCTGGTTTGGTAATGGCTGGTAAGTGATTGCCTGAGCTGGCAGGTGCAAGTTCACCACGGGTATCTATAGCTACATTTCTATCACATAGTCCTCGAGCGACAGCAAATGAAAATACTTTTTCAGTGTATAACCGAGTGCTTGCACCAACGAAAGTCGCTTGATTTTCATTGTTTTGAATCGACTCGCACACACTCAGTATCATCTCGCTAGTGATATCGTCCATTCTTAAATCACCAATTTCTTGGCACATATATCCTAGACATAAATCCCAGAACTTGAGGGTTGACTCACTGTATGACGGTTTTTTAGATTTACTTTGATCGCGACCTGCTGTTTTATGTTCTCGCCATGCTTTTGTAATCTCAGAAAATGGTGCATTTTTTAGGTGAGTATATTTATTGGTTTGCTCTTTTTGCTGGATAGCTTTAGGGTCAGAGCCTTTTGCGACCGTATTAAGGATAGTCTCTGCTTTATACTTCACTTCATGTAAACTGATTTCCTCGATCTTACCCAACATCATCCTAGGGCGTTTGCCCTCGATATGTGGATGGGAATATCGCAAGTAGTATTCCTTTTTACCATTTGGATAAATACGCAGGCTTAAACCAGCCACACCTGAGACACTGACAGAATAATCTTTGTCTCGGCATTCAAGCTTATTGATATCGTTTGCAGTGTCGATAGCCATAATATATATCCGTAATATGATAATTAAAGTTAATGATAGGTTTATGATTGATGACTTATAAAAAGTCTCTTCTGTAGAAAAATATAAAAGTATTGGACACTATCATGGACACTGGTATTCATTAGTATTTTTAGCAAAGCCTTATAAAGTAATAGTTTTAACACTTAATTATCCCCAAGTGAAGGTTGGGGATAATTATAGTATAGAGGAAAGAGAGGGAGTAAGCCATGTGTTTATTGATATATATGGCGTTTGGGGTAATAAACCTAAGAGAGGTTAAAAGTAAAAACTCTGTTTGCTATGTTTGATAGAGTTCTTCAATTTCTTTATACAAAAAAACATGCTCCTGTACTCGCACAGAATATAAAAATCAGGGTCATAGTACTGTTCTGTGCAAATTTGGAGATGGCAACTTAGTGCTTCAGATAAAAACATCTTGCGAGGAGTGATAGATATCAGAAGACACTAATGAATGCTTTATTGATTTGAAAGGCTCTGTGGGCGAATCAGGGAAGAAGATATTATGACTTGGTTAGTTATGACACTCCTAAGTATAAAATGTATAGAAACCAGACTCATAGTCAAACTAAATAGGACTATCAGTATTAGAGTCTACATGCGCTCTTAGCAGTGATATAGGATAAGAAGCATCAAATAGGGTTTTAGTATTTAATGTCAGCTGTCAATCTATGAGTAACAGTATCCTATATATAGACACGTGACAGTTGACTACATTCAATACGTTGCAAGAGCATTGGCACCAAAGATCCAGTTGATTAAGTTAATAACAACCGAATGATAGTAGATTTGGCTTTTAGGTGACGATTAAGAATGAGGGACTGGATAAGGTGCTGATTGGATATTCTGACAGATGTAGCCAGTATGATGGTGACACGTAGAACAAACTCATCAAATAGTTTAGCTTTGAAGCTTT
>NZ_DFQV01000019.1 GCF_002377945.1 Psychrobacter sp. UBA3480
AGCAATAACAAGTGAAGCCAAGTAAGTCTCAAACGACATCAATAACCCATCTGCAGAAAGAAATTTAAGCAGAAAAGAATCAAATGAGCCAACAATCAAATAAAACATCTACAGAGAGACACATCAACAGAAGAGAATTGATACACTGACGAAATAAATAAAACATCTACAGACAGACATATCAGCAGAAGACAATCGAATGAGCAGACAATCAAACAAACCATCTACAGAGAGACATAATGACCATCTGACCAATCATAGCTATACGAGAACCGTCTACCTACGAAGAGCCGCATAACGACCATCTGACCAATCATAGTTATACGAGAACCGTCTACCCAAGAAGCACCTTAAAAATGACCGTTTAATAAATGCAAGATACGATCAACCGTTTTATGGGAACCATAAACACAGCGTAGCGAAAAAAGAACCAATAAATCAACCGTCTTATACGAACTTATACGAAGTATAAAAAAGACTATAAATCGACCGATTAACAACCAGAGATATCATCGGCCGATGGGTATTTGCTTTTTATATATTTGCTATTTTTTTTGGTATATTTTGGTATATTTAGGTATATTGCTAAATAGACATACCTGGTATTTGTATGCTTCTGCAGATCGACCGATCCTCAAAAAGAACCAATAAATCAACCGTCTTATACGAAGTATAAAAAAGACTATAAATCGACCGATTAACAACCAGAGATATCATCGGCCGATGGGTATTTGCTTTTTATGTATTTGCTATTTTTTTGGTATATTTAGGTATATTATAACTCGTTACCCATAAAAAAAGCCTATATTATAAATATAGGCTTTTTTCTGCATGAGTCATTTCTATTGTACTTTAAAGGCGCTTGCCACTATGTATGCTGCTAATGATGAACATAGGATACTAATTACAATATAAAAGATTGGATAGTAGTTCACCTTCTTTTCTTGCGACTTATCAAGTATTAGCTCTAACTTAGAATGGAGATTGTTCAAGTCGTTTATTTTACTATCAAGCATTTCTAATGCATTTCTATTGTGATTATCAATATCAGCCTTTATCTCAGATGCTATTAGCTTGAGTTCCTCGGATGCAAGGGCGTAACTAGCGTCTATAAATGACTGTTGCACTTTGATTAGCTGCACTATAGGATCGTCAGCAGAAATTTTCATCCCCGTAGTATTAAAAACCTTGTTTCTAATCTCGTTGTTGCGTTCATCAGTATTTTCTTGATCGCTCATAATTGAACCTATATCAATCGTCATGCATCACTGACAGCCACTCATACGCATGAAGTAAATTAAAAAAGTGAGCCGAATAAACATTCGACTCACCAATTATTTGTTAGGCTTTTTTGCTAACTTTTTTAGGATCTACTTGTTCAGCATCAGATGTTTCATTTGCTATAGATAAAGAATGGAATGTATCAAATAGATCATCCAACTGTTCCCAGATTTCTTTTTTGATACGATTTATACGCGTTTTTTGTATAAATCCCCAATAGTTACTATCAGTAGCTTTACTTACTTGATTAAAAGTAAGTGATTGCTTTAGCATGTATGAAAAATCACATTCTTCTGTATCTGTTAGCATCTTACGAATTTTGATTGAACCAATGATATTATTCGTTTGTTTGAATAATACAGTTTCTCTAAATTCATTAGTGTTAATTCCAAAGAATTCATTTTCCCATACAACAATAGGAGTGTTAGGATAATTTGCTACAATCCCAATTAAACATTTAATTGTTTCTTCTTCTGATTGACCAAAGTTAATCGGGCAATGAATAACCATTTGCTTTCCGTTTTCTTGAAAAATTTCAGGCAATTCATTTTGTAAAATATAACTATTAATAGGTAAAAAATCGCCGCTACCTGTGTCTACGAGCATGGCTGAATCTACTGACATAAATTTATTTACAAAACCATCGAAAGCAGATTGATCTACAATTTTACTTTTACTTAGGACTTGAATTTCTTCTACATCTAAACCTTTAAAGCTACCCAGAGTTTTATTACTAGGATCAGTATCAATCAAAAGGGTTTCTTTATTTTGCTCGCTCAAATATTGAGCCAAGATTGAGCTGCAAACAGATTTTCCAGCACCGCCTTTAGATTGTAGTACGAAGTGAGCTATGTTGTTAGTGTTCATATTATTTATCTGCCTTTAGTAGTAATTTTTTAATTTCATTTGATGTCACACCAAGATCATCTAAGTCCTGATACTGTACGCTTTTTGCAGACTCCGCCTGCTTTTTAGCAGTGAACGCACCAAATATGTTAGATGTTGATGATGTTGATGTTGATGATGATGTTGGCGTAGGCCTAATATCATCAGATTTCTTACTCGCTTCTGCATTCTTATTCTGAATACTTACGAGGTTTGCAACCTTCTTACCTTTATTTAAATCCTCCATATATTTGTGGTAGTTCTGCTGAACCGCCTGCAAAGAAACTTCAATCCCATACTTCTCTTTAATCTTATTTTTGATCTCTGAAAATGTATGATTTTCCGTTTCGGAGTTATATAGGCTTGCTATGTACCTGATTGCCTCTTTTGTGAGTTTAGGCTTAGCCATCAATCTTTCCCCGTTGTGTTACTTTAGACAATATTAAAGCATTTTAAAGAAGATGCAAGCGAAATTTGACTATTTTCATTAATTTTAAAGCAAATTAATGAAAAATAAAGATTATTAAAGCTATAAAGTTAAAGTATATTAAAGCAATTTAAAGTATAATAACTATTGAGAAGTTGCTATATGATTATTTTACGATGTATATAGCTCTATATTACGCCTGTTTATATCAAGCAATGCTAGCTGCTGCGCGGAAAATTAGCGAGAAAGCTTGTAGTTTGGCTTATCAGAATAAGCATTGCGTAGGCTGAAACCTTTGCATTTAAGAGAGTTGAAAAATGAAAACCCATATAAAAAAAAGCCCTGTTAAGTCGTCTAAGTCTAAATATTTCTACATATCTTTATTTATTGTAGCTTCTACTTATACTGTCCTTGATACCGCAATGCACTGGAAATTAACACCTTCTCAAGAAGAGATGCAGTACACATTTGGGCTCGTTGGAGTTGATAGTAATGATGGCATAGCAACCATTAGTGTACTTCCTTCTGCAACCCTTAAAGATCAGATAACTTTCGGATGTGCATACAGTATGAAGGCTGATCCTGTTTCTAATCAGTGTTTGGATGCGTCACTTCTTGCGCCAATTAAAGGAAGTGTTGCTACTGTTGGCTGGTATAAATTAAAGAGCGTTTTAGGCTATAAAAATTCTTATCCTCAAATGGTGTCTCTCGAAGTAAATGGTAAGTACATAAAAAGTTACAATGAAACTAGAGTTATAAATGAGGGGTACAATCAGGCGAGAGGGCTTTTAACTTGTCTAACTTTGCTTATCTACTTTGTCATGCTCCAATTTATTTTATTCTTTAATAGAAAAAGGTCTGAAAAAAACCTATTGCAGAAAACATAATCCTTATGATTTGTTTTTAAAACAAAAAAACACCTTTTATTTGAAAGGTGTTTTTATGGGTAGGGCTAACTGTTTTTTATTAAGTCTTATTTGTTTTGGATAGTATCTTGAAAACCTCATCGAGACCGCCTAATGTTTTTAGAACATGATAAGACTGCTTACTATTACTACCTAGTTCATAAACCTTATAAGAAGTTATAGGTTGGCATCGGACTACCTGAGACTGCTCGATAATATTTCCTCCAATAGCTAATCGATCAGCAATAAATAGGTTTTTAAAATCACCTTTCTTAGATTCGCCAATTAAGAGTTTATCTGTTTTTTCAAGATCTCTTTCCATCCAAACGCCAGCTATTGTTTGATTGATAATTACTGGGATATTTAAAGTTAAGAAAATTGGGTTTGATTTATCCTTTTCTTCATAGCAAATAACCAGATTATTAGTCTGAGGCCCTTGCTGATTGCTTTCTATTGCCCGCTGCAGACAATACTTGCTCCATGCAGGTCTTTCTTCTTTGAATAAGTAGTCAGGGATGGTGATAATCTCAGAATTACCTTGCGCATTGTAACGACCAAGAATGGCATCGATATCGTTTTTCATATTATTTCCTTAATTAAATTTTTAATTACCAACGGTTATAACCTGTTAGTAATGAAAGTGCTTTTACTTATCTTTTATACTACCATTCTACAGGGGTGTTGTTGATATAATCACGCCCATCAATCATATCTTGAAACAGCACTGAACAAAGTCTAGCTGTCTTTATCGCATCACCAACTGCTCTGTGGTTAGGCACATCATTGTATGTTATTCCATAACTGTCACAGGCTTTGATTAGGGAAGTGTTTTTAGACTTCTTGTGATAATCCTTATAAATCTTCATTAAGCATATCACGCCAGCACAGCTATCAAAAATATGGCCATCACTACTTTTTAACATCTTCCCGACATCAAATCTAGCATTGTAAAAGACAACATATTTGTTTTCTAAGCATCTCATCACGTCATTTTGTACGTCAATCAATCGTGGTTTACCTACCAGTTTATTCTCGGTTATTCCGTGAGCCTTGACTGCCATAGGATGTATTTTTCGCTTGCGCTTTGGCTTTAGTATGCTGTCGAAGAGTATCACTTCATTACTATCGACGGCACCAAGCTCTATAACATGATCGGCGTTGAATAACCCAGTTGTCTCTGTATCTACAAATACAAAATCAGATAGCGATAGGCCAGGGATTTTAAGTAGTTCTTGCGAAGTTGTTAGTATCTCGTCAAATACAGAGCTTTCAGGTAGTGGTGTCTTGAATCTACTTTTCTTCTTCTTAAAGCTCTTCTTTGATTTTACTTGCTCATCGAAATACAAGTGAACTTCATAGCTTTTATACGATAATCTTATGTATCTTTCTGCTTCATCTTTATGAAATATCTCAACATCTGATTTCTTTGTTAAAGCTACCCGCAAATCAACACCTGTATGCTCTTTTACGGCTACATAGTCACCCCAGCTCAAATCTAACATTTTGTTCATGTCAGAGTTATTCAAGGTGTGATTAAGAACCCTGTTGAGAATACCCGCCACTGCAAAAGGGTAGTCGTTAGGATTTCTTATACCAAACACTCTTTTGTAGGAGTTTCGCATAATACCAACCTAAAAGTATTAAAATGAATAGTGTTTATTGTAGTATAAATAACCATAAAAGAAAAGGGTAAACGCCTTTTTAATATTAAAAAGAATAACAATTAGGCTATTGTGTGATAAAATACAATTACCCCAATAGCTTTTTTATAAATCCAACCATTTTGCTTCATGTTTGGTACTAAACAGATAGCAAATATTGACATTAAGGTCTTGTATGAGTGCTGCATCTACATCCAAAAACCCTACTTTAGATTTCTATGGCCATCTTGATGATGCCTTTGTTTTCTTCAATGACCGTCTGTTTGATGGTGCTTTGCCAAAAATCATGTTCGAATTGACAAACAAAAAACAAGTCGCTGGGCTTTTCAAGGCTGCTAGTTGGCAAGCTACTGATGGTGTCTATGTGCATTCAATCGCCATCAATCCTCAAATAATAGTTCAAAGCACACCATTGGTAATTTATATAACACTTGTTAAGGAGATGGTGCATCTATGGCAAAAAACCTATGGTGAAGCAAGTCGTCCTGGATACCACAACACAGAGTGGGGCGACAAAATGGAATCAATAGGTCTGATGCCATCGAGTACGGGTCTGCCAGGCGGTAAAAAAGTGGGTCAGAAGATGTCTAGTTATTTGATAGCCGGTGGTGCATTTGAAGCCGCAGCTGTTGATTTCTTTCTAGAGGGCAATTTCATAAATCTAGTTGACGCAACAATTGATGATGCTGATGTGCTCAAACTTAGAAACCAGTTATTGCTTGAATGTGTGAAGAAAAACCAGTCGCTCACCGAGTATTATGAAGGTTGGCAATCTAAAGCTATTGGGTACGATGCTGCTCGACAACCATCAGAGGTTTTAAAAATAGATGTCGATGATTATGATCATGATCATGGTATCGAGAATGATGATGACAAAGATGCCGACAAAGACTTCGAACAAGACTCTATTAAGCCATCGGTCTCAAAGAAAGCAGAAAACGTACCATTAGAGCCAAAAGATACCCCTAAATCTGCCCCAAAAACCGACAGGGATGATAGCCTTACATCGCTTAAAAAAGCCGATGCTAGTGACGCCAGTAATGCCAGTGATTTTAATATCATAGACGCTACTTCATTTACTGATGATATTGACCACCATATTGATGGTTATGACAATTACAGCAGTGAAAATATTGGCATTTATAGTGGTGAATACAGCCATGAAGATGAACTTGATGATGATATTTTGCCTACAGATGACGTTCTAGCGTTAGGGAATGGTGTTGTAGAAGACCTAACATCAAAACATGTATTTGAAGATGCACTGTCTCACTTAGTTACTGAGCCATTAAAAGACATGACTGACATAGTAGGTGTTCCAGACACAAAGCCTAAGTATGATTTTAATAAAACAAAATACCAATGCCCAACCTGCAAGAGTAATCTCTGGGGTAAGCCCTCGATGAATATACTATGCGTCGATTGTGATTCAATATTTGATGTTGCAAATTAGCCGTCAATTAACAAAATAAATAAGAAGGTGTTAGATGTATTATGCAAAGCAGGAAGCAAGCATTAACGTAGCTATTATGGGTATCCTAACGTTAATGTATTTTATTATTGAGGTTATAATTAACTACAATATCTATTATCAGCTATCCACTTCAAGCAACCTAATGGCTATTGATTCATTAGAGTTTTGGGGAAAAATAGTTACTGGGATGGGCATGGCGCTCGTCTTAACTAGATTGACAGTCGTTACTCCAGAGATGATTGATAGAAACCCTTACATGGCAGGAAAGTTACGCAGTCCATCAAAGGTGTTTCGATATCTTTGCGTTGTCTGCATTCCATTTAGTTTTTTTCTGCAGCATCAAATTATAAATAAGATCGTTGATTCCTCGACGCTTGATGAGCAAAACCGCGCCTTACTTGTGGCCACCGTACAAAGGACCATTGTTCCTTATTACGACTTTTCTAATACTTCCTCGCAAGTTAGGATTTCGCCGTTAGAGCCACATGAAAAGTTCCTGTACCCTTTTAATAGCAAGGCTGACAGCGCCTTCAACAACGTAGACAAAGATTATTACACGTATCAACATTACTACCGCGCTGCCTATAAAGACTGTGTTCCTGCCAGCCGAGAAGCGCTTGGCATGACTGATGGTTTGAACAGGGCTTTCTTTGCATATACAGCTTTAAAGACAGCGCCACAAAATGCTGATAAGTATAAAGCTTTGGTAAAGGATCATTACGAGTGTCTGTTAAGTAATAACCGCTTCCTTGATACGCATACTGAAAATGTTTCTTATGGAAAAACCATGTTGGTTCAGGTGTATGAGAACTTTTTCTTGCCTGGATCTTTCGAATGGCAAGAAGGCACTCGCTTCTCAAAAGAGCGTGCAGACAAAGAATGGCGTAAAAGAGTTGATAAGTTGTTTGGCTTCAAGACAACCATACAGCCCTATACAAGTAGAGATGAAGACGCCCGTTTTAGTTATTTCACAAAGCACCCTGACGTAAAGCGTTTCTACAAAGAAAATGCGGCGTCAAGTGTTAAGGATATATACCCTTATGATCCTGGTTATGCTGAAAAGAAAGCAGCAGTTATTGTTGATAGCTTACCAGAATCATTTATTCCAACTTATCTAGATTATAGTCCATCAGATAGCTCTGAGACTGGCTATGAGATGGCTGAAAGGACTGGCACCAGGCCGCCTGCTCACTTAGAACAGCCGGAAGCTATAGGTAGGGCGGCTTATAAAGCTGTAGTGATGCCGATGGTTGGTATGGGATTGTCTGCGTTCTTTTTGATTTTTAACATTGTGATTTTCCTATTCTCCGTAATCAAACAACGCACGTCCAAAAAAGTAGCGGTAATTTACCTGTGTGCCGCAATGTTTTTAACCATGGCTCTACCATTAGTCCCGATATTTGATGCTTTTAATGATAATACCTTGATACATGATCAAACCTTAAAAACCAAATGGTTGTATCATCAAGAGGGTTTGTTGTCCAATATATACGACATATTCATTGGTGATGAGTAGTGATTAGGTGGGTTAGTGCTAATAAGTAACGCGGATGTTCTCGGGGCTTGTTAGCTGTCCACCACACTTTTTGATGAAACACTACCAACCCTGTCATTTGAAAAGTTACTTCCACAAAAAAGCGGCGCAATATGCGCCGCTTTTCTTTATTACGTTGATTATTTAGTGAACAGACTTGCCTTGCTTGCTCAGCGACTCAACAGCATCTGTTAAGCTTGAATGGTAAGCAGATAACACTTCGAAGCAAAAGAAGCCTTGAGTAGCTTCTAAGTAATGATAATTTTCTTGCAAGCTAATAAGTTTTTGAATTTCAGACTTAAATTTTGTGACAGAATCGCCAGAAATAGCCTTGTCGGTTTTAGCATTTTGAATAAAGTGTTCAAGGTCTTTCTTTGCTGTTTTTTCGGCTTCGATCAATGTTTCGTATTTAAGATCATCATCAGCACCGCTTTGAATTTTGCTTAAGAACAAGCTTGGAGAGTGCGAACCTGCTAATCCATATTGTTTCAACTCTTCTTCTAAGTCAGCGCATCTTTCCAGATTCTTCAACAATTTGTCATGTGTGACCCATTCTACCTTGCCCATATCTTTACGGGTTTCATTCATGTCTTCTATATTTTTCAATAGGTTCTTGCTACTGCTTAGTATAGAAACACCGCTTCGATCTTCTTGGACATCGAGTAATTCAAAGATAGCAGATCTTTGCATTTTCATTGTCATAACAGGGCTCGGCTCAGGTTTTTTTCGGCTGATTCGCATGCGTTTTCCGGTTGTTTCACTCATAACGTACTCCATTAATTAGTTTAAATTGCAGGCTAATGCCTTACTGTTTAATTGCATTATTACTGCGTGGTTTTATCCACCTTGCTTTGGCTTAGTTTGCCATCGCAAGGTCGTGATTGTCATGCTTTAAGTCTGACTTAAGTTTTAAAGCAGTATGTACTCGATCTAGCACCATAGACCAGTCGTCATAACCCATGCCGCGTTTATTCACAGATACATCGGTACTCTCAAGCTCTTCAATAACAGAACCGTTAGCTACGCCAATGATTTCTGCGAACTCGTTTGTACTAAGGCCAGTTGCCTCGCGGAGTGCTGTAAGGTTTTCAGGGCTATATGTAGGACCATTTGTAAAATCTTGAATGCTACGATTAGTCTTGGCTAATAACTCATTCAATGAGTCGCGAACCAATACCCAAGTTTCATAGTACATATTGTTTGACTGATATTTATGTTTTGGGGTCGCCCATCTAATCCAACTGTTTCTATGGATCTCAACACCTGGGCTGTTCTTGCTACCTTTAGCTAAGTGTTCAACAATCGCATCGACTGTCATGCCTTTAACTTGGTCAACAAAGACATCAACACCTTTCTTTTTGACTCTAGATACCATCTGCTCGTTGTACTTAAGATACAAACCAATACGTGCAAAAGCGTATGGTGAATGCCCGTAGACTTTTGTGGCTTTGGCCACTAGATCATCGAAGCCTAGCTCGTTCATAGCAGCAACGGCTACTTTGTATTTAGTGGTCGGTTTAATGGTTTTTCTCATTAACCTTTGCATCGATAAACCCTCTTATTACTGTTATTTTTAATATAGCAATTAGAGGCGTATAAGTCAATGTATTTTATTAAAATTAACATCAATAAACTTTATTATTGACTATTTATTTTAAAATGATATAATCTACAAATAGTAAACTTAAGGAGAATAAAAATGACCGTTTATGCTAAGCATAAGCCCGATTTGTCTATGATTGAAGAGATAGGGGAGCTTAACCCAGAAGCTCAGGTTGTAGGCCTTGGTTACACATCAGCCAACTATAAGAAGGTGTTGTCTTTGTTAGGCAAAGATGTGAGCAATAGCATATTAAAGAGTGTGAAAATTGATGCTCAAGAGAGTACTGACGCTAAAAACAATACCAAAGATCTTGATTACATCAAATATGAAAACTTGTTGATCGCTGCACAAAAGCATCTTGATAAAGAAGGTATTAATTTACGTGATGAACTGCCTGATTTTGGTTATTCACCATATAACTTAGCTATTATTCATGCAGACACTGGATTGAAGCAGCCTGATTTTGCAAAACTTCTTGGTATATCGGTCGTCGATTTGCGTCGTAATCTCGCCACAATGACCTCCTTTACTCATTTTGAGGCGATGCCTAGTGATACTTGGTCTTACGTCCTGACGGTCTATTTACAGGCCTTATTGGCTGTAGATAAGCGTCTGCGCAAAAGACGCACTGCACAAAACCGTGTCTTTACCGAAGTAAGTACAGAACGTGCCTTAAGATCGCCAACTATCGAGATTAATGCGTGAAGTACCTACTAGTTTGTAAGAATGGTATTTTGCAATCGCTCTGATAACAAAAAACCCAGTACAATTAATTTTACTGGGTTTTTTTTGGTGTATCTGTCTACCTACTGCCTTTGAGACATTGATGCCTCAAGCATTTTCTCTGTAATATAATCCAAGTCTTCATCATGTTCGTCAAAACCTACCTCTAGTAAGTATTCTATGACCTTATCTTCGTTTTTGTATTCAAAATAAACCACTTTCTCATTTATAGTTTCTGACGTTGGTAGAGGCTCTTTACTGTCTGCCGTACGGGCACAAACCACCCATTTATTGAGGGGTGTTATCAACACAAGATAATGCGTGTAAGGGCCTCGAACCTTAAACTCATAGCCATACTCTGCAATTTCTTGAGTGTGCTTAACAACAGTACAAACCTCTTTGGCCTGCGTGTAAACTGTAGGAAGAAACCGTGTTGGTAACGATAGAACTTCGCCACCACTATCAACAACATCTAATCGGATAAAGTTGGGCTCATAACCCATTTGTTTAAAGATTTCTCTTTTAATGTGATCTGGAGAGGTTAGGGCGTCTACGATGACCTCAAACTCTTCTAGTTGATATTCCAGCTGCTTTAATGACTCTACTTCCCCGTTATTCACTATGGCAACATGGGTGTGTTGTCTTGAGTCTACGCGGATATTGCCATCCCAAATCTCATCATAAGTTGCGCCACTACCTGATATGGTGACTGGTATCGAGATCTGTTTTACTTTACCTGGTGAATCCAAATCACAGGCGAAACTCACCATGCCAGAGCCTATGCTTTGTATGATGTCGTCGTCATGCAAAACTCTGGTACGAACAAACTGTTTGGTGACACCAATTAATCGCCATTCTTTGTTGTTGATTGTGGTGGACGGCTCTGTCATTACTTATTTCCCGTGTTGTTTCTCATTTCTGAACGACTTATTTTTTGCGTGTTACAGGCTTACGCGCTGATTTTTGACGACCTTTTCTGTCTGCTCCGATATTATTGGAGCCGTTACTAGCAGTCGCTCTTATAGCACTGTTAAGTTTAACATGAATAACATTGCTGTTACTCATTAATAAGTCTAATTCACTATCAGCATCGCTACTATCAGAGGGTTCTGCAGCGATATTGTTGTCAGACTCTATTTGATTGCACACATCTAAAATCTCAGCAGTACTTGCCAGCGCTAAGCAATTTGATATTTGATTCTCTGTCAATCCATTAACCACGTTGATAATAGAGTCCGGATGCGGCTCTACCATACTTCCACCCCAACCATCACTTTGCTTGCCGTAGTGTCGCTCTGCAGTCACGATAGAGGCATGCCCAAACAAAGCCGCCATTAAAACAGGATTCATCAAAGATGCTTTGGCATTACTCACTGCTTGATGCCTTGTGCTATAAAGAGTTGGATACATTTTTATTGGTGATTTCCGACTCCAGTTCTTACCCAGTTTTATCGCCCTTGTTTTCTCATTAATATAGCTGGCCAATTTCTTTCTGTAGCTGCGATCGATAATAATTTGGCAAGCAGGGTTGGATTCAAGCTCGTATTTCAGCTGATTTTGTAGTGGTTGCATTACATAGTTGTCAAAACAATCTTCATCTGCAGCGATATCGCGCTCTTTGGCCACCAGTTCTTTTTTCTGGTGCAACATACTTATTAAAGAGTGAACGCGCTCCAAGTTTTCATCATCCATCTTATCTAGAAGTATGTACCGGAAGCTGCCATTTGCTCTACCGTGAGAGTCCTTAGAGTTTTTTACTACAAGCACTGGCGCATCATCACTTGGTTTTTTGACACTGCTCTCAATGCCAGGATAGGGCAGCTCTAAAAAAGCTAGGCTTTGCTTAATAAAGGTTGCATCCTCTGATGACGCGTTTGTATGGCGACCTATAGGGGAGCTGCTTTCATTTTTCAATCGTTCCATCTCTTCTGCTGTGATTACTTTGCATGAATACCATTCATTTGGCCGTAATCCTAATATCATATTAACCCGCAAAAACATTCTTAATAAATCTAATCTGGGCTCATCCCCAGATAAGAGAATGCTTAAAAGACCTTCATCAAAAAGCTTGGCTTTTCTTGAGCTAGTATTTGATCTCAAGTGCGCCATATTATCTAGGTTTTTTGCAATATCTGATGCCTCAGAGCTCCAGTTGCTCACTCTTCCATATAATTTGTTCAGATCGTAAACGCTTAATGTTTTTGCAAGGGAAGAAAATATCTGATTGTATTCATCGTCATGGCCCACACCGTTAGCATTCGCATCCTTCATGTACTCGTAGCACATGGTGAACCCATATAAGATACTTGCTTTATATTGGCGCATAGAGGGCCGCTTAAGTAAGCCGGTTTCTCGCTTATGCTCAATAATCTCTAGTTCTTTTAATAAATTATTGTAATTTGCCTTGGCTGATCCGTCGCTACTTTTTGTAATGCGTTCAATTATATTTTTAAATTTCTTGGAATAGTTGGCTCTGGTCTTAGGAGCCATATTATTCTTTATTCTTTCAAAATTATCACCTAAATTAGCGTGTTCTGTAGGTATGAACTCTCTCTCTAACATAACTAACCTTTTAAATTGAAAGAACTAATGTAAATGTTTTGTGTAAATCTCGTTACTATAATATATAATGAAAAATATATGTTGTCTAAGTTACTTTATAACTTAAAAGTAGGTATGCTATGTCTCGCAATGCACCCCTGGTTATTCCGGATAATTTATCCGAAGTTGATGCCGCAATGATGCTGAGCAAACTTAAAGATTTGTGCTTAGAGAAACGCGCAAGCTTTTACCCGCCCGCTATTGAGGATGGACTTGTCTTGCTTGATACCGACATTCCAATATGGCTCGGAACTCAAGAGGATGTAAAGAGCTACCACCTTAAATATAAAGAGGCTTTTGATCTCGCTCATAAGTTTTATCCTCAAGCGAATTTATTCAAACATGCTAATTTACCAGCTAAATTAAAACTACCTAAGATATTTTATAACGTCACTCGTGTCAGCATCTCTAAAAACCCTGCTAAAGATTCAATTTCTTTTGGTAGTGCTACAGCGGTATTAGCAAGATGCGGTGAGTTTGATAAAAAAGACGAAAAGAATATCATTAAATTCTTTGAAGAAAACCCTGATCGCCGGGTTGTGTGCCATCGGGAGTTTGTGGACTTTCGTGCTAGAATGCATTTTTTTAACACGATCACTCAAAAGCCTGAAAAAGATACGCATATTACCCAATTTTATACAACTGGTCTTATCGTGGCTGCCCATGACATTAGTGCCTTTCAGGTCATTAATAATATAGAGCGTAAGATTAAGAAGTATAAAAATGCCTACAACAACCCGATGGCAGACAATGGAACATGGAAGGTTTATGCAAAAAAACCCTAATATTTTACATTGAACTCGCTTTTATCCTTACCTCACATAAAATTATAGCAAGCAAATCAAGAGATCCTTACAAATGACACATCAGCACCCTCAGACTGCTACTTCTGCAAAGCCTGAAATTTTGGAGTTAGAAAAACCTACATGGCATGAAGCAGCAAAAAGACGCAATATGCCCTTAGTTCAATGGGCTATTAGTAGTTTAGATTCAGCAGTAGAGGAACAAGATACTGAGAGAGTTGATTTGCTCGATGATATCGACTTTTATATTATGAGTGATGGTCAAACGCCTATGCCTTTTCAGGTGGCGGCTATGAGGCATTGGATAGGACTTACGCAAACTAAAGCAGCCAATCTAATCAGTACGCGCTTATCGACATACAGAAACTGTGAGTCTACTGATGAGTGTGTATTGATGGACTCTGAGCGTTGGGGTTTGTACGTTGAAAAGGCCACTAGTAACTTATTAGATATTGAATACCACACGTTACCAAACGCTTTTGGGCGTTCAATGCGAGGTCTTAGCGGCCTTACATACCGCCAACTGAATGACGTATCAAACCTATCGCAGTCTTATTGGACAACTCGCCTGCGTTTTAAATATCCACCTGCACCAATTGAGATTGAAAGTATCGATGAGCTTATCAAGATCGTCATAAGAGTTATTAATATGAAGATTAAAACGGGTCTTTTCCGTGAAGCTAAGGCGATGCTAAAAAGTCTTTTGTACTTCGCTTATGAGACACAGAAGGCGAGAGCAACACTAAATACTGATTTAATATCACCAATGCACACGCTTAAGATATTAATCGAAGAAAACATTGATCCTGAAAATGCCACTACTGTTTCTGGAAAGTCGAAACAGCAGAGTATTGAGAAAACCAACTTGTACGCCAGAACTATTGAGATTTTGGCCGAAAATGGATTCTTCTTTAGCCCGAAACATAAGAGTATCGCATTTGTTGAATCTTAATAACCTAAAAATTAATACTAAAAAACCCTCAATTAATGAGGGCTTTTTTTTGTTAGTAGTAACCGCTAAAACACCTCTTCAAGCGTCACCTTGTTTTTTTCTGGATATAGTAATTTTGCTTCAAAGAAATCTTCTGCTGTACTAAACCCGTAAATACTGGCAAGCTCATCACCTTTTTCAAGCAAGACCTTTATACCTGGTTCGTCAGGCTCTAAGTCGGATTTATCAAGAAATAGGCCTAGATATTTCTTTTCGTTAAAAATACTGGCGCGTATGCTATACCAATTATTCAAAAACCTAATATAATCTAGGCTTATGTGTAGTAAAGGTTTGCCTGAGTACTTAGAATTCGTTCCGTTATATGTTGCTGGGTGCGCATATCTATCAGCAAATACCGCGCAATTAAGTTTAAAGTATCTCCACATGTTGTAAGGCATAGGAGTAATTGGCGAACCAATTGGTATATCTTCTGGATTCTCCAACTCTTTTCTTAGGTACGTTCTGATGTTGCTGCGTTTAATGTCATAGCACATCTGACATGCCAGCTTCTGACTAATGTGCAAGCCTGACATTATGTTGAAAATGGTTGTCGGTAATGGGTTTTTTTTGTGTATATTCTCACGCATAACCTCAAACCTGTTAGCGTAATCGGCTGTCATAGTGTACCTTCGATAATAGTTAGTTTTGATTTAGTTAGATATACGCATGCATTTTACCGCATATAAATAAATTTTTTTTAAAAAATATGTTTATAAAGTTTTTTTAGTAGTAAGTTTGTATTATAATCATACACAATTTAAACAAACTTAAATAAATATATTACAATTTTAGCCACATACTGAGCCAACGACATGTCTTTTTTTAACAAAAATAAAGCAGATACCGATCGGTTTGTCCTTTACAAGCCGGAGCCTCCCAATACTGACATCCACAGTAAGTGGCGCAAGCCTAGTAGTTCCTACCTCGAAAACAAAAGAGCCAAAACCCAGCAACTCAGCATCCTAAAAACACTTATTAAACTCTCTAGCGTCTTAAATGTCGCTTTAGGTATATGTGTTTTTTGCGCCTTGATTATGTTGGTTTTCTTTACAGACTACGAACGCATTGTTTTTGACGATGGAACTTATCTATCGTGCATCATTGAGCCTGATGGCTCGATCGTTACTGAATACTAGGGTAGGTACTGCCATGATTACACCAAACGACAACTCAAATGCAAAACAGGATGATATGGATACCCCAAAAGACAATTCGCCGGCCGGTCAAGACGCTATTGAAAACGATGGCAAAATTTCAATCGAAAAGGGTTCGATAGAGCAAGATTTTAACACTAATGACCTAGAAGATGATAATCAGCCTGTTTATGACACCAACTACGAAGACGATCACTCAGATGAAGATTACTCGGATGAAGAGTATTTCGATGAAGATTTTACTCCGGTGCCAGGTGTTGATGATGACTTCTTTGAAACTAATCAGGGTTTAAACGAAGATGAGACTCACGCGTTAGATGAGAAAACTATCTATCCTAAAGACCATTCTGACGAAGCAGCAGTGCTTTTAAGTCAGGCTTATGGCGTAGGTGGTGTTATTCGTGAAAATGCTCATCTTACTGAAAACATCAAAAACTATCGTCGTAACTTCTTCCTTTCTTGTTTGGTAAGTATTTGCCTAGCGATATTGGTCGCTGTGTTGCTTGCCGCTTTCATGTCTTATCCAAAGACTAGATACATTCCAACCTACGACAATAAAGCGATTTGTGAAGTTACTCCTGAAAACAATCCAAACATCACCGATGTATCAATCGCTGACTTTGCAAAAGACGGCATTCTTAATTTATACACTTTTGATTATGTTAACCATGAAAAACAAATCAATGACACGCTTGATCGTTGGTACACGCCAAAAGGTCGTATCGACACCATTAATGCGATGGCTGCCATTGAGATTTTAGACTTTGTTAAGAAGAAGGCTTTAACTTTGCAAGCTGGAGCAACATCAGCTGCTAAGATTGAGCAAAAAGGCCGTACTGCTGCAGGCGAACCATACTGGATCGTCCGTTTCCCGCTTGTTATTGACATCTATTCAGGCGGCGCGCAACCGGAAGACACTCAGAATTACATTGCTACCGTTCGCGTTGTTGCTAGTACCGCCTCTGCACAGAACTCCAAAGGACTAGGTATAGTATCTGCCACTCTTGAGACACGAGACTAAATTAGGTAAAAGATCATGTATAAATTAAAGCCCGCAGTTGCATTATTTGCTTTGTTTTCCTACGGTGTTGCTAATGCAGCACTACCACCGCCTACGACAATTGATGTCAATGGCGGCGGCAGCAATATTACTAGCCCAGCCATAGCAATCGCTCCACCAAGCGTCCGTGACGAACTGGTTAAAAGTACGCGTTCTATGGTTGCTGACCAAGTAGCTGAATATCAGTACAGTCAACTTACGCCAGAAGAGATGTACCGAATCAAAAGTATTGAACTTGAAAAAGAGCGTATTGGTGCTAACCCTTATTTAAGCATTCCTGAGCCAGTTGTTAGATCGCTTGCAGTCTCTTTAAATCCAGGCGAACAACCGCCTTTGGTTAGAGTCTCTAAAGACATGCTAACAAGCATTGTGTTTACTGATAATGATGGTCAGCCATGGTATATCGATAAAGTTACTATTAACCGTAACCAGTTCTCTGATGCCGCCAATATGCCTTCTGGTGAAACAGGTGAAGTAACGCCAACGAACATTCTTACTTTAGAACCTAATGAGAATTTTGTGTTTGGTAACGTCTCTATCACCTTAAAAGGTAAAGCGCTACCAGTTATCTTAATCCTTGCATCTGGCCAGCCTACTGTTGATATGCGTGTTGACGCTCGAATTCCAGGCCGTAATCCTGATGCCGCTTATGTACCAGGTGCATCTGCCGTTCGTGCTCAAACTGATATCGATAACGATGCTTTGGCTTTCTTAGATGGAAGCATACCTGATCTTGCAGAACCTTTAATAGCAAGTGATGTCGCAGCACAAGGTTGGGAGCATAACAACTCCTTGTATGTGAAATCTCGACTAGATGTTCTTTTCCCTGCTTACTCTTCAAGAGCCAGTACAGCAGACGGCGTTAACATCTATCGTTTTGACACAACTACCCCAAATAACTCTATTACTCTAATGCAGCGCCATGGTCAGCCAGTTACGGTTAGCTTTGAACCAGCCCCGTATTATCAGTATAACCAATAAAGAGAGGGTATTCACATGCAAGCCATAGATCACCAACCATCTATATTACTGCAGACAAACACTCTATTAATGTCAATAAGAATGAGTATCATGACTATGAGTAATACAAATACAGAGGCCGTTCCAAATACTTCGAACATTGCTCCACAAACAGCAAGTATGTCAGACACTGCGCCTGCACAACCAAAAACGATGACCAGCTCAATTCCTTTAGAAGAAGATGCTGAGCAAATAAAAGCTAGTAATGTTAGCGCTATTCAGCACAAGAAAAATCAAATTAAACGCCTACTTACGGAAACGTGGTTACGTGTTGCTCTTATCGTAAGTACATTATTTGCCATAGTGTTTTTCACCGTACTGTTTAAAACCGCATCAACAGAGCCTGTTGCGCAAGACGCAGGGGATGGTAGTACTAGTATGGTTGTTACGGGTATTCCGGACGGAACCGACAACCTGAATCCTGCTCAAGCAGAGTACTTAAGAGAGATGAATCGTCAACAAGCAGCTGAGCAAGCCCGCTCAGGTGTTACGAACGCTCCTTCGTTGATACTACCGAAAGCAAGTGTTGTTGGTGTTGATTCAAACGCAGTGTCTGATGCTAGCGCATTTACTGTAGGTAGCACTAAGAGTTATTACGCTAAAGAAGAATCTGATCCTAATGATGTCAAGACAATGAGTCTTGCTTCTAATGACCGCTTTAGTACTGTTGGTGCCTCAAAGCTTGATGAGCAGGCCAATCAGCTTGCTATAGAGAGAGCGCGTGTGGCAGCAGCATCTGTTCAAGCGAAGCCAGGTGTAGATCCAGCGATTGCTAAAGCTAATGCGAGTAATGCAACTTACAACACCAATCAAAATGGTGGTGCTAACAACGGCAACAATGGTGCTAACAACGGCGGTAATAATGGCAGCAATGGCGCTAACAACGGTGGTAATAATGGCGGTGATACCGGTGCTGGTACAGCTGCTAATAATCAAAACCAACCTCAAGAGCGTCAACCTGATGCTGATCTGCCAATCGTTCAACAACGCTTGTACGATTCTTATAATCAGCAAATGCAAGAATTGCAAGCTCAAGAGGATCGTTTTGCTGCACAGCAAGCCGCTAATCAACAGCAAGTCGCGCAACTAAGACAGCAGCGTCAGCAGCAAGCCGCTCAAGCTCTTGCTAGCCAGATGCAGTCTCAAGCACAAAAAAGAACAGGTGGCGGCTTCACTAGCAAAAAATACATGCCTGAGCAAAATACAAACAATGGTGACAACAGTAGTAATGGCACTAGCAACAATAACCAAAATACAGGTTACTGGCCTGCACAACCAACCACTTCTGGTTATCAGCCATCAGCTTATAGCAACAATTCAAGCTACGGCAACCAAGGACAGTTTACCAGTGAAAGCAATGCTGCAACGCCTCCGCCGTTATTAGCTAAGAATATTATTCGCGCTGGCACGCGCTGGCCTGTAGTTATTACTAAGCATGTTAATACCGATGAAGGTCTTAATGTGTCTGGTGTGATTGTAGGTGGTCCATTCGACGGCGCTGCTGTGCATGGATCGGTACAACAACAAGGCCGAAATATTGGTGTAGTGTTCAATCGTATTGAGCCTCAGAATCCGCGCAAACAAATCATTCCGTTGAATGCATTGGCTCAAACCATTGGTAGCCAAAAAGAAGCTGTAGCGAGTCAGGTTAAAAATCACTATGCGCAGAACTACGGCATTATGGCTCTAACAAGTGTTATTGGTGGTTATGGCGAAGCTTATTCTGACAACAATGAGACTGTAATAACAGGTTCTGATGGCTTTGTTATTGAGAGCAAAGGCGAAACCACACAAAAAGAAGTAACTGCGGAAATCCTTAGCCAGTTTTCAGATAAGCTTAATGAGGACATTGGTAGTTTAGGTAATCGTCCACCAACGTTCATTATTAATCAAGGTACTGTTCTGCAGATGGTTTTGCTGAGCAACTTAGATATCTATGGAACAGTTAACGGTTCAGCTAACTCTGGTCAGCAACAGCAACCACCACAGCAACCACAGCAGCAGTATTCAAATACTCGACGTACAAGCTTGTAATGAAGTTTAAACAACAATACTAGCCAAATTAGGAATTTATATGAAACCCGTTAGAAAGCCAACAAGTCAACCAGACGCCGCGGCTACACCTCGTCCATCTGCACGACCGTCAGCTCGCCCTGGCGCGCGTCCTGCAGGTGCAGGCGGCAAGCTTGAAAAAACCCCAAAGAAAAAATTTGAAATGCCTGGTGCTCCTGTTTTAGTAGGTGTTGCTTTTGGCCTAGTAGTTCTAATTTTCGTTACTTATATGTTGTGGCCAGCATCAACACCTGATACTGCTGTTGTCGCTAACGACATAGCACCGCAAGAGACTGTAGATGAGTTCCCTGTCGATGCGGCTCCTATCTATCCAGAAGGTTACTATCTAGCATCGCCAACACCTATTCAAGAGCTTGGCCGTCAAGCTACTCAAAAAGCACTAACAGACCACAGTGCTTATGTGGCAGGTCAGGGCTTAGTTCTGGCTAACGGGGTAACACTCGGTGAAAATACACCTGAGCTAATCATGATGCGTGATGGTGTTGCTGCAAATACAACTCAGCAACTGCAGTCGATGACTCAAACGCAAGTAGATCCTACTACTGGTAATGCTGTTATTTTAGTAAGAGATGATGCTACTGGCCAAATGACGCCACTAAGCGTATCTACTCAAGCAACTGCATTCGAAGCTCAAGCTTATAGAATTGCGGCTACTAACTTAGACGCAGAAATCCTAAATCAAAGTAACGGCGCAGCACAAAATGTTGTTGCAGTAGTAGAGCCTGTTGTTGAAAAGCAGATTATCGTAGAGTCGGTATTAGACGATACTGAAAAGCGCAAGTATTTAGATCTTATTGAAACTCAAGAGCGCGAGAATGAGCGTTTACGCGATAAGATTGCTGATGTCCAAGACGATATGCTTGATCAACGCAAGCAAGTTATTGATGTTATGCAACGTATCGAAGACTCTCCAATCGCAAGCCAGCGCTTACGAGCCACTATGCTGCCTAAAAGTACAGGTTTAACCCAACAAGGCATCGTTGGCGATAGAGTATGGTACGCAGATCAAGAAGGCAGACTCACAACATATCGTATTGGTGAAGTTATTAACGGCACTGAATTGAGAATTGCTAGTACTGACGAAGCAACTAATACTGTTCTTGTAACGCCAAAATAACCTGTACCGATGGTATGTAAGGAACGTAAATGCAATTCGCAACCATACTCGCAGCAGTGGATCAGCCTGATGTGTTTGTTATGCTTAATAATTTAGCCAACGCATTTAGTTATCTCACTTTATACTTTCGCTATTTTTTAATTATTTTATCTTTACTTTGGATGTTTTTCGCTCTTTTTAACCTCTGGTCAGTAAGTGTGGCCGGGGGTGGTCAACCAACTAAGCTGCTACCGTCTAAAGCCCAGCCAACCGTTGCAGGCGCTTGGATGCAGGCGATAGTAGCTGGTCTGTTGTTTATTATGGCGTATAAAATGCTGCCAGCAGCAGTAATGTCTTCATTAGTGACAGGAGACGTTATCGGAGTTCAAATATACTCTGTTGGGACGTATTCGCCATCGACTGCAGGCAACGCAGAAATTCGCGCTTTAATACAAGATGTTATCGGCACGTTAATGCAGTTTATTGGATGGCTGGCTTATTTTAGAGGGTTTAACACTTGGTATCAGATGGGGCAAGGTACTACTGATCATCGCGCCAGTCGCGTTATCGGGTATTTCTTCTTTGGTACATTGTGTATGTCATTCCAGTGGGTTAACTCTTTAATTGCCAATACACTTGGTTTCGATTTATTTGGTTTATTCATGTAAAATAGGCGCTTGGCGGCATCGCCGCCAGGTTTTTTTGGAATTATTTTATTCTTAATAAGATGCGGTTTATTATCATTAGATGAGTTATAATCGCATGATTTTGAAAACGTTAAAGATATTTTTAAATAAATGTGTTTTTTTGTTTGTCAAAATTGTTTCGTAGTGTTAATATTGCATCGTATCCAATATTTACACAATTGTTAGCGTTTGTAATTAATTTAAATTGATAATTTTAGCCAAAGAAGAGGTTTTTATGAGCAATACACAGGAAAGTACTAAAGGTACTCTGGTATCTAAGTTTAATGAAAAAACACTAGCAATGTCAGTCGTTGCCAGTGTTGCTATGATGTCTGTAGCATCAACAGCGACAGCTGGTGCTTTTGAAGATGCCGTTAAATCTGACCGTACCTCTGCAAGCTCGCTAACTGGTAATCAGGGCGCGGCTGAACAGGGCCTAAGCAGTATCTATAATCTTGGTAAATATATTGCCATTGTTATCGGTCTATTCTTAGCTATCGGTGGCTTAATGGCCGTTAGTAAAGCAGCTAAAACAGAAGGTCAGAAAAGTCAGATGCCTGGTTGGATCTCGTTTGGTATTGGTGGTCTATTGACCGTAGTTGGCTTCTTTATGTTCGCAGTTGGTAAAACAGCTACTAACGTTATTGGTGCTGACGGTACTACCACGCCTTAGTATTTTCCAAACTCTAGTGCTAAAGAGAGAAATGCCGCTAATTGCGGCATTTTTTTTCAAAAATATTTGGTTTTTTCCTATAATTTTAGCTAAATCAGAGGTCTTGCTTGTGAAACTAACAAAAATAACCAACCTACCTTTATTCCTTTTCGTTACCGCAAGCGCCTGTTGGCACACTACGGTAATGGCCGCTCCGTTAGACGCACTTCCCAACTCCCCACACCCTAATGCAACCTTGCCCGCCATGGAAGCCCGAATGGATTCTCTTGGTACTTCTTTATGGAGTTTTATTAAGGGTTGCGCAATCGTTTTAGGTCTAGTTCTTGTTATAGCTTCTCTATTAAGAATTCGTGATATCAGCAATGGTAAAAAAGATGGCAGCATTGGCGGCGCTTTCGCTGGTCTTGTTGTTGGTGGCATGATGTCTAGTGTCGCTATTTGGCTGTTTGCTTTCGCAAAAACCGCCGAAGATATTACTGGGGCGGGGGCGGCAAGTTAACTCATGGACTCTCAACAAAGACAAAAATTATTTGCGCTTAGTCGAGAGCCTGATTGTAGTGCCGAGCTATTAGAAAAATGTTTGGCACAAACAGACTGGGTTAATGACGCCGCTTTGCAGTTGAGGGTGCAACAAACAATCTTGGCTGAAAAAGATATTGAATCAGCCATAAAGCTTTGTCGCACTATCGAGATGATGCCGAACGTCGCTTTTGATTTCAATGAAGTCATGAGTGTTATTGTCCGTCATGGTACAGCTAATCAGGCTTATAACGCGCTCACCAGCATACAGCTTGCACCTAGTGCATTGTTGCAGCAGGCTATACTCGCTAAAGGCACCGTTAGTGATCATACGCAATTACGAGATTGGCAACTATCACTCAAGAAATTGGAGCCTAAAACGACATGACCACACAAGGATTTTTGCCCGAAGGGTTTGGCACATTGTCTATCAATGTTCAACGCCCTCACTGGCGTACTGAGGTCAATATTCATACCACGCCTGAGTACTTAGATCGCTTAAACCATCTTCGCCTAAATAGCGACAACATCGTTTGTTACTATTGCGGCTTTCCTGACGGCCCGTATTTGGAAATACACCATCTTGACCATGACCATACTAACTACGAAGATGAGAATCTTTGCGCTGTTTGTAGCTTGTGCCATAGAAGTCAGCATCTCGGTTGGGTAGGTATTAAAAATTTAGGTCGATTGATGTATTTGCCAAGTCGCGCTGATTATGATGATGACAAACAGCCTAAATACTCTTTAGAGGTGCTGAATATCATTCAACGTTTCTATTTGATGTCGTCATATCTTACCCCGCAACAACGCACACGGCTTTATGACCTTCCAATGATGACCGCTATCGATGACCTTCTAAACGCTTTTCAACGTAGAAATTTCGAAGGCGACTATCATGCCATTATGAAAGTAAAGGCTGAAAAACTAGAGGCTCAGAGCAATCTACAAAACATGAGTAAAGAAGAAAAAGACCAGTTCTTTAAAGAGCAAGCCGAAGAAAGGTCTCAGCCTAAGCCAGTTACACCTAATACGCTAGGCGATGCTGCATATCTTACAGGAGATTTGCATATTATTGATTTGGTCGATGCCCTTTGCGAAGAGCATATTGCCTATGAGAGTAATTTAACGAAAACCCGCCCAAAATCAAATCCTGTAGATAATTTCTTTGATACGCAAGAGAAAGGTACGCGAGGTCGTATGGCGGTTTGGTTTAACACCAGTGTCTTTGATCCCTTTGAGAATAGCTATAATATCGAAGACCGCATGGATTACTACAATCAGTTAAACTATTTTACTCCGTCAGGCATCTCGTCAATCATCCAGAACATTCGTGAGCAAGGGTCTTAGGTTTAGATGGAAAACGACAACAACCATTCGTATTTTGTGTTTGACTCTCATTTCACATTGGATGATTTGTACCCTGAAACCAGCCTGCATATCGAAGAGTGGGCTGGCGATGATGGTTTGTCTAAAAATAATGATTCAAAGAACGCTTTTCTGCTCTGGTCTAAGTATAGCTTTATAAATGCTGACGAATACGATGACGAAGAGGATGATGATTACTATTATGATGATGGAAGTGTCGGCGTCTATAGCAAGTCACATAATAGTAGCGCTGCTTTAAGATGCGCAAATCTACCCCTATACGCCCTAAAACCGCCTGCAGGTAGCAAGCACCCCAAAGTAACTATAGGCTATCAGGTGGCGCTACCTGAGCACTTATCACAGCGTCAGCAAGCGTGGTTTGACTTATTCGAATTGCCAAGAGTCGATGACTTTGTGACAGTCACCGTAGATGAGTACCATCTACTGAGGCATATCAAAGTACTAAGCCCAAGCCATCAGTCAAGAGCTATTGAGGCTTACCAGATACCCAACCCTCTAGCACAAGAAGTTAATCTTATTCTTGATGGCACACCTCCAAGCTTAACCTCTGTAAGCCCAGCCCTTTCTTCTAAAATAACCAGAATAAAAACTCAGTTTTTACAAAACCTCAAAAGCGAGTATGTAGAAGGTGATGATTCATATCAGTTACAGGCTGCCGCTAATCGACACCTAATGATAAGGGCAGAAAGGCTTAATCAGATTAAAGCGCTGATTTATTCAGATTATTACGTCTCACCCTCTAGGTACTTGAGTGACACACACAAGATTGCACCTAGTTGGATTCAAAAGAGGCCTATATATAATGAAGATGACTTGCTATACAAAGAACACGGTGTTGATGGCTGGTTTAGGTCAGAGTATCTACCAAACACCCTGTTAACAGCATTAACCGCGCTTGCTTGTGTTGGGTACTGGTCGATCGAGTGCGACAACGACAATCCTTACGAGCTGCTTACCACTGCCGCCGAAGGTTTCTTATACGCTCACCAGTCTAATGAGAGCTCCAATAGGCGGCTTTATCAGATTATATACCACCCACAAAACCCCTTCGATCTTAAGAAGGACCTTATTAAATTCAATGCATTAATGCCTGTGTTGGCGGCTATATGCCAAGAACCTGCCAGCAAAGGTGTCCAGATGGCGAAGTTCTTTGACGATGAAGAGCGCACAAAGTCTTTAGTGGATGTACTTATGACTGAAAATGGTCATGAGAGCGTCATCAAGAAATTTATTGATGCGATGAGTGGTGGTTAACAAACTTATATGTCTCTCGTAAATCATTTCAGGGTAGAGCTAGTTTTAAATTGTATTGTTTTAGTTTCTTTAACAAAGTATAATTTTTAGTAAATATTTACTACCGATTTTTAGCTTTTATAATTTTAGCCAATTAGGAATATCTGCATGTCCATTGCCGACAAAATAAATTCAATATTTTTGAACGTGCTGAGTGCCGCACGTATGAATTCAACTGACTATTGCGATATAGAAACGATCGATGGTTATAGTACTATTGTTATGCAAAACAACAGTATGATGACCTTTGTTAAGTACGATGGTTTGCTATCAACAATCAAGCCAGAAGTATTTAATGATATGATTGAAGGCATATCGAATGAGCTAAACGCCTTAATGAAGCACAACGGCTATAAAATTGCTTGTGTGTTCCGTAAGGATTTGGATGCTCAATCCTCTCTGAAAAAGACTGAACTGCAGCAAAAGCAAACGATTCGTAACCTGAATTTGAACTTAGAAGATCTTATCGAAGAGAACACTGAGGTTTATCGCAACAGTGTTTATGATGAAGAGGTTTATTTTGCGCTGATCACTCAACCATCTGTTATGGATAAAGTGGAACAGGATGGTGCAGCTGAACAAAGAATGTCTATCTCATCGCCAGCCCTGCCTACCGCTCAGAACATTTTGGCTCCTATCGAAGTTTTACGTTCTAAGCATACCAGTTTCGTCGAAAAATTCATGGCGGCAATCAGCAATAAAGACTACTACGTTAAAGCCGATGTCGTAAACTGCTTGACCGGTCTTGCCATGGTTCGTCACCAGGTTATTCCTGATCGTAGTGATAAGAACTGGCTACCAAGTGTTGCTATTGGTGAAGAAATGGCTGCTAAACTTGGCTATCCAGGCTATCAAACGCCGATCTGCTGGCCAATCAATTCAAACCCGCATGACCTTTCATACTTATTCCCGCCATCACTACCAAAGCAGATCATGTCTAATGGTATTCGTGTCATTGGCGCTAAAGAAGGTGTGCCACCATATACAGTAGCGACTGGTGGACGCTTATTCTCTTCTGTTGTAATGAACATTCCACCATCACAACCTGCTATCTTTGATGCGCTTTTCAACGCCTTTAACCAATCATCATCTATCGATGCTGATGGTAACGCTCGTACAATGCCATGGTCTATCACCTATATGATTTCTGGTGATGGTATGGCTGGTAGTTCGCTAAAAGCAATGTTTAAAGACATCTTTGCCCGCGTACCGCCTGTCACCAATGAAAACCTACAAGCGTCTTATAACCAGTTGTCTCAGATCAAACGTGCTAACACCGCTATTGTAGGTTTCCAAGTATCTGCGATGACATGGGTAGAAGATACACCAGAAGGCCGTCGTAAGCTTCGTAACCGTAAAACCCGTCTGTTTCATATCATGGAATCATGGGGCGGTATGAATGTTATTGAAAACTTAGGTGATCCAATTCTAGGTTTCCAAAGTAACATTTTGGGATTAAGTGATATCCATCATGGACCAAAAGGTGCTGCACCACTTGCCCGCGTGGTCGAGCTACTACCTTGGACTCGTCCAGCATCTCCTTTTGATAGCGGGACCGTTTTACAGAAGACGCTAGATGGTAAGCTGATGCGTTATGAGAAATTTTCATCCAATCAGAACACTTGGGTTTCTTGTGCGGTTGGTACGCCAGGTTCGGGTAAGTCTGTTTATATGAACAACATGCTTACTGAAACTTGTATGATGCCAGGTCTTGAGCGTTTGCCGCTTATTACCATTATCGATAAAGGTATCTCGTCCACAGGTTTTATTAACCTGATTAGTGATGCGCTACCTAATAACATGAAGTCCTTAGCGGTTAGTAAGAAGCTTCGTAAAACCAAAGAGTATGCAATTAACCCGTTCGACATCAAAGTTGGGTTAACAATGCCGCTTGAAGCTGAAAAGAACCAGATGGTTTCGTTCCTAACAGCCTTGCTAACACCTGCGGAGAACACGGCTCCTTACGCCAGTACACAGGCTTTTGTTAACTATCTCATTGAGCGTGTGTTTGAAACTGTCCAAGAGGATACCACTGCCGGTAATCCTAAGATGCATGCTTATGGTTATAACAAAGAGCTTGATAACATTATTGATGCTTACAACATTATTTCATTTAAAGAAACTAAAGTTGTTAATGCAGACGGAACAACCTCTACCACTATCGATCGTGAAAACTTCGAGAAAGTAACCTCTTTTGGTCTAACCCGTACCTTGCATATTGAAGGTGAGCGTTATCCTGCTGGTAGTGATGAGCGTCTTGATTTATGGCGCGCGCGTGACTTGGCTCACCGTACAGCAATGCCTATCTTGCCTGATGTCGTAAATATTTTGAATGACCAGGTAACAGCTGCTATCTATAAGAACGAAATTGATACTGGGGAGACCATGATTGACTTCGCTCAGCGTACAATCAATGAGGTTTCAAGTATCTACCCGTGTTTCTCTAACTTTACACAGTTCGATGTTGATTCGGCTCGTATTGTTGCCCTAGATCTGCAAGAAGTTCTTGATAAAAATAACCGCTGGCAGTCGTCGTTGTTCCTGCAAATTGCACGTATGATCGGTGTTAAGAAGTTATCATTAACAGAAGAAGATTTACTTGGTGGTCGTATACCAGACGTTTACCTGTCTTACTACCGCAATCAGCTTCGTAACCTTGAAACTGACCGTAAGGTACTTGCAATCGATGAGATGCATAACGCCAAGGGTGACAAGGCGCTTATGAAGCTCCTAGAGACTGATGCTCGTGAGGGTCGTAAATGGGGTCTTGAGTTGATGTTTGCGTCTCAGAACTTAACCGATTTCGATTTTGGTGAAGGTGAAGATCGCGTACAGCTATTGAGTTATGTGACCAACCTTATTGTTGCTTCACAGCCAAAAGCAAACGACTTAGATTCTTTTACTAAGTACTTTACTGATAACCCTGCTGTTCTAGATCAATTACCGCGTATTGGACTGTCTCGTGATGGTCTGACCTTTATGTCCTACATTGTTGCTAAGACCAACAGCTATTGTTCGTTGATTACAAGTACAGTAGGGGATAA
The DNA here is from genome assembly GCF_002377945.1 of Psychrobacter sp. UBA3480. GTDB lineage: Bacteria > Pseudomonadota > Gammaproteobacteria > Pseudomonadales > Moraxellaceae > Psychrobacter. Next base: position 28,896 of record NZ_DFQV01000019.1, read on the forward strand.
GCGCCTATGGTCTTTAACAACAGATCAGGATGATCGACTCATTCGAACGCTGATGATTAAGATTGCTGGTAATCGTACCTTGGCGATTGCTGCACTGGCTTATTACTTCCCAGGTGGCGCGCGTTCACGTATTAAAGAGATCCGTGAGACCGTTGATGCATCGCCTAACGTCTCTAAAGAGGAAATCGAAGAACGTACCAGTGGTCAAGTTGAAATGCTTGCCAACCAAGCGCTTGCTGCTTATGAGGCTGAGCTGGCACGTAGACGTGTAGCTGCCCGCCAAGCGGCGGCTTAAACGTTAGTATCATTATTAATGCAGGGCTTGGCAAAACCCAAGCTCTGCTTTTTTAAGTTACATTCTGCGCATGTAGTTATAATTTTAGCCAAATTAGGAAGTAAAAATGCCAAGATTTGCAGGTGTTAGAGAGAATAACATCCCTAATGAGCAGCGAGTAGATACGCGGCGTTGGGGTGATAGAATGGCATCTGAGTGGTCAACACCAGATGGCGCTACCATTCTTGCAATGATTCTCACTGCAATCAATTTCGTACTGCTATTCATCCCTCTAGGCCCTATCATCTCATCAATCCCAAGTTTGGTTTTGTCGAGAAAGTTTCTTGATCCAAAAAACCGCCTTCACGACCTCCCGTTACGTGTACCGCAGCACTTAAAAGTCCCTGATGGCTCTGTTCAAGTGCCTAACAAGAAATTCAAACCTGCAATTGCTAATAAGTTTTATGGTAAAGGCGTTACCTTGTTTGGTATGGACCTTGAGACCAAACTGCAAACGTGGGGTACGGATTCTGACAACAGAACGCATGGTACGGTTCTAGGTACGACCGGCTCGGGCAAGACTGAGTTTATTTTCGCGTTGCTACTGAACCAGCTTATTGAAGATAGTGGGTTTATCGCCGTCGATGCTAAAGGTGATATCGCGTTCCAACGTCGTTGCTGTCAGTTACTACGCCGCTTTGGTCGAGAAGATGATTTGCTGACTATCTCGTTTGCGGTTGGTAGCCGAGATTTCTTAAAGGCACAACACGATAGACCGACAAACACCTTCAATATTATGTCGTCAACCAGTGCTGGCATGTTGATAGAACTTTTATCAGGCATGCTTGATGGCGATGGTGGTGGTGATGATATGTGGAAAGGGCGTGCTATTGCCTTTATTGCAGCCATCACAAGACCTTTGACTTATCTGCGTGATGCAGGTGAGATTGAGTTATCGCCAAGTAAGTACATGGATTACATGGAGCTTGCAGAGGTAGAGCGTCTTGTTTATGAGCAAGCCAGCCTCTACCCAGGCTTTGATCAGGTCTTGAAGCCGCTACGAGGTTACTTAACCACGTTGCCAGGTTATGACACTACTAAGAAGATGGCACAGGCACAGGAAACAAACGAGCAGTTTGGTTTCATTACCATGCAGCTTACGCGTGCTATTAACGATTTGGGCCATAACTATGGCCATATCTTTGGTACTGAGATCGGTGAGATTGATATCAGTGACGTTGTTTTGAATCGCCGCTGTTTAACCGTACTCTTGCCATCGCTAGAACGTTCTTTGCCTACGCTAAACATGCTTGGCAAGCTCATCATTGGCGCTATTAAGCAGATGATGGCCGGTTCTCTTGGTAGTAAGCTTGAAGGTCTTACTCGTCTTACTGTTGATTCTCGTCCAACGACTGCTAATAACAGCTTCCGTATCATACTCGATGAAGTTGGCTATATGATGGTAACGGGAATGAGTATTATTCCCGCTCAGGCCCGCTCGTTGAATATCTCAATGACTTTTGCAGCCCAATCATATACCGATATCAAACGTGGTAGTGCAGAGGAAGCAGAGGCGATTTGGGATAACTCTAACTTTAAGTTTATCGGACGTATTGTTGGTGGTGATCAGTCTGAGACTTGGCAGAAAGTTAAAGGTGCTGCTGGCGAGAAAAATCAGATGCTTGTTGGTGGTTATGAGCAGCGCGATAGCATGAATGGCTTTAAGTATGTTACCAACAAAGAAGTACGCCGTGAGTCAACGTCTCAGGTCAACTATCAGGATGTGGCTGGTCAGGAAAATGGCGAGTTTACAATCATTGTTCCTAAGAAGTATAAAGGCGGCCAAACGCAAGGTGTTTCAGTCACAAGAATATTAGGTCTATTCACTGGCGGCGGTGCTGAATCTTCTAACATGTACCTAAACGACCTTATACCTGTTACTGGTGCTGAGCCTGGTTCTTCTCAGACGAAGCTAAGACAAGAGCAGCTTCGATTAGCGATTGCCTCTGGCACGTTAAGTACTGATATCGATAACGCAGTTCTGTCGAGCTGTGGTGCCACATTAATGTCGTCTAAGGGTTATAGTGGCGATATTACTTCTTTGCTGATTACTGCAGCAGAAGAAATTAAAGCACATGCCAGCAACCCAAGTTATAACAATGTGGTTGTTGAAACGAGTCTGAGTCTTTTTGGTAGCACACTCAAGTCAATTGACTCAACTCAGTATTACATGCCTACCAATTTACAAGCTGACGTACCTGCGCACTTAGATGCTGACACAGAAGCGACAATTAATAGTTCAATCACCAAAACGCAGGCAGGACGTGTTGTAGATAACCTGCAGTCTAATGCTTATGCCCATGATCCTGAGTCTCAAGATAACGCCTTGACCTTCGTTTATAACCAAGATGCCGACGATTCAGATATCAACCCATTTGATAAAGCTCAGCCAGAAAAAGCAAAACAAATTAAAGACCAGTTAAGACAAGGCGGTGCCAATGTAAGTAGCGCGGCTCAGCAAGCGATACTTAACCAATTATCAGAAGATGTTTATAAGGATGAAGAGTTAACCGATAGTCGTATGGCTGAACATGTACTTCATGATGATATTGAGTACAACGCTGATGATCAGCTAAATGAACAATCCCTATCAGAAGGTGTTGCTAGAGGTCACAATAGACAAAGCCAACTAGCGGCACTGGTAAGTAAGCAGCAAGCAGACAGTTTGAGCTATGAGATGATTCAGGCATGCATTGATAACAACAACACTGTTTCCATGCAGTCAGAGCAGTCTTCTATACTTGATACCAACGAGCAAGAGGCCTTATTACAGACCTTGCGTTCTGCGACCTCGTATATACTTGCATCAAAAGATGACTCTTAATTAAGTTATGCAAAAGGCTGCGTAATCATATAAAATACGCATAATATTTATTAATAAATATTACAAGCTGAGCTTGCCTAGCTTAAATCTAAAAAAAACCAACCTTAATAGAGCAGATGTTTATGTCAAATTCTTTAAGAAATAAACCAAAAACCCGCAGTAGTGGCGTCGTTAAAACCGGTACAACCCCTTCGTATATCGTTTGGATCTTGATCGCGTTTATGCTTAGCTCTATCGTGGTTTTACTGGTCCTTTTGTTTAACAACCAAGCCGCTTCTTTATCAAGTGTTGAGTCTGATTTAGAACGCCTTGGTAAAGTTGTTTCTCATGAGCCAGTTCCAGATTCTTCGATGACTGCATGGGTGGTTAATTTGAAGGAAACTGGTCAGCCAACTTTGATTTACACCACAAGAGACGGTAAGACCATTGCATCAGGTGAGTTGTTTGACGTTAAGTCTGGCAACCAAATCACGGCTAAAATTCAAGAAGCTTTCTATAAAATAGCGGGTCAACCAACAGACGCGCCAGCAGCATCAGCTGCTGCCTCATCCGCTCAGCCAGGAGAGCCTGATTTAACTCCAGGACAAGCACTTGGCGAATGGGAAGGTGAGACTCCAGCGGTATTTACTGATACCTTAGAATTGCTTGGTGGCTTTAAAGAAGATCCTAGCGTATCACCTGCAAATACCGTCTATATTATCTACGATCCACGCTGCCCGTACTGCCATGAGATGTTTGAAGTTAGCCGCAATATAGATCTAAAAGCCAAAGGTCTAACGATTAAGTGGTTGCCAACGGTAGCTCTAGGTGTATCAGGTGAAGATGATCCTGTTATCGGTCAAGCAGCTTACGGCCTAGATGCTAAGACTCCTGCTGAATTCGCTCTAAGCTTTACTGCAGCCAAAGGTAACAAGCCGACCGTAGGTAAAGTCACCGATGCGCATCAAACTGCATTAGATGCTAACTTGGAATTGCTATACGCAGCCAGCGATCAAACATTCCCAGGTCAACCTAAATCAGTACCTGCAGCTTTCTATTTAGATAAGCGTAATGGTCAGCCAAGAATGGTCTATGGACCACAACAACCAGCCATTCTTAAATCTATATTTGGCGAATAGGAGCCACCATGTTCAACTTTAAACAATTCCTTAGCAAACCTGAACCTGTCGCCCTTAGCGTAGAGCCTTACCTAAGCTTTTTAAGTATAGGTAAGGAAGTTAAAGTCATTATCGACTCTGGCGAAGAAGATATGAATCAGAAAGTCGCTCAAACGCGCCTTGATGAAAAGCAGTCTGCCAATATCTCTCGTATATTCGTGAAAGGTTTTGACAAAATCTATCATGAATTCTCAGACGAGCTTGTGGCAGAAAGTCTAGCAACTCATGATGATGTGTTGAGTCAGCCTGTTAACGTTGATACAAGTACAGGTCACAGTCTCTCTAAAGAATTGGATGTTGAAAATAAAACAGAACCTACCACTGAGTCTTTTGAGACTCAGCCGGTAGACTTTGTTAAAAACACCCTTACCATGACTCAGCTGCAAGATCAGGTGTTCCCGTCGGATGAATATCATAATGACAGAACCCTTGACGCCTCATTGATCGCTAATATCAAAGAGGCTTTTGAGCATGAAGAGGGTATTATCTTTGGTCAAGTGTGTTTAGAGCTTGGCAATAAAGAAGTCTTTGTTGTTGCCAATCCAATTTACACTGTGGTTCCATCTGAGAGTGAAGATGGCCTTGATTTTGTGTCTGCAGAAGATGCAAAAACTTATATCTCAGAAGAGTGGCACAGTGAATTTGCCTCTGCGCTGGTTTCTATGACCTCTGACACTGCAGATGTAGCACCTGTTCGCAATGAGAGTCGTAGACACGTTAACAGCAGTAACAATTCTAAAGGCAAAAAAATTGGCATTATAGCTGGGTCAATTTTGCTCGTTTCGTTATGTGTAACAGCATTTGCTATGACATTAAAATCAGGTACAAGTAACACTCAGTCTACAGCAGCCCCGTTTAGCTCGTTAATGCCAAATACAACTGCATCTGCTAGCCCGCAGTCCAATTATGATCCTTATGCGCTCTCTACAACAGGTATGCCCAGTCCTGAGCAGATGGCTCAAATGCAAACTGCAGCTATGAATAATGTTTTTGATAAGATGAATGTTGATCTTAATTCAACGTCTGACTTAGGCTGCTTAAGCCAATAACTGATTGAGGACGTTATGCCACTTACCACCGAAGAAAGAGCTCAGCAACAGGCAGAGTACGAAGAAATCCAAGAAAGAGTGTATGAGCAATCTACTCATGAAGTGCTAACTCTGACTGCTTTTTTACGAACCTATCATTGGCTGAGTTCTTTTAATCAGAAGAATGATTTATCGCCAAGCCCTACAGGTGGCATAACGCTATCTAACGCCATGTTGCGACAGATAGCGTATGGGTTTATTAACGCCACTCATGCTCGACCACAAACCTTTTTGATACATCTGCAGCCCCATGAGTTTGAGATGTTAAGCATCTTAACCCCTCAAGGAGCATGGCTTGAGGATGATGCTGTCTGCGTTATGTTTAAAGCGCTTAAGTATTCAGATTACTTAATACCACCACTCATGCTGAGTTTTAAAATTAAGAGTCCACTTGTTTATAAAAAAATAAAAGATGAGTGTGACTTTATGACGTTTACGCTAATCACCAAAAGTCAGCTCACAAATAACTTTACGGTAAGAGAGGTCTGCAACCCGGTTGTTCCTATGCTTAAGTCGGCACCAAATAAGGACAAGCATGTTAAATCCTTCTCAAAGGCTTTCACCTAATGAATAAACGTACGCTAACTTCTTTTGTGTTAGAACAAGCTATTTTATATGCGTTACAAAACCCTCCACAGCCAATTGGCGATATCAAAATACGCGAACCCAACGCTGATCCGCAAGATATCGATATTGATGCCCCAAGCGACCAGCCGCTTGATTTCCTTGCTTATCACGACTCGTTAAGTTTGATTTATGACGTGTTTGAGTCGATAAAGGGCGAGATTGTCGCTTTGGGCAATGAAGAGGTGTTGACTCAAGAGGTGCTAGATAAGAACCCAAATAACATCTATCACTTCAACCAAAACCATCTTATCGAACCGCCTAAACCCGAAGATGAATGGGTTATCGTCAATCATGAGCAGATCGTCTTGACGCATGCAATTCCTGCCAATGAGCTTGAGCGTTTTAGTCGTTTGATGGGTGTGAATAACTTCACCTTTAATAACAATCGTCTTTATAAAGATAAGTCTTGTATTTTGGTACAGCCTTTTGAGATGACCAGTTTTGTTAAGCCAAAAAACGTGAGAGGCATATCAATACAGGACGCGTTTAATCAGAACCCGTTCCATGATTGCTTTATGCATCTGATATCTCCAGCACCAGTCATGGGTATCGCGCTAGAAGAGCGACTAGAGCAGCTAATTGGCTATGTCGTTCACGTAAAAATACTATATAATCTATTAAGTAACGGAAATATGGTTGACCATTCTGAAAGTGGCTTCTCTTTAAAAGACCATATTGCGCTACAATTCGATTCTCAATCAGCTCTAAGAATGTTGAACTATCGATATCGTGTTGATATTAGTCAAGATGTCATTGATAAAATCACCAAATTTGATGACGATATTAAAAAACATTCCGACTCAGGTTGTTGCATTGAAATACAATAATTTTAGCAAAAAATAAATTAAGGTGATCAGCCGTGGATAAAGCGACAGTATTCAGACTAAAGCCGATATGTATCGGGATACTGCTATCTGTGATAGCGCCTGCTAGCACCTATGTTGGCGCAGCACCTACTACTGGTAATCAAACCACTGGTCAATTACATAGTCAAAATGCTGATAACAGATCTGCTGCAAGTACCAATGCTGCTGCAAAAACTGGCGTACAAACCACAAACGATCCTGCTCAGCCAGAAAATCCTGATAAAAGTACCTATAGCGACCAATACGTTAAAGATTATTTCTCAAATACCGGTGTCGCACCTGGTACTCCTATCTTAGCCATGCCGCAAAAATTTAGACGATCTGCTGGCCGATTTGGTGAGTTTAGGGATCGTAGTAGTGCTAACGACTTTCACGCAGGTTTGGATTTAACACCTGCAGGCGACTTGCAGCTATTTGCTGCAGGCGATGGTACGGTTGTTAACGTTGGTACTAACACTGGTGGCGGTAATATTATTAATATTAAGCGCCCAAACGGTGATAAATACATGTATATGCACATGGAGCACAACGTAAAAAACAAGCTCCCTGTCGGCACTCCTATTACAACTGGCCAGCCTATTGGTGTGACTGGTGGCTCAAGTAATTTAACCAGTAAAAAGACTGGTCTACCAATCCGCTATGCAACCCATTTGCACTTTGACTATATTCTGCCCAACAATGATCCTGCCCGCCGCCGCGATTTATGGTTAAGCCAGTCGCCGCGATCATCAGGCTTGTTAAACAGCACAAAGCATATCTTTAAGACAGGTTATGGTTATAACACAGATCCAACACCTTATTTGGCGGAAGATGTCGCTGTTGCCCCAGATGAGTACACACCGTGGCTAGGTTCAACTATCCGTCAGCAATTTAACACCCTATACAATACGCGTATGCCTTTAGGTCCTGGTGCCACATCAAACCTAAAGCCACTGCCTGCTGTGCCTATCTTCAATCAAGGTTTTGAGTGGACGCCAGAAAATCTAGCCGCTGCTAGAACATCAATTGTGAAAGGTGCTAAGTACGCAGATTGGTCAGGTTATCAAGGCGCTTTTGGTGGCGGTAGTATGTCTTACCAAGCGCTTTCTTCATTTATCTCATCTGAGGATGGGGAGCAGTTTGGATCGCTCCCACAACCACAGAAACCTGTCAGTCTTGAGACAATGACACCAAAAGAAATCATTGAGCAGATTGGTGGTCAGCGCTTCGGGAACGAAGACTGGGAAAAGGCGATGATGAAGCTGTCGTCTAAAGGTATGCTTACTGAATACCTAATGATGAATGCCACCGAAAACTATTTGCATCAACAAAACCAAATTCTTAGAAATAGAGTTGAGATGTTGATGGCCGGTATTACTCAAGCCCGCTTATTTGAGTTTAATAAGCAGATTGAGGCGATACAGGTGACAGCTCAAGCTTCTGCTGCGCCAGCTGTTCTTGACTTAGAGCTAGAAGATCTGGGTTATGCTTATGGCGGCAGTGGCGGTGGTGGAAACTTTGATGCTGCAAACTTGCCTGATGAGCTGGATGCGCTAGTTTCTTCATTAATGGATGCTATTAGTCATGGCGAGGGTGGTTACAATGCTTATAACACAGGTACGAATGGTCCTTGTGCTATGAAAGGCTTCTCAACCGATGCTGCTGCTCGTGCTACTGGTACACCAATGATAACAACAATGACACCGCGTGAAATTTGGAAAGCGGCAACTGCAACGACTAGTAGCTGTGATGTCACCCGTAAGTTTACAGCTGGGCGTTATCAGTTAACTTACTATACGCTTGCAGGCTATGCATCTGGCGGTTTCGGTAACAGCGGCTTTGTTGCTGCATATCCTAAATATGCTAACGTGCCATTTACCCCAGAGATTCAGGATTTTGCTGCCAGAAACTACTTCTTATTGAGTGGTTCTGTGCGTAAAAACCTAACCAAGTTGATTAAAGGTGATCCAAAAGCGTCAGTACGTGCAGCGATGTATGACTTGTCGATGGAATGGGCTTCATTTGGTGTACCGGACGGCTTGCCTACTAACACAGACGGCAGAAATGCGGTAGGTAACTACCAGTCTTATTATGGCGGCGATGGTATCAACAAGGGCAACCAAGAAAGTACTGATATGGCATGGGCGGTTCTTAAGAAGATTGAAGCTTGGAATAAAGCGAACCCAGGGCTGGCGAGAGACGTTCTTAGTGGTAAGGTGGCTGATAAGGGTATGGGTGGCTCTACTGCAGCTCCTACGGCTCCTGAAACTCCAGCGGCACCTACAACGCCAGCCACACCGTAAATGAGCATAGCGTCGCTTACAACTGAAAATAAAAGGTATGTTATGAATATTATGAAACCTGTGATTGCTGCATCTTTTATCCTAACAGGTGTGTTAGGTGGCTTTGTTGGTGCTGCGAACGCAGCCCAGCCCGAGGTGGTGTCTAACTACTCGCCTGATACTAAAAAGGTTGGTGGTTATACAGTACAGCATTGCCAAATCAATCAGAGTGAAAACGCTTTAGATTTCTGTGGCAAGCGTGCTATAGCGGCATATAAGCGCCTTGGCACTAGCAATAATATTAACTTTAATGGCAAGTATGTGCTGATTGGTTTTAAAGGCCAATCGCCAGTCACGAAGTATATGCAGTACGCCGCCGTCAACCCTGTTACCAAGACGGTTTATCCTTTTGATTTTATCGTTTACTCTGACGATCCAACGAAGTTTGAGCAAGTAGAAATATCATCGAAAAAATCAACTTTATGTGCTGATGAAGTCGCTAAATTTCGCGGTGATAGAATGCTTAAAGCGTATGGCGGGTTTCCAGTAGAGCGCGGGGACTCTTCTATTTGTTTCTCTTTTTCTGAAAAATCAGGCTTTGGTTTTGCGCCAAGTTCTTAATAAATATTATTTATTTTCGTAAATATAATTTAAAAAAAATGTTAGAATATATTTAACATTAATAATACTAGCGAAATTGATCATGGGTTTTTTAAAGACAGCGTTAAAAAAGACTTTTGTATCCGCCCCTGTGCGCGTAGCCACCATGCCTGGTCGTGTGGCTTTTCCAAAAGCGGTTGTTAAGACGCATAAATATTATGCCGAAACCCTTAAGAAAGCGCGCGCGTTTCGTTGTCCTTATTGTGGGCATGGTCAGTTAATCCCTATTACCGAAAGTCACATCCCAAAACCTCCTAGCAGTGTCAACGAAGAGCAACACACTCCGCCAAAACTCTCTCAAATATGGGAGTGTAATCATTGTGATCAAAAGCTGGAAACAACAGATAACAGCATCGAAGAGCTAGCTGCTATTTTGTCAAGCTCAGGCCGTGAATACTACGAAAATGGTGAGGCCTATCAAGAACGACTGGATGCGCTAGAAGATGGCCGGTTATTAGAAGCAGTGGAGTCAAAGATAAAAGTTGCTCGTGGTTTGCGAGTGGTTTCTATTATATCCGCCCTGTTTTTCTTTTTTGGTGTCTACAACGGCGCTATCATGTTCTGTCTTACCGCTTTGCTTTTCGCTCTATTGATACTCATGCTTGCTATTATGCTTGCCTATCGCTCTTGGCAGCTATATACAGACAATGTTTTTGTTGCCGATCCTAAAGAACAGTTTCATTGGTGGCTTTCTAATGAGAAATGGTTTGCTTATCCGCATAACTATAAAACATCCTTAAATGCTTACTCTGCTGAAACTTATTACGATGATGAATATGCTGAATTTGACCATGTATCAGGTCAATACGATACCGAAGAGTACCTGTCGGATTTAACGCCTGAGCAGCTGCTTCGCAATCAAGAAGAGCAACGTAATGAAGCCTTATTATCTAATGAGTTTTTAAATACATCCGCCCTTCAATCTGAGTTTGACCATTCATCTAATGATCAATCAATGGCTGCAAATAGCACTAAAGGCGATAGCAACAGCACTATTAAATAACCCGTTCCACAGTACTTTAAGCACCCTCTGTTTCAGAGGGTCTTACCTGCATTAAGTAGCAAAGTAGTATCTAATAATTCTAGCAATTGAGGTTTGTTGTGATGACAAAGCAATTAATCGGTATATTTACGTCAGCTGCACTTCTGCTTGCCAGCATGAATACTCATGCAAATGGAGATCAGTTAGCAGCTTGGGCTAATTCTGCCAACCAAACAGGGTCGAGCGTCGGTAATGTGAGTTCGCAACGCCCTAGCTCTATCTATCCAAACTCTTATTCCTCCCAACTCAGCAATCCTTATGCTGGGTCGTCTATCAATACCACTATGGCCTCAAGCAGTAACTATGGCTCGGGTGGTAAAGAGCGCTATCCTATAGGTAAACCGACATTAGAGTGTGTGATTTCAGCTGCTCAACGTCAAAACGCACCAGTTGACCTACTGCTTGCTATTAACAGTATCGAGCGTGGTAAGACCGGTCAGTTTGTTGGTAATACCAATGGCACACAGGATATAGGCGCTTTCCAAATCAATTCAATACACCTTCCTCGCGCACTAAAGTATCAGGCGACTCGTGAAGATTTAGCCACTCGTGGCTGCTATAACGCAGAGTTTGCTGCCATGCTGCTCAGCGAGGCTTTAAACCACAACCTTATGCAAAGCAAAGATATCTATACGAGAGCTGCAGGCTACCATTCTTGGACGCCTAAGCATAATGCTGTCTATAGAAAAAAGCTGGTGAAGTATCTTGGTGAGTGGCAGTCCTGGTTAAGATCTAACAATATGCAAAACCTAGTTACCACTCGGTAATAAGCCCTTTTTTTTAGCTACATCTAGCTGGTAAAACAACTTCCGGCGGGTAAGTTGCGTCTTGTTGATTTCACCCTTTTACTGAATGATAAATAAAAGAAGGTGTTTATGATAAAAAAAATTAGAAAATTTAGTGAGATATCGAGATTGCAAAAAGCAAGTATTATCTTATTTTTATTATGTTTGTCTTTTATGCCGGTTAATAATTTTTTAGAGTGGAGAGGCAGAGATTTCCCTCAAAAATCAGAGTTGAATTACAGTACAGGTACTTTGGAATATTCAAGAGCCCCTGGTAAGAACTCTACCTCATTTATTATTTTACGCTCAATAGATAGATCTGGCCAAGATACTGCCTTTGGCTGTAGCTATACCGCATTTACATCAAGTACTACTGGCTCATGTATGGGACTTAGGAGTGTTGAGCCTTATTTAGCTAAGCGGGCTAAAGTTGGTTGGTATTATCAATCTGAGTTTTTAGGATTTAAAAATAATAGACCACAATTAGTTTCGTTAGAAGTCGATGGTAAATACATCAAGACGTATGAAGAAACAAAAAGAATTTATAAAATAACCAATAAATCAGGTCTTTTTATATGTTTGTTCTTCATGGCTTTATCTATATTTATATTTATATTTTTCTTGTACCCAAAAAACGACATTCATAAATAAAAATAATTTTATCGTCTAACGCCGTAAAAATACGTCCTTCTAGGGCGTGGATATCAGGCGTCAGCAGTTGTCGCATAGCTATTAATGGCTATTGATTTTAATATAAGACTAAATGATACTTAACTCACGAAAACACGCAAACTACGCGGATACTCGTAAGAGATTTGATGGTAAAAATAAAATATATAAATCTTTAGTTTTATTCTCTCTGCATCTTGCAGCGTTTATCTATTTGCTCTTTCGAAAGATAGGTAACGAATAAACTATTTCATTAATCAAGGGAGTGATATGTCTAAAAAAGAAGGTGTTTATGATAAAAATAATTAGAAAGTTTAGTGGGCTAACAAAGTCACAGAAAACGCATATTATCGTGTTTTTGTTATTTATGTCCTTTATGCCCACAAAGTCTTTTCTTGAATGGAAAGGCAGGGATTTTCCTCAAAAATCAGAGATAAATTACAGCACAGGTGTACTGGACTATTTGCGCACTACCGGCAAGGACTCCAAGTCATTCACCGTTTTACGCTCAATAGAGGGGTCTAGCCAAGATACGGTCTTTGGTTGTAGCTATACTGCATTTATATCAAGCACTACTGGGTCATGTATTAGTCGCAATAAAGTCGAGAGTTATTTGGGTAAGCAAGCTACTGTTGGATGGTATTACCAACCTAGTTTTTTAGGTTTTAAAAACAATATGCCGCAATTGGTTTCGTTAGAGGTTAACGGTAAACACCTTAAAACTTATGAAGAGACAGTCAACAAAAACAAAAGGAAAAATAAAATATTTTCATTTGTTTACTTATTCTTCACGATAATATTTACAGTTATATTTATTTTTGTGATTTACCCAAAAGACTTTATCTATAAAGAAAAATAATTTTATATATGAGAGGTTGTAATTATGGCTACTAAGTTAAGTCAAGATCAATTAGATATGTTCGTAAACCTTATTAACAATGCGATTGCTGGCAATCTTACATTTTCTAGTGTTAAAGCTTTGGTTGAGCCAAACGATGAAATTAATCCGAACAACAGTAACGATACGGCGTTGGAAGTAGCTGCGTCAGCGCAAGCTTGGGCAAATCTAGGAAACTCTCTTTTAACAACAGGCGTGGACGCATTGAAAATTGCTGAAAAAACGCTGGGTAATGCGGATTCGTCTATTGAATCTAAAAGAACTTTATCCCAAGGGGCTCACGCTCTAGCTAAAATTAATATAGGGTTGGCTGCATTGGGAGTGGTTGTTGATACATTGAAAATCGTAGACTCTATAGACGACGGCGACTCGGTTAAGTTAGCAGATACTCTTAGTCTTACGTCAAACGTTGCGTCTATGTCAGCATCTATAGGTGTAGTATTGGCTACTAGTGCTGGGGTTGCTGCAGCGCCTTTGTTGATTGGCGGCCTTACTGCAATAGCCATTGCTGCAGCGGGAGCTAGTATTTATGTTGGATTAACATCTCCAAATGCCGGATTGTCGGAAAGTTTAAATGACTTATTTGTCAGCGACTTCGGTGATTTGGGGCACTTTATAGGAGATAGGTTCGTCACTGATATCGATGAAAGTGATGTTGATCCTTGGGTTAATGGTGTTGATCATAATGGTAAGTATTTCATCTACGACCCGCTAGTGCTTGATTTGGATGGTGATGGCATCGAAACAGTTGGCGCAAGTGATAAAGATGCCGCGATGTTTGATCACGACAAAGATGGTATCCGTGTAGCGACAGGCTGGGTTAGCCCTGATGACGGTATCTTAGTTTTTGATAAGAATGGCGATAATATCATTAACAATGGTAATGAGCTGTTTGGCGATAATTATGAATTAAAAGATGGCTCAAATGCCGCGCATGGCTTTGCAGCTTTAAAAGATCATGACACCAATAATGACGGTGTTATTGATGCCAATGACGAAACCTTTAGTGACCTCAAGGTATGGCAAGACCTTAATCAAGATGGTGTTAGCCAGGCAAATGAATTGTTTACCCTTGAAGAGCTTGGTATTGAGTCATTAAATGTCACTTATGAAGAAAAGTCAGTAGATCAGGGTAATGGTAATACATTAACGCATCTGGGTTCTTATAATAAGGAAGACGGCTCTACTGTCGCCATGGGTGATATTAACTTTAACTCTAACGGCTTTTATACCGATTATATCGACGCGCCCGTTCTTACTGATGCTCAGCAACAGTTAATCAATATCAATGGTACTGGTAACGTCAGAAACCTACGTGATGCCGCTGCTTTATCTGCAGAGTTAGAGAGTACGTTGATAACTTACGCTGGACTTGAGACCAAACAAGAGCAAATCGCTTTAATTGACACGTTGATTAAGCAATGGGCCGCAACAGGATTGCATGGTACGGTTGGCGAGTTTGGCGTTCATAGCTTTTCAGAAAAGACTGCCAGCGAAGGTGTTAGCTTAACACCACAACAAGTGGCAGCAATGCAAGCAAACTGGTCGCAAATCGCAGACCAAGCAACAGCAATCATCAATGAGTCCAGTGACAAGATGGCTGCTTTAAACGCTTTTAGCGGAATGACATCTAATGATGTGTATGTTAGTAGCTTGGATGGCGCATTAGATGTAGTGGAGAATGTCGAGCAGGCATTTAGCAACCTTACTTCTAGTGTCTACCAGTCACTGTTATTCCAAACCCGTTTACAGCCATATCTAGACGAAGTTAAGGTATCTTTTTCTCCAGAAGATTTCAATATAGTTTATGACTATGCCGCAGTACTCATTAAATTTGAAGAGACGTTTGCCCTTAATGCTGAAAAAGCAATCGTAGACTTAGCTGAACTGATCACCTATGGTAGCCGTGAATTGGATGGCGGTTTTGTCAGCTCATTAAAATTGCAGTTTGTAAGTTTCGTCGAAAGCCTAGCACCAGAGCAGCTTGAGGCTTATGCCAATATTATTGGTGAAGACTTGTATAACTGGTTCAGCGAAACCCAAGGTACGACTGCTGCAGATACTATCATCGGTAAAGACCACAGTGAAGTTATCTACGGTCATACTGGTAATGATAAGCTCTACGGCCGTGATGGTGACGATATTATCATTGGTGGTAAAGGCGATGATCTGCTTTATGGTGAAGAGGGTAACGACACCTATATCTATAATCTAGGTGATGGTCAGGACACCATCAGAAACTACGATCGTGACACTGGCCGTCACGATGTGTTGAAGCTGGGTGCGGGGATTACAGCCGATAGTATGCAGGTTAGCCGCAGTAGTGATGACCTAAAGATTACCTTTAACGAGAATGATAGCATCACCATAAAAAGTTACTTCTACGGCGATGCGGTTTATGGCTATCAATTAGACGACATTATCTTTGATGACGGCACAAATCTGGACGTTGATGCCATAAAATCGTTAACCCTACAAGGTGCAGACCAAAACGACATCATTAAAGGTTTTAGTCATGCAGATATCATGGCTGGCGGGGCCGGTAATGATAAGTTATATGGTTATGATGGTAATGATGTATTGCAGGGCGATAGCGGTAATGATGAGCTATATGGCGGTAAAGGTAATGATGAGCTATATGGTGGCGATGGTGACGATGAGATAGAAGGTAGTGACGGCGACGACATTATTGTTGGTGGTAAAGGTGACGACTATCTTGAAGGTGGTGATGGTAACGACACCTACATCTATAATCTAGGCGATGGGCATGACACCATTAGAAACTTCGAACGCAGCTCTAACCGCCAGGATGTCTTACGACTTGGCGCGGGAATAGCAATCGCTAGTATGCAGGTGAGTCGCAACGGTGACGATTTAGAGCTTACCTTTAACGATAATGATAGCATCACCGTAAAATATTATTTCCAAGGCGATGCTGCTGATGGCTATCACCTAAATAATATTATCTTTGATGATGGTACAAGTCTGGATGTTGATGCTATAAAAGCACTGAGTTTACTAAGCACAGACCAAAACGACATCATCAAAGGCTTTAGTCATGCAGACACCATAATAGGCGGGGCTGGCAACGACCAAATATATGGTGAAAGCGGTAATGATACTTTAGATGGCGGTACGGGAGATGATTATATTCGGGCCAGTTACGGTGACGACATATTGCTAGGCGGCGCTGGTGACGATGAGTTAGATGGTGGTACAGGAGATGATCATCTAGACGGCGGTGATGGTAATGATGAATTAGATGGTGGTGACGGCAACGACACATTAATTGGCGGTAAAGGCAATGACTATCTTGAAGGTGGTAATGGTAATGACACCTATATCTACAACTTGGGCGATGGGCAAGATACTATCAAAAACTACGACCGTAGCTCTAACCGCCAAGACATCCTAAAACTAGGGGCTGGGATCACAATCGACAGCATTCAAGTTGGTCGAAACGGCAATAATTTAGAGCTTACCTTTAACGATAATGACGGCATTACCGTTAAAGATTATTTTTACGGTGACGCAGCCTATGGTTATCATCTAAATGCTATTGTCTTTGAAGATGGTACAAGCTTAGGTGTTGAAGAAATAAAGACACTAAGCACACAAGGCTCAGATCAAGACGATACGCTTGTCGGTTTTAATCGAGCAGATACCATCTCAGGCGGCGCTGGTAATGATGAGCTGGCAGGCGGTAACGGCGATGACAAATTGAGCGGTGATGACGGTAATGATGAGCTGTACGGTGGTTACGGTGCTGACATATTGCTAGGTGGTAGTGGTAATGATGAATTAGATGGTAGTTACGATGACGATAAGCTAGATGGTGGCGAGGGTGACGATGAATTAGATGGCGGTTACGGCAACGACACATTAATTGGTGGTAAAGGCAATGACTATCTTGAAGGTGGTAATGGTAACGACACCTATATCTACAATTTAGGCGATGGGCAAGATACTATCAAAAACTACGACCGTAGCTCTAGCCGTCACGATGTATTGAAGCTAGGTGCAGGGATTACGATCGATAGCATTCAAGTTGCCCGAAATGGCGATAATTTAGAGCTTGCCTTTAACGATAATGACAGCGTAACCGTAGAGCGTTATTTCCAAGGTGACGCAGCCTATGGTTATCATCTAAATGCTATTGTCTTTGAAGACGGTACAAGCTTAGGTGTTGAAGCCATCAAAACGCTAAGCACACAAGGCACAGATCAAGACGATACACTTATCGGTTTTAATCGAGCAGACACCATCTCAGGCGGCGCTGGTAATGATGAGCTATATGGCGGCTACGGTGATGACAACTTGAGTGGTGGCACCGGTAATGATGAGCTATATGGTAGTTACGATGACGATGAGCTAGATGGTGGCGAGGGTGACGATGAATTAGATGGCGGTTACGGCAACGACACATTAATTGGTGGTGATGGTAACGATGAGCTGGATGGCGGTTTCGGTGACGACGTTCTTATTGGTGGTAAAGGTAACGACTATCTTGAAGGTAGCTACGGCAACGACACTTATATCTACAATTTAGGCGATGGGCACGACATCATTAATAACTACGCCCGTAGCACTGACCGTCAAGATGTATTGAAGCTGGGCGCGGGGATTACAATCGATAGTATCCAGGTTAGCCGTAACAATGATGATTTAGAGCTTACATTTAGTGACAGTGATAGTGTGACCGTAGAAAGGTACTTCTACGGTGATGCAGATGCTAAGTATCATATACATAGTATTGTCTTTGAAGACGGTACAAGCTTGGGTGTTGAAGAAGTAAAAACGCTAAGTACACAAGGCTCAGATCAAGACGATACACTTGTCGGTTTTAATCGCGCAGATACCATCTCAGGCGGCGCTGGTAATGATGAGCTATACGGCGGTTACGGTGATGACAACTTAAGTGGTGGCAGCGGTGACGATGAGCTGAATGGTGGTTACGGCAACGACACATTAATTGGCGGTGATGGTGACGATACTCTAGAAGGCGGTAGCGATGACGATATTCTTGTTGGTGGTAAAGGTAACGACTATCTGAAAGGCGATATAGGCAATGACACGTATTTCTATAGTCTAGGCGATGGACAAGATATCATCAATAATTATGATCGCAGCTCCAACAGCCATGACACTTTAAAGCTTGGTGCAGAGATTACAACAGATGGTCTTTGGATATCTAAAGAAGGAAAGGATCTAAAGTTAGACTTCTTAGACGGGGAAAGCTCAGTAACGATAGATGACTGGTTCTATAATAAGTACACTCCATTAGATAGCATTGAAATGGGTAACGGCCAAATTCTCAATACAGAAAGTATTAGCAAGATAATTAGCACTATGGCTACCTATGACGCCACGCAGTTAAATCAAGATATTATGAGTTCTGTCATTAACGACTCGTTTATTATATAAAGCATTTTGAATTTAATGGTTTGGTAAAAAATGTAAAATAAATCACTCTGTAATAAAAAAGCCGCTAATAAATATTAGCGGCTTTTTAGTTTCAACATTAATTAATTAGTAATTTACATCACCAGTGCTGAACGTAAACTCTTTTTTCAGCAATGTTTTATTGTCCGATAAAACATCAAAACTTACTTTGTATTTGCTGTTGCCATATAAACCACAGTTTTTGCGCGTGCCTCGCTCACAGCTTTGCAATGAGTCTGTAAGCGGCATGAAGAACGCTTCGTTTTCAGGCATTTCATAGTAAGTGTTCTTGTATGGGTCATTGCTTGAATCGACCAGTTGCACAGGAATGTCTATGTTACGAGCCACATCAGTAAACTTGATATTACTTACTTTGATAGTATCTGCCTGCCATACTTTAACATGTACCGGATGGCCTACAGGGTCAGTCGCTAGGTTACGGCCGGTATCTTTAACAGGGTTTGGCGATTCGCCATATAGCCCTGTATTCGTGCCTGTTGTCGCAGCACAAGGGTAGGTTGTGATACCACTAGGCTTGATGCTATCAAATGCCTTGTCTTCATTTGAGCTTGACGTAGAAACCAGTACATAACCAAAAGATGAGTCTTTATTTGTGCCAAACGGCGTATAAGTCAGAACACTTGAACCAGAGTTCTTAAAGTTTGGGTTAACCAATGAACGAAGATGGTAAGGCGCTGATAGTAATGAACGAGCCATTTCAATGCCAACTTCTTCTGGTGACGCTTTGCCTTTTGATGGGTTGTATTCAGTACGTTTAACGATATTCTCGCCAACCAACTGACCATTTTTAGCATAGTCAGCATCTCGAACACGATCTATAAGCTCAGCACCTGCAAAGAAAGGATTGCCTGGACCTGATACATCGGTAAAGTCAGCATAGGTATCTTCTCTATGCGGGTTTACATTAGCGATATTGGCATTCTTATACAGGTATTTTAGGTAATTGGCATGCTTGTTCGACACTTGAGCAAGCTCTTGGTCTTGCTCGTAACCGCCGATATTACAAGAAATACGCTCCATACTAAAAAAGTTGTCTACCGCCAAACCTGCTCGTAATTCTTCTTCCGCCGCATCACTGTCGGTAGGTGTTTCAGGGTCAGTTTCAGGGTCTGTAGGATTGGTTACTGGTGGTGTTGGTTCAGGGGTGGTCGGCTCTTCAACTGGCGTTGTGGTATCAGGCTTATCTACAACCACAGGCGGTTTTTGTGGCGCTGGCGTATCTGTACCTGATTTCGAATCACCGCCGTCACTACCGCCGCCGCCGCCACAAGCGGTCAACAATACGCTTGAGAAAATAATACCCGCTAATGTACTGCTGTTTACTGATAGTTTCATGATGCGCCCTTGGTGATTATTAGTATATCCAGTATTTTGAATTAAATTGCTGTTAGGTAAACCTTAACATTGAATGTCTATTATATTAAAATAAATAGCAAATAGCAACACTTAATAGACTAATTTTTCGTACAATTAGCAGCATCATCTAATAGTCTTATCTTATCTTTAATGTAGCATTTTAATTATCTTTGTCACGTTGGCTGAATAAAGTTTTTTTCGTGCTCTGGTAATGGCGACATAAAGCAATCTATATTCTTCATCATTAGCGTCTTTAGGTGATTTGTCTTTATTAAAGAACTGGTCGTTAAAGTCGCTATGCAGCATGACGTTATCCCACTCAAGCCCTTTGGATCTATGCGCAGTGGTCACTTCAAACGCCCAGTTATCTTGTTTGCTCTGATTGCTACATCTTGCCAGCATATTTTGAATATCCCGGTACTCATACTCGTTATAAATCTTTAGGTAAGGCGATATAGCCTGATCGCCGTAAAACTCTTCATTATACTTAGTGAGTTCTTGGAAGTCTTTAAAGCCCTTCAATACGCTGTGATTCTTTTGCGAGGCAGGATTTTGCTCAAACGCTCTTATGGCTTCAAGCATAGAGATGGTATGTTTTAGGTCAAGGTTCTTAGGTAAGGCAAACAACCCGCTACTGGCATATTCCATCATTACCTCAAGCGCGCCCATGTTGGTTCTACATAAGACCACGCTCAAGTCTTTAGGTTTGGTGTTGGTTTCATCTATTTGGGTAACACCTGGGGCCTTTAATCCTTTAAACTGATTACTCTCTCCCAAATAGTCAAGTATTGGCTGAGCATACTGTGCTAAGTTGTCGCCAAATCGAAAGGACTGAGTGAGGTGACGCACCGGCACGTCTAGCTTCTGCATGACATTCACCGCTCCCAGCCACCCATAAATTTGCTGATGCGCATCGCCAACGTAGATCACAGGGCATACTTGTTTAAGCAGTACACCGATCATAATAGGGTCTGCATCTTGCGCCTCGTCAAACAAAATGAAATCCGCATTAATCTTTGGCTCACTAAGCGCCCAATACTTCAAATAGACGCCATGATTGTTGCCGAGTCCAATTTTCCCTTCTGGGTTTAAGTAGTCCATCCAGATGTTTCTCATAATCACAAACAATCGTGATGCTAAGAAGTTTTTATCGTTGAAATCCACGCGCTCAAACAACTCATCAACAGCCGCCCGTACATGACGCTCAGCAGGTGCTTTTGAGCTGCTATTCATAAAGACCTTTAGTCCCTTATCTATAATCAGCATCTGCTCAAACCCGCTTATCTTCTTTATGATGCCTACACGCTTCACACCGGCCTTGGTGAAGTCATAGGCGGTTACTGGTATTGGTCTTAGTTGGAAGCGCCGTATGAACTCATTTGGGCTTAATACGGGCATTCTTAGCTTAGCAGTCAACCAAGCTGGCGAGTTGCGATAGGCTAATGAGTGAAAGGTGCTTACCTTCACGTTGTTTGGTAACTTATTGGCAGCCTCACTTGCAATCCCTTTATTGAAAGCCAGGTAAAGCCCATGCTTATTTTGAGTACCAAGTGCCCGCGCTATTAAGATAAGAGTAGATGTCTTGCCAGCACCAGCAAAAGCGATGAGCTTCATGCTAACACCAGTACTTGCCAACGCCACTGCATTCGTTTGTTCTACGGTTGGATTCATTTTTAATTCTTCTATTTGGTTTGATCGACGCTAAGTAAGCAAGACGCTATTTATCGTCGCCATTTAGTTTATTGAGTACTGACTGTATGTAGGCCGCGCCACTGTTTTCATTGTTTTTGATGCGGTTGCTTAGACTGAGTATGTTTTGCTCAACCCGTTTTGACCGTTCCTCAACACTCGTTATACTGCGCTTTTGGCCAGTAATGCGTTCTGCTATTACCTCAACCGCTCTCTCATCGATGATGGTTTCACCTGTATAGTCCTCGCTATTCAGCCACAATAGCCTTGCAACCACTTCTACATCGTCACCATCAACAAAATCTTTAAGTTCTACGGCTAGCTTATCAATAGCTAAGATATTGTGGCTCTGGTCGATATCGTCATGAATGATTTTATCAGTCGTTAATATCAAAGACCTTGTGATTGCGCCAGTCATGCTTGCTGTGTATTCAGGCTGTGTGACGACAGGGCCAGAAACAACCATCATCTGATAACTATCATCTAGTGATATATCGGATATCTTTTCAGCACTCATGGCAATAACTTCTGCAGTACGCTCTTGCTCGATACTTTGTATTAAGTACTCACTCTCAAGCCATAGCAACTTGCCAACGATATAAACGCAATCGCCTTTAAGTAAGTCCTTTGTATCCAGCGCTGCTTGCTTGATTGCTGTTACGTTATGAAATTGCTCTATAACGGTGTCTAGTAGTTGGTCTTGGGTAGCGATCACCAGTCTTGTGCTAAGACTGTCTTCTACGTTGACATGCGCTGCATCTATAGTCAGCACGCCCTTGATGAATATCGATTGGTTCTTAGTGAAGCGATCCATTGGGTATTCCGTTATATTTGTTGAGTAAGTTATAATAATCTATATTAGCAAAGAATTTGCTGGCAAGTATAATATTAAAGGCTTTATCGCAGTTTTAGATAAGAAATAAAGTGTAGAGTTACACATAACAGGTGCGTTTAATCGATAATCAGTTGTTCTTTACCGTTACCCACAGGCATGCCTCTTAGCCGACAGCACATGATAAGTACTTCGCTTGCTGATAGATTTATGATCTTCGAGATGATTCTGTCATACTTCCGATTGTTCTTGCCCGCCATTCGTTTAATGGCCATGTAGATGGTATCGCCCGCGATAACAATCTCATCACTTATTCTAAGCTTAGACAGAGGAAGGTTTTTGTAGCAGCTCTTTAGGACGTTCCATTCTTTCTTAGTGAAGGGGAGTTGGCCTAAATGGTCAATAGCGGTATTGAAGTCCTCAAGCATTGCATTGATGGTGCCGCTAAAGTTTAGGCTGTCTGAACCAATAGAGTGCTCAGTAATAATATCAACATCTTCTGATGTGAGCGTTACAGTGGTGATGGTGTACTCTGATGACTCAGCCTTGTTTTGTTGCATGCCATTTTTGATATCAGTCCAAGATTCGCTTTCTGTCAAAGATTTAATTCCAAGCAAACGCTCGACCACCTGATAGTCATTCAAAACCAAGCTCAGATTGCGTCTAAAGACATCATTAGTGTCTTTATTGGCATTAAGACTTTCGATAACCTCTATACTGACCGGGCTAAGTCTGATTGATTTATACTCTTGCATTATTTTTTTTCACTATAATTATGTTTTCTGGGTAGATGGCGATGCTGAATGTTAACGATTGTTTTTAGTTAATCATATAATACATTATAAAGTAACTAGTACAAAGCTATAAGGTATAGGGCTTGCAACTTATAAAGTTGTGTTATTATGTGTGATATTAATTAATAAATGTATTACACATAACTAAAGCAACGTCCACATCCGCTACGTCAATTGCAATTATAATTGACAAATAATAATGACAAAGAGGTTTGTTATATGAAAAAGCCCGCCTCCCGTAAATACCTCATTAGCAAAACAATACTAGCAACGATAATTTACTTCATTTTAGTAATTATGAGTCAGCCTTTATTGTCTGATGTCGTGTTCTACAACCTACTAGGTTTCTCAATATTCCTCGTTCTCTTCGTATTGTTTGCAATCTCATTTAGATCTGTATTGTCTTGGTTTGAGCGAAAAGCCCAGCAAGCTTTAAGAAATAAGTCGGACAAAAGCGCCTGTAATCGTAAAAAATAACCAAATGCGATTCACTTTGGGCGTTTATGCTGGCAAGTGATTGACCTGCATAAAAAGTTTTGTTAAATACATTCTATATAAAATAATGGTATTATTAACAAGATAGCTCAATAGTAAGTAGTAGCTACACAATAATTCTAGCAAAACTACGAATATTAGGAATTTCACCATGTCTGATATAAACACTCCACCCAAGAAAAACTGGGATGATTCAGCCTCGAATTATGCCAAAAAGATACAAGCTGGCTCGTACTTACATCCTATGTATGCCAAAGCCGGACTATCCCCTCAACATACCGCCGAAGTCGCAAGCGCCATGCTTTATGAAATTGGCATCGACATTGCTGCCAGTGATTTAATTGACGGTGGTGAGTTTAAAAACAAAGATGATATCTCCGTTTACCATGCGAAAAAAGACAAATGGATCAGTGGTCGCACCTCACAAAAAGGTTGGGCACACTTCCATAATGATGGTGCGCCAGTAGTATCAGGCACCAACTATCCTAATGGTGAAGATATCAAAAAAGAGGTTATCACCTTAGAAAAATGTGCTGAATATCTATCTGACTTCTCTATGGATATGCTTAACGACAAAGGCTGGCTTAAGCCTGAGTATGTTCCTAAAGGTAACGAAACGGCACCTACTATTGTTGTTGATGAAGAAGCTCGTGCTCGTAAAGAGCAAGAACGAAAAGAAAAACGTCAACAAGAAGAGATTGAGAGAAAGCAAAAACGATTAGATGGTGCAAAAAACGTCAAAGTCTCAATCGACAAAGCGATTGCTGCGCATGCCAAAATCGTCGCTTCTGGTAACAATATTGAGCCTCATGCCAATCATGCTTACCTGCAGAAGAAATATGGCGAAGATTTACCGCATTACTCACCTTACCTTAAGTCTTTAATAGCCTCTGATATCACCTTTGCTAGTTGGGCTAAGCCTGATGAGGTTTATCCTCTGTATCAGCCAGGCTATGACATCATGACAGGCCAGTTAACAGCGCTGCAGCGCACCTCTCATGACGCGATTCCTGAAAAGAAAAAACCTGCGCCTGGTGAAAAGACTAAATTCATTAAGCAGTATAAAGAAGACGGTTCACCTGCAATTGTTAAGAAGTTTGCCTCGGGCACCAATGCCAACAACTCTGCAACACCTGTATTTAATTATCCATCAGAAAATATTAAGACCTATTACCTATCGGAAGGTATAACTACGGGTGCTAGTTGGGCGGCAGTGATGGATATGCAAAATGATCCTGATGCTCAAGATAGTTGCGTACTGTCTTGTTATAACGCTTCCAATATCGCAAAGGTATCAGCAGACTTAAGAGAGAAATACCCACAAGTTGCCCTGGTTATTATTGCAGATAACGATTACCAGACTGAGCACAATGATGGCCAGAAGTATGCCAATGAAGCTCGTGAAGAGCAAGGTGCTATTGTTGTCACGCCGCCTATCCCTTATTTAAGAGACGGTCAATCTGATTGGGATGATGTGATTAGTAATATTCGCGAAGCATTGACCATAGAGGCGCAAAAAGAACATGGCCCGACAGCTAAAGCCAGTTTTGAGTCAGTACGCCAAGTCGCCAAGCGCGTTATCGATTCAGAATACCTTCAAGCGCTCAATAGTGTTATCGAAGAAACTGATGATTTAATCAAAAAAGCCACAGATACCGTTGAGAGTCGTCGCAACAACAACGCCTCTAATCCTAGTGCTAAAGAGGATACTTTGCTATTGGCGATACAAGATCCTGAGTTTAGAAAACTCACTGCATCTGTGTTTAATGTAGCAGGCTTTTTGGATCACTCTAAAGAGTGGAAGATGCCAAAAACTGTTGCAAGCTTATTAAGCAACATTGATTTTGATGACAAGCCTTTGAAGGCGCTAGACCAAGATCAACGCAAGAAGGTATTAACTGATTCTAGTGAAACATTGGTAGAGCTTTTGACCAGCAATAAATCTCACAATTCTTTAAACTTTGAAAACAAGATGTTGATTACCGAGCTGACAAAAGAGAGCTGGGATGTTAACCCTAATTATACCAAAGCCTTTTTAGCTAAGATCGATAGCAACGTAACTCCTGGTCGCCAAAGCTCGAATGAGCCAGAGCCGATGTTTGTTACCGATTTTACGCAAAAGCTTGTTGAGCAGTACCATCAAATCATTGCAAACAAACAAGCGCAAACTGCTCAGCAAAGCAATGAGCAGCCACAGCCCACTCAAGAGCAGGTAGTCAACGTTGAGCCTGAGCCTGAACCTGAGCCATCAAAAGCACTACGCCGCTCCCCTTAGTTTTCGACCGCACGAATACAGACAAAGCCTTGTTGGTCCACAAGGCTTTTTTCTTGCATAAAACTAATATTTATAATCTAATGTATTATAAAGAACGAAAAGAGTGGAAGCGTTGTGCTAATACCTAAATTAAAGAAATCAGTCAGTTTTAATGGTAGATATGAAGGCACGCCAGCGTTTGATGCCTCTCTATCAATTGTTAAATCATGCGGCTCTAGTGAGTTTTACAACTATTTATGTGATAAAATAAGTGAAAATATACACGAAAAGCCCCAGCCCGTTCTTATTGACATGCTGCAGAATATAAAACAACTTGTACCAACACCCCTTGATGTAGATAGGCAGATACTAAGGTCAGCAGCAAGATCCCTTTTGGATGCCTTGGCTTACATCAAAGAAAACCCTTACGTTCAAGATGCAGACTATGAAGATCGCTCTTATGAAGACCAAGTAGTGTTCTGTATGAATGAAGCTTTTATTTTCTTTTTGAGAATACAGCAGATAGAACAACTTGTTTTTCAAGCAGAGTCACAGTCAGAGATGATTGTCGCTAAATATCATAAAGAACAGGAATTGCTGGCCAATACCAACCAAATCCAATCATTTAAAAAAAGATAACAGGTAAACATCATGAAATCAGCCAGCTTAAAGTCCTTCGGTGCCATATTGTTTTCAGCCTCACTACTAAGTGGGTGTATGACAGCGGCGCATTTAAAAGAGCCTGTAACCCCAAGAGAAACGCCTGTTTTTGACTTGCAAGGCACATCGATCCCAACATTCAATCCACATACTGCCAAACCGCAAAACGGCTATCAAAAGCTACTGCCTTACTTGCCTTATGTGCTACCAGTGCAGAGCAAATTGGCATCACACCCGCTCAAGCCCGTAAATTTTTCAACATACGTGACAGAAAACGCTCAATCAAACGCCCTGTTATATGATGATGTTTTTGAATCAATGCTTGTAACTTACGCAACCAAGTCAAGTAAGACCACTACAACAGCACAGCTTGCCAGTAAGAGCGCAAAAACTTTCGAGGCGGCGGTAGCTAAACTGAGCACAAAATACAAAGTTGAGCCTGTTTTGACTCGCGGTGGCTACAACATCAACAAGTTTAGCGGTGCAAGCCAGCCCTACGTGGCCAAACGATACATTGTGACCAGTGATAAGGCCATTAAGAGCAGCGACATCCGTGATGACCTACTGACTGCTCTGTATAAGCGACCAACGAACCCACAAACAGGTGCAGAGACATTGGTAAAAAACCGCGCCTTCTACGTGGACCTCACTACATGGTCTGACGTTCAAGCGATCTCTAGTATCCATATCAGCGCCTGGGTGCATCCTTTGGCCACTAATAGAAAATCTGATGAAGACGAATGGATTGATGCTAGAGCGGATTACATTAATGCCAATGCCTTCATTCATTTTGAGAAATAATTTCTTACTGCGTAGTCGTTACCATTTAGAGGTGTTATGAGAAAACACATTAACGCTTTTTTTAAGCGCAAACCCACTAAGGCGGCATTGCGTATCGCCTATGTTTTTATATTTTTATTGCCGTTCTTATGGTGGGCGGAAGAGGTTGTTTATGTAAAAGAACGCGTGATGCAGCGCTCCCCGCATGAGTCGGTCGCTACCTACCACAAAATAGGAGAGCCTGACAGTAAAAAGCCATGGTGCGTGCTGACGTTAAATCCAATTAGCCCCGATATCGCCTTGAAAATTGCTCAAGCCAAAGAACTCGTTGGTGCTAACGCCAAGGTAATGATGTCAGGCACTGAGTTAATTGATTATCGTGCCAAGGCGGGCTGTATGGGTGTTGACCACTCGCGCATGTATTGGGTCGTTCTTGATCAGACACAGAAAAACCATGCCACCGCTTATTTGTCTTTTGAAGGTTTTATGTGGATGCGCCGCTTAATCTATATGGTGCTAATTGTATTGGCGATGGGCAATATCATTAACAGAAAACATGCTAAGCATGAGTACAGTCCTTACTAAAATCAATTGGTAAGGTGGGTATAGCATAGGAAAGAGACTTAACATGTCTGAAAGCACTATTAAAATAATTCTGGGCATACAAAAGGTGCCCGTTATTACTATAAAATCCTTGCCAGATCATGAGTTGATTAAAGAGCTTGGGTTTAATTTTTTTGACGCTCAACATCTATTTTTCTTCTTTAAGATCTCATTAATATCAACAGTCGTGTTTCTATCAGCTACTACGGTGGTAGTCTTAGCGCAAGGCTCAGCATACGCGACTTACTTCAAGTGTCTGTCGGTGTTCTTAATCTTAAGCCTGTTTCTTGCTGTTTTAAGCTGCCAGCTCTTTAGGTATCACCGTAAAAAAGCTTCTACCATTCAGCGGATTTTACGAAGCCGCGGCTTATAGCTTTGCACTGAATACCACTCTTAATAAAAAAGCACTTTGCCTAAAATGCAAAGTGCTTTTTTTGTGGGCTAGGCTATTCAAGTATTCAGTATATTCACAAAGACACAC
Organism: Psychrobacter sp. UBA3480; assembly: GCF_002377945.1. GTDB lineage: Bacteria > Pseudomonadota > Gammaproteobacteria > Pseudomonadales > Moraxellaceae > Psychrobacter. The sequence goes on from NZ_DFQV01000019.1 coordinate 57,514, forward strand.
CTTCTAACAATATATTCAGCACAATCTCTTTTAGATTTCCTAGCAACTGCTACACTTAAAACACAGGTTAATAACGAAGGCGGTGCAGCATGAGAGCAGAGTGGTATGATGAGGAAAGTGGCGAATGGTTTCATACAATAAGTAATAATTGGATCTATATCGGGGCTGATATTTATCAAAGAGATTATTCAAAAATAGGTAAAACGACGGTAGGTCCAAACATAAGGCATACCTCGTCTCAGGGTCCGGGGTTTTATATTTATACCGCCTATAACATCATGAATGGTGATGTCTCTATTATTGAGAAAGCGATTCTAAATTATCTTGATTCTATGCTCCCTCACCCAAGAGCGAGTCATGTTAGTACTGGCAGTATAAGTGAGTGCTTTTGGGTGAATCCTTATCATGTAGTTGGTTTGGTAGAACACTTTATTGAAACCAACTACCCATCAAGTGTGACTTATGAGAGTGTGCAGTGCGGTGCCATGAGCCGTTACCAGTGTCCAGATAATATATATAACCGATACAATCCGCGATTTAACTATATCTGGCCAACCGATCGTTCAAGTATTGATGTGCCTAATTTGAACATGTCAGCCAGTCAGTACTTCACTGGCAATCAGGTAGAGTATGAAACTTGTTTAGAGGATGTGGATGGCGGTTCTATTTTCCTTGACCATGATACAGGGATGGAGATGTATCGAGATTCAGATGGCAATGTATACTGACCTGCCAGCCTCTTGATTGCTGATCACAAAAAAACGCTCATTATGAGCGTTTTTTAGGTCTTAAGCCGGGTTATGCCAATAGATTGATGAATAAACCTTTTGGCTTTGGTGCGCTTAAATCATCGACTTCACACCAGTTATTCGAATCAAGGATGCGCGCTCTATCAAACCTTTGGAATGCCACATCGTCTCTTTCAATGATAATGATATGAATGTCAGGCATCATAATCAAAACGGCGTATGCTAAGGCGCTATTATAGCTGTACTGATAAACGCCCGTCGTCTTGCCAGCATTATCGATTATTCGCACATTCCATACACCTGGCACTACTGCCGCATCATCGCTAAGTAGCCGCTTCGGCTTTAGTCTATTAAACACAGCACACCTCTTTAGCGGTTTGTCTGAACCCGCGTTTTATTTGCTAAAATTTTAGTTTGATCACACCTGCAATCTCACAGCAGCAAGCAAGCAGCTCCCCGCTATTTATTGTTGCAAGTGGTGGGTTCTTATAAGCAATATCTCTTGAGTGATGAGTTACCTGTAATCTGCAGCTGCCACAGTAGCCCTCTTTGCATTGATAATCAGGCTTATGGCCGGTTCTAAGCAGCCCATCGAGCAAGCTTTCTTCTTCATGCAAGTAAAAAGTACAGCTGTCAGTCATTACCCATGTCATAAATACACCTAGTCGTTCTCAGATTAGCCCCAGTTCGCTGAAAAGGGCGTTTACTTATATTTTCCCCGCCAGCATACCAAAGCCGCTTAAATCGAATAATAGGCTATATATCCCTCTATCATTAAAAAGTGTAAAGCATTATCATTAGATCGAATGAGTGGCTTAGATAATAAGTCCTTGCTCTCACATGTTTAACGAAGAAAGGATAGAAATAGCTATGTCAATTTATGATGCGGTAAAGCTTGATCGGCCAGTTCTCTTTAGTCCCTATATAAACAATGGTTACTCTTGTGCCGTAGAGGATGAACAGCCATTTACTATGTGCGCAGACGATGTTAAGCCTTTTATAGACGAGCTGGCTGAATTGTCTCAATTAGATATCATCGAAGATACTAGGCAGAGTTTGGTGCAAAGACATGATGGAACACTATTGCAGACTGCATTTCCAGTTTTAGCTGACTTTAAAGCGATTATTGTTGAAATGAAAACAGCACCAAAAAAACTAATTGAGTTGGTCAATATTTGGCAGGCATCAGGCGCAAACGAGATTGTGATCGACTTTGAAGAAAAGCCTCGTACATTTTAACATCTTAGCGCAGAATTCCCCTACTTCTAAAGTAGTGGGATGAATGCGTTGTTAATCACCACTCTTGGCGGTTGTGGTATAATAATTAATAATTATAACACTTATTCATAATAAGCCTCTATGCCCACGCAAATTCTTAAAGCCTATAAAGTCAGGTTGTATCCGAACGAGGATCAGCAAGTGTTCTTTGCTAAGTCGTTTGGTTGCAGTCGTTTTATTTGGAATAAGATGCTTGCCGATAAAATAGACCACTACAAGGCCACAAAGACCACCCTAAACAACACCCCGGCTCAGTACAAAAAAGAGTTTGAATGGCTCAAAGAAGTGGATAGCCTGGCACTAGCCAACGTTCAACAAAATCTAAGAGCAGCTTATAGTAAGTTTTTTAAGCAAGGCTCAGGCTTCCCCAAGTTCAAGAAAAAAGGCATCAAAGACAGCTACACCACCAACAATCAAAAGGGCACTGTAGCAATCACAGATAGCACTGTTAAACTGCCTAAAATTGGTCATATCAACGCCAAATTCCCCGATAAAATAAATGGCTTGATTAAGAGTGCCACCATCAGCCGCACCCCATCAGGCAAGTATTTTGTCAGCCTATTGGTTGAAACGGTCGTTAATGAGTTACCCAAAACCCAATCAAACATCGGTATTGATTTAGGATTGACAGACTTTATCGTCTTATCAGACGGCAGCAAAGTTGCTAATCCTAAGTTTCTAGCAAAGCTGCAAGACAAACTGGCGCGAGAACAAAAGGTTTTAGCCAAACGCAGAGCGATTGCCAAAGCAGATCAGCGCAAGCTGTCAGAGAGCCGCAACTATCAAAAGCAAAAAATAAAAGTTGCCAAGGTCTATGAGAAAATAACCAATACCCGCAAAGACTTTCTACATAAGCTCTCATTCAATCTCATCAAAAACCACGATGTGATTGCTATTGAAAATTTGAACGTCAAGGGCATGGTTAAGAACCGTAAACTTGCTAAGGCAATCAGTGATAGCTCATGGTCGTCATTCACCACCATGCTTGCCTATAAAGCAGAGTGGTACGGTAAACAGGTTGTCAAAATAGACCGGTGGTATCCATCCTCTAAGACCTGCTCAAACTGTGGTCACTTGCTGACGAAAGCTGAATTGCCGCTATCGGTTAGAACATGGGATTGTCCAAGTTGCTTACAGCGAAATGACCGCGACCTTAACGCCAGTATCAATATCTTAAATCAAGGATTGCTACTGGCTAAACAATCAAAAACTGTCGGTGCGACAGGGTTAGCTTAGTAAATTTGTCTAACCGCTGATGCAGAACACCGCATTAAGTATGGGCATTACCTAAGAAACCCTACCTCTAAGGTAGTGGGTAGTTCATCCTTTACCAAAATTTGCTGGCAAGTTCTTGATAAAAAGAAAAGGCATTACGCCTTTTCTTGTGTCAATCGTCGGTCAATAACTACAGCTCAAAGTCGTCAAAATCACTGTCGGATAAATCAGAATCAATCTGGCCAACCAAGTAATTAGAAATCTCAGTCTCTTGCGGTGCCACCTGCACATTGTCTGAGGACAGCCAGGTGTTAATCCAAGGGATTGGGTTAGATTTTGAGTTAGGGAATCCTGCAGGCAAGCCAACCGCTGTCATTCGTAGGTTGGTAATGTATTCAACATAGCTGCTCAAGATGTCTTTGTTTAAGCCAAGCATTGAGCCATCTTGAAATAAGTAATCAGCCCACGCTTTTTCTTGTTCTGCGGCATCCATAAAGATAGCGATGGCTTCATCAGTACATTCTTCGGCAATGATGGCCATATCAGGGTCGTCACGACCAAGACGCATCAGATTTATCATTTGCTGCGTGCCAACCAAATGTAATGCTTCATCACGGGCAATCATCTTAATGATTTTAGCGTTACCTTCCATAAGCTTGCGCTCAGCAAAGGCGAATGAGCAAGCGAATGACACATAAAAGCGAATCGCTTCTAGGACGTTTACTGCCACAAGACACAGGTAAAGCTTCTTTTTCAGGGTCTTTAGGTCAACCGTGACCGATTCCCCGTTGATAACGTGCGTGCCAGCGCCGTACAAGCTGTATAACTGAGATGATTGATACAGATCGTCATAATATGAGGCAATCTTGTCTGCACGCTCTAGGATATGCTTGTTGCTTAATATGCCATCAAAGATAATGCTCGGCTCATTAACGATGTTACGGATAATGTGTGTGTAGCTACGCGAGTGAATGGTTTCTGAAAACGCCCATGTCTCAATCCAGGTTTCAAGCTCAGGGATCGATACCAGCGGCAATAGCACAACGTTTGGACTACGGCCTTGAATGGAGTCAAGCAAGGTCTGGTACTTGAGGTTGCTGATAAATATATGCTTTTCATGCTCTGACAAATTGCCATAGTCCATGCGATCGCGTGACACGTCAATTTCTTCTGGACGCCAAAAGAAAGAGAGCTGCTTTTCGGTCAGCTGCTCGAAGATGGCGTGTTTTTGCTGGTCGTATCGTGCCACGTTCACAGGCTGGCCAAAGAACATCGGCTCTTTCATGGCATTGTTCGGAGTTTGGCAAAATATCGAGTATCCGCCGGTGTATGGGTTTGTGTTATTAATCTCTGACATTGTTTATCATTTCCTTTTTTTTTGGCTTAAATATCGGCACTAACCAATATATATAGATCTTAAACTGTGCTCTGCATAAAAATCATTGTTCCACATCATGTCGTATTCCCGTTCCGCAAAATCCATGAATTCAGTAAAGTCTTTATCGTCTTCCAATTTGTATCTTGCAAATAGCAAAGTATTGAAAGGGACTTCTCTTTCATGAAGCTGATTGATACGATCAGCGACTGACGGGTTACTCTCATAAATACGAGACTGCGCAAACAACTCGGTCTTTATCAGTGCGATGATTTCATCTAGGCGACGCTCTAGCAGTGTTGCACAGGCCATAACATTGCCTAGTGAGTCTTGCCCGCGCTCTTCGATGCTGGCAAGCTCTAGGCTTTTTGTGACCTGCTCTTTCATGTCGAACATGATTTTTGAGATAGGCGATAGGTCGCTCTTATTACTATGGATACCGACATCTGGCACCAACTCTGACAACTTACCGCTTAGCATGTGCTCTGTACGCTGAATGATAGAGCCTGACATAACTTTGATGCTATCGACCAAATCAAGAATACACTCCACCATGTCTAGGTTGTATGACACTGGCTGTGACAGAGACTTGTCCTCTGTGCTGCTAAAGCTTAGGTTTTCAACTGGAGTAACAATGCTTTGCTCTATGGCTTCGGCATAACACTGTGCGTTGACTAGGTAGGACTGCATCTGCATGGGTATAGACTGTATGACAGGGATATCATCACTTGTCTTGTTATCAGGGTTTATGTCTAACAGTTTTTGCAATAGGCTGCCCATACCATCAGAGTAGGTGCCAGGCTTTAGGTGATAGTTGCGGTTGTTAGAATTGAATATTACCGATGAGACAAAGGTGCTATACATAAACAGCAGCCAGACCTTATCGATGCGCTCCATAAGTGATGCGGTAAATCCTATTTGGACAAAGTTGCCACTGGTAAAAGGTAGGATGTCTGTTGCCGCAAAGGTCTCTCTGACATCGGCAAAATCTAATAGGTAGTCTAATAGGTGTGCTGCAGGCTTTACATCACCCTGCTTATAGTCATAGTGCTTTGGAATGGCTGGCACGAAATTCATGTAACGTTTATGCTCAAGTAGTAAATCAAGCGTCTCTAGGCTGACACCACTACCACCAGCCATCCACGTTAAGATGCGACTGCGTACAATAAAACGCGCCTCAAGCGGCGTGAATAAGCTCACTGGTCCGGGAACATGAGTGCTTAGTACTACTGAGAGATATCTTTCAATATCGATTTCTTTGATACCGCCTAGCAAGCTAAGCCCGTGATCAGCAATGTCTTTGGCTAGTATGTACTGCATAAGCAAATACTCGCTCTCAAGCGACATACGCTCTTCTGCTTCTATACGCAGCTCTTCGTTGCTTATAGAGCTGTTACAGAGATTTTTAAGATGCTTCATTAGCTAAAATTATCCTTTATTGCCCAGGTTGGGGTTTGGTTCGTTGTATTCTCTGTGTTTGATACGCCAGATGTGCATTCGACACCATATAACACAACTGCAATGTGGTTTAACCTCCTATACTTAAGCGTTGTGTATCTTTAAAAATTCACGAAACTCATTATCAAGGCTTTTGTCTAGATTGTCAGCCCATATCGCCAACAAATTTCCAATAATAAGTATCACCGGTACTGTACCTATAATAATAAATATCAACACCATTAAGAATGTCAGTAGCATGCTGTCTTGCATGAGGCCTTTAAAAAGCATGATTGGGACCATGATGTAGGCGTTGACGGCGACCGCAAGTATGATTTTGATCTGCCACAAAAAAACCACCCTTTGATGCCATGTCACCTTTCTTTCCATTTTTGCGGTTATTTTTTTTAATTTGATGATTTTAAGATTTCGGGCTAGGATTTCTGTCTCAGGATCAGTGTGCGCACCTGCATGTTCTGCTTCCATGAGTGTTTTGAGGTGATCGAGACAGCTTATATGCTTAGCTCTCATGTCGCTCATTTGTATTTTTAGCGAAACGTTTTTCGCCATAGCTTCTTGGAACTTATCTTTCATAAATAGCCTTTGTATTTGAATTTGCTTACCAATAGGTCTTCATTGCTGTTGCCCAAAACGCCGCCCAAACAACACCTTATCGGTCTTTTTTTATTGTGAGATGACTGCAAACAGTATATAACATATAAATTAATTATTATTAACCCATCCCTTTTTTTTGCCTATTAATTTTGTTAACTCACGCCCACAAACCGTCTGTCTGTATGGAGTGCTTGCGCCATTTGGCAATAAGATACCAATCCTGCTCACAAGCACTGCTTGATATTGTACGACATATTTGTTATAATTCTTTTAAGGATTAGGTAATACCGCCAATCTATAAACAGATTAAGTAGGATGATATTATGACAACCAAACACATGCTAATCTCACAAATAGGCCATGACGATTACGAAGTATGGCTGACAGACAACCTTGAAGACAAAGACAGTGGTTTTAGTGAGCGCGGTACTAAGCTTGAGATCAAAGAGACAGTCGATGAATATATGCTGACCAAAGATACTCAGCCCATGCTCAACCAAAAGTAGGTCAACACCCGCCAGCAGTAACTCACAGTAAGAGTTATGCTGGTTTTTTTATGAAGTTTAAAAACATAGAGGTATTTAGGTGACTGAGTTAATTTCCGCATCAAGTGACAATAAAACAGAGCATCTTAACGAGCAGCTGGTACGCACGAACAGAGTGATTTTCGAGCAAGAAGCACTATTGACCAATTGGGGTATTACTTGTTTTTCTGGATCAGGTGAAGAAAAAGATGTTCGCTTAGCTGAGATGCTATTCACTTACTCCCTGTTATCAAATCCCAAAAAACCACCAGTAATCACGCTTATACATAACAGCGGGCGAGGGCAGGCAGGTGATTTCATTGATAGCGTCAGTGAAGGATTGGTCGAAGATAAAGAGCAGATTAGGGCGCACAAGGTGATGCGTAATGATATAAACTCAGCCATCAATCCTTTTGATACCTATCTCGGCTTCCGTAAGCCTACAGGGTTGCAAGCCTATACCGCCAGTTTGTTCTTAAAGAACATATTCTCATTTCATAATGACGACCTAAGCTTGGCTGACCAACCTTACCAAGCGATTGCAGACGACCTTATAAAAAAAGTTTATGAAATGACGACCTCTGAGCAGCCTGCAATCCCAAAGTACTACCAGAAGGGATACCACAAAGCGCTTGATGAGGTTGTGGTACAGCACAACATCAAAACAGATGATGCAATACTCGCCGCAAAGCTTCGGGACATTCTTCATCTTAAAGGTGCAGAGTGTACTGGTGATGAGCAGCGGGAGTTATGGCTGGCGCGAGACCATGCCCACAAGCAAGCAATGCCCGTACTGGATGATTTGTTGTCTGTTATTGAAGCATGTGAGGCGCAGGATGGGTTTATTGCCCAAGAACTCGCCACAGATCCTTTGGTCCAGCATATCAAGGGCTATATTAAAAACACCATTGTTCACTATCCTTGTTTCTCCAGTCCTACAAAGTTTGATGTTGAGCAGGTTAGTGTTGTTGCAATTGATTTAAAGGATGTGATTAAGCCTGACGATGCTTATAACAACGCCTTGTTTTTCCAGGTCGCTCACAAGGTGGCCGTGGATAAAGTATTCTTAACGGAATATGACGTAGCGGTTGGCGACATTGATGGCGTCTATGCTGATTTACACTACAAGAGAATGCGCCGGTTGCATGAGGGTTATAAGGTTATAGCAGTCGATGGTATTGATTTGGCTGAGCACGCCATGATGTTGTCGTCCACAGCAAGAGAGCAAAGAAAGCGAGGGGTGCGCTACATCCTGAGTGTGGAATGCTTAGCAGAGCTGATGAATGCCGATTTATCCAATAGTTATTCTGCGTTGGCGTATGCCACCAGGCTTTTTCTGTTTTCAAAACCTACAGAAGATGAAGTCACCTTTTTTAATAGAGCGTTTGACAGAAAAATAATGACACAGGATGATTTGCAGAAAATAGACAGCAAGCACTACCTTTATCATGCGGTGCCGCAATCAGGCCAGCGTGGCAACTTTATCGAATTGGCTTTGTGTGAAAAGAAGACCATGAATCAAAAAGAAAGCCTGCTCCTGAAACGTCAGTTTGAAGACAGGGGATTAATCATGTCTTAATGACTTATGAAAAAAGGCGCTCACTATGACTAGTAAGCGCCTTTTTTGTTCTAAGAATTACTGAGGGCTGTTTCTTCTCTCATTGATATGCTGACGTAGAGCGAATAGGAAAAGCCCTAGCATTGCCAGTACCCACAACCACTGGATTGACACAGCACCATCAAAAAAATAAACCATATCAGGTCTTTTTACCACCTGACTTCTAAATGCGCTAATAAAGACCGCCAGTAGTCCCATAAACACACTTGCTATCACAAAAGTTTCTAGGTACTCGTGAAGCTTCTTTGGATTGATTTTCATATCTTATACGCACTCTACTTCTTTGAGTTTTTGGTTTCGTTCAACAAGCAATCTTGAGCATTAACAACTATTGGCGTACCACACTCTTTTTCCAGCCTTTCAGCCTCACTCAATGACCACTCTTTAGCTCTGGCAATCGTACGTGAGCTGCACTTTAGTTGCGCCTCAATATCTTTATAAGTCATGCCAGCCGCTAGCAGCTCGATGATTTTTGTGTATTTTTCAGTATCGATGCTTTTACCTTGAGGTTTGTCTTTGATTGCAGGCAAGCGGTTGGCGACTGCGCGATCTTTTTTTCTAATAGCGTGCTTAGAGGCACTAGTGATGGCATCAACAGTTAAGTAGGCTAGCTCCTTTAGTCTTACCTGATCAGTATCCTCAGTAGCAGCCACAGCATCCAAAGTGCTTCTTATGTCGCTCACCACCACTCTGACACGCTTCTCTTTTAGCTTGGCGCAGATCATGATTTGTTGCCACTGATTGATATCAAACTCACTGAATACAGCCACGTCCTCAACCAGTAAAATATCGCCTTCTGAATAGGTGTCACTAGCTAAGCAGTCATTTACAAGTCTATTAATCTCGCTATCTTCTAAATTATCAAGCGTCACCGCCGTCTTTTCTGTGTAAAAGACATCTACATCAAACCCGTTCTCGGTTGCAAAGTTGGCCAAACGTTCTCTGATCGATATCTGATTCTTAATGACAACATCTGGTATATACGCTCTTATGGTACTGGTCATAAATCACCTTATGGTCTCTTCGTTAGTAGCATTGATTGTAGCACTTTACTTTCATTTAAGGTATAATTGTTTTAATGTAAAGTAAATAGAAAGTAAGCACTAACCCCAATGGATTGCTAAGCAACATTTGCTTATGTGCCACCAAGCACCGCCGCATTGATTCATAAAAACCATAAAATACAGGATGAGAAAAATGGATTATATATTAGGGTGGATGATTAAAATTGTTGCCATCATTATTCCCCTTGCTCTTATTGTTAAGATCACTTTGATTTCCTTAAACAAGGATAAAATGAAGGCCTTTGAAGATACTCTCTCAAAAAACAAAAGCACCGTCATAATTTGGTTTTTTCCAGCAATGTTTTCTTTGGTTGCTGTAGCCATGGTTGTAGGTATGTATTCAGACGAATTAATTGACAATGGCAGTACTGCCCAAATCAAAGAGTCGGACAATGCAAGCGCGCTTGATGATGTAGAGCAAAGATTGACTTGTAGCTTGCCTTTCACTAAAGATAAATGTGACTAGTAACCCGCTTGTACTCGCCCGCACCGCCAACAAAAAAAGATCGCCTGTTAAGACGATCTTTTTTATTGCACGCTTTATTAATCTTGCTTTATCTAAGCGGTGTTGATGTAAGCCGGTAGTCAGCTATGTAGCTTACGGCACTATTCCTGCCTTACTTATCAGCCAGCACCCGCAAGGTGGTTTTGGAGTCTTCTATCTGCTGATTTGTTTTTAGGGTTTTCTTAACCGCCCATGCTTTAATTGCTTTCAACAAGAATACATTAGCCAAAATCAAACAAACAAAGAGAGTAATCAACATGATTAGGTTGAATTCAACAGCCCCTTTTATGTTTGATATGGTTAAGGCGGCACCATTGAATACAATGAAGTTTGTGACCATGGATATTAAGGTGCTCTTACTCTTCACAAAGGCCACTTGTCTGAGTTTGTAGAATAACCGCAGTAGATTTGCTTGCTCGTTTCTGATTTCAGCACTTCTTTCTGGGTGCTTCTCCATGTCTTTTTCTAACATTGCTATGTTCTTGTCTAGCTGTGAGTTATCGATCTCTAAGCTCATTTTCTTTTGATGCATCTTATTTACCTATTCGTTATTAATTCCACCAGTCAACATCGACTCGACTGCTGATGTGTTTCCACTCTTTGTTGAGCGCTGATACTTCTTTAGTGATTGACTCTACGCGTTTATGGATACCATTCTTAATAGCATTGGTTAGCAGGTAACTCCCTAATGTGACGAAAACAAAGCTGCTTAAGATGATGGTCCCGCTATGCTGATCAATCGCCAATGACAATCGGTCGTTGAATAAAACAAAGACAATGCTAAGGGCAAATAGGTTGGCCATTAAGGCGATAAACACCTTGTAGTTATCTACCATGTCTACCGCTCTAAGCGCGTCCATGTTCTTGACAATCTTAATCCTGTCGCTACGAGGTTTTAGCTCATTGCCTGTTTTGTCTTCTATCTGTAGAGCAGTTAGGTACACCTCACAAGCATCACGGCCCACTTGCGCAATAGCGGAGTTTTTACTTTCGATGTTGAATACTTCATGTATGTGCATTGGACCGCCTTTTTTATTTAGAGCTCGTACTTGAGGCCTGGGCTGCTTGTCTAAGAGTGGTAATCTTTTCCCCTAATGCCTTAGTACGCCATAAAACGACGCCGCGAAGAACATTACCTAAAAGTTTGGATGCCACCATGATTGCTACAGTGGTAAAAAATGCTTCGGGAACATAGTCTTGGTTTATCCTACCGGACGCCATAGCCATTACTATTAGTAGTGTGGCTATAGAGAGATTGATACCAAATGCAATCGCGCCACTCATTTGGTTAATCTTATATACCAAAGCTTGTTTTTTAAGAACGCGCATCAGATTCCCTATGGTTTTTAGCTTCTGCCCATCAACACCTTTCGCCATACTTAACAAGGCACTCTGTCTTTTTAGGCGGGTAATCTCGCTTTGAACAGAGATGAGTTCGTCGTCAGTATCTAGTCCTGTACCAAACAAATCCATTAGTAACATTTTGCTTCTTAAGCCTCTGCATTATAAATCTTGGTGTCATTATGAGTGGGGTTACTGCATCGAAGGTTTGGCTATAAATATCTCAGTGACCGCATTCAATTCATCTCGGTCTAAGTCCAGTACGGCTTGAATTGTCGCTGTGTAATCTACCTTGGCATTTCTTAGGTCGTCAGGCATGTCAACAATGCTCTGTCTTGCCGCATCAAAACCATCTGCGATGATCAAGTAGTCGTAATAGTCCCCGCCAATACAGTCAGCTATTGCCTTGGCCTTACTGACTGACTCGCTATTCACATGGGCTTTTTCTCTATAGAACGATAAGATCTCTTCGTTAAGGGTGTCGATACAGTAAGTGCTAAATAAGGCTGAAATCCACAGAGTTGTCGCGCTAACACCCTCTTGGTTAACAGGTGTCCCATTCATTGTGACTACGCATGTAGGTCGATTGCCCTTAATATTAGCCGAAACTACCCACTCATTACTGTCTTGAATGATTTTGTGTTCTGTTGTGTGTTCGGATGGAATTAGATTCTCTTCGTCACCAGGGACGTGTTGGCTGTCTACTAAGGTTATAGACTCAACCAGTTCGCCAATCACTGTATGGAAGTAATCGTTAACCCACTTACTGACGTTGTTGTTTGCAATGATCTTGCTCTTGGTTGGAGTGTGAGCCGATTGGTTTAACAACTTTTTTAGGTGTGAAGCGCAAGCCGTCGCTTTTTTACGATGGCTGCTTTTATCAATACGCTTAACAGACTTATTGATAATGTCTATTACCATCGCTGGCACGTCTAAATGCATGCTCTCCCAAGTAAAGCCTTGTTGCACCTCAACTTTATTTACTTCTCTACGTGCCATCGCTAGGGTCTCAAGCTCAAAAGCATTGCTGTTGAATGCTAGTTTTGATTCACCAAATGGTTCGTAGTTGAATGCTGTACTGCTATTGCGCTTTGTCATTTATGTTGCCTTCGTTCTTTAGTGTTTATAAACAGGGTTATGGATGTAGTAAGACGCTCTCTTAAGCGCCTTGGCTAAACATATCCATTTGCTTCTTCTCGCAGTTAGGGGATAGCCATAGTGACTCTGTTCTGAGTACAGAGCCGCTTTTAGTGCCACCACTGGCCGCTGTTGTTTTTTTATAGACCGTCCAGCCTTTTAGTAAGTCGTTATACAATTCATTGTCATAACCGCTTATTAGGAACATACCTTCGGATGATTCGATCATCTTCAATAGGCGCTCATGCTGACCTAGTGTCATTTCATGATCGCCGTATGAGTCACTGTTTACCCGAGAGTCCGATGTGTAAGGTGGGTCAAGATAAAATAGAGTGTCTGGGCGGGCATGATGCTTAATAACGTTATAAGCATCTGTATTCTCAATGACCACATTTCTAAGTCGTTCAGTGATGTCTAGTATGTTCTGAGGTAATTCACCCCATAACGTTTGTAAGGATGTGCCACTACGCGCTGTATCCAATCTAAAGCCTGTCCGACCTCTGGTTGCTCCCACACTGCCAAAACCCATCTGAGAGCGCACTAGGAGCTGGTGAGCAATCATTACTGAGTCTATGCCGCCAAGCACTCTGCCTTTGGCGTCACGGTGTGCCATAGACTTCTCTTTTGCGAAATTGAACTCTGTACGAGAGTAAGGGGTCATGCTTAGTAGTCTTAATAACTCGGTACGCATTTCTGTATCACGGATGACGTTAAACAAGGTCACAATCTCGTCGTTAATGTCGTTATAGACCTCACGATCAGAAGGTAACTTGTTGATCAGCACTGCAGCTGAACCGCCAAAGGGCTCTACATAACAATGATGCTTAGGGAAGTGACTAATAATCCAAGGCGCTAGACGCCATTTGGCACCGTGATAACGCATTAAAGGTTTTTTGTTGCTCATTTGCGTGTCCGAGTTTTAATTGTTTTTTTATAAAAGCTGGCGGGTTAGAGTTACCTGCAGCGTTTCAATATAAAGTGAATGGCGATGTGCCTAAGCTTTATATATTTTACCTAAGTAATAAGGTTTAATCAACGCTTATTGCTATTTATTTTAATAAATACAAGCGTATTTTATGCTGGCAAGCGTATGATTTAACTATTCAAAAACCGATTTACTTGCGATTTGACAAAAAAATAGATGTTTTTACTAAATTAATTGGAGTTGGGTATATACTATGGTTTTAGAGGATGAGGTGATTAATCCTCATATAACTCATCAATGTTTCAGGTTTTTTGCAGTCAACATCTAGATTCAGACTACTATAGAGATATTGCGACCAAAAACACGGAAAACGTCGAATCAAATCACTCGCTTTTATAGCTAAAACTTAGTGTTTTATGATGTGTATATTCATATATTGCCCATTAATAGAAAAAGCACCGCCACTCCTGTCCAAATCCAGTAAACATAAAGGCGCGCTTCCAAAGCAAGGCCTATCATTTAACTTCTAAAACACTTCGAATTGTACCGTTTATCTGTAAAATACTACCGTTCGTCGGCTAAGGAATTTTGCTTTGATTTTGTGGGTTTTTAACGGTAAACTGTGACGTAAATGTGATTTACAAAAAATGTACTGTAGATACACATAAAAATTCTAGCAAAGAGAAGGCTTAAAAATGAATCACGTCTACAAAGTAGTGCGCTGTAACACGACCGGTGTTTTTAAAGCTGTTCCAGAAAATGCGAAATCCGGCAAAAAATCCAAATCAGTCTCACTCGCGTCTGCGGTGATCACGACTGTCTCAACACCTCTTTCTTTCTATAAAAAACCACTCACGATAGCACTTGCTGTCTTGGGTTTTAGTGCTTTGTCTATTGTTCCTGCGCAAGCTGACTATGGTGATGATAGTCGTAGAATGATTAATGAGATGCAGTTTAAAATTGAAGAAAAGAATATTGAGCTAGGTGACACGGCAACTGCTACTGCCGCTAAAAATGATTACTTTTTTTCACCTACGCTTATTAGCCAGGTTGGTAGTATTGCCATTGGTAATCAGAGTGGTGCTGCGCAATATATACGCGATGCGGAGGACACGGGTTATGACGATCGTTTAGAGGCTGAGATAGCAAAGATGGCAGCTCGTTACAAAATAACGCCACAAGAGTACAAGGAGACGTACTACGGTGATGGCGCTCTTTTTGGCCAAGCTACATACCTAAAACTTAATGCTGCAAGTCAATACGCTGAATCTATAGCTAAAACCAATACCGCCATTGGCGCTAATACGCTTACTAGTTCGGGCGGCACAGCAATAGGTTCGGGAGCAATTTCTCATGAGAGAGACACTGTGTCATTTGGGAATGATGCGTATACATATACTGACTATAGTCAATTGATCACTTTTGAGCCGATACTCGATGAGAATGGCGACCAGGCTGTAGATGAATATGGTCTACCTGCATTTAATACAGAATATTATACGGAAAATAGACCGGCAGTAACTCGCCGTTTAGTAAATGTGTCTGATGGTATTGATGCGACTGATGTTGCAACTATTGGTCAGCTACAAACTGCTGTACGCGACTTGGGCAGTAGTGAGATGTTTACAGAAACGATTGCAGATAAGGCGGATAAAACATACGCTGATAGTGAAAACGCCAAGCAAGATACCGCTATTAACACGGCAACCACCACCAATAACACCCAAAACACTGCAATTCAGACTAATAAAAATAACATCGCAACTAATACCACCAACATCACAACTAATACCACCAATATCGCTAAGAACACGGCGGATATCGGCAAAAAAGCAGATAAAACCTACGTTGATGCCGAAGACAAAAAGCTTCGTGATACTGCGTTATCTAATAAAACAGAGCTCGAAGGTACTATCGCCAGCACAAAATCTGCTCTTGAGTCGGTGAATAATACACAGAATACTAACATTGCAGCCAACAAAACGCTTATTGGCACGACTGACACTAGTATCCGTAATGTGGTTAGTCAGAACAAAACTGAGTTAACGAACTCTCTTAATGGCAACGTTGTTACGTTAAATAATAAAAACACCAGCCAAGATACTGCGATTGCAGCCAACAAAACGCTTATTGGTACGACTGAGACCAATATTCTTAATGTGGTGAGTAGAGACAAGTCTGATCTGACATCGGCCATTACAACTAGCGTCAATGAGCAAAATAATAAAAACACCAGCC